>JAKSNW010000019.1 GCA_024405895.1 Paludibacteraceae bacterium
AGGCTTGGAACTGTTGGGCCTTCAGCCCGTCAACAACTCAAACCTTGCACTATCACTGCACCCTGGGCTTAGGACTTCTGCCCTTTCAGGGCGTTCTCCTGACGTTATACTCTCCGTATTGGCATATAAAAAACAACGCCATAAGACAAAATCCTATGGCGTAGAAGAACCACAAGTATACTATGTGGTGGTAGCAATTTCTGGCGATGCAAAAGTACAGCTTATTTTTGATATGTTGTATCTTCGTTCGCTGAAAAAGTTGTACTTCTGCTTACGCAAGATAGGCGGCACCTCAACAATACTCAAATAAATTTGGTATTGTCTTCGGTTTGCGCTATCTTTTGAGAAGATAGGCTGCGGTTCGGCAAAACCCTTAAATAAGCAAGCTTATTTCTTGGTTTTTCGCTCACCTTGCACTATCTTTGCACTCTCTTTCCCGAACAAGGAGAGAACAACATAACAGACAAGGTTTCAGCATAATAGATATTCAATAGACTCATGACTTTCAAAGAAGAAATTGCACGCAGACGCACGTTTGCTATCATCTCTCACCCTGACGCAGGTAAGACCACCCTCACAGAGAAACTTCTTCTCTTTGGTGGCGCTATCCATGTGGCTGGTGCCGTGAAGAGCAATAAGATCAAGAAGACTGCCACTTCCGACTGGATGGAGATTGAACGACAACGTGGTATCTCAGTGGCTACGTCTGTCATGGGCTTTGAATACAACAACTACAAAATCAATATCCTTGATACCCCAGGTCACCAGGACTTTGCCGAAGACACTTTCCGCACACTCACTGCCGTCGACTCCGTAATCATCGTGATTGACGGCGCTAAAGGCGTCGAGGCTCAGACTCGCAAGCTGATGCAGGTGTGTACGATGCGTAAGACTCCGGTGATGATCTTCATCAATAAGATGGACCGCGACTGCCAAGACCCTTTTGACCTGTTGGATGAGTTGGAACAGGAACTCGGCATCGGCGTTCGCCCACTCAGTTGGCCTATCAATATGGGTCAACGATTCAAGGGCGTATACAATATCTATGAGCAGAAACTCAACCTCTTCACCCCAGACAAACAACGCATCACCGAGACAGTGGAGATTGACGACGTGAACGACCCTGAACTGGAGAAGCATGTGGGCGAGGAGGATGCCATGAAGCTGCGTGAGGACCTTGAGATGATCAACGGCGTCTACAACGAGTTCGACCGTGAGAGTTATCTGGCTGCCAAGGTGGCACCGGTGTTCTTCGGTAGTGCACTGAACAATTTCGGTGTCCAGGAGTTGCTCAACTGCTTCGTGGAGATTGCCCCATCGCCTTTGCCTGTGGAGACTGAGGAGCGTAAGGTGGACCCAACGGAAGAGCCTTTTACTGGCTTCGTGTTCAAGATTCACGCCAACATGGACCCTAACCACCGCAGCTGTATCGCCTTCGTGAAGATCTGCTCCGGACGTTTCGAACGCAACAAGAACTACCGCCATATCCGCCTCGGCAAAGACCTCCGATTCAGCAGTCCTACTGCCTTCATGGCACAGAAGAAAGAGACTGTGGACGAAGCATTTGCCGGTGATATCGTAGGCTTGCCAGATACAGGCAACTTCAAAATCGGCGACACACTGACCGAAGGCGAACTGCTCCACTTCAAGGGCTTGCCAAGCTTCTCCCCTGAGATGTTCAAATATATCGAGAATGCCGACCCTATGAAAGCCAAACAACTGCAGAAAGGTGTGGACCAACTGATGGGCGAAGGTGTGGCTCAGCTCTTTATCCACCAGAACAACGGCCGCAAGATTATCGGTACGGTAGGTCAACTGCAGTTTGAGGTTATCGAATACCGTCTGCTGCATGAGTACGGTGCCCAATGCCGCTGGGAGCCTATTCCACTGTTCAAGGCCTGCTGGATTGAGAGCGACGACGAGAAGGAATTGGAGAACTTCAAGAAACGCAAGTTCCAGTACTTGGCTAAGGATAAGGACGGTCGCGATGTCTTCCTTGCCGAATCGGGCTATGTGCTGCAGATGGCTCAGCAGGATTTTGAGCATATCCGATTCCACTTCACCAGCGAATTTTAAGAACCTATATAATATTATATAGTGTGGGGCTTGCATCAGATTCTGAAGCAGGCCCTATTTGTTTTTCGCAAAAGAGTTGCATTTTACAAAGAAATAATCGTATCTTTGCGAGTTGAAATTACAATATCAATCCACTAAAAACACGCATATATGAGACGCATCGCCTTAGTCTGTCTGGCTTTGTTGTACACGATACTTATCAGTGCCAAAAACTTCGTTGTTGTGCTTGACCCAGGTCATGGCGGCAAGGACCCTGGAGCCGTTGGCTTTGGTGGTCAGGAAAAGGACATCAACCTGAAAGTGGCCAAGAAACTGGGTGCCTTGATAACGGAGAAATACAAGGATGTGACGGTTATCTATACCCGCACTACCGATAAGTATGTCACACTGAAAGAGCGTCCGGAGATGGCGAATAAGGCCAACGCAGACCTCTTTATCTCCATTCACACCAATGCAGCCGAGAGTTCGTCGGCCTACGGATGTGAGTGTTGGGTGCGTGGTGTGGACAAGGCTACAGCCAATCTCGCCGTGGTACAACGTGAGAACTCCGTAATCCTCATGGAGGATAACTATAAGGAGAAATATCAGGGCTTCGACCCGAAATCGATAGACTCACAGATTATGTTTGAGATGATGCAGGACATCTACAGCCGCAACAACCTGAAGGTGGCTCAGAGTCTGCATAAGGAACTGCTTAATCTCAACCGTCACGACCGTGGTGTTCGTCAGGCAGGTTTCTGGGTTTTACACCAGACCAAGATGCCAAGCGTGCTTGTGGAGTTAGGTTTCATTACCAATGCCAACGAGGCAAGATATATGCTTTCCGAGGCTGGTCAGAATGCTTTGGCGGGTGCTCTGTTCAAAGGATTTGCCGAATACAAGAAGTTCTACGACAACACCTCAACCAACGCCAAGAATGACCAGAAGCAAGCCAAAGACGAAGCCAAGGTGGAGAAAACTCCCGAAAAACCTCAGACACCTATTGAGGAAGAGAAGGTGAAACAGACACCGGCAAAAGCCAACAATCAGACCAAGACAGAGACCACTAAGGAAACACCAAAGGAGGCAGCAAAAGCAACCACGGGTGATGTGGTATTCAAGGTACAGATTATGGCAAGCACCAAGACCATCAAGGACGGTGACTCACAGTTCAAGGGTCTGAAGGGCTGCGAATATTATCAGGAAGGTAAGCTATACAAATACACTTACGGCAATACCTCCTCATACAAAGAGATTACTCAAATAAGAAAAGACATACTGAGCAAGTTCCCTGAGGCTTTCATCATCGCTTTCTATAAAGGCAAGAAAGTGAGCGTTCAAGAGGCTCGTGCACTTGTGGAATAAATCAAGAAAAAACAGAAGACAATGAAAATAAATCAAGAGTTCAAAATCGGCATCGCTTTTATTGCCGCTTTAGTTATCCTTATCATCGGCGTTAACTTCCTCAAAGGTGTGAATCTGTTCACCCCTGCCAACCATTTCTATACCACCTATGAGAAGGTGGATGGTCTGGTGGTCTCCAATGCCGTCTATGTGAAAGGTTTCAAGGTAGGACAGGTGAAGAACATCAAATACGACTTCTCCAAAGAGGTGCCTTTCACCGTGGAGATCTCTATCAACAAGGATGTGAAACTGCCAGAAGGTACCAAGATGCTGATGCGCGACGACGGTTTGCTGGGCGGTAAGGTCATCGACCTCGTGATGCCTGAGAATGGTTCAAACTATCTTGCCAACGGAGCCTCTCTGGAAAGCGAGATAGCCACCGGACTGATGGATGCCCTCGGAGGCATGGTGCCTCAGTTGGAGAGCACTTTGGCTAAACTGGACTCAACCATGGGCGCTATCAACGAACTCGTTCACAGCGACCGTATCGATAATATGCTGGCTTCATTGGATACCACTACCAGCAACCTGAAGCAGTCGTCTGTGAAGCTGAAATCAATCATGAACAATGATGTGCCTCATCTCCTGACCAATGTCAACGGCATTGCTTCCGATGTGAAGGTTGTAACCACCAATTTGAAAGATGCCGACTTTGCTGCCATCATCGCCAAGGCCGACTCTACCATCACCAGCGTGGACAAATTCGTAGAACAACTCAACAATTCTGATGGCACATTAGGTGCGCTGCTGAATGACCGCACTCTTTACAATAAAGTAAACAATACGGTTCAAAGCGCAGACAATTTGCTCATCGATCTCAAGGCAAATCCAAAACGCTACGTGCATTTCTCAGTGTTCGGAGGCAAGGATAAAAAAGAGAAGAAAGCCGACAACAAATAGGGTCTCGGGAAGTGTTTCGAAAAGGGCATTTATTTTTACAGAATATAAATTTCAAAAAAAATTCAATTTGTCATACTTCCGAAACATCGATTGGCTAAAATACGGAAAATAAACGGCTTTTCAAAATATTAAAATTCTAAACGCAAGAAAACCAAATATTTCAACCTAAAACACTGTATCAGAAAAAGATACATTTGTTAAAATGAAATATTTTTTGGTTTTCAAGCACTTACGCAACGAACTAAAAAACAACGATATAGAAACGGCAAAAAGTCGGAAAAAAATCGGGGACTTTTAAAAGTCAAAAATCTTTGCGACCTTTGCAACATCGAAAAAGCAAGACTTAGCAACCCCTCTTCGCTCCCTACAGAAAATCCGTTTCAGAGCAAGGAAAGACACGCTAATCAAACCTTATAAAGTAAAGTATCATCAATGGGAAATAGCAACAATGTTCAGACGATTTGGCAAGACTGCCTTGCCATAATCAAAGACAATATTGTGCCGGACCAGTTCGAGACCTGGTTCAAACCCATTGTGCCCGTTTCATTCGATGGCGAATCCATCTACCTGAAACTGCCAAGCATGTACTTCAAAGAATTTATAGAGGAGCGTTTCGCAAACTTGCTTTCTTATACATTGGAACGTGTCACACAAGCCAAGGTGAAGATTTACTACCGCGTGCTTGTAGACAAAATCCACGAAAAAACGGCAGATCTGGAATCGGAAACAAAACCGATGCAGCCTACTACCGTTCAAGGTGCCGGCACACCATTCAACTATGTGCTGCCACAGAACTTCGACTCACAACTCAATCCTAAATACAATTTTCACACCTTTATCGAGGGCTCTACCAACCGTCTCGCCCGTCAGGTAGGTATCACAATCTCTACCTCCGAAAAAGCGCAGACGTTCAACCCTATGTTCATTTTCGGTAGCCCTACGGTAGGTAAGACACACGTGGCTCAGGCTATTGGCGTGGCAACTAAGCAGAACTTCCCTAATCAGCGCGTTCTCTATCTCTCTGCCAACCAGTTCAAGACACAGTTCATGTCTGCAAGTGCGGAAAATCGTATTGCCGATTTCATCAATTTCTACCAAAGCCTGGATATGCTCATCATCGACGATATCCAGACCATCAAACACAACGAGAAAACACAGCTGGCTTTCTTCAATATCTTCGACCACCTGATCAAGATGAACAAGAAACTGATTGTGACTTGTGATAGCGCCCCAGACAAACTGGACGGCATGGACGAACGTCTGCTTACCCGTTTCCAATGGGGTCTCCGTGCTGAGATTGAAAAACCGGATGCCGAACTCAGAAAAGCAATCCTGATGCACCATATCCATACCGATGGTCTGAAGGTAGATGAGGAAGTGGTGGATTACATAGCTGAGAATATCCAAGATAATGTTCGTAACCTCCTCGGTTCGTTCATTTCTATCTATACCCGCTCAACAATTTTCAACGAGCCACTCACCATCGAACTGGTGCAGAATTTCATAGGTCAGCCTGTTGTCAAGCCAACCAAGTGCATCACTATCGATTATATCAAGGATGTGGTTTGCAAATACTATGCGGTAACTAAAGAGCAAGTGGTTTCAGGCTTGAGAAACAGAGAGGTGGCACAAGCTCGTCAAATTGCAATGTATCTGTCAAGACAGCATACAAAATCATCGCTCAACACCATCGGCCGCTCATTCGGCAACAGAGATCATGCCACGGTAAAATACTCTTGCAGACAAGTGGAAAATATGATGAGCACAGACCGTACTATTAAAAACGACGTTGAGATTCTTTCCGGACAAATTACGGAATAATTTTTTCCATACAAACAATATTACTCATGAGAAGTCTAAGTTTTCTTCGGATACTTAGGCTTCTTTTTTTGTCTGTTTATCGAAGAAGTTGAGAGAGAATCATCTCGTCGAAGCCTTCGGAGAGGCTAACACGGATGGGAAGGAAGTAAGTACGGCTCAAGAGTTCCGGAGAGATAGATGTTTTCAGGCGAACATAGTCTTTCTCCGTTGTGAGAAGAATGGCTTCGTTACCACAAGCCTGTTCGATAGCCTTGATGTCTTCTGGAGTGAAATTATGATGGTCGGCATAAGCGAGATGAGTCGCCTCTACTCTATTCTCCGATAGATAATCGCATAGAGGTTTAGGATTGGCAATACCTGTCACGAGCACAAACTTACGACACTCTGCTTTAAGTTGTTCGATTGTTTTCTCCTCATGCAAACCTTGGAGATTGTCGTACGAAACAACGGAGGAGAAGATTCTTTGATTGGGTTTCAGATGGAGTTTCTGGTGCCAAGTCTCCAACTGCTCTGTTGTCAGGTGTTTAGGACACTTGGTAACAACGACAGCATCAGCTCGGTTCAAACCCGACAACGGCTCTCTCAACCGACCCATTGGCAAAAGGGAATCGGCATAAGGGGGACGATTGTAATCGCATAAAACCACGGAGAACTGGGGTTTGACATAACGATGCTGGAAAGCATCATCCAAAAGGATGACCTGAGGCGGAAGAGTCTGTTCCAATAAATGGTTGATGCCATCTACCCTATCCTCATCCACAGCCACAAGGACATCTTGAGTCTTTGAGAATATCTGATAAGGTTCATCACCAATCTCTTTGGCTGTGACATTCGGCAACTCATTGGCCAAGAGATAGCCTTTGGTCTGTCGCCTATAACCACGACTGAGAACAGCCACCTTGTATTTATCCTCCAAGAGTCGGATAAGATATTCTACATGAGGTGTTTTACCTGTTCCACCAACGGTGATATTGCCGACGGAGAGGACAAAAGCAGAATAAAAAGAGGTGGATTTGATAAGGTTATTATCAAACAAACGGTTTCGCATCCAGACCACCGACTGGTAGAGTTTGGATGGCAACCAAAGGGATATTTTTTGAATCAGACTCATCCGAAGAGTTTCAGCCACTCATCAAATTTCTCTACTGATCCGCCATGACGAACGAGTTTGGCACGAACGGTCTCCACACTGTCTTCATCTTGCAGTCGGGCCTTTGAGTAGAACTTATCGGCAAAGCAGATAATCTGTTCCTCAAGGCTGACAGGTTGGAAGTCCTGATGAGGAATCGGGAGGTCACGTTTGAGGATATCCTCCAGGGTCAAACCCGTGCCAGTATGTCTTTCACAAACAAGGGCATGACGAGGAAGACCTTCCTTGCGCAACAATTCAGCACCCAAGATACCATGTTGAATATAAGGGTGAGTGCCTTCGCAGAAGATGCCAGGAGCATGGCAAAAGATGACACCGATATCGTGCAACATGGCAGCCTCGGAGATAAACTCCAAATCAAGATTCAACTCAGGATGTTTCTTGGCATGCAGCAAAGCACGGTCTCTGACACAGGTGCTATGATGCACAAGGGTCTTATAGAGTTGTGTACCTGGAGTGTAGTATTTATCAATGATATCTATTGGATCCATATCCGATATTTTTAATGCAAGATAAGCTTGCGAATGATAGCGTTTTGATTGTTGGTAAGTCTGATGATGATGGTTGACGGTCTTGTCAAGTAGTCCGGCAAAGCAACGAGTTCTTCTTCCGATGAGATAGACTGCGAAAGGAGCATCTGACCTTGAACGGAATACATCTCAAGTTGATAGCCCATAGCACCGCCTACAAGGAGCATATTCTCTTTCTGATATAGCAAGATATCAGGCTCAAGAGTTGTTTCCAGACCTGTAGGAGGCAAGAGATTCAAAGCCACGACAACAGGATCGTGGTCGGAACAGCGATACATGTCGTCAACGAAGGTTGTTGAATTCTGATACTCAAACATTGATGGTTCGTCGGCATTGATATGGAACGGCTTGACATCCACCACTTGCGACAATAATGAGCTATTGCCGATGGCATGATCCAACAAACCGAACGAAGAATGATAGGAGTAGGAATAGGCGGTGTCGGCATTGAAGTATTGTACCAAATTGGTATAGCCAGCATTGGTGAAGGCACGAATCGGATCTTCCTGACTATAGGAATTCAAATCGCCCATGATAAGCACGTCGTTGTCGCCATAATAGGTCTGATAGGCAGGGATATTGCTCAAAACAGAGTTGGACTCTTGAACACGGGTTCCGTTGTAACTGCCTTGACCATCACCTTGGTCAGAATCGCTACCAGAGCCGTTTCCGCTCTTGGACTTGAAGTGATTCAAACAGAAGATGAAGGCAGCATTATTTTCCAACAAACGGAAGCCTTGAGCTTTCTTTCGGTTCTTGACTGCGGTATCGTTATAGCGCAAATTATTGATAGGAGCCACTTTATCTACGCGATAAATATAGCCGGCTTTGGTGTAGGAGCCGTTGGTGGAAGTGCCATCGTTGATGAAGGCATATTTCGCGTATCCGGCATGGGCATTCAGGGAATCGGTCAGTCGGCGAAGTGCATTCTGTCCTGTCTGAATCTCCACCAATCCAAAGATATCGGCATCGATGGCTTCAAGGGCATGCATGATTTTCTTGTGCTGACGCAAAGACTCGGTGGCATTGGCCGGTCCATAACCTGTGCCAAAGTTGTCGGCAAGATAGTACTCCAAGTTGAAAGAGACAATCTTCAAGTTGTAGTTGCCTTGAAGATTGACAGCAACAGGACGTTCATTGCCGTAAAAGACTGGCGTTGAGGACGGATAGACAACATAGCCATGACTGGTATAGGTCAAAACGCCAGTCAGGTTATCCACTCGCGAACCAGTTCTTCGGGTTCCGTTGGCATCGGCAAAAGGAATCGGCGAAGGGTAAGTGGCTGTCGTTCCGTCCAAGACAATCTGGTCGGCATTGTTTTGAGCCACAAGGTTTTGATAGGCAACAGAACCCGGGATAGCCCCTTCCGTAGGCGCTTTCAGCATGTGGGAAGCCAAAGTGACTTCGCCATATCTCTGCCAACTGTAGTTGGAGACCACATAAAGTGTCTGATTGAAACAGAGGGTCATTCCTTCGTAATCATCCCATGAGGAGAAATCGTCCGGAAATCTTACGTTGGTGGGCATTATCGACTTGTTGGAGTCTATAAGTTCAAGACTGTCAGCCGCCAAGACTACACGACGGTCTTCATTGACGACTTTGCCGAAGAGCCTAAACTCATCGCCTACATGAACGGATTCGGTTGATTTTGTTTTGACAAAGATTGCCGTGGAATGGTTTGTAGAATTCGGGTCAGAGAAATCCTGAACGAAGAATCCCTCCGGCAAGATGAGTGTGACGACACCTTGTGTGGAAACGGTTTCGGTATTTGCGTTTCTGATTTGAGAGATGCGAAACTGCTGGGCAGAGAGAGCACTCCAAACTACAGAAAATAGGATGACTGCCAGGATTCTATTTTTCATTCTACTATCAAATAAAAAGGGAGAGACGCAGTTTTTCACATTGCGCCTCTACCCTATTTAGTATTTAGTTGTTTTCAACTGATTGCATTAGCGAACCTTATCTTGTTCTGAGTCAATGGTTGAAACACCGAGTGTGATTTCTTCCAAAACGTCGAGGAGCACTCTTACGGTCTCCAATGAGGTGAACATTGAGACATTGTTCTCTACAGCACAACGACGGATTTCGAAACCGTCCTTGGTGGTATCGCTTTGGTTGATATCAATGGTGTTGATGACGTAGTTAACGTGACCCTGACGCAAAGAGGTGAAGATTTCGTTGCTGCCCTCGCTGAGTTTCTTTCTTGTACGAGTGCGGATGCCGTTGGCACGGAGGAAATCGGCAGTACCTTTAGTAGCCTCAACATTGAAACCGATATCGTAGAAACGACGGATAAGAGGCAAGGCTTTCTGTTTGTCGCAGTCGGCAATGGTTACAAGGATAGTACCATAGTTTGCCAATGACATGCCAGAAGAACGGAGTGCCTTATAGAGTGCACGGGTCAGTTTGTCATCGTAACCGATAGCCTCACCGGTAGATTTCATCTCTGGTGAGAGATAAGCATCCATGCCTCTCAGTTTTGAGAATGAGAATGCAGGAGCCTTGACATACCAGCGTTTACGCTCTGGGTGATAGAGAGAAGTGTAGCCTTGCTCTTTCAAAGAGTGACCGAGGATGACTTGAGTTGCAATGTCAGCCAATGGAACACCGGTTGATTTGCTCAAGAATGGAACGGTACGGCTTGAACGTGGGTTAACCTCAATGACATAGACATCGTTCTTGGCATCGGCAATGAATTGGATATTGTAGAGGCCTACGATACCGATTGCCAAACCGAGACGTTCGGTATAGTCGAGGATTTTGTCTTTAACTTCTTGTGGAACACTGAAGGTTGGATAGACACTGATAGAGTCGCCAGAGTGGATACCTGTACGTTCTACGTGCTCCATGATGCCAGGAACGAATACTGATTCGCCATCACATACGGCATCTACCTCCAACTCCTTACCCATGATATATTTATCTACCAAAACAGGTTGGTCAACATTGACGGCAACGGCGGTTTGGAGATAGTGTTTCAAAGATTCGGTGTTGTTTACAATCTGCATGGCACGACCACCCAATACGTAACTTGGACGAACCAAGACAGGATAGCCGATTCGCTCTGCTACTTTGATGCCGTCTGGGATATTGGTAACGGCCTCACCGGTTGGCTGAGGAATACCGAGTTTTGTCATGATCTTCTCGAAGCTATCGCGGTTCTCTGCGTTCTCAATAGCCTGAACGTCAGTGCCGATAATCTTCACTCCAAGACGATGGAGAGGTTCTGCGAGGTTGATGGCAGTCTGACCACCGAGTGAAACAACGATACCTTCCGGCTGCTCGAGATGGAGGATATTCATCACGTCCTCAACGGTAAGAGGCTCAAAATAGAGTTTATCGCTGGTGGTATAGTCGGTAGATACGGTCTCTGGGTTGTTGTTGATGATGATAGCTTCATAGCCGGCAGCTCGAATGCTCCAGATGGCATGAACAGTGGAATAGTCGAACTCTACGCCCTGACCGATACGGATTGGTCCGGAACCGAGAACTACAATCTTTTTCTTATCGCTAACAACGGACTCATTCTCTCTTTCGTAGGATGAGTAGAAGTAAGGAACGTATGAGCTGAACTCGCTGGCGCAAGTGTCAATCATCTTGTAGACTGGGAAGATATTGTTCTTCTCTCTCAAACGGAAGATTTCATGTTCGTTGGTTCCCCAAACTTGAGCGATGTATTTATCGCCAAAGCCCATCTTCTTCACTTCGCGAAGCACCTCTACATCAAAAGGTTTTTCCTTCAAAACTTTCTCTTCCTCAACGATGTTCTTGAATTTCTCAAGGAAGAAGAGGTCAATCTTGGTATTGTTGTAGATCATGCCCAAGTCCACATTCAAACGAATGAGTTGAGCTATAGCGTAGAGACGGTCGTCGGTTGGAGTCTTGATATATTGCAAGAGGTCGTCAACGGTCCAATCGTCAAATTTCTTCAAATAGATGTGGCAAACGCCGGTCTCTAGTGAGCGAACAGCCTTCAAGAGGCTCTCTTCGATGGTGCGGCCGATAGCCATTACCTCGCCGGTAGCCTTCATCTGGGTGCCGAGGCTGTTGTTGGCATCCACGAATTTGTCGAATGGGAAGCGGGCAATCTTTGTTACCACATAGTCGAGTGCAGGTTCAAAGCTTGCAGGAGTGTTGGCGATAGCGATTTCATCCAAAGTCATGCCGACTGCAATCTTGGCACTGACGCGAGCGATTGGGTAACCACTGGCTTTAGATGCCAAAGCAGAAGAACGGGACACACGAGGATTGACCTCGATGAGGTAGTATTTGAATGAGAGAGGGTCGAGGGCGAACTGTACGTTACAGCCGCCTTCAATCTTCAACTCACGGATAATACGCAAGGCACTGTCACGAAGGAGTTGATACTCTTTGTTGGTCAATGTCTGAGAAGGACAAACTACGATACTGTCGCCGGTGTGAACACCAACTGGGTCGATGTTCTCCATGTTACAGATGGTGATAGCAGTATCGTTTTTATCACGCATTACCTCATACTCAATCTCCTTGAAGCCTTTGATGCTCTTCTCAACCAAGACCTGGTGAACAGGAGAGAGCGACAAGGCATTGCGCATGATTTCGCGGAATTCCTCTTCGTTGTCAGCAAAGCCACCACCAGTACCGCCGAGGGTAAAGGCTGGACGGAGGACTACAGGATAGCCGATGTGTTCGGCAGCAGCCAGACCTTCTTCCATGTTGTTGGCAATCTCAGAAGGGAGGACAGGCTCGCCAAGACCCTGACACAACTCTTTGAATTTCTCACGGTCTTCAGCGCGTTCGATACTTTCAAAAGAGGTACCAAGAATCTCTACATCACACTCTTTC
Source organism: Paludibacteraceae bacterium (assembly GCA_024405895.1). Taxonomy (GTDB): domain Bacteria; phylum Bacteroidota; class Bacteroidia; order Bacteroidales; family Paludibacteraceae; genus HGM05398. The sequence goes on from JAKSNW010000019.1 coordinate 12,685, forward strand.
AAAACGCCTTTCTTGGCCAACTGAACAGCAAGGTTCAAGCCGGTCTGACCGCCAAGGCTTGGGAGGATGGCATCAGGACGTTCGTAGCGGATGATTTTTGCCACATACTCCAAAGTAAGTGGCTCCATATACACTTTATCTGCAATATTGGTGTCAGTCATGATGGTTGCAGGGTTGGAGTTAACCAACAAAACCTTGTAACCTTCTTCACGAAGAGCCAAACAAGCCTGTGTGCCAGCATAGTCGAACTCGGCAGCCTGACCAATCACGATTGGGCCAGAGCCAATCACCATTACAGTTTTTATATCTTGTCTTTTAGGCATAATGCTAAATATGATTTCAAAGGTGGATTAACTAAAACGATTCTGACGCATCAAACTGATGAAAGTGTCGAAGAGGTAACTGCTGTCTTGTGGACCAGGAGCACTCTCTGGGTGATATTGTACACTGAATACCATATCTTTCATGCAACGCATTCCCTCAACGGTATTGTCAAGGATATTGATGTGGGTCACTTCCAAATCGGTGTTTTTCAAAGAATCGGCATCAACAGCGAAACTGTGGTTCTGGCTGGTGATCTCCACTTTGCCAGTGAGGAGGTTCTTCACTGGGTGGTTACCGCCACGGTGACCGAATTTCAGTTTGTAGGTCTGAGCGCCATAAGCCAAGGAAATCATCTGATGACCAAGGCAGATACCGAAGATAGGAATACGGCCTCTCAGGGTTCTAACCAATTCAGCAACACAAGGAACATCTTCAGGGTTGCCCGGACCATTGGAGAGGAATAGACCGTCTGGATGGAAAGACATCACTTCTTCTGCAGTGGTGTTGTAAGGAACGACAGTCACGTTGCATCCTTTCTTGTTCAAGCTTCTGATGATGTTGTACTTGATACCGCAGTCGATAGCTACCACGTGGAAGATGTGGTTAGGAGTACGGCTGTACCAACGTTTCTTGCAGCTTACGCGACTTACCTGGTCGTGAGGCCAATCGGCTTTGCGAAGACGGGCCAAGGCTTCTTCTTTCGGAGTATCGGCATTGGTAAGCATCACGAGTTGACTGCCTTCATTGCGAATGATGCGGGTCAACATACGGGTGTCAATGCCTTCGATGCCAGGGATGTTATATTCTTCAAGCACTTCGGCCAAGGTTTTGGTGTAACGGAAGTTACTTGGAGTATCATTATACTCGCGTACAATTAATCCGCCCAGGGTTGGATACTTTGTTTCGTAGTCTTCGTCGGTAATGCCATAGTTACCAATCAACGGATAAGTCATCACAACCATCTGATCGGTGTAACTCGGATCAGACATGATTTCCTGATAACCGACCATAGAGGTATTGAACACTACTTCGTTGATGGCTTCGCGGTCTGCACCGAATCCGTAGCCATAAAACTCAGTACCATTCTCAAGTACGATTTTCTTTGTGTAGGGTTTCATATATCGTGTATTTTTTTCTCAATAATTAGTCTGCCGAATAAACAATCTTACCGTCAACCATTGTCATACAACAACGGGCATGTACTTCTACGCCAATAAAAGGTGTTGCCTTACCTTTTGAGAGGAAGTTGTCGGGATTGATTTTATAGCAGGTATTCAAATCCATGAAAGCAAAATCTGCTTTGCTGCCAACGGCGATGTCCACTTTCTCGCCCAAAGCGAAGAGACGTCGTGGGTTGTGGCTCATCACTTCGACAAGTTTCTCCAGTGTCATCTTGCCATTTTCCACAAAATAGGTGTACATCAGCGGGAAGGCTGTCTCCAAGCCAACGATGCCGAAAGCACTCTTCTCCAATCCTCTGCTCTTCTCTTCGGCAGAATGAGGAGCATGGTCGGTAGCAATGACCTCGATGGTGCCGTCCATTACGCCTTCTATCAATGCAGACTTGTCGTCGTTGGAACGAACAGGCGGATTCATCTTGAAGCGTCCTTCTTCCTGAAGGTCGGCGTCTGTCAGGAGAAGGTAGTGAGGAGCTGTTTCACAAGACACTGGCAATCCAAGTTTCTTGGCGTTGCGGATGATTTCGACGCTCTCTTTGGTGGAGATATGGCAGACATGATATTGGCAGCCAGTCTCCTTGACCAAATCTACATCACGAGCAATCTGCTCCCATTCGCTTTGACTGCAGATTCCACGGTGACCATGTTGGGCAGCATAATCACCCAGATGGATATAGCCGTTATGCAACAAAGAGTTGACTTCGCAATGGGCTGCGATACGACTGCCAAGTGCCTTTACTTTCAGCATGGCATCGTGCATCATATTGTCTTTCTGAACGCCATGTCCGTCATCGCTGAAAGCGCAGACATAAGGATTCATATCCTCGATGTCGGCCATCTCGGCACCCAACTGTCCTTTGGTGATACAGCCGTAAGGGAAGACTTTGATTTGGGCATCTCTTTCGATGATGTCACGTTGAATTTTCAAGGTCTCCAAGGAATCAGGTGTTGGCTTGAGGTTAGGCATCGTGCAAACGGCAGTATATCCGGCAGAGGCTGCAGCCTTGGTTCCGGTGGCGATGGTTTCTTTGTATTCAAAGCCTGGTTCACGGAAATGAACATGCACATCTACCAAGCCAGGGACAACGGTCCTGCCTTTGGCATCTACGACTTCAGCCGCGGAATCTTCCAATGTAGGAGACACGGCTTTGACCACCCCATCTTCAACGAGAATTCGGGTAGTTTCGGTAGCGTTGTAAGGAACTGCGTTTATAATAAGTTGCTTCATAGTATTGTCAAACCAAAAAAAAGAGCAACCGAATAAAGACGGTTACTCTTAATATTTCAGAAATGGGAAAAGAAAGGAGAACTACTGGAAGACTGGTCCCAGCCGTGAAGTTGATTTTGTCTAACAACCTGTTTTCGATTTCTTTTCAACATTGTGTCTGTGCTTGTATTAACATTGCAAAGATACTACTTTTATCTTATATGTTGACCATATTTCGGCAAAAAAGTTCTCCACAATGTAGAATAAATTTTAGTCGTTCAAGATAAGCATTGCGTCGCCGTATGCACCAAAGCGATAGCCCTCTTTTACAGCCATATTGTAAATCTCCATCACCTTTTCGTAGCCGCCAAATGAAGCCACAATCATCAGCATGGTGGATTGTGAGAGGTGGAAGTTTGTCAACAGGCAGTTGGCAGTTGAGAACTGATAAGGTGGGAAGATGAATTTATAAGTCCAGCCGTCGTAAGGGCGGATGATGCCATCGGCAGTTGAAGCTGTCTCGAGGGCACGCAAAGTAGATGTACCAACAGCACAGATCTTGCGACCTTCCGCATAGCGTTCGTTGAACAAGTTAGCAGTTGACTCTGGCACTTCCATTTGTTCGGAATCCATCTTGTATTTTGTCAGGTCTTCTACATCCACATCCTTAAACATGGTCAAACTGCAATAAAGAGTCAAAGCTGCAACATCAATGCCTTTGATCTCCATCAGTTTCAGCAACTCGCGGCTAAAGTGCAATCCGGCAGCAGGAGCAACCACAGCACCTTCCTTTTGGGCATAGATTGTCTGATAACGTTCTGTATCATCAGCATCTGAGCCATTTTCACGATAGATATAATAAGGAAGTGGAGTATGTCCCAGTTTCATCAGTTCGTCCTTAAACTCATCGTGTTCTCCGTCATAAAGGAAACGGATGGTACGACCGCGAGAGGTTGTATTGTCGATAACCTCAGCAACCATTGAGTTGTCGTCGCCGAAATACAATTTGTTGCCTACGCGAATTTTTCTTGCAGGTTCCACCAAGACATCCCACAAGCGTTGTTGCTGGGTCAATTCTCTCAACAAGGTCACTTCGATCTTAGCATTTGTTTTCTCCTTGTTGCCATAAAGCATGGCTGGGAATACCTTGGCATCGTTTGTTACGAGAAGGTCTTTCTCATCAAAATACTCCAAAATATTCAAGAATGTGCGATGCTCTACTTGGCCGCTTTTCTTATGGAAAACCAGCAAACGACTTTCATCACGATTTTCTACAGGGCGCTGAGCTATTTGCGCCTCTGGCAGTTTAAACTTAAACTGTGATAACTTCATTGTATGTATTCTGTTCTATTATTATTCTTTTGGTAGGTAAGGTGTAAGCAAGGCATTTAGTTCCGAGCATTGTTCCAAGCGAACGTCACCAACTCTTGTTCTCTGCAAGGCTGTCAGATAAGCACCGCTATTCAAAGCTGCGCCAATGTCGCGGGCAAGTGCACGGATATATGTTCCCTTACTACAAACGATTCTTAACTGGAGTCTTGGCAACTCAAAATCGAGAATCTCTATTTCTTTGATAAGAAGTGGCTTTGCTTTGATTTCCACTTCTCGTCCCTTGCGGGCATAATCGTAGGCACGTTTGCCATCGATTTTTACGGCCGAATAAGCAGGAGGCACTTGAAGAATCTCACCAGTAAAACGAGTAAGTACTTCTTCCACCATCGGAAGTGTAATATGTTCAAAAGGATATCGTTGGTCGATAGGATGTTCCATATCGAAAGATGGTGTCGTAGCACCTAATTCCAACGTAGCAATATACTCTTTTTCTCCTGCTTGAAGTTGGTCGATCTGTTTGGTACACTTACCCGTACAGACCACAATAACGCCCGTAGCCAAGGGATCAAGCGTTCCGGCATGCCCAACTTTCAGTTTCTTTTCCTTGAAATATTTGCACCAAGCCGAACGTAGACGATTCACCACATCAAAAGAGGTCCACTCCAAAGGTTTGTCAACATAAAAGATGCGACCCTCCTTCAGTTGCTCCAAAGAATATGGAAACTGCTCTACACTCATACAAATGATGCAACTAATGTGATAGCGCCAACAATTGCGCAATAGATAGCAAAGTAAATCAGCTTGCCACGTTTTACCAAGTCAATCATAAACTTGCAGGCAAACAAGCCAGAAACAAAAGCAGCAAGGAATCCGACAACCAACGGAAGCACTCCGATTGTAAGCGAGCCTTCTGAGCCTTTCAACAATGAGAGGAATGCTTCGCCAAGCACCGGAATCAACACAATGAGGAAAGAGAACTCTGCCACTTTTTCTTTCTTATCGCCAAGCAGCAAGCCCGTTGCGATGGTTGAACCAGAACGGGAAAGACCTGGCAGAACAGCCACAGCCTGAGCTATGCCGATGACAAAAGCATCGAAGAACGAGATATTCTCTTTCTGCCTTGGCTTAGCATAGTAAGAAAATGTCAGCAACAAGGCTGTAATGAGAAGGCAAACGCCAACAACCATCAAGCCACTGCCGAACAAGGCCTCAATTTTATCCTTGAAGAACATGCCGACTACAAAGACCGGAATGATGGCAACAAGAATCTTTGCCACATAGTCTTTTTCATCGTTCCATTTGGCAGTAGAGAAAGTGCCGACAAGCAGTTTCCAAATCTCACGACCAAGGATGACCAGTGTGCTCAATACTGTGGCAGCATGCACCACAACATCAAACGCCAGATTCTCTGTGGCAGAAGTATCAAGATGAAGTAATTGCTGGGCAATGGTCAAGTGACCACTACTGCTGACAGGAAGAAATTCGGTAAGTCCCTGCAACAAACCAAGCAAGAGCGCCTCAATCCAACTCATACTGTCAATGCTTATTCTTTAGTAACGGAGGTATCTTTTGATTTTGGGTGAATCATGATACCGAAAATCATGCCAACAAAGCCCAACATGCAAATGATAGGAGCTGTGGTGATTCGACGTGGAGCCATCACTTCTGGATTGTACTCCACCACTGTTTTACCGCCTGACATCAAGCAAAAGCCGATGATAATAAGTGCTACGGAAACAGCAATGATGATATAGTTTATTTTCTTCATAAGAAAAGTATTGTTTTAGATGTAATACAAGTCGTCTGTTTTCATTCTCAAGTATTTATTCACACCGAACAAAGATGCGAAGAAGGTTATCAGCAAGGCAAGAGCCACGGTGACCACAGCAACAGGAACAATAAGTTCCATTTGGAAGAGATTGATGCTCTCGTTCAATTCGCCTTGGAGATAGTAGAGAATGCCTGCCAAAAATGCCAGTGCCAAAATGGCGGCGAGCAATCCGTTCAGCAAATAACGTCGAACGAAAGGTCCGCGAATAAACCATGACTTGGCACCAACCAATTTCATTGTGTTTATGATAAATCGCTTGGAATAAACTGAGATGCGGATTGTATTGTTGATAAGTACAATGGAAATTATCAGCAACACAATGGAAACAACCATTAGCAGGAGAGAAAGACGTCGGAGATTTTGGGTGACGCTTTGCAACATTTCCTGTTCGAAAACGACATCTGACACGCCCTCGAAATCCATGATTTTTGCAGCAATCCATTTGACGCTGTCGGGGCTAATGTAGTCGCCATGGAGATAAATCTCATAAGATGCCTGTATAGGATTGTAGAGCAAGAGTTCGGTAGGATCATCGCCAAGTGCAGCTACATGCTCAGCCAAAGCTTGTTCCTTTGAGACATACAACGCTTGTTTGATGAATGGAGCATCGTTAAGATATTTCTCCAATCGCTGTTGTTTAACCTCTGGAATACTGTCTTTTAAGACAACGGAAACAGCAAGACTTTCACGGGTATCTTCCGTTACCTTATGAGTCAATAGCAACAAGTAAACTGTAAAGCTCATGGCAAGCAATGCCAGGGCTATGCTAATCGTTGTTGTAAAATATAAGTTGGAAAAGGAGTCTTTTCTTTGCTTGTTTTTATGTGCCATAATGTCAAACGCCATTTTACACACAAAGTCACACGCAGATAACCATCTGTTTTTCAACAAGACAGAATCTACACGTGCATAGTGAGTGCAGTTTCACAAAAAAGTATGCAAATATACACCCGATTCGCCCGAAATCCAAATTTTTCGGGCATTTTCTTTACCCCTTAGCCTTTTCTTAGCCAAATAAGGCTTGGGAAGTGGTCGCTGTAGCCGTTGGTCCAGACGCCAGAGGTGTGAGTGCGCAAAGGATAGCCCTTATATTGACCGTTCTGGGCTTGAAGGAAATCACGATTGAAGATTTTCGAAGTGTAGTAAGTCAATCCGTCATACACATTCTTTTCCTTTGGCAAGAGATTGTAGTTGACGAGAATCTGGTCGAAGAGATTCCATTGGTCATTATATCCAAGTGATCCTATGCCTTTCTTATAGAGGCCGTAGCAAGGATTGAACATCTCACCAGGACGCGTTTTTTCCATTGTTGATTTGGCACCGATTACCTTAGTCAGTGACTCATCAATTGGGTCATCGTTGAGGTCACCCATGACAATGACTTTGGCGTATGGATTGGCGCGATGGAGCGAGTCGATGATGCCACGGGTGGTCTGGGCAGCATCCAGGCGGGCAGTATTCTTGCCGCCACGACGTGATGGCCAGTGAACGACCACGATGCTGATTTCCTCATCAGCCATCATACCGGTGACTACCAATTGGTCACGAGTGTAGAAATCGGGAATCTCTGTCTTGATGCGATGAACCTCGCTGCGTAATGGGGTGAAAAGGGCTTCATTGTAGAAGAGTCCCACGTCGACACCGCGACGGTCAGGACTGTCGAAGTGAATAACCTTGAGGTTGCGTGACTCAAGGCAAGGCTGTTTGGCAACATCCTCCATGACAGCCTTATTTTCCACCTCAGCTACACCAAGGACGGCAAGTTCCTGAGGCATTTGACTGATGGCATAAGCCATATTTCCCACTTTGGCATTGTAGCGCATGGTGTTCCATTGCAGTTTGCCGTCAGGGAGATATTCTTCGTCGATAGTCAAAGGGTTGTCGATGGTGTCAAAGAGGTTTTCAAGGTTGTAGAAACCGACAACATATTTCTGCGCCGACAACTGAAGGCACCACATTGTGAAAATGGCTATTACGGCCAGGAAGATATTCTTTTTCATTGCGTCAAAACAGTGATTGTATTCAGGGTGCAAATTTCACAAAAAAATCTTTATCTGCCAAACCTTAGACAGACTCTTTTCATTTTGTTTTTCTATCCGTCGAAACAGTATTGCTGCATTCACAAAAAAATCGTACTTTTGCAACCTATATTATATAAATGTATAGAAGTGCTCAGCACGAATAATTACTAACCCCTAAATAACGAATTTTTCAAATGAAAAAGTTCTTACTTGCAAGTATGACTGCATTAACTCTTGCGGCATGCGGCAACAAAGAGAAGCCTGCTGAGGCTCCAGTTAGCGAGTTGCAGACTCCTTCTATCGAGGAGTTTGACTATCTCGTTGACCGTTTTGCCGACCTTCAGATTCTCCGTTACCGTGTTCCAGACATCGATCAACTGAGTCTCCAACAACAGGAATTGCTCTACTACCTCTCTGAGGCTTCCCTCGTAGGTCGCGACATTCTCTACGATCAGAATGGCCGCCACAATTTGACCATCCGTCAAGTTCTCGAGGCTATCTACACCACCACAGCCGACAAGGAGAGCGATGATTTCAAAGCTATGGAAGTTTATTTGAAACGCGTGTGGGTTTCTAACGGCATCCACCACCACTATTCAGGCGACAAGTTCATGCCTGAGTTCAACCAGGAGTGGTTCGTTGCCCAAGTCAACGCCCTCAATGCCGACCTCCTTCCTAACGGCCGCACAGCCGAGGACGTATTGGCAGAGATTGTTCCTGTTATCTTCGACCCAACAGTTGACGCAAAACACATGAACCAGACCGCCGGTCAGGACCTCGTGCTCACCTCTGCCAGCAACTACTACGGCGAAGGCGTGACCCAAGACGAGGCTGAGGCTTACTACAACGGTCTCAAAGATCTCTCCGACCCAGAACCAATCTCTTACGGCTTGAACGCTAAGCTCGTCAAGGGCGAAGACGGCGTTTTGAAAGAGGAAGTCTACAAAGTAGGCGGTCTCTACTCTGCCGCTTTGGAGAAGGTGGTTTATTGGTTGGAGAAAGCTGCCAAGGTAGCAGAAAACGACCAACAACGCGCCGTCATCAACAAACTCATCGACTTCAACAAGACTGGTATCCTCAAGACTTTCGATGAATATGCCATCCTTTGGGTAAGCGACACCGCTTCACACATCGACTTCGTCAACGGTTTCACCGAGACCTATGGCGACCCACTCGGCATGACCGCAAGCTGGGAATCCATGGTCAACTTCAAGAACGTTGAGGCAACAAAACGCACCAAGATCATCAGCGACAACGCTCAATACTTCGAGAACGCATCTCCAACCGACGACCGCTTCAAGAAGGACAAGGTGAAAGGTGTTACTGCCAAGGTTATCACCGCAGCCATCATCGGCGGCGACTGCTACCCTACCACCCCTATCGGAATCAACTTGCCTAACAGCAACTGGATCCGCGCTGCCCACGGTTCAAAATCTGTCACCATCGAGAACTTCACCGAGGCTTACGACCGCGCTCAACAAGGCAACGGCTTCTCAGAAGAGTTCGTCTGGAGCGACACAGAGCGCGAACTCATGGCCAAATACGGCTTCATGACCGACAACCTCCACACAGACCTCCACGAGTGCCTCGGCCACGGCAGCGGCAAACTCCTCCCAGGCGTTGACCCAGACGCTATGCGCAGCTACAGCAGCGTTATCGAGGAGACTCGTGCCGACCTCTTCGGCCTCTACCACATGGGCGACCCTAAGATGGTGGAACTCGGTCTGCTCCCAAGCGCCGACGCCTACAAAGCACAATACTACAGCTATTTCATGAACGGTTTGATGACTCAGCTCAAACGCATCACCCTCGGCAACACCGTTGAAGAGGCTCACATGCGTAACCGCCAACTCATCGCCCGTTGGGTGCTTGAGGCTTCAAAGACCGACAAAGCCGTAGAACTCAAGAAACGCGACGGCAAGACCTTCGTTGTCATCAACGACTACGAACTCGTCCGCAAGCACCTCGGCGAACTCCTCGCTGAAATCCAACGCATCAAATCAACCGGCGACTACGAAGCAGGCAAAGCCATCGTTGAGAACTACGCTGTGAAAGTTGACCGCAAGCTCCACCAGGAGGTTCTCGAGCGCTTCGGCAAACTCAACATCGCCCCATACTTCGGTTTCGTCAACCCAGTCTACACTCCTCTCTACGACGAGAAAGGCAGCTTCATTGGCCTCACAATCGACTACACCGAGGGCTATGCAGAGCAACACCTCCGCTACAGCCGCGACTACTCATTGTTGACCAACAAGAAATAGTTCACCGCCATGTTCTCCGGAATCATTGAAGAAACAGCTGTCGTAACCGCTCTCCGCACCGAAGGCGACAACCTCCACCTCACACTCCTTTGCCCATTCACCAGCGAGCTGAAGATTGACCAGAGCGTGGCCCACAACGGTGTCTGCCTTACCGTAGTCGACATCAAGGGCGACGAGTACACCGTCACCGCCATCCGCGAGACCCTCGACCGCAGCAACCTCGGCGTGCTTAAGGTTGGCGACCTCGTCAACGTAGAGCGCAGCATGATGATGAACGGTCGTCTGGACGGACACATCGTTCAAGGCCACGTCGATCAAACCGCCATCTGCACCGAAGTGCGCCCAGCCGACGGCAGCCACTACTTCCACTTCGAATACGAAACCTCCGACGAGATGCGCCGCCGCGGCTACTTCACCGTAGACAAAGGCAGCGTAACGGTCAACGGCGTCAGCCTCACCGTCTGCAACCCGACCACCAACAGTTTCGAAGTGGCCATCATCCCCTACACTCTCGAGCACACCAACTTCTGCCGCATTCAGAAAGGCAGCAAAGTCAACCTCGAATTCGACATCATCGGCAAATACATCGCACGCTTTGCCGAAGTGCTGAAATAACCCCAAACCAACTCAGTCCCCGTCCATCTCGGGCGGGGACCTGAGTTATATCCTCGAGCGTCAGTTCAAGGGAATAAAGAAAGCCCCCGTTCCTCGAGCGTCAGCTCAGGAGAACAAAGAAAGCCCCCGTTCCTTGAGCGTCAGCTCAAGGAAATAAAGAAAGCCCCCGTTCCCAGCGCATCTCCGCTGGGCAAAGACAAAAAAACAATGAAGAAAAAACTCGCAGCCCTCATCATCGCCCTCACAGCCCTACTGCCTCTCAAAGCGCAAAACATACCGCAGCAGCTCGGCTACACCCAAATCTACGACTACCTCCAAGAGTTGGCAGCCGACCGCACCGTATCGCTCACCACCGTCTGCCTTCCCCTCGGCCGCGACCTCATAGCCAACACCCTCCTCGAAGCACAGCAAAACAGCGACAAACTCACACGCCGCCAACAGAAAGACCTCGCCTTCTATCTCAACGACCTCTCACTGCAACAGAACACCGTGCCGCAGAAATTCGCCAAGAACGATGCCGGCAAAATCAACATACTCAACTGGACCGACGGCCAACGCTTCTCGCTCCAACTCCTCCAACCCTCTTTCCAATACAACAGCCCCAACTTCAAGCTCCGCCTCCAGCCTATCCTCGGCATGGACATCATCGCCGGCAGCCACGGCTCCATCATCAACCGCACCTGGGGCGCTAACCTCGAAATCGACATCGCCAACCACCTCAGCATCTGGGGCAGCATGCGCGACCACTCATACAACGGCAACCACCTCCACGACCCACTCCGCCCTGCCGACGCACGCATCCAGGCACCCTCGATGCTCAACACCCTCCCAGGCGCACAATACAAAGAAGCAGCCTACGGCGGCGACTACTCCGACTCACGCTACGGCATCCGCGCCTACACCAGCTGGGGACACATCGGCATCGAAAAAGAAGCCATCCAATGGGGCGACGCCCGCCACGGCAGCCTCATCCTCAGCGGACGCGCACCATCCTTCCCGATGATCACCATGCACGCCAAACCATGCAAATGGTTCCAGTTTGACTACTTCCACGCATGGCTCATCAGCAACGTCATCGACTCCACCGACTACTTCGTCGAAGAATACTATACCGACTCCACCTCAAAGCGCCACTACCGTCCTCGCTCCAAATTCATGGCTGCCACCATGCTCACCTTTACACCAGTCCGCGGCTTAGACCTCAGTGTAGGTAACTCCATCATCTATGCCGAGCGCACCATGAACCTCGCCTACCTCACACCGTTCGCGTTCTACAAAAGCATCGACCACGCATTCACCAAAGGCATCAACATAGAAAACCAAAACTCACAGATGTTCGTCAACATCTCATCGCGCAACATACCTCACCTCCATCTCTACGGTTCCATCTACATCGACGAAATCAACACCGCACGTTGGAAGAAATCAAATCCGCAACACAACCTCTTCGGCTACAAAGTCGGCATGGAGTTGACCAACTGGCCACTCAAGAACGTCAGCCTTGAAGCCGAATTCTCACGCGTCAACATCGCCTGCTACACCCACTCCATCAAAGCCCTCACCTACACCTCCAACAGTTACAACCTCGGCTCCTACCTCGGCGACAACAGCCAGGACATCTACGTCGCACTCAACGTTCGTCCAGCCCGCAGCCTCTACATCACTGCCTCATGGACCCACGCCACAAAATACAACACCTACAGTTACGTTCGCCGCTCCATCGGTGAAATCATCTCGCAGAAACCCTTCGACGAGAAAGCGTGGCGCAACCAAATCGTAGAACTCAAAGCCACCTACGAACCCATCAACAATATCTACCTCCGCGCCCAGCTCCAATGGAACAACGCTCAAGGCTACGACCTCACCGACAAGGCACCATTCTCTGGCGAGACCCGCCTCGATGCAGAAGGCAACCTCAAACGCTTCACCCCTGCCATCTACCGCGGACAAAACATCACCGCCATCCTCTCGCTTACATTCAACATGTAGCAAACCATACAATATATATTATATAACAAACAAAACAAACAGCAATGAACAAGTTCAACATCCCTGCACTCATCATCGCCCTCGGCATCGCCGTGCTCGGCCTGTGCATCTATTCTTCAACCCGCGCTTACATCAACGCCAACCACCACGTCACCGTCCGCGGACTCAGTCAGCGCACCGTCAAGAGCGACGACGCCTACTACACCATCCACTGCGGCTTCGACGGCGACAATGCCCAAGTGCTTTACCAACAACTCACCGCTGAGAACCAGGTCGTCGTTGCGTACCTCCGCGAGAAAGGTTTCAAGGAAGAGGACATCACCATCACCTCACCAAGCACCAACGACAACACCGGCAACTATAACTACAAACCAGGCGTAACCAAACACTACACCGTCTCCAACAGCGTCGTACTCCACACCTCCGACGTCGATGCCGTAGAGCAACTCACCCACTCTGAAGGCGAACTCATCGAACGCGGCCTTTACGTCACCACCGACGCCGCTTTCTTCTTCAACGGACTCAACGACATCAAACCAGAGATGATTGAGGAAGCCACCAAGAACGCCCGCGTCACAGCCGAGAAATTCGCTCAGGACAGCGGCTCCAAGATCGGCAAGATCCAATCAGCCACCCAAGGCCAGTTCGCCATCTTCACCAACAGTCAGGAATCCGACTACAGTTTCGACGACGCCAGATACAAGATGAAAAACGTCCGCGTAGTCACCACCGTCGTTTACGAACTTAGATAACCCCCCCGTTCCTTGAGCGTCAGCTCAAGGCCAAAGAATAAAAAACATGCAGCCCCTCGCCGAACGTATGAGGCCTCGCCGCCTCGAAGACTACTGTGGACAACAGCACCTCGTGGCTCCTGGTGCCGTACTCCAGAGAATGATAGAGAGCAAACGACTCACCAGCTTCATTCTTTGGGGCCCTCCTGGCGTGGGCAAAACCACCCTTGCACGCATCATAGCCAACACGCTTGAAGTACCATTCTTCACGTTGAGTGCCGTCACCTCGGGCGTCAAAGATGTGCGCGAAGTTATCGATAGGGCTCGACAATCCACGTTCTTCAATACCGCCAGACCGATCCTGTTCATCGACGAGATACACCGATTCTCCAAGTCGCAACAGGACTCCCTTCTCGGCGCTGTAGAAGAGGGTGTTGTCACCCTCATCGGAGCCACCACAGAGAACCCCTCTTTCGAGGTCATCACCCCGCTGCTCTCACGCATGCAGGTCTACACCCTCAAGCCGTTGACCAACGACGACCTCCTCGCCCTTGCCCACCGAGCCATTGAGAAAGACAGCGAACTGAAGCAGGCTACATGGCACTTTGAGCAGACCACCGCCCTCCTCCATTATGCCGGTGGCGATGCCCGTAAGATGCTCAACATCCTCGAGCTTCTCTACGCTTCTGCTGATGCCGACGGCATCATCACCGTCAACGACAAGACCGTCACCGAACGACTCCAGCAGAACCCCGTACAATACGACAAAGACGGCGAGATGCACTACGACATCATCTCAGCTTTCATCAAATCCATCCGCGGCTCCGACCCCGACGCCGCCCTCTACTGGCTCGCACGCATGATAGCCGGTGGCGAAGACCCCAAATTCATCGCCCGCCGACTCGTCATCTCAGCCTCCGAAGACATCGGCCTCGCCAACCCCAATGCCCTCCTCCTCGCCAACGCCTGCTTCGACACACTGCAGAAAATCGGATGGCCCGAGGGACGCATCCCCTTGGCTGAGGCCACCGTCTACCTCGCCACCTCACCGAAGAGCAACTCGGCATACCTTGCTATCGACGAGGCCCTTGCCTACGTTCAGCAGACAGGCAACCTGCCCATTCCGCTCCACCTCCGCAACTCGCCGACCAAGCTTATGAAGCAGTTGGGTTATGGCGTGGAATACAAATATGCCCACGACTACCCCAACCACTATGTCGAACAGCAATATCTTCCCGACGCAGCCGTAGGCACCCATTTCTGGCATCCGCAGCCCAACCCTATGGAATACAACCAGACCGATCGCTGGCGCACCTTCCGAGGCGAGAAAAAGCAATAAGAAAAAAAATAAAAAACAAACAATATGAAGAAAACAACCCTCCTCCTTGTCGTGCTTGCGCTCCTCACGCTGACAGCCAACGCACAGACATCAGCCGACTACCTCAAAGGCTTTACCTCAGGCGCCTACCGAGCCAAGACACCGGCTGCCGTAAAACCGATGAACGATGGCGAGCGATACTCGATGATCTCACCCGACCATCGCAGCATCATTGCCTACGAATACGCAACTGGCAAACAGAGCGCAGTGCTCTTCACCCTCGACGGCAAGAACACCCCTCTTAAAGCCATTGAAGGCTACGAACTCTCTGCCAACGAGCGCACTATGCTCGTTCACGGCGAAGTGGAATATATCTATCGTCGCAGTTTCACCACAACTTATTATGTGGTCGACGTGGAACGTGGCAAGATAGAACCACTCAGCGACAAAGGCGGCGAGATGATGGCATCCCTCTCCCCTAACGGCCGCATGGTTGCCTTTGCCAAAGACAACAACCTCTTCATCAAGAAACTCGACTACGGCACCGAGATTCAGATCACCAAAGACGGTGAGAAGAACCACATCATCAACGGCACTGCCGACTGGGTATACGAAGAAGAGTTTTCCACCACCCGCTATTTCGAATGGAGCACCGATGGTCAACTCCTCGCCTACCTCAAATTCGACGAGAGTGCCATTGAGGAATATAGTTTCGACGTCTTCCAATCTCCATATACACAACACTATACCTATAAGTATCCGAAAGCAGGCACGACCAACTCCACCGTCCGTCTCTTCGTTTACGACGTTGCCAACCGCACCACCAAGAAGATTGAGACCGGCGAGGGCGACTACTACCTCCCACACCTCCAGTGGACACAAAACAAAGACCTCGTGGCTGTAGCCAAACTCAACCGCAACCAGAACGAACTCATCCTCTATAGCGTCAACGCCCGCAGCGGCATCGCCTCACCAATCTTCACCGAGAAAGGTGACAACCGCTGGGCAGACTACGAAGTGCTCGACGCTCTCCATTTCAACAGCGACAACAGCTTCGTCTGCATGAGCGAACGCGATGGCTTCCGTCATCTCTACCTCTTCCGTCCTAACGGTCAGCTCTCACGCCAAATCACCAAAGGCGAATGGGACGTCATCGATTGCTATGGCTACGACGAAGCCACCGGCAACACCTATTTCCTTGCTGCCAAAGAGCGTCCTTACGAACGTCATATCTACAAAGCCAACGCCAAAGGCAACATCACCAACCTCGACCCACGCGAAGGCATGCATAGCGCCAACTGGTCAGCCAACTTCAAATACGCTATCAGCCAGTTCAACAACGCCACCACCCCTAACATCTACACCATCATCAACAACAACGGCAAGGAACTCCGCGTTATTGAGAACAACAACGACCTCGCCAACAAGATGCGTGCCATGAACCTCCCTAAGAAGGAGTTCTTCAGTTTCACTACCGAAGACGGCATTCAACTCTACGCATGGATGGTGAAACCAAACGACTTCGACAGCCGCAAGCAATATCCTCTCGTGATGGTACAATACAGCGGTCCTAACTCACAGGAAGTGCTCAACCGTTGGAAACCCGACTGGGAGTACTACCTCGCACAGGAAGGCTATATCGTAGCCTGCGTCGACGGTCGTGGCACCGGTGCTCGTGGCACTAAATTCCGCACCGCCACCTACAAGAAACTCGGTCAGATTGAGACCCACGACCAGATTGCCTCAGCCCACTACTTCGGCAAACTCAACTACATCGATGCCGACCGTATGGCCATCTGGGGTTGGAGTTACGGTGGTTTCATGGCACTCAACTGCCTCATCAACGGCAACGGCACCTTCAAAGCAGGCATCGCCATCGCCCCTGTCACCGACTGGCGTCTCTACAACACAGCTTACACCGAGCGCTTCATGACCCGTCCACAGGAGAACGGTCGTGGCTACGAGATCTCCAACCTCATCAACCAAGCCTCAAAACTCAAAGGCAACCTCTACATCGTTCACGGCACTGCCGACGACAACGTACACATCCAGAACACCTTCCTCTTCACCGAAAAACTCATGGAGGCAGGCATTCCATTCCAGCAGAAAGTCTACACCAACAAGAACCACAGCATCCTTGGTGCCAAGACCCGTCTGCATCTCTACAGCAGTTTCAACGACTTCCTCAAAGCAAACCTCTAAACCTTTCCGAATATGGAAAACACCAAACAGCGATACAGCGCCTTGCCTATCATCATGATGTTCGCCCTCTACTTCATGGTCTCGTTCGTCACGGGACTTCAGAACCCTATGGGCGTCATTGTCAAGAGCCAATTCTCCGTCACCAACTTCCTTGCCACCCTTGGCAACTTCATGGTGTTCATTGCCTACGCCCTCATGGGTATGCCAGCGGGCAACATGCTCCAACGCATCGGCTACCGTAAGACAGCTTTGGTTGCCGACGTGGTCGGACTCCTTGGCGTGGTCATCATCTTTCTCAGCGGACGCATTGGCGGCTTCCCACTCTATCTCTTTGGTGCTTTCGTCAGCGGCATCGCCATCTGCATGCTCAATACGGTAGTCAACCCTCTGACTAACGCATTGGGCGGCGGCGGTCGCCGTGGCAACCAACTCATTCAGTTCGGCGGCACATTCAACTCCCTCGGTGCCACCATCGTTCCTATCTTCGTAGGAGCCCTGGTAGGCAATGCTGCCCAAGCCTCCATCAGCGACGCAACACCGGCATTGGTGCTCGCCATGGCCATCTTCGTGCTCGCCTTCGTAGTCTTTGCCTTGGTGAAGATTCCAGAGCCATTCCAGACTGCAGCCGCACAGAACGTCACCTACGAGCGCACTCCATGGGCATTCCGCCACTTCCTCCTCGGCTGCATCGCCATCTTCTTCTATGTAGGCGTGGAGGTAGGCATCCCTAACATCGCCAACCTCTACATGACCAGCGACAACGGTCTCGGCATGGACACCGCCGTGGCTGGAACCGTCTGCGGCACCTATTGGTTCCTCATGCTCATCGGCCGTCTCATCGGCGGTTTCCTCGGCATGAAGGTAGGCAGTCGTCCGATGCTCACCTTCGTCACCACCCTGGCACTTGCCTTTGTCCTCTTGGCTATGTTCCTCCCGGAGAGCACCGTCACCATGCCGGTGTTCAACTCCAACCTCAGTTTCTCCCTTGAGGCTGTTCGCATCAACCTCGTCATGCTCGTCCTCTGCGGACTCTGCACCTCCGTCATGTGGGGCTGCATCTTCAACCTCGCCGTCGAGGGTCTTGGCAAATACACTGCCAAAGCCTCTGGCCTCTTCATGATGATGGTATGCGGTGGCGGCATCCTCCCACTGATTCAGGGCTACGTGGCCGACCACATCGGCTACCTCACCAGTTACTGGGTCATCGCCCTCGGCATTGCCTTCATGCTCTGGTATGCCCTCATCGGCTCCAAGAACGTCAACAAGGACATCGTAACAGAATAGACTATGACTTCCGACAACACCCCTAAGAAATACACCATCGGTGTCGACCTCGGCGCACAGACCGCCAAGATAGGCATCGTTGACCGCTACGGACAAATCATTGCCCAGACAGTCATTCCGTCGAACCAGACCACCTCGCCACATATCTTCATCGGCGAGCTGGCACAAGCTATCCAGACGCTGGTAGAGAGTCATATCTCCAAAGAAGAGGTGGTTGGCATTGGCGTAGGCGCTCCGGCTTGCAACTACTTCACGGGCGAAATCATCAACGCAGTCAACATCACTTGGAGCAGCAAGAAAGCCATTCCCTTTGCCACCTGGCTCAGCGAGGCCACAGGCATGCCCGTACACGCCACCAACGATGCCAACGCTGCCGCTATGGGCGAGATGGCTTACGGTGTGGCTAAGGGTATGAAAGACTTCATCATGATTACTCTCGGCACAGGAGTAGGCAGCGGCATCGTTGCCAACGGACAGGTTATCTATGGTCACGACGGCTTTGCTGGTGAGTTGGGTCATGTCATTACGGAGCGCAACGGACGTCCTTGCACCTGCGGTCGTCAAGGTTGTCTGCAGACCTACTGCTCTGCCATGGGCGTGAAGACCACTGCCCTCGAGATGCTCAAAGAAAGCAATGCTCCAAGTCTGCTCCGCGAGGTCAACCCCGAGACACTCTCCTCCAAGGATGTCTTCGAGGCTGCCGAGCAAGGCGACGAGATAGCCCTTGAGGTGTTCCGCTATACGGGTCAGAAACTCGGTGAGGCATTTGCCGACTTCGTGGCCTTCTCTGCTCCCGAAGCCATCGTACTCTTCGGCGGACTCACCAAAGCACGCGACTTCATCTATCCTGCCATCATCGAACACATGGAGAAGAACCTCCTCTCCTTCTGGCAAGGCAAGGTCAAGGTGCTCTTCTCTGCCATCAGCGAGAGCGACGCTGCCATCCTCGGCGCCAGCGCACTGGCTTGGTAAACGAAAACAATGAACGATAACGATAACACCGTTCCCAACGGTTTTCCGTTGGGAATTCAAGACAACACCCCTTATGAAATTCAGTGATAACTGGTTCTCCACGACTGCTGAGGCCGACAACGGCAACCTCATCTTCGTCACTGGTCGCGACGACCTCAACGAGACACGTCTCTCTGGCAAATACAACGAGCGCGTGGAGATCTATTGGCATTATACTGCTGCCGACAACGGCATGCCCATCGACCAAGAAGGAGAACTCCTTGAGACGGTTCTTGACACCCTCCGTCAGCGCATGGAGCCTAAAGACCACCTCGCCGTGCTCACCGGCATCTACACCGGCAACGGCGAACGCACCCTCGTGTTCTACACCCGCAGCGCACGTGCTTTCGGAGAACGTCTCAACGAGGCCCTTGCTGAGTTCCCTACGCTCCCCATCGAACTCTATGTGGAGAAAGATGCTGAGTGGAACGAATATCTCGAGATGTACGAAATCAAAGACTTTGCCGACTAACCCATGCTGCTGAGCACACCCATAGACATCACGCCCCACCGTCTCATTGACTACAGCCGCCCCTTCCTGCTCCTCGGCTCCTGCTTCAGCGAGCATATCGGCAGCCGTCTGCTTGAGAGTCGATTCCCAGGCTGCGTCAACCCCTTTGGTGTGCTCTACAACCCACGGTCTATCCTCCAGGCGCTACAACGTCTGTGGGACAACAAACCCTTCACTGCCGACGAACTCGTACATGCTGGCGGACTGTGGCATAGTTTCATGCACCACGGCCGTTTTTCCTCATCAGATGCCAACACCACCCTTCAGGCAATCAACGACGAATACCACAGCGCAACCTCGCGAATAGCCAACGTCAAGACCTACCTCATCACCTTCGGCAGTTCGTGGGTCTATGAACGCAATGGCGAGGTGGTTGCCAACTGCCACAAGATGCCGCAGAAAGCGTTCGTGCAACGCCGTCTCACCGTCGACGAAATCGTCCTTCCTTGGAAGCAGATGATAGCGCAGATTCAACAGCAGGTGCCCGATGCAGAGTTCCTCTTCACCGTCAGTCCGATGCGTTACCGCGAGCATGGTCCGCTCGCTGCCGGCACCAACAAAGCCGTACTGCTCTTGGCTGTAGAGCAACTCACGCAACAGCCCGGTGTCCACTACTTCCCAAGTTACGAAATCATGATGGACGAACTGCGCGACTACCGTTTCTATGCTGCCGACATGATTCATCCGTCCGACGTAGCAGTCGGCTATATCTGGGAGCGTTTCCGCGACACCCAACTCACCCGTGAGGCACAGACTCTCCTACCCCGTATTGAGCACCTCACCAAACAACTTGCCCACCGTCCGCTCCACCCCGACAGCGACGAGAGTCGCCGTTTCCAACAGAAACTGCAAGAGGAAATCGCGCTATTGAAGCAGCAATATCCCCATCTCGACCTCTAAAAAAACAGCTCTACAAAGCGCAAAAAGCATGGTTCAAGCCATGCTTTTTGTGCTTTTCCACCTACTTCTTTCTACCCCATCTTAGCACAACACAAAAACAAAAAATCACCCTTTTCTGCTAAGTGTACGCAAACCAAAAACTGACGTGCACGAAGTTTGTGCGAGGTAGCACAAACCCATGTAAGTCGTGCACGAACTTTGTGCGAGGT
>JAKSNW010000002.1 GCA_024405895.1 Paludibacteraceae bacterium
CGTCGGGACGGAAACCGAGGGCTCGTTTTGCTTCTCGCCGACCGTCGGGACGGAATCCGAGGCTCGTTTTGCTTCTCGCCGACCGTCGGGACGGAAACCGAGGGCTCGTTTTGCTTCAGCGGAGCTCGCGGACGGAAATGAAAGCCCCCGACGCTCTTGCGAGTGCCGGGGACTGAGGTTATCCGATTGTCTCGGGATTAGTCTTGGGTAACGGTGATGAGGTTGCGGTCGCCCCAACCGTCGTCAACGCGAGCCACGTTAACCCAGAATTTGTTCTCGCGAACCCATTCCAGAGGATAAGCAGCTTTCTCACGTCCGTAAGCGTGTTCCCAGTTGTCGGTGCATACGACATACTCTGGGTGTGGAGCGTTTACGAGCACGTTGTCTTTGGCGTCGGCAGCACCGCTCTTGATTTCTTCGATTTCCATGCGGATGTTGGCCATCATCTCTACGAAGCGGTCGAGTTCGGCGAGGCTTTCACTCTCTGTTGGCTCAATCATCAAGGTGCCGTGAACAGGGAATGAGAGGGTTGGTGCGTGGTAGCCGTAGTCCATCATACGTTTTGCGATGTCGGCCTCTGTTACGCCGTATTCTGCCTTGAAGTGGCGGCAGTCGAGAATCATCTCGTGACCTACGCGGCCGGTAACGCCAGTGTAAACGATACCGTAACTCTTCTCGAGTTTCTTGGTGAGGTAGTTAGCGCCGAGGATAGCAGCCTTGGTTGCTTCTGCCAAGCCTTCGCCGCCCATCATTGAGATGTAGCCGTAGGTGATTGGGAGCAAGCCGGCGTTGCCGTAAGGTGCTGATGAGATGGCTGTGAATGGTGACTCAGGGTCGATTTCGCTGTGGCTTGGGATGTAGGCTGCGAGTTTCTTGTTGCAGCAGATTGGGCCTACGCCAGGACCGCCGCCTGCGTGAGGTGATGCGAATGATTTGTGGAGGTTCAAGTGGCATACGTCGGCACCGATGAAGCCTGGTGAGGTCAAACCGATCTGACCGTTCATGTTGGCACCGTCCATGAATACGAGACCGCCGTTGGCGTGGATGATTTCGCAGATTTCGCGGATAGCAGGTTCGAAGATACCGTGGGTTGAAGGATAGGTGATCATCAAGCCGCAGAGGGTGTCTTTGTATTGTTCTGCTTTAGCGCGGATGTCCTCAACGTCTACGTTACCGTTCTCATCGCAGCGTGTGATGACTGGGGTCAAGCCAGCCTGCATGGCAGATGCTGGGTTGGTGCCGTGAGCAGATGAAGGGATGAGGATGATGTTGCGCTGTGCGTTGCCGTTGTTCTCGTGGTAGCGGCGGATGGTGAGCAAGCCTGCATATTCGCCAGCAGCACCTGAGAGGCCTTGGAGACAGCAAGCGTCGAAGCCAGAGATGATCATGAGTTGTTTTGAGATATTCTCAATCATCTCGGTGTAGCCCTTAACCTGGCTCTTTGGAGCGTATGGGTGGATGTTTTGGAACTCAGCCCAACTCAATGGCAACATCTCAACAGCAGCGTTGAGTTTCATGGTGCAAGAGCCGAGAGAGATCATGGATTGTGTCAAAGAGATATCTTTGCGGTCGAGCCATTTGATGTAGCGCATCATCTCGGTCTCGGTGTGATATTTCTCGAAGATTTCGTGCTTCAAGGCTTTGTCCTCACGGAGGGCAGCAGCAGGGATGGTGCTCTCGATGCTGCAGCAGCAGATTTCAGGAACTGCTTTGCCGAGTACGGCAGCGAATACGTTGAGCATCTTCTTCACGCCCTCGCAGTTGGTGCATTCGTCGGTTGAGATACCGATGGTGCCGTCAGCGAAGTAGCGGATGTTGATGAGTTCTTTCTCCAAAGCCTCGCGGAGAGTCTCTGCTTTCACGCCGGCAGGGAGTTCGATATGAAGGGTGTCGAAGTATACTTTGTTCAACTGTTTGCAACCCATGGCAACGAGAACTTTCTCGATGTAGGTGGCTTTCTTGTTGACGTCGCGAGCGATGGCCTGGATGCCGTCGTTGCCGTGGTAGGCAGCGTAGAAGCCAGTCATAACGGCTGTGAGAGCCTGAGCGGTGCAGACGTTAGAGAGAGCCTTTTCACGTTTGATGTGTTGCTCACGTGATTGAAGAGCCAAGCGGTAGGTTTTCTTGCCGTTGGCGTCTTTTGAGATACCGATGATACGGCCTGGGATCTGACGTTTGTACTCGTCGCGGCAAGCAAGGTAGCCTGCTGAAGGACCGCCAAAGTACATTGGCATACCCATGCGTTGTGTTGAACCCATCACGATATCAGCGCCCCATTGACCGGCAGGGGTGAGGATGGTCTGAGCCAAGAGGTCGGCATCGGCAGTTACCAATGCGCCGTGCTCGTGACATTTCTCAGCGAATGCTTTGTAGCAGCAAACTGAACCGTCGCCGGCAGGATATTGAACCAAAGCGCCGAAGATTGGGGTTGAGAAGTCGAAGGTCTCGAAGTTGCCAACCAAAACGTTGATGCCCTGGAAGTGAGCGCGGGTGCGGATAACGTCGAGGGTGGTGCGGAAGATGTTCTCGTCAACGAAGAGAGTGTTGACGCCTGCTTTCACCATGTCGCGGCTGCGGAGAGCGTTCATCATGGTTACGGCCTCAGCTGCTGCTGTGCCCTCGTCGAGGAGTGAGCAGTTTGAGAGAGGCAGGCCGGTGATGTCGCAGATCATGGTCTGGTAGTTCAACAAAGCCTCGAGACGGCCTTGTGAGATCTCTGCCTGATATGGAGTGTATGAGGTGTACCAAACTGGGTTCTCGAAGATGTTGCGGAGGATAACGGCTGGAGTTTCGCAACCGTAAAAGCCCATACCGATGTAGTTGTCGGCGATGACGTTCTTCTGAGCCAACTCGTGAATGTGGTTGAAGTACTCAGCCTCGGTCATTGCTTTGCCGAGTGGGAGAGTTTCTTTGAGTCGGATGTTTGAAGGGATGGTCTGGTCGATGAGTTCGTCGACAGACTTCACACCAACGGTCTCCAACATCTTAGGGAGGTCTTTATCGGTGATACCGATGTGCCTGCGTGAGAATTTCTTGTCCATTGTGTTTCTGTGTATATTGTTTTATTTTTTGTATCTTGAGTTTTGTTATCAAAACAACGTGCAAAAGTACTTTTTTTTATTGGAAAAGCATCGCTTCCAACCATAGAATTTACGTTCTTGATTACACGTTTTATAATGCTTCCGTGAGTGCATTCCACAAAGGGTCAGAAGGAACGGGAGCTATGATTTCTACGTTCTGCTTTGATACCGGGTGAACGAAAGCCAAACGACGAGCATGCAGTGATATGCCACCATCAGGATTGGAACGCGGAGAACCGTATTTCAAATCGCCTTTGATTGGGCAACCCATGGAAGCGAGCTGACAGCGAATCTGATGATGACGTCCAGTTTCCAACTTTACTTCAAGTAGTGAGTAACGGTCGCCTCTTGCCAACAAACGGTAGTGAAGAACAGCACGTTTCGAACCCTTTACCTCGTGATCATGCGCAAAGCTTTTATTTTTTGCACCATCGCGAACCAACCAGTTTTCCAACGTTCCTTCTGGAGCAACAGGCGTATTCGGAACGATTGCCCAGTAAATTTTCTCTACATTATGCTCTGCAAACATAGTATTCAAGCGCGCCAAAGCTTTCGATGTCTTGGCAAACAGCACTGCTCCGCTTACCGGACGGTCCAGACGGTGAGTAACACCCAGAAACACATTGCCTGGCTTAGCATATGCTTCCTTCAAATACTGCTTGATGCGGTCGGGCAAAGTTTCATCGCCGGTGCGGTCACCTTGAACAAGGTCACTGGTACCTTTGTTAACTGCAATCAGATGATTATCTTCGTAAAGAATGTCAAGCATAGACTAACGTTTTCCTGATTTGAAGATACGGTTCCAACGAATGCCACCATGTTCCTTATCAACAGAAAAGAACACGAAGACCGGACGACCAACAATATGGTCTTCAGGAACAAAGCCCCACATACGAGAGTCTGCTGAGTTGTCGCGGTTATCACCCATCATCCAGTAATAATCCATTTGGAATGTATAAGATGTGGCTAACTGACCATTTACATAAGCCTTTCCGTTTTTATAGCTGAGTGTATTACCTTCGTATGCAGTGATGATACGCTCATAACGAATGATATTATCCTCTGTAAGTTCAATGCTCTCCCCTTTCTTAGGAATATAGAGAGGTCCGTAGTTATGGATGTTCCAAACCTGTGAATAAGCCAACGGATAAATCGTAGCATAGTTGTCAGGTACTGCGGTTTCGCGAACGACTTTTTTAACGAAAGGAAGGCCTTCAACCACTTTAAGAGTTTCTTTTGTAAGTGAAAGGCGATAGACACTGCCACGAGGATTACCCATTGTATCACAGCCGATATTCATATAACTGAGGAAATCAATACTTTCTACTTTGTATGATTCGTCTCCACGTATGTCAAGACGCTTCAAGACATCAGCAGAAAAAGCCGTACCGTCAGTTTCCACGTAATAGGAATACTGCAAATGTTCAGGTTCTTCCAATGGCTTACCATTGATATAGACGATATCGTTACGAATTTCAAGCGTCTCACCAGGAAGACCTATACAACGTTTTACATAGTTTTCTCGACGGTCAACAGGACGCCAGATCAACTTGCCCATCTGACCCTCCTGATTGGCAATAATGCAGCGACCCATGCTGAGGCGCTGACAATACTCTTCGTAACTCATCACCGAGTCAGATCTCACTGGCATATTATTGAACGAAGCATAGAACGAAAGGGTGTAATAGTCCGGATTTGAGACGTTCTGTGGAACAGAGTCACCAGCAGGGAAGTTAAACACTACGATATCATTACGCTGAACATCATGCAAACCCTTCAGACGGCGGTAAGGCCACTGTGGTTTCTCGATGTATGAATTTTTCGTTGTGCCAGGAATGGTGTTCTGCATCAACGGCAATGACAATGGTGTGTTAGGAATACGAGGACCATATGCCACCTTGCTCACATAGAGATAATCGCCAACGAGCAATGTTTTCTCCAATGATGAAGAAGGAATCTGATAGTTCTGGAACAAATAGAGGTTGATGAAATAGACAGCAACCAAAGCAAAGATGATGGCATCAACCCACGAACAGATGGTGTAGACCACCTTGTTTTGCGTTTTCTTCCAGAAAGTCCAAGGAATGAATTTCGTGATAAACACATCGAAAATCACTGGAAGCAGAAGCAGCCACCAGAAATTACCTACCCATACGATAAACAAAGTATAGAGCAAGCACCAGAAACCACAGCTTATCCATTGGCGCAAGGTTGGTTTCTGACGTTTATTTTCGTTTGAATTATTCTCCTGAGTCATATTGTTACTTATTTGGATGTTTTTATTGTCTTGAGTTAGAATCCGAACATATCATTCATTGTCAGCCATCCGCTATGCTCTGCAGTGTACTCTGCTGCAAGCACGGCACCAAGGGCAAATCCCTCGCGACTTTTTGCAGAGTGAGTAAACGTGATGGTGTCTGCGTTACTATCGTATATTACGGTATGAATACCAGGAACCTCACCCTTTCGGATAGCCTCGATACCCATCTGATTAGGTTCTTTTGCATCGCCAAGCACCCAGGTATCTTTGGCATCAAGATTGTCCATGACAGCTTCTGCCAATGTGATAGCAGTGCCGCTTGGAGCATCTTTCTTGGCTGTATGGTGTGTTTCAGAAAGACGTACGTCATATTGTGGGAAACGGTTCATCAGTTCCGCAAGACGGCGGTTAGCTGCAATGAACACATTAACACCAACACTGAAATTTGACGCCCAGAACAAGGTGTGGCCGTTAGCCTCAACTTCCTGACGAATCTCATTCATCTGCAAAGTCCAACCCGTAGTACCCGATACAACCTTGACACCCTCGCGCCAAGCTGCACGATAATTGTTCACGGCACTTTGTGGGGTGGTGAACTCTATGGCAACGTCTGCACTACGGAAAGCATCTGTTTGAATGTCGCCCATATTGTCCACATCCACTTTTGCCACTATTGTATGGCCACGCTGCAAGGCAATTTTTTCTATCAACTGCCCCATCTTGCCGTAACCTATCAATGCTATCTTCATATTTTTCTTTGTTTCAATATCTAAAATTCACGAATGAAATCAAGGGCTTCAAACACCTCATCTTTACTAACCACTTCACCGGTACGGAAGTAGCCTATGTTGGCAAGCAAGACTGTACGAATCTGGTTGAAGCCGTTTTTCTTGTCGCCCATCATGAACGTCAGCAATGAATCGTAATCATTGCAGTCGAACGGCATGACAGCATAGTTCTCACGTACCCATTGCATGAGTGTTGAAATCATCTGTTTAGGAAAGCCCAAACGAACATGCGACAACCATAAAGCAGCCAGCATGCCCCATGCCACTGCATTGCCATGAAGTACGGGCTGACCTTTCTGCAGTGCCAATGCCTCAAACGCATGAGCAAAGGTATGACCGAAATTAAGTGCATGACGTACACCATTGTCACGAGGATCTGATTCAACAAACCTCTGCTTCACTGCTATATTTCGGTGGAGCATTGCTACAAAGCTATTGTCCAACGCTTTTTCCATGTCCAATGCCAAGGTCTCATCCACCATCTCTTCCGATGTGAGCAGTGCATGTTTCAACATCTCAGCCAAACCTGCAAACCGGTGTTCCACAGGCAATGTCTGTAACGTTTGAGGTAACATTATAATATGCAATGGTTCGGCAAACACACCTACACAATTCTTTATGTTGTGGAAATTGAAGCCTGTTTTTCCGCCTACCGATGCATCAACCATGGCAAGAACAGTGGTCGGCACATTGACAAACGGAATACCACGCAACCAGGTGGCTGCTGCAAAACCGCCGAGATCGGTGACAATGCCACCGCCTATGTTAACCACCACGCTGTTTCTTGTGATACCAGCCTGAAGCCATGCATCCCACAATTTTTCCACCGTAGCCAAGTTCTTGGATTCCTCGCCATCATTGACCACTGTTACTACAGCATCTCGAAGGTCATTACACTCATGCTGTAACATTGGTAACACCTTGGTGGCTGTATTTTTGTCGACTACGATAGCAATACGATCGTAACGTTCAGTAAATCCACTGAACGCATCAGCCAAGTTATGTGGAAAAACTATCGGATTCAAATCGTTATCGTCTTGTTGTATTGATTATTCGAAAAGGTAACCCTTATTCGTTGTCCTTTGTCCATTTGAACTGCATGCAAAGGAAATATGCAAAAGCTATTCCAATGCAGTTGGCAACCATGTCACCCAACGACATGGAGCGCATCGGCACAAAATGCTGAGCCACTTCAGTCATACTGCCCACAACCAACGGAACTATCAACATCCAGCGACGGTTGTGGCCGTATGCCCAGCGAAAGGCAAGTGCCAATGCTGTATACATTGCCATATGCACCAGTTTGTCAGTATACTGCATCGGACTTTGTGGCAGTTGGTCGCCCGGCAAGAGCGAAACCACCACAATGGCAAGTGTCAGGGTCCAAGCAGCTATTCGGCGCATAAGCAAAACGGTTTAGAAGTATTTTACCTCCTTACCAAGTATTGATGCGAGGAGATTATTTGCCAAACGACTTGCACCAATACGGAACAGTCTGTTGTTCAACCATTCATCGCCAAGAACAGCTTTCACTATGCTATAGTATTGAACTGCCTCTTCGGTTGTAGAGATGCCACCAGCAGGCTTGAAGCCAACGCGACGGCCTGTTTTCTCATAATAAGCCTTGATGGCTGTGCACATGGCATAGGCAGCCTCAAGGGTTGCTGCAGGCGATGTCTTGCCAGTGGATGTCTTGATGAAATCGGCACCAGAGCACATGGCAATAACAGAAGCTTGTTGCACATCCTTCATAGAAGGGAGTGAGCCTGTTTCGAGGATAACCTTGAGGTGAGCATTACGGCAAGCCGATTTCAACTCGATAAGCTCATCGCTCACTTCGGTATGACGGCCGCTAAGATAAGTGCCTACACTCATCACCACATCAATCTCGCTAGCACCGGCAGCCACTGTCAATGCTGTTTCAGCCACTTTGGCTTCAATGAATGTCTGTGAACTTGGGAAACAAGCACATACGCTTGCCACAGGCAATTCTATTTCCAGTGTGTTGACTGCTGTTTCCACCATTGATGGATAGACACACAGTGCTGCCACACTTGGCATCTGAGGGTAGTCGATAGGGAACATATTCACCTTCTCCACCCAGGCAGCAATGCCTTCCACTGTGTCGGTAGTGTTGAGTTTAGTGAGGTCGATGCTGTTGAAACATCTTTTCCACACTTCTACGTTATTGTTAGCGTCAAACTCTTTTTCAAGGATATCAGCTACGGCACGCTTGGCCTGTTCGTCGGTGAGGGTGCAGCCGTAGTCGTTATATAAGGGTTGAAATTTTTCCATTTCTATATGTTTGTATTATTCTTTATTCTTCGAATCCATCCAGATGGTTACGGGACCATCGTTGAGAAGCGTAACTTTCATGTCGGCGCCAAAAATGCCTCGTGCCACCGGTTTGCCCAACAATGCCTCCACCTTGGTGCAGAATGTCTCATACATCGGTTTTGAGAAGTCAGGCTTAGCTGCACGGATATATGAAGGACGGTTTCCTTTGGCCGTTGCTGCCATCAGTGTGAACTGACTCACCAGCATTACCTCACCGCCAATATCCATCACAGAGCGGTTCATCACACCAGCCTCATCGTCAAACACACGCAGTTTCACGAGTTTGCCTGCGAGATAGTCGATGTCTTCAACAGTATCAGCATCTTCAATACCTACAAGCACCATCAGGCCTTGGGCAATACGGCTGACTTCCTGACCGTCAACCACGACTTCGGCATGTTGTACGCGTTGAATCAGCGTTCTCATTTCGCACTTTCCTCCTGAGAAAGCATAAGCAGACGGCGACCTACTATTTCAGCAGCCATCTTGACCAATTCGCCGCAAGGACGTTTTTTGTAATACTGTTCTGTACGGGCTTCTGGTGTTGGCTGAGGTGGAGTCATTGGCGAAAGACCAAGGAGTTCGCGACATACAATGCTGCCGTTTTCTGCCTTGAAATCGGCCGCACAAGCCTGAACCATTTCATAGTTCTTCTTCTTGTTGGCCTTGCCTTCAGGAGTTGACTCCGGCAAGTACATAGGAATGGCGAGACTGCACACAAGGCTCATGCCTGTGACAGCTCCGCACACTTCACGCATACGGCCAACACCTCCACCCAACGAACCGGCAATACGGGCAGCCTCATCGGCAGTCAATCCGAAAAGGTCGGCATAAGCCATATAGACAGCCTGCGAACAGGTGTAGCCTTCTTTGAAGATTCTCTCAGCTTCTGCTGTACGTTTTTCCACTTCGGTAATATCCGTAAGCGGTTTCATTGGTTGTATATTCATTTGATTTCTATTCTTTTAATTGATTGTCTTAGGGGAGAAAATTCCACAAAGTATTTTTATGCAGACAGTGGTTTCTCTCCTTTGCGATAATAGTAAATGATGCCACAACGCTGACAGCGGGCCACACGTTCTTCCAAAGGCAAATCGGCAAATCGTGCCTCTATGTTGTCCCAGCATTCATGAATCAGTTCGTCCACCTGAGGACGAAGTTCCTGCACACGACTTTGAGCAGCAGTGAAGGTTTGCTGTTTCTCATTCAGTTGACGCATGCGGTCGATGAAAACATCGTAATGCACTTTTGTGCGAGCAGCCGACGGGTTCTGTTGCGGCATTCCACCTTTTGCTATTCGCTCCTGCTCACCTCTCAGCACCTTTTCGCCCCATTCCATCAGCTGCTGCTCATTGCTGAGGTCGGGCAGCAAATTGGAGTTGGGGTCAAGACCATAGAGTGCCTTGAGATCCCTTTTGAGTTCACCACGGGCAACCGTCATATTCAGCACCTGAATAAAGTGGCTGACATAGAGACGGGCTGTTGCTACCTGTTGCTGATGTTTCTTGCTTGCCTCTACCATAAGGTCGTAGGCCTGCTGATATTGCTGCACGGCATCGGTGAAATACGAGAGCAACTGCGTGGCAGCCGACATAGTCTTGAGCTGCACCGGGAGGTCAGCAATCTTAAACTGATATTCCAACTCGGTGATGCTACGCAGAGTACGAAGGCGAGCCTGATCGGTTTTCGGAAGTCGGCGGTAAGGCATTGGTTTTATTTCTTACGGTTAGCGAGTTTTGCTATCAAGTCGCGAAGTGGTTTCTTAGCCTCGTCGGTAGTATTGACTGCAGCCAGCGACTCCTCTGCTTTACGCAGATATTCGGCAAGATATTGCTCGTAACGTTGAGGGATATTGTTGTTGTTATAAAGCTCACGAATAAGTGACAGACGGTCTGTGAGAATGATGTCTGTCTTGGCATAATAGAGGTTGAGCATCTCAATGGCTCGTGTATCTGCCAGTTCCTGTGTGAGAATGTAAAGGAAAGTTTTTTTCTGACAAGCTACATCACCGCCAATGGCTTTACCGAACGTGAGCGGATCGCCATAGAGGTCGAGGTAGTCGTCTTGAATCTGGAATGCAAGACCGATGTTGATACCCACTTCATAGAGCAGGTCGGCATCGCGTTTGTCTGCACGAGCTGCAATGGCACCCAGTTTCAATGCGCAAGCGAGAAGCACAGCAGTTTTCAGACGAATCATCTCGATATACTCGTTGAGGCTTACACTTGATGCAGTCTCGAAGTTCTTATCCATTTGCTGGCCACGGCAGATATCGAGTGCTGTGGAAGTAAACAGTGGGAAGAGTTCAGTCCAGAGATCGTGTGGCATAGCCTCAAGTTGGCGGTATGCCTCTATCATCATGGCATCGCCAGAGAGAATGGCAGCACTCTCGTCAAACTGTTTATGCACGGTAGGACGATTGCGACGAACATCGGCATTGTCCATGATGTCATCGTGCAAAAGTGTGAAGTTATGGAATACCTCAATGGCACTAATCACAGGCATGGCATCTTCCAACTTGCCGCCAAACATGTTGCAAGCAGTAAGTGCCAACTGTGGACGCAAACGTTTTCCACCAGTGCTAAGTGCGTAGGTAATAGGGGTATAAAGCTCTTTTGGAGTCTCGTTTTCAAAGAGTTTCGCAAAATGAGGATTGAAATCGTACGACATTTTTTTCGTTGTTTGTTTTTCGGGTGCGAAGATAGCGAAAAAATTGCTTTCTACCGTTATTTCGCAGCGAAAAGTTTTCGTACGATGTTACGATTACTGCTCTTTCAGTATCTCATTGAGATTCTCCTCGGTTGAACGAAGCATGGAACGGCAGATTTCCACCTGTTTTTTTGCCTCTTCCACAAGAGTCAGCAACTGGTCGATGGAGGTTTCTTCTGAGCCGATTTTCTGCACCAATTCACCAAGACGGGCAAGGGCTTGTGTATATTTTTGTTCACTCATATTGAGAGATTTATTTATTCATTATCTTTGATTACTGCACCACGGCGACCATCATGGAGATAGAGGATAACGCGGTCGTTTTCCTGCAACTGGTTAACGGAACGCACCATCTTACCGTTTTGTTCAATGATGGCAAATCCACGTTTGAGCATACTTTCATGGTCATAGGAGGCAACAACACGTTCGATAAGATCGAGGCGTGAGTTTTCACGCTGCAGTTTCAGTGCCACGGCATTGCTTATGTTTAGGGTTTGTCGTTCCAATGTTGAGGCTGCAGCAAGTAGTTTGTTTTTTGCCAGTGAGACGATACTATGCGACATATTCACCAGTTGCAACTGTTCCGAACTGAGTCGCTGAACCACAATGTCTCTCATCTGCTCTGCCAAGTCGTTTACCATCTGTTCGGCATTAGCCAACGCATTGAGCAAGAGGTCGGCAGCGGCAGTTGGAGTTTTAACCTTGGTGTGTGCCACGAGGTCGGCAATGGTATCATCGCGTTGGTGTCCTATGCCAGCAATGACAGGCAATGGGAACTGGGCTATATGAGCTGCCAGTTCGTAACTGTCGAAACATGAGAGGTCGGATGTAGCGCCACCGCCACGAATAAGAACCACTACATCAAAGGCATCCATCTCCTCAAAGACGGCATCCAAGGCATTGATGATAGAAGCCTCAGCCCCTTTGCCCTGCATGATGGCAGGAAAGAGTTTCACACTGAAAGCATAGCCGTAGTCATTGTAGGAGAGATGGTTCATGAAATCGCCATAGCCAGCAGCCGTAGCCGATGAGATAACGGCAATACGCTGAGGCAGGAGCGGCAATTCCTGTTGCTTGTTGAGGTCGATGATTCCCTCACGTTCCAGTCGCTGGATGATTTCACGACGAGCCAAAGCGAGAGCACCCAGAGTATATTCCGGTTCTATGCCTACAACATTCAAACTGAAACCATAGAGAGCATGATAGGTTACTTCGCATTGTAGCAGCACTTTGAGTCCTGTTTGCAGAGGAATGCCAGTGCTCTGCTCAAAGAATGCCGACAAGACAGCAAAGTTACCAGCCCAGATAGTAGCCCGCTGTTGGGCAACTATAGTATCGGAACGTTTGCCTTTCTCCACCAAATTAAGGTAACAATGACCACGATTGACACGCAACTCCCCTATCTCTGCCTCCAGACGAATGGAATCTGGAAACAGATGCTGAAGTCCCTCTTCCAATGCATTGCTGAAAGAAGTGAGGGTGTATGGGGCATCTATGGTCATAGCCTTATTTTGTTATTATTGTAATGTTCTATTTCTTAACAAGTTTCGTTGTAGTCGTATTGCCTTCCAGGTCTGTGAAACGAAGCAAATAAATGCCCGCAGACAAATTTTGGAATTGACGGTGGGAAACACCATGTTCCACGTGGAAACATTCTATCATACGACCGTCAACGCCAAGTAATTGCATGGTTCCGGATGTAGAAACATGACAATAAAAATCGTTGTTATCGAAACCTGCTTTTAGAGCATCAGCCTCAACGTTTTCAAGACCAACTATGGCATTGTTATAGGCAGCCCAGATATTAGGAATGCCGTAACCTATTTCATCGTCCGGATTAGTATACTGCGAAGCATTCTGAATGAGGAGATCACGAATCTCCAACGCACTGAGATCAGGCAAGGCACTCCACAAACTGGTGGCTGCACCGGCAAGAGCAGGACATGCAAATGATGTGCCATTGGAATGAGTATATTGACCATAGGCATCAACCAGGCATACACCCTCGCCAAGAGCGCTGAGGTCTGGTTTTACACGACCATCGGCCGATGGGCCATAGCTGCTGAATGATGTGTGTGAACCAGATGTGCCTACAGCTCCGACACCAATGATATCTTCAGCATCCGATGGGGTGGTAATATAGTGCCATCCTGACAAGCCTTCGTTACCAACGGCATTAACAATGAGCATATTGCGATGGGCTGCCAAAGTAGCTGCCAACGAGGAGCGGGTGCTACGGCCATCCATCATACTGTACGATAAATCGGTGGTCTCATCGTCGAAATAGAAATATCCCAATGAGGTGGAAACCACATCTACGCCAAGGCTATCGGCATACTCCACGGCTGCTACCCAGTTGTCCATTTCAACACGTGCCTCAGCCTCTGTTATCTCGGTAAGAAAGAGATAGTAGGATGCATCGGGGGCTGTGCCACAGAGATTACCGCGAAGGTCGCCTTTATGGCCTGCCATCACAGAAAAAACCCTTGTGCCGTGGTCAATAAGTGCTGTAGAATAAACGCTCGTTCCGGGATAGGCATAGTTTCGTGTGCCAAGTACGCGACTGCGAACGGAATCAAAAGGCGTAATGTTGTCTACGCCAGGGAAACCGCCGTCGATGATAGCCACCACCTTGCCTGCACCACGGAAACCTGCAGAATGCAAGGGCTGAAGGTTCATTTGGGAAAAGAGTTGGCTTGAAGAGGCATCCAAAGTGGTGAGTTGCGGTGATTTAGCAATTCTCTTTGAAGCACTTGAGCTGTAATACGAATCGTTCAAGGTGCGTTCCACACTGGTTACAAACGGTAATGCCTGGATACTGTCGAGCAAAGCGTTGTTATTAAACGATACCGTTATACCATTGAACCATTTTGAAGCATGCAACACTTTAACGCCAAGTGCCTTGATGCTATTCACATAGTTGGCATCCACCGGGAGGTCGAGACTGTCTATTGCTATATTGGCAGCATTACGACGGTCAATGGCTCTTTGCGAAAGAAATGCCTCCGGATGATTCAGAGAATAGCCGCAATTGGTTTTATCGGCAAATGAAACAAAGTAAGTGTCGGCATAGGCAAAGACCGTAGCAAACACCACAATGACAAAGAGAAAGAATCGTTTCATCGTTTTGGCAGATAAGGTGTTACATCGCATCCGAAACTTTCCAACTCTCTC
Source organism: Paludibacteraceae bacterium (assembly GCA_024405895.1). GTDB lineage: Bacteria > Bacteroidota > Bacteroidia > Bacteroidales > Paludibacteraceae > HGM05398. The sequence continues at coordinate 14,349 of JAKSNW010000002.1, forward strand.
ACCATGGACGATGAAACGGAGGCATACTCTTCTTCCGAATAGAGCAAAACCGTTTCTACGCCGCTTAGTTTGCGGTTAATATCAGCCATCTGGCGCTCATATTCAAAGTCAGCCATGGTGCGAACTCCCTTCAGCAACCAATGGGCATTGACGCTTCGGGCAAAGTCTACGGTCAGATTATCATAAGTAGCCACCTCAACACGTGATTCATTGGTATAATAACTTCTGATAGCCTCCACTCGGGCTGCCAACGATTCTTTATCCACTGGTTTATTGCGGTTTATGCCTATTGCTATGATAATGCGGTCGAAGAGTGGCAACGCACGTTCCACAATACGGGCATGACCTATTGTGTAGGGATTGAATGAGCCTGAAAAGACGGCTATGCGGGGCTGTTGTTGCAAATTTTGTTCCATATAAATTTCATTTTCCATTTCTCGGCAACTGCCAATCTGATAGCATTATTTGAAACCAAACAGCATTCGAAAATTGCCAAAAAAATTTTCTTTGCAAAGGTAATGGAAACCACAAAAATTACAAAATGATACATCGTTTATTTTATGATGTATGTATTCAAAAAATCTGACCCGTCAATTCCATTTGGCAACTGACAGATTTCCTTTGGAAACGGAAGCATCCGATTTGAGGCAGTGTTTTTTTTGAGGGTAATGGGGATAGCCACAATAATTCTTGGAATTTGGAAAAACAAAAGGTGGAAGTATTTTTTTATTTGTCCGTTTTTCAGTATCTTTGCCGTTCGCCAAAAAATTGCCTGCTCTACCCTGCTGCTTCTATGCAATAGGGTAATAACAAACTAAAAAACACCAAGAAAGCGAATGCCAAAGTTTCAACTTACTTCAGACTATAGTCCTACGGGCGACCAACCGCAAGCTATTCAGCAGTTGGTTCAGGGGCTGAACGACGGCACCAAGCATCAGACACTGCTCGGTGTAACCGGTTCGGGTAAGACATTCACCATGGCCAACGTGATAGCCCAGGTGAACAAGCCTACGCTCGTTCTCAGTCACAACAAGACACTTGCTTCACAGCTTTACAGCGAGTTGAAGGCATTCTTTCCAAACAATGCCGTAGAGTATTTCGTTTCGTACTACGACTATTATCAACCTGAGGCATATATCCCCTCCACGGATACCTATATTGAGAAAGATCTTGCCATAAACGACGAGATTGAGAAACTACGTTTGAGTGCCACATCTGCCCTCATGTCAGGCAGACAGGATGTCATTGTAGTTTCTTCCGTTTCATGCCTTTACGGCATAGGCAATCCGCAGGATATAGCCGCCATGAGAGTGGAGTTGAAGGTTGGAGAGGACTTCGGTCGCGACCACCTGCTTCGCAAACTGGTGGAGGCACTCTATGTTCGCAACGAGATGGACTTCCAACGAGGCAATTTCCGTGTAAAAGGCGATACCATCGATATCTTTCTGGCGTATGCCGATTTCGGTCTGAGAGTGACATTCTGGGACGATACCATCGACGAGATTTCAACCATTGACCCTATCTCGGGACATGTGCTTGAGCGTCTGGAGAGCTACTCTATCTTCCCGGCTAACATCTTCGTTACCACTCAGGAAAAAATCAATCATGCCGTTGATGAGATTCTTATTGACCTTGGCAAACAAGTGGAGTTTTTCCATGAGATAGGCAAGGACTACGAGGCAAAGCGTTTGAGCGAAAGGGTAAACTACGACCTCGAAATGATTCGCGAGGTGGGTTACTGCTCAGGCATTGAAAACTACTCGCGCTATTTCGACGGACGACCTGCCGGTAGCCGTCCTTTCTGCCTGCTCGACTGCTTCCCGAAGGATTTCGTGATGTTCATCGACGAGAGCCATGTGTCTATGCCTCAGATTCATGCCATGTACGGTGGCGACCGTTCGCGTAAACTGAATCTGGTGGAGTATGGTTTCCGTCTCCCGGCTGCCTTGGACAATAGGCCTTTGAAATTCGAGGAGTTTGAACAGATGGTGAACCAAACCGTCTATATAAGCGCTACACCTGCTGAGTATGAGTTGGATATGTCGGAAGGTGTTATTGTAGAACAGGTGATTCGCCCTACCGGACTGCTTGACCCGGAAATTGACGTAAGGCCAAGCAAGAACCAGATTGACGACCTCATGGAAGAGATTGCCGTAAGGGCTGAAAAAGATGAACGAGTGCTTGTTACAACGCTGACAAAGCGTATGGCTGAGGAGTTGGACAAGTATTTCCACAAGATGGGCATACGATGCAATTATATTCACTCTGACATAGATACGCTGGAGCGTGTTCAGATTCTCAATGACTTGAGAAACGGACTGTTCGACGTGCTTATCGGTGTGAATCTGCTGCGTGAGGGTCTCGATCTCCCACAGGTGTCACTCGTTGCCATTCTCGATGCCGACAAGGAGGGATTTCTCCGCAATCACCGCTCGCTTACACAGACGGCTGGACGTGCTGCCCGTAACCTCAACGGCAAGGTCATCATGTATGCCGACAAAATTACCCAAAGCATGCAACAGACCATTGACGAAACGAACCGTAGGCGTGAGAAACAGATGCGCTACAACAAGGAACATGGCATTACACCACGTGCCATCAAACATAATATCACTTCGCCACTCTCATTGCTTAAGGGTGAGCCTAAGGCTTATGTGGAGCCCGAACATCAGAGCATAGCAGCCGATCCGGTTGTAAACCAGATGAAACCTAAGGAACTGGACAGAGCCATTGCCCATGCACAAAAGATGATGAATGAGGCTGCCAAGAAAATGGAATTCATGGAGGCTGCCCAATGGCGTGACGAATGGATGAAACTTCAGGAAATCAAGAATAAAGACAATCAATAAGATGAAAAAATCAGGTGTTATCATCACTTTGCTCGCACTAATGACTCTTCTCATTTCGTGCAAACAGACTATCGATGCCGATGCGTTGATGGACAAAGAAGAGACATTCATGTTGTTCAGCAATCTTCAAATCAACAATGTGGAATGGGGAGAACCGCTTGCCATCATCAACTCCGACGATTTGCGATTCGAAAAAGTGCAACAATGGTTGAACAATAACAAAAAAGGATGGAAGAATGACTTCCAGACCTACGAGTTTCCAAAATTGATGCTGACAGGCAGTTACATGAATCTATGTATTTACGATGGGTTCGTGGTGCTGATGTACGATGACTATTATCTTACCAAATATACAGACACCAAGGCGTTTGACTTCCTCTACGAAGACGTTGACAATACCTACTCCAATAAGGAAGAACAAACTACTATCGTGGTAAGAAAAGAGGAGTAAGACTACTCTACCCTACGCAACAAACTGGCAAGGAAACAGTGTTTTCAAGAGTGCTGAAACATTATTTATATAATGTTTGGTAATCTCTTTAGATTGCGCTATCTTTGCGTGTTAGTTTTTCAGATAAAAAACAAAGAGACGATGAAAGTATACAAATTCGGTGGCGCCAGTGTGAAATCAGCTGCTGGCGTAAGAAATCTACAGCGTATCATAAACAATGAAAACGAGCAACTTATCGTGGTTATTTCCGCTATGGGCAAAACCACAAATGCGCTCGAAAGCGTGATCGACAGTTTCTTCAACCGCAAGCCAGACCTGATGAAAAATGTAGAGACGGTGAAGGCTTATCACGAGGAAATCGTGAGCGAACTGTTTGAAGACCGCACTCTTATTGATACCCTGCTGGGTGAACTCTATACAAAGCTTTATAAGATTGTTGAGGGTCAGCCATCGAATAATTACGATTATGAATACGACCGCATCGTTTCGTTCGGCGAGATGATTTCAACAACTATTGTCTCTACTTACCTGAACAAGGAGGAGAAACGTTGCCGACTGATTGATGTGCGAAACTGCCTGAAAACAGACGACAATTTCCGCGAAGGTAACGTCAATCTCGACCTTTCTGAAAAACTATGTCATGCCGCTTTCACTTTCACCGATGTGAACTGCTACGTGACACAAGGCTTTATAGCAGGCACTTTGACTAATGAGACTACAACACTTGGCCGCGAAGGTTCAGACTACACAGCTGCCATCCTTGCCAATCTGCTCAATGCCGAAAGTCTGACTATCTGGAAAGATGTGCCTGGTGTGATGAATGCCGATCCAAAGCGTTACGAAGAGGTGGTTATCATTCCAAGAATGAGCTATAAGGAAGCCATCGAACTCTCCTACTGCGGCGCCAGCGTAATTCACCCTAAAACAGTGAAACCACTTCAAAACAAGAAGATTCCATTGTTCGTTCGCTCTTTCATTGAACCAGAAAAACAAGGCTCTGTAATCAACGAGTTCCACGAAAAAGTGCAGATGCCGCCTATCTATATCAACAAGAATAATCAAGTTCTGCTGACTCTCCGCCCTCGCGATTTCTCTTTCATTGCAGAGGAACGTCTCAGCAAGATTTTCTCAATTCTTGCAAGCTACAAATTGAAAGTCAGCCTGATTCAGATGTCTGCTATCAGCTTCTCACTCTGTGTTGATTACAATGTAGCACATTTCAATGCTCTGATTTCCGATTTGAAAGACGAATATGAGGTGCTCTACAATACAGATGTAGAATTGATTACAATTCGTCACTATACACAAGAGATTGTTGACAAACTGGTAGGCGAGAAGATTGTGTTCGTTCAGCAACGCAACCGTACAGCCATCCGTTTCGTAGTTCCAACCAACTAATTCAACAGAAGAATAAAGTGGATCTGCTTGCTCCACTGAAATATGCCTGGTACGTTATCTTTCCACCTATGTGTGTGGTGTGTAATACACCTTTGAAAGGTAACGAAAACTTTGTGTGCGACAACTGTTTGAAAACGATTCTTGCCTCAGGCAGTAAGTTCGACAAGAAACATTTGTTGCAAAATATGCGTGCCACTATTTCACATCTCAAAAGCCTTAATTCGCTCTTCATATACAATAAGAATGAGGCATATAAAAGTGTGATAACTGATATTAAATACAGCAATAAACCAAAACTCGGCATGATGTTGGGCGAATTAGCTGGCAACGAATTGAAAAAATGGTTTGAAAAGGAAAACTTTGATGTCATAGTGCCCGTTCCGCTTCATAAAAAACGAAAAAACTATCGTGGCTACAACCAAAGCGAATTGATTGCCGAAGGACTAAAGAAAGTGACAGGCATCCCTATAGATACAAAGGTGCTTTTCAGAGTTGTAGACAACAAGACGCAAACGCGTAAGTCCTTTATAGATAGAAAAAAGAATGTAAGCGGAATATTCGAGGCTCGAAATATCAGCCGTTTAAGCAATAAACATATTCTGCTGGTTGACGATGTACTTACCACCGGCTCAACAATAGGAGAGTGTGTCAACACACTTTATAAAGCAGATTCAACAATAAAAGTTTCAGCTTTTACCCTTGCTATTGCTCACAATGATTATTGATTATATAACATTAGGAACTTTAGGCACATACGGATGTTTCGTTCTTGGTGCATGGTATAATTTGAAACACAAAAAAATGTTTGTTTCAAAACCATCAGACTACCACTTACCAGAAAACGGCTTAGCCCTGGTGGTTTGCTGTAAAAATGAGGAAAACAACCTTCCACTACTCTATCAATCAATAAAGAATCAAACGCTTAAACCTTCGGAAATAGTTTTTGCCAACGATCATTCAAGCGATAACACAGAAATTCTTCTTCGCTCGTTTGCAGCAGAAAATCCTAATATAAAAATAGTAAATGTTCAAGGACATGGCAAAAAACAAGCATTACGCGAAGCCATAGAAGCAACTGATGCTGAGTTTATTGCATGTACGGATGCAGACTGTCAACTGCCATATACACATATAGCAGAACTTGCTTCGTTCTATAATGCTGAACATCCTGATCTTCTAATTGGTAATGTAGCACTCTATCCTACACAATCACTCTTTCAAAAACTTCAAGCCATAGAATTTGGTAGTCTTGTGGCTTCTGGTGTCGCTGCTGCCTGCGCCGGTTCCCCTTTCCTTTGTAACGGTGCCAATCTTGCCTTTACAAAGAAAGCATGGAATGAGGCAAAAAACGACCTTCAGGACTCACAACGTTCCGGTGATGATATTTTCCTACTACAATACTTGAAAATGCAGCACAAAAGGATTATGTATATAAAATCGGAATCGACAGTAAAAACTTCGCCTGTAAACACCATGAAAGAGTTCTTCAACCAAAGAAAACGTTGGGGATCGAAAACGACAGCCTATACTGATAGGTTTTCTGTCTTCATGGCGATTTTGGTTTTTGCCGTTTCTGTTCTAATGGTAGGTCAATTTATTTTTGGCTTCTTCCGTCCTTCTCATTTTTGGATAGCGATATTATGTTGGCTTCTGAAATTTATTTTTGACGCACCATTACTTTTTTCATTTTTCAAATTCACCCGTCAAGATCATCTCAATCGCTTTGTTCCTATTGCAGCACTTTTTTATCCGTTCTATATTCTCATTGCAGCTACAGGAGCAATTTTTGGTTCTTATAAGTGGAAATAATGCCTGTTTTTCGTGCATAAAGATCAGCATAAAACAAATATGAAATTCTCAACGCGTTATTTTTCCACTTTATAAATTATATTTCAACGATTTATATCCTATTTTTTGTGTTCTTCATTTTTAATGAACCAGCGCAATAATAGATTCAACTCTGTAAAAACACAAAAAAAGAGACCAGGTAGCAATTACCTGGCCTCTTTTTTATATTTCAACTACAGCTTGATTATTTCAAGATGTTTTGGAACTCGGTGTTGGTGAAGTATTCACGGAACTCGAGATCTTTTGCAGCTTTGTTAGCAAAGTTGTGGTTGATTACGATTGCTTTCTTCAAGTTGTCGAAGCAGAGAACGTGGTCATCTGTGCGAGCACCTACGATAGCAAGGAGGTAATATGTCTCAGCAGTTGGGTTCTTAACATTGTCAAGAATTTCGCGAGCTGTCATATAATCCTTGTTCATGATGTTAGCCAAAGCAGCGTTATTAGAAACGGTTTTACCGAAGCTTGAAACTGCTGCATTATAACGACCTTTTTGAATGTTTACAACACCGCTTGCAGTGTAGATGTTTTCACCTACGCCATTAGCTTTGCCGAGGAACTCTTCAGCACGGTCAACATCGCCATAATAAACGCTCATAACAGCGCAGTTGTAGTTGGCAACACCATTCTGTTTGTCCATTGTGTAAACTTTCTTGAACATGCGGTCAGCATCAGCGTATTTACCTTCGTTGAAGTAGATAACACCAAGGTTATTATAACCGCGAACGTCGTTAGGATAGTTCTTGATAACTTCGTTGTAGATTTCTTCTTTCTCAGCGTTTACATCGGTAAGAGTAGCAGCGTAAAGGAGTTCTTCAACAGAAAGTTTTGATGGGTCTTTTTTGTAGATAGTCTTGATTTCGTCGTCTGATTTACCTACGATTTCAGTAACCAAGGTGATGCGTGAACGACGGAGTTGTGGCAAGATCTCAGTAGCGATTTCTTTGTAAGCACCTGAGAGCATTTTGATTTGAGCCTCACGTTCCTCAGGGTCAGTGTAGCGTGAAAGTACGCTGAGGATTACGTCTTTATCTTGGATTGAAGAATTCTCCATGAGAGTTTTGAAACCATTCCAGTCCTCAGCAGTGAACTCTGAGTTGATGGTAACGTCTGATTTGAGTTTCTTCATCTCATTCTTCACATATTGTTGTGAAGCTTTGTCACGGTTTTTAGCGAGGTTTTCGTTGATATCCTCAGCACCATCAGGAGAAGCGTATGAAGAGATTTCGATGCTCTTAACTTGTTTAGCATTGTCATCTTTAGCGCTCTTGATAGCTTTGGTCAACTCAACCATAGCAGCTGATTTAGTTTCGCTGGTACGGATGTTTGATTGGTTGATGAGGTATTTGATTTCAGCCTCTTGACGCTCTTCAATCAAACGTTGGAATTTGTCAGGCATGATTTGAGCGCAGAGTTCGCCTGGAGCGAATGTAACGAGCAGAGGAGTGATAACTACACCGTCTGCGATTTTTTCTGCCTCAACAACATACTCTTCACCTTTGTAGATAGCGATTGCCTCGAGGAAGAGAACGCATGATTCCATGTCTGGTTGGTAAACGAATTCAGCGTTTTGGCTGTATCTACCACCTTTTTTGTAAGATACAACAGTACCGTTGCCTTCGATTTTTTCGCCTTGGAATATTTTTTGAGCACCTTCGTAACGTTTACCTGTGGTGTTAGAAACCAATACTGGTGTTACTTTGAGTACCAATTCCTTGTCGAAATATTTTTCTGGGAAAGTGCCTTCAATTTGGAAAGATACTTTGCCAGCGTGCAACTCCAATGGGTTTGGAGCTACAGTCACCGTGTCCATAAACTCCTGAGGAGCTTTACACGAGAGGAGCAACGCAACGATTGCTACGAGCGTTGTGCCGATAAAAAGACCTGTCTTTTTCATTGATTTTTTTATTGTAAAGTTTATAGTATTCAAAACATGCGCAAATTTACGCCATTTAGACAAATAAAATATATACTTTTGTTGTGCTTTTTAGAACAAAAAATATACATACATATTCTATTGTGTATTAGTAATTTAGTTCTACAATAAGCCAATGAAAATATGATTTTTGCAGCTATACATACAATATTAAGAGTAACAGATTGGAAAAAAATCTGCAATTTCTTGGCCAACACCATCAACAAACGAAGTAAGAAATGGCATTTTAAGACCATGCCATCATTCGTTTCGGTAGAGCCGAGTAGTGTGTGTAATCTATGCTGTCCAGAGTGCGCTATCGGCACCCATCAAACCATACGATCCAGCCATAAGATAAGTTTAGAACTCTATCACAAGCTTGTAGAAGAGATAAAACCCTTTGCTTTTCACGTTCAACTCTTCTTTCAGGGTGAACCCTTACTGAATGAAAACATCGATGAAATGGTGGTTTTTGCAAGAAATAACAGACTTGCCACTACTATTTCAACGAATGCAATAAAGCTGGACAGAGATATGTCAGAAAGACTTGTAAAAGCACAACTCGACCGGTTGATTGTTTCTATTGACGGAACCACACAGCAAACCTATGAAACTTATCGTAGGGGAGGTAATCTGCAAACTGTGCTTGATAATGTTAAGCAACTGATTGAGATTCGAAAACAACATAATTCCAAATATCCTATTGTTGAATGTCAGATGATTGTTTTTAGTCATAACGAACATCAAATCAACGACTTCAAACAACTTGTAAAATCTATAGGAGCCGATCATACTACCATTAAAAGTGCTCAGATTTACGATTTCCAATCCAACAGTCAACTGATTCCTAAAAACGAGCGATACGCACGCTATATAAAGCGTAGTGGAACCTGGCAACTGAAAAAGCCAGTAACAAACCAATGCGACCGTATTTACAAAGGTTGTGTTGTAAACAGCGATGGCCTCGTAACCGTTTGCTGCTTTGATAAAATTCCAAATCATCCAGTTGGCAACCTTAACAATTCTACTTTGAATGCGATATGGAATGGCGATGAATTCGTAAAATTTCGCGCCCAGGTTTCCACCAATCGCCATTTAATTTCCATTTGCGAAAATTGCAGCGAGTAGGGTAGTATGTAATTTTCATTTTGCGAAAATCAACGAAACAACCTGTCGCTTGTATTTGCAAAATCATAATATCTATATTCTTTATTTATTTCTATATTTTCTCAATGATGATTATTTCGTGTGAAAAGTGTGGAAAACTCTGTAATTATTTGACACAGAATTTTTTTAGCAGGAGTAAATATGTGGAAAAAAATTGCTGAAACTTTTTTGCATTCCATATCCTATTATTCAGAAAGTCCATTACCTATAAAAATTTGGCAATAGTTTTTATTTTTAGGGCACGAGTTTTCATTAAGTTTTCTCTTCACTATTATACAGTTTCTTCCACGTTATTCCACATTGTCGACGGTTGTTTATAAGTAATTAAAATACAGAAATTTCTAACGACTATTTACTATTCTTTTTTATGTAATTCTTCTAACTTTTGTAAGTTCAAAAGAGTTAGATTTAGTGTTCAATAAATAAGTCAATTAGACAAAAAGTGGCAATTTATCTGTTTTTTCTCGGTTCATTGTCTCAAGCTTTCAAGCATGAATTAAAGTGTGTAATATAATCAAATAATTGTAATTCAGTTTATTAAATATTTCTGTGGAAAACCTATTATTCGTAGAATAATAGAATAGAACTGATAATCAGACAAATAATAAAATAGAGTAGAGATTCCTTAGTTGCAAGCGGAATTTTGTATCTTTGCAAGTTAGTTTTACTTGAAATGGAGAAATACTTCGACGTAATAGTTATAGGAGCAGGACATGCCGGTTGCGAGGCAGCGGCTGCAGCGGCTAACCTTGGCAGCAAAACGCTACTTATCACAATGGATATGAATAAGATAGCGCAAATGAGCTGTAATCCAGCCGTTGGTGGAATTGCTAAAGGTCAGATAGTTAGAGAAATCGATGCTTTGGGTGGAATGATGGGTCTGGTAACAGATGCCACTGCCATTCAGTTTCGCATGCTGAACCGTTCAAAAGGTCCGGCAATGTGGAGTCCACGATCTCAAAGCGACCGTCAGCAATTCATTATTCACTGGCGTGAGGTTCTCGACCAAACTCCTAATCTTCATATCTGGCAAGATACAGTCAATGAATTTATCGTTGAAAACGGCGAATTTTGTGGTGTCATCACCTCCCTTGGCGTAACTTTCAAGGCAAAATGCTGTGTTCTGACAGCAGGTACTTTCCTTAATGGATTGCTTCATATTGGTAAAACTCAAGTTCAGGGCGGTAGAATTTCCGAACCATCATCATACGGACTGACAGAACAGTTGAAAAACCTCGGTTTCATCACAGATCGTATGAAAACAGGTACGCCTGTTCGTATCAATGGCAATACTGTAGATTTTGCCTCCATGACAGAACAGCAGGGAGAGGATGATTTCCATAGATTCTCTTATTTGGAACGTAGTCATCGGAAACTTAGTCAACGTAGTTGTTGGATAACTTATACTAATACAGAAGTTCATGATATTTTGCGTGACTCACTTGCCGATTCACCATTATATAATGGACAAATTCAAAGTATAGGTCCGCGTTACTGTCCAAGTATCGAAACCAAAATCGTTACTTTTGCTGATAAAGATAGGCACCAACTATTTCTCGAACCTGAAGGTGAGAATACACAGGAATACTATCTCAACGGATTTTCCTCATCTCTTCCTATCGATGTTCAGTATAATGCGCTTCATAAAATTCCTGGTTTGGAAAATGCAGAAATCTATCGTCCAGGTTATGCCATTGAGTACGATTTCTTCATTCCAACACAATTGCATCATACTTTAGAGACCAAATTGGTGAAGAATCTTTTCTTTGCCGGACAAATCAACGGTACTACAGGTTATGAAGAGGCAGCAGGTCAAGGATTGTTGGCTGGCATAAATGCACATATCAATGTTCATGGTGGTTCTCCATTTATTCTCAATAGAGATGAAGCCTATATAGGTGTCCTTGTTGACGATCTTGTGACAAAAGGAGTGGACGAACCTTATCGTATGTTTACCTCAAGAGCAGAGTATAGAATTCTTCTTCGTCAGGACAATGCCGACCAGCGACTCACTGAGAAAGCTTATGCTTTAGGTCTTGCTTCAAACGAACGAATCAATACATTCCGCCAAAAGCAGAGTAGTGTAGAGCGTTTGGTGGAACTGTTTAGAGAAACATCTGTTAAACCAGATATAATAAATGGTATGTTGGAGCAGAATGGCAGTAATCCAATCAACCACTCCGACCGACTCTACAATATCTTGCTTCGTCCGCAAGTAAATATATCTGACCTCGTAGAATTCTCGCCAGAGGCAAAAGAACTTCTTTCCACACTTACCCCTATCATGCGAGAAGAAGTATTGGAGAAAACAGAAATTTCTGTGAAGTATTCGGGCTATATCAGTCGTGAACGCGAAATTGCTGACAAATTGAACCGACTTGAAAATATCGTTCTATCCGATAACTTCGATTACAATGCCGTTCAATCGCTCTCAACTGAAGCTCGCCAAAAATTAACGAAGATACGTCCACGCACCATTGGTCAAGCCAGCAGAATTCCTGGCGTATCTCCAAGCGACATCAACGTGCTTTTGGTGCTGTTGGGTCGATAGTGTTCCACGTGGAACAATTTAGGTTTTGCAAACAATAAAACAATAGATACAATGATTACTTTAGAAGATGTAAAGCGCGATATCCGTACCGTGCCAGATTTTCCACAAAAGGGAATTATGTTCCGTGACCTCACTTCTGTATTCCAAAAACCAGAGTGCATGCAATACTTTGAAGAGACACTCGCTAACGAATACAAAGACAAAGGCATCACAAAGGTAATTGGCATCGAGTCCCGTGGTTTTATCATGGGCTCAATTATGGCTTGCCGTCTTAACGCCGGCTTTGTGCCAATTCGCAAAAAAGGCAAACTTCCTGCTGAAACAGTTGAGGCAAGTTACACCAAAGAATACGGCATTGACGTGATTCAAATGCATAAAGATGCCCTCTGCCCAGACGATGTAGTGCTTATTCATGATGACCTTCTCGCCACTGGCGGAACCATGAAAGCAGCTATCGAACTGGCTAAAAAGTTTGGCGTAAAAAAGGTGTATGTCAACTTTTTGGTAGAACTTGACGGACTCAACGGCCGCGCAATTCTTGGTGATGATGTTGAGGTTTCCTCACTGATTCACTATTAATCCATACCCCTAAATGTTAGTATCCAAGGCTGTGTTTATAGCTTTGGATACTAATGTTATACACCTTAAATATAGAAATAACACGCTGAAATAGCTTTTACTCCAAAGAAAAATAGTAACTTTGCCCCATTAAATAGATTGGAAAAACAGTGAAGCCATCGGGATTTTCGGTAACCGGGAATACTTGGAATTCACAACTAACAAATCAGAAATAACATCATGGGCAAAATAATTGCAGTTGCTAATCAAAAAGGTGGTGTGGGCAAAACCACAACCAGCATTAATCTCTCAGCTTCTCTCGCTTCATTGGGCAAGAAAGTGCTTGTAATTGATGCCGACCCTCAGGCAAATGCCTCATCAGGATTTGGCGTCGATATCAAGCAACTTCAGCATACCATCTACGAACTTCTTGTGGATGGAATAGATATCGAAAAAGCACTTGTTCACACCGAATACGAAGGAATAGACCTCATTCCATCGCATATTGACCTCGTTGGTGCAGAAATTGAAATGCTCGACCTCGACAACCGCGAAATGGTGATGAGAAACGTACTGAAATCAGTTCAAAACAACTACGATTATATCGTAATTGACTGTTCACCTTCATTAGGCACTATTACTGTCAACTGTTTGACCGCTGCCAATAGTGTTATCATTCCGGTTCAATGCGAGTATTTTGCCCTTGAGGGTATTGCTAAATTGTTGAACACCATTAAAATCATCAAGGAGAAACTCAACCCGATGCTTACCATCGATGGTTTCCTGGCAACAATGTTCGACTCACGTCGTTGCCTTGACAACCAAGTACTGAACGAGTTGAGAAAAAACTTTGGCAACCTTGTTTTCGATTCAGTTATCCAACGTAATGTCCGTCTGAGCGAAGCATCCAGCTATGGTCAACCTGTCAATGCCTACGATCCTAAATCAAAAGGTGCAGCTGACTATCTCAGCCTTGCCAAAGAAATCGTAGAACGTCATAAATAATTTATGAAAAAGCAATCATTAGGAAAAGGGCTGGGAGCTCTTCTCAGCAGCAACGAAGATATACGCACGTACGGAAGTTCATCGATAAGTGAAATTCCGTTGAAGTTTATTCGTCCGAATGCCGATCAGCCACGTACTTTCTTCGATGAAGAGGCTCTGGAGGAACTGGCAGCAAGCATTAAGGAGAACGGTATCATCACACCTATCACTCTGCGTAAAATCAGCGAAGAAGAATATCAGATTATTGCTGGTGAACGCCGTTACCGCGCTTCTTTAATTGCTGGAATAGAGAAAATTCCTGCTTACATACGTCAGGCTGATGACGAAGAAGTGATGATGATGGCGCTTATTGAGAATATCCAACGTGAAGACCTCAATGCCATCGAAATCTCGTTGTCATATCAGAAACTGATAGAAATGAGCAAGTTGACACAGGAACAGTTGGCTCAACGAGTAGGTAAAAAACGCGCCACCGTTGCCAATTATCTTCGCTTGCTTCGTCTTCCTGCAGAAGTGCAGATGGGTATCAAGGAACAGAAAATCGAAATGGGACATGCCCGTGCACTTCTTGGCTTGACTTCTGCTCCTGACCAATTGAAAGTTTATGAACAGGTAATTGCCAATGGCTATTCCGTTCGTAAAACAGAGGAAATCGTCAAGAAACTGACGAATCCTGAACCTAAGAAAACCGCAAAAAAACAGATTCTTCCTGAAGAAATTGACACGATGAAGAAAATGCTCTCTAAAGTATTCAACGTCAAAGTCGATTTCTCTTACAACAATAAGGGTAAAGGTAAAGTCACCATTCCATTTGCCTCCGATACGGAGTTGGAACGTATCATGACTTTGCTTGACAAACTCAAATAGTAGGAAAACTGAAATTGAAACGTATTTTTGTCATACTTACTTGCTTACTTTCGATGTATAGCATTGCAGCACAAGTAATTGTGCCGGATTCTGTACGTCGTGCCATTGCTATGCCAGACTCAACACTTCAAACTGACAGTGCAAGAGTGGCTAAGATAATGAACCGTGGTGCCAAGGTTTCCAACTTCACCGTGGTGGAGCAAGGCGATTCCGTAGCAGTACAGTTCGACAAAAAATCAATGAAGGCGGCAAAAAAACAGCAACTCATAGTCGATACGATTGAGCACTACAAAATGCCGAACACTTTCTTCAAACCAGTGCCAAGCCGTAGCGTCTGGTACAGTCTGATATGTCCTGGTTTAGGACAAATCTACAACCGTCGTTACTGGAAATTACCTATCGTCTACACCGGATTTGCCGCATTGATATATGGTGTAAGTCGCACTGGTTCACGCTATAATGAATATGTTCGCGGTTATCGCGATTTTAGCGATACCGACCCCAATACAAAGAGTTACGAGAACCTCGTTCCGCTTAATTACCCGAATTCTTCCATTGAGAGTTATCTCAGCGGAAGAGTTAACAATTTCCGCCGCTACCGCGACCTTTGCATAGTAGGCATTGTGGCGTGGTATGCTATCTCAGTGGTAGATGCTTTTGTAGATGCCACCCTTGCCGATTTCGACGTATCACCAGACCTCACAATGAGAGTAGGTGCTAAAGTTATGGAAGATCCGGCAAATACTTTACGTCCAGCAATGGGCGTGCAGATGCAACTCTGTTTTTGACAGAGAGTATTTTTTGTAAACACATCAACTTACGCTTATGGAAAGGATGTTGAAACACAAACTAAAACTTACAATTATCGCTGTGCTTTCTTTAATGAACCTGGGTGTTCGTGCCCAGAGTCCAGACGAAAGCATTGTCGCTCCTATACAACAAGAGCAGTTGCGCATTAACCCAGCCGACTTTAACTCAGCTCTCGATATTCTGGTAAAAGACTGGTATGTGAACAACTCGTTTACTATCGATTGCAAGGGAATGGGTCAGATGATGATAGACTCCTTAAGTGCTGACGAAATCACCTGTCGTCTTGAAGCTATCTCATTGGGCTTTACCATGCCTTATAACGAGTATGTCATGTCATTCATCAAGTCTTATCTCCGTCGTCCTCGACAGATTGAATATATGCTTGGTTTGGGCGAGACATACTATTTTCCTATCTTTGAAGCAGCACTGGAGAAATATCAGGTGCCTTTGGAACTGAAATATCTTCCTGTCATCGAATCTGCCTTGAATGCCCGTGCCCTGTCGCATGCTGGTGCTTCCGGATTATGGCAATTCATGCTTGCTACTGGTCGTATGTACGGACTGGAAGTCAATACATTGGTAGATGAACGTCGTGACCCTATCAAGTCATCAGAAGCAGCTGCCCACTATCTTCATGATCTCTACACAATTTATGGAGACTGGCTGCTTGCCATTGCTGCCTATAACTGTGGTCCAGGTAATGTGGCAAAGGCTATCCGCAGTTCTGGTGGTAAAAAAACGTATTGGGACATCTACAACTTCCTTCCACGTGAAACACGTAACTACGTGCCTATCTTCATTGCAGCCAATTATGTAATGAATTACTATCGTGAACATGGCATGTGTCCTGCACGTCCTAACTTCAACACCACCGTTGACACCTTATACGTAAACGAGCGTATCCACTTGCAACAGATTGCTGATGTGCTCTCATTACCTTTGGAGGAATTGCGTTTCCTCAACCCACAGTATCGTTACGATATCGTTCCTGGTAATGTAAAGTCTTCACCACTTGTATTGCCGATGAATGTAATCAGTGCTTTTGAGCAGAATATCGACACCATTGCTCAATACAAAGCTGCCGAACTCGTTTCGCAGAATATGCGCTCATCATCTGCTACCACAGCACCATCAAGCAGTTCTGCATCAAATGGTCATGCTATCTACCATACCGTAAAACAAGGTGAAACACTCAGTAGCATAGCTAAGAAATACCGTACTTCTGTCGATAAGATAAAGAAATGGAACAAGATTAGCGGAACGATGATTCGTGCGGGTCAACGTCTGAAAATCTACAAATAATCTGCCGTATGGACATTCCTGAGAAGCAGTACTATTCTATTTCTGAAGTAGCCGAAATTACGGGTGTAGCTCAAGGTTGTCTTCGTTCTTGGGAACGGGAGTTTCAGCAGTTGAAGCCACGTCGTTCCACTGGTGGTACCCGACGCTATATTCGCAAGGACATCGATTTTATCTTCAATGTCAAAAAGATGTTGAATGATGGCTATACGCTTTCAGGTGTCAAGGAGCGTTTGAAGAACTTCGACATTGACAAGGCGGTACGTGTTCGCAAGGCATTGGATAAACTTGAAAGTATACGTAAGGAATTGGTGGCCATACGCTCCGAACTCAATCTCAACGAAGCATTGGCTCAGGAAGTGATTATCCCAGGCGATAACGATCCGGCATTTCAGACGGATAACAACTATATAAATGAGTAGATATTTGCGACATATCATCGTGTTTGCAGCCTTACTGCTATGTCACTCAGTGCTTTTTGCGCAAGGTGGCGAGCAGAGTTTTCTCTTTCTCAACATTCCTAATAATGCCCGTTGGGCTGCTATGGGTGGAGGTGGAGTAGCGTTGTATAACGACAATGTCAACTGGTCGCTTTATAATCCTGCCTCACTGTCTGAAAAATCGCATAACATATTATCTCTCAACTATTCCAACTATTTGTCCGATGTAAACATAGGTGCAGTTTCCTATGCAAGAAACGTTGGAAAAGACAATGAAGCAAGTAAAAACCATATTGCTTTCGGTATCAATTATCTCGATTACGGTAAATTTCAGCGTGTATCCGCAGAAGACCTATTGTTAGGCTCATTCTCTGCCAAGGATATTGCTATCAACGTTTTATATTCGCGTGATATTGCGCCTTGCCTATCTGCCGGTGTCAATGTCAAGCCATTCTTCTCATTTTACGACCGCTATTCTTCAATGGGAATGGCATTCGACCTTGGCATGCATCTTCATCTTGACAAGGCTTATTTCAATGCTGGACTGGCTGTTCGTAATATAGGTTGGCAGTTTGTCAGTTTCCGTTCCAAAGACGGCGTCAGTGAGCGCGAGCGTGTACCACTTGACATAGAGTTGGGCATCTCGCAGAAATTGCCGCATGCGCCATTTCGTTTCTCGCTTACCTTTCACAATCTCCAACGTTGGAATCTTGGCTACGAGAGGGCTTATTCGGGAAGCGAACTAAACGATGAAACCACCAAAGTCAAAGGTGCGGATATGTTTTTCCGTCACACCATTTGGAACGTTGAAATCTTGCCAACCGACTATCTGTACTTTGTAATCAGCTACAACCACCGTCGCCATGCCGAAATGCGTGCAACAGGCATGAAATCGCTTGCCGGTTTTTCTGCCGGAGCTGGTTTGAAAGTAAAGAACATAAATATTGATATTGGCGTAGCCTCCTATCAGGTAGGCTCGTTGAGTTATAATGTTTCACTCGCATTTGGCTTGGCTGATTGGGGAGTGAGATAACCTTAGATAAACAAATGGAACAAAAGAAAATCATTGTGGCCATCGATGGTCACTCATCGTCAGGAAAAAGCACCATGGCCAAGCGTTTAGCTGCTGAGGTGGGTTATGTTTATGTAGACACTGGTGCCATGTACCGTGCCTTTGCTCTTCATTGTGTTCGCCTTGGCGTAATGGATGAGCAGAACATCGAAGAGCCAAAAATTCCCGAAGTCATCGGAAAAACAGCCATATCATTTGCTATTGTTGATGGCAGACAACACACTTTGCTCAATGGCGAAGATGTAGAGTCTGAAATCCGCACACTACGAATAGGAAACTGTGCAAGTCGTATTAGTGCACTTCCGATTGTACGTGAGGCCATGGTAAATGCGCAGCAGAAAATGGGCATGGAAAAAGGTATTATCATGGATGGTCGCGACATAGGCACTGTGGTTTTCCCATCTGCCGAAATGAAAGTGTATGTTACCGCCTCAGAAGAGGTGAGGGCAGAACGTCGTTTCCTGGAACTCAAAGCCAAGGGTGAACAGCCAACAATGGAGGCTGTGCTTGCTGATGTCAGAGATCGTGACTACAGAGATACACACCGTGCTGTTGGTCCATTGAAGAAAGCCGACGATGCCTTTGTGCTTGACAATACTTATCTTAATCAAGAAGAACAATATACATTGTTAAGATTGTATTTTAAGAGTCTCTCTGGATTATAATGATAAGAACACCATCATATAGAAACTGGGCTGTCCGTCTTGTATGGACAGCCTTGCTTTTTTATATAGGGTGTGCTTCTGTTTTTTCGCAGCAAACCACCGTGCTTCCGGCAACTCACGCTCCAGGCGATGCTTCGGTTTGCTATACCCGCATTTGGTATCCCTTCAGTTCGCCTGCGTCGTTGGCTTCTCAGCAGCAACATGGTGTTCAAGTAATGTATGAGAACCGTTACCTTACTAAGGAACTGTCGAACAAGAGCCTTAACCTTTGGTTCATCACGCCTTATTTCAATATAGGTGGAGCATTCACTCATTTTGGCTACAGCAGTTATCACGAAATGTTGTCCGCACTTACTGTATCCCGTTCGTTAGGCAAGCGGGTCCGTTTAGGTGCAGAAATCGATTATTATGCCCTTTTCATCGCAGATTACAATCATTATTACGGCAATGTTACAGCACAAGTAGGACTGCAAGTTGACGTTGTTAGAAATTTCACTTTAGGATTGAATCTGTTTAATCCTGTCTTCTCATCTGTACATTCGGATGATTACACCAAGGACATTCCATTTCGAATGCAGTTTGGTTTCTGCTATTCCATAGAAGGAATGGTTGATTGGCATGTTGAGATTGATAAAACACAGCACATGCCTCTGCGTTGGGCCACTGGATTTGAATATTCGCCATCTTCCTTTCACAATATCATTTTGCGATTGGGAGCGTATGGGTATGATAACATCATGCCCACATTGGGCTTGGGATTTGAAGTTGGTGGCGTAGGGTTTGATATTGATGCGGTCTATCACAATCGTCTCGGCTTCTCGCTGATGGCAGCGCTGAGATATGAGTTCAAAACTAAAAATATGAAATGAGATGAAACGCTTGTTGTCTTTAGTTTTGTTCGTTTTCATCGCAATTTCTCCTGAGATTGTCTATGCTCAGACACAGTATGATATTGATGAAACCATCGAAAGAATCTATCACTATATTCTTGATGATACAGAAGAGGGTAGTGAACCTGACTATGAACAGTTGTCTCAATATCTTTCCAGTTTAGCCGACAGTCC
Source organism: Paludibacteraceae bacterium (assembly GCA_024405895.1). GTDB lineage: Bacteria > Bacteroidota > Bacteroidia > Bacteroidales > Paludibacteraceae > HGM05398. The sequence continues at coordinate 34,305 of JAKSNW010000002.1, forward strand.
GTTGGAATTAAATAGAGCTACACCTGATGAATTGCTGCAACTGGGATTTCTTACCGATCTTCAGGTTGAAAATCTCTATTATTACATTCATGAATATGGACCTGTTCGTGAATTGTATGAGTTGAAACTTGTCGATGGATTCGATGATTATCTCATCTCATTGCTGTTGCCTTTTGTCACCGTAAACCCAAATTACAAGCAACCATTGAGCCTTGGCAAACTACTTTCTTCAAGTAAAAGTCGTTTCACCGTGCGTTTTGGTGGTGTGTTGGAAAAGAAACGTGGTTATACGGCAATTTCTCCCGATGAATTGGAGGAAAAACCGAACTCACGCTACCTTGGCTCACCGCTTTATCATTCTTTCAGTTACCGATTGACCGCTCAAAATAAAATAGATTTCGGTATAACTATGGAAAAAGACGCTGGAGAACCGTTTTCATCGTCCATTCATAAGGGTTATGACAGTTACTCAGCACATTTGAAGTTGACTGATATTGGTCCAGTTTTTACCCTTTTGATCGGAGATTATCGCGCCTCATTCGGTCAGGGATTGGTATTGAATAATAATTCGTTCGTATTGGGCAAGGATGTGTTCAGTGCAATGCGAATGTCGAAGGGATTGAATGCAAAGAATTCCAACGATGAATTCAACTATTTTCGTGGTGTGGCAGCTACATTCAAATTATCAAAACGATGGAATATTTCTGCACTTTACAGCTTTCGAAAAATGGATGCCGATACTACAGGAGGTTCGTTTTCCAGGTTGCGTAATGAGTCGCTTCATCGCACCCCACTTGAACAATCATACAGTCATACACTCGGAATGCACGTAGCTGCAATCAATGCACAGTACAATTCTCTACATGCCCATATAGGAGCTACACTATATTATTCAAACACTGTTGTCCCTCGTCTTCCAGATGATAAACTGCAGTATCTTTTTACCTATAGAGGACAGCATCAGTTTGCTGCATCTATCGATTATTGGGTTCCTGTTCGATCATTTTTCCTTTTTGGAGAATGGGCGTTAAATCAAAGTGGGGCATTGGCAACGATCAATGGCATGTCATGCAGGCTTTATGACCGTGTATCAATGATGCTGACTCATCGTTACTATTCACCAAAGTACGATCTTTATTTCGCCGATGGTTATGCACGGTATCATACAAACAACGAACATGGCGTAAGTCTGAGTGCAAAGATTGAAGCTGCTCCGTATTTGAAACTATCTGGACTTGCCGATGTTTTCAGCCATCCTTGGCTCCGACCAAGTGAAAAAGCCCCTACAGTAGGCCATACGCTGTTTTTGAAGGCTGAGATGAGTGAATGTAACGGTTGGACTGCATACGTGCGTTACAGAGCGAAAAAAGACGATGTTTTGCAAAGGTCGTTACGGTTGAATGTAGCCTATGAACACAAGAAACTGAAACTTTCAACCGTTGTTGAAGGAAATAAGGCTGATGGAACGTATGGATTCATGGTGTTGCAGGATGTTTCGTTAGCATTTCTTCATCCTAAATTGACGTTACGGGGCCGATATGCTTATTTTAATGCCGAGAACTATGCGAATCGTATGTTTGCCTATGAAACAGATGCACTTGGATTTTTCATGATGCCACAGTATTATGGAAAAGGACATCGTTACGTTCTGACCGTTAATTGGCATATTCTGACCTATCTGCAATTCTCAATAAAATGGGCTCAAACATACTATACAGATGGTAGAAAGACTATAGGCTCAGGATTGGAAACCATTGAAGGCAGACATCAAAGTATCTTGCACACAACACTCTATTGGCAGTTCTACAATAGAAAACACAGAGTGTACCGCAATCTGGTTCCAGATGCGATGTAATTATAAAAAAGTATGGTTAGGAAAGATATCAGCGAACTTACTTCAGTCCGCGGTCAAATTCTCGCTGATTGTCGCGATCTTTTATAGATTCGCGCTTGTCATAGAGTTTTTTGCCTCGTGCCAAATAAATCTCCAGTTTGGCGTAACCTTTTTCGTTGATGAACAACATGGTTGGAATGATAGTCAAACCGGTTTCCTTGGTTTGACGTTGAAGTTTACGCAATTCCCTACGTTGAAGCAGAAGCTTACGTGAGCGCGTAGCTGCATGATTGTAGTAGGTTCCGAGGCGATATTGGGCAATGTGCATGTTCATCACCCAAAGTTCATTGTTGATAAATGTGCAGTATGAATCGTTCAAACCGGCTTTACCCTCACGGATAGATTTAATTTCTGTACCGGCAAGTACCAATCCGGCAGTATATTTGTCGGTGAGATGATAGAGATAGCTTGCTTTACGATTCGAGATTTCTATCTTGTGTGTTGCATTGTTCTTTTTAGCCATAATTGTAGTGTATTAATGTGCTTCAAGCCAGTTAGTACCGATTCCTACCTCTGCTTTCAATGGAACAGATAGTTTAACCACATGTTCCATTTCCTCAGTGACAATATGTTTCAGTGTTTCAATTTCATTTTGTGGAACAGAGAAATCAAGTTCATCGTGCACCTGAATAAGCATTTTGGCCTTGAGTCCTTCTTTTTCTATACGCTGATGAATGCGAACCATGGCCAGTTTCATAATGTCGGCAGCCGTACCTTGAATAGGGGCATTTACGGCATTGCGGTTGGCAAAGGCACGTACGTTTGCATTATGTGAATTGATATCAGGCAACTGACGTTGGCGATGGTAGAGGGTTTCAACATAACCTTGTTTCTGAGCTTTTAGTTGCTGGTTGTTGATATAGTCGCGAACACCTGGGAATGATGCGAAGTAGTGGTCGATGAGTTCTTGTGCTTCGCTGCGAGGAATGTTCAGACGTTCTGCCAAGCCAAATGCTGATATACCATAGATAATGCCGAAATTGGCTGTTTTAGCGCGGCGGCGCATGTCGGATGTTACCTCTGTGATAGGTACTTTATAGATAAGGGCTGCGGTGGCTGCGTGAATATCGTGGTCTGCACGGAATGCTTCAAGCAGATTTGTGTCATTGCTGAGATGAGCCATCAATCGCAACTCAATCTGCGAGTAATCGGCACTCAGGAAACTCTCACCCTCATTCGGAATGAATGCTTTACGGATGGATTTGCCGTTATCGTCGCGAATAGGTATATTTTGCAGGTTTGGATTCGATGAACTAAGTCGTCCCGTTGCGGTTACGGTCTGATTGAATGAAGTATGAATCTTGCCGGTTTCGTTGTTAACGATGGCTGGAAGCGCATCGATGTAGGTGCTCAGCAGTTTTTTCATACCTCTGTACTCAAGGATAAGTTCTACTACTGGATGTACTTCCTTGAGCGCAACCAAGGTTTCCTCGTCGGTAACATATTGTCCGCTTTTGGTCTTGCGAGGTTTATCCACAATCTTCAATTGTCCAAACAGCAATTCACCGATTTGCTTTGGCGAATTTACGTTAATAGGTCCCTCGGCATATTTCCTTATCTGCTGTTCTATGGTACTGAGTTTTACAGTAAATTCCTGCGAGAGATTTGCGAGAGCGAAATCGTCAATCATAACGCCACGGAACTCCATTGAAGCAAGCACACCGATAAGTGGCATTTCTATCTTGTAACATAGTTCCGTGAGATTGTATTTCTTTATTTCTTCGTCCAAGACCGGCTGCAGATTGTTTACTGCAGCAGCACGTTGGCCTACCAACTGGATGAGCATCTCGGTGGAAAGTGTGTCTCTCAGTGCTTCGTAGTTACCTTTTACAACGGGTAAATCAGTAAGGGTGGCATTGATATATTGCTGTGCCAGTACTTCAAGGTAATGGGGCAGTTCTGCGTTGAGAATATAGTGCGCAACTTCGATATCGAACAATGGTCCGTGCATTTTGATGCCATGGTGAAGCATCATGACAATGAACGGTTTGAGATTATAGCCCGTTTTTGTCACTTCCTTGTTCTCCATCACAGGCTTCATTACGTTGAGCCATTCATTGATGGATACCCGGTCGGAAGGAAAACGCACCACAATGCCTTCGTTCTTGCCGGTAGCAATACCAATGGCAATCGGTTCTGCTTTCATACCTTCCAGGGTGGTAAGCAGTGAGAAGAATGACAAAGCCTTGACGTTGGCAAGCGCGTCAGCCAATTCCTCCTTGGAGTTAATGAGGCGGAAATTTATGTTGAGATTCTCTGCTGGCGTTGCTATGGTTTCCTCTTGAGTTGTCTCAATCTGTCCAAACAAACCGCCAATCATTGAATCGTTTTGGCTATTTGAAGTTGTTTGTGGCTGAGGCTCCAGTTTGCGAAGTTGTGTATGAAACTCCCATTCACGGAAGAGCGAGCGGAGAGCATCGTTATCTGGTTCTTGACGGCGCAGTGCTTCTGCGTTAAGTGAATAAGGCACGTCTATCTTGATAGTAGCCAAGAAGCGGGACAATCTTATTTGTTCCACATTGTCTTCTACGGTCTGGCGCATAGAGCCTTTAAGTTGAGCGGTATTCTGCAGCAGATTTTCGATATTATCAAACTGTTTTATCAGTTCTACTGCACGCTTCTCGCCCACTTTAGGGCATCCGGGGATATTGTCAGAAGCATCGCCCATGAGACCAAGCAGATCGATAACCTGATCTGGACGTTCGATGCCGTAGCGTTCTTTCACCTGTTCCACACCCCATACTTCGCAGTCATTGCCTTGTTTCTTTGGTTTGAAGATGAAACGATGCGGACCAACCAGTTGGCAGTAATCCTTATCGGGTGTCATCATGTAGGTATCGAAACCTTGCTCGGCAGCCTGGAATGCGAGTGTGCCAATCACATCATCTGCTTCGTAACCATCCACCTGAATCACAGGAATACGGTAGGCTGCAAGCAGTTGCTTGATCATCGGCACTGACTGGCGGATAACCTCCGGTGTCTCTTCTCGTTGTGCTTTGTATTCAGGATATATCTCATGACGGAACGTTGGCGTCGAGGGGTCGAAGACCACAGCAATATGCGATGGCTCCTGATGTATGAGCACATCATTCAGCGTGTTGAGAAAGCCGAATACAGCCGATGTGTTTACACCTTTGGAGTTGACACGTGGAGCACGCATCAGTGCGTAGTATGCACGGAAGATAAGTGCATAGGCATCGAGGAGAAAGAGTTTGTTCATTGTTCCTGTGGTCGGTGTGATGTGAAACTATGTAGGGTTAAGCCTAACGTCTTATGAAAAGGTCGTAGCCCAATTGAGCCACGTTGTAACGTCGCAGTTTATGGCGTGTAGGTCCTGCTGTAGCAAAACCTGTGCCATCAAGCAACATATAAACAGAGCCGCATGAATCGCAAACGGCAGTGCCATCGTCGCAGATGCGGAGTCGGATGTTCGGATTGGCTTCGTGTGGGCAGCTGAGGTCGAAGGCTACATAAGGACAACCTTCCACATTGACTGTATGGTAGACCAAAATGCCGCCATAGCCGAGATACTCGTTAACTTTGCGAGGTGTTATGAAGCATTTGTAGCCAAGCACCGGCACCACCTCTGTGGCATCGGCTGCGAGATTGATGTCCAGCAGAACCGGATAATCGGGTATCGGGGTTCGCATGTCATTGCATCCCACCACGACGAGCATTACAACAAAAAATGCTGCAATCAGGGTGATGTGGTGTTTTATGCAACGCATGCCAACGACGTATTAAAGCAGTGTGATGACTTGGTCGAGACCGATGCCGTGAGAGCCTTTGATAAGGATAGCGAAGTTGGAAAGCTCGTTCTCCTCAAGATAAAGTTTCAGCATCTGGAGATTGGCCAGTTTTGTATAAGTGCCGGCATTGGTACTGCCGAAATTGGAGCCAACAAGAATCACGTTCTCGAAGCCAAGCTTCATGGCAGTGTCTACAACATGCTGATGCTCTTCGATAGAGGTCTCACCAAGTTCGAGCATATCGCCTAGAATAAGCAACTTGTTCTCGAGTTTCATTTCCGAGTAGTTACGGAGGGCAGCATCCATGCTGGCAGGGTTGGCATTGTAGGCATCCATGATTACCTCATTGCGAGCTGTCTTGATGTATTGTGAGCGGTTGTTGTGTGGCTCATAAGTCTCAAGTGCATGGCAGATGAGTTTAGGGTCGACATTGAAGAACAGACCGAAGGTGATGGCAGCGAGCATGTTTTCGGCATTGTATGAGCCGATGAACTGGGTCTTCACGGTGTGGGCGCCTGAAGAGAATCGCTCGGAGTTCCATGACAGTGTGATGAACGGTGCTGATTTTTCCACACAGCCGAACACTCCTGCTTTCAACTCGTTGAGTGCGTATGTCACCTCCTCTGTGCCTCCGGCAATCTTGCTGAGATAAGGGTTGGTGATATTGCGGAAGATGTAGCCTTTGTGTTCGCGGAGATAGTTGTAGAGGGCACCTTTGGTTTCGATGATACCTTCCAGTGAACCGAATCCCTCGAGATGTGCCTTGCCGATATTGGTGATGATGCCATGAGTTGGACATACAAGTTGCACGAGGTCGGCAATTTCGCCAGGGTGGTTGGCTCCCATTTCCACTACGGCAATGTTGTGCTCAGCTGTAAGACGGAGCAATGTGAGAGGCACGCCGATGTGGTTGTTGAGGTTGCCTTGGGTGAAGAGCACATTGTATTTCTCCATCAGCACAGCAGCAATCAGTTCCTTGGTGGTGGTCTTGCCGTTGGTGCCGGTAATACCGATTACAGGAATGTTGAATTGCATGCGGTGGTGACGTGCCAGTTGTTGCAATGCTTCAAGCACATTTGGAACAAGGAGCATGCGCTCGTTGCCTTGTGCCACTTCGGGATTGTCAACCACGGCATAAGTGCAGCCAGCCTCAAGGGCTTTCTGTGCAAAACGGTTGCCGTCGAATGTCTCGCCTTTGAGAGCGAAAAAGATGCCGAATTCGGTGCGTTCGCGGCTGTCGGTCACTACCTTAGGATACTGAAGGAAGAGTGAGTAGAGTTGTTCGGTTGTTATCGTTGTCATAGATATTACTAAGTGGGCACAAAGATACAAAGATTTCTGCCACTTGCCGCTTTTGTAGGGTGTGAATTTATATAGTTTTTTCAAGAAAAGATGACATCTTTGTTATTGCGGAACAAAATCTTTCGTTACCTTTGTGCATCAATTCTTAAGTGACGACGATGAAGCAGAAATTGTTGCTTACGCTTTTTCTCCTGATGCTTTTCTCCATGTGGCTGAAAGCGCAGAAACCGCAATTGCTTGGTGTCCGTTTTGATGCTGGCCGTCAGGTACATGCCGAGGTGATTTATGCCCGATATTTCGGCAGTCATCACCGATTGGACTTCGGTCACAGTCTCGGCAATTACTTGCCTTGGGAGGAAAACCGTTGGATTGTTGGTCTCAATCAGTTCTACAACTGGCAGACAGCTGGCAGGGTGAAATGGACTGTCGGCGGCGGTTTCGTAGAGTCGGTTGAGGTGATGAACGGAAGTTACCGCAGTTTCGATTTTGCTGTCGCCTTGCAAACGGGGCTGATGGTAGATGTCACCGACAATTTTTCTTTGGGAATTGACTATCGCCATTCATGCAAGGTGCTTGGCTATATCACAAGCATCTGGAACATGATGGGAGGCTTGAGGCTCGATTGGCGATTCTGATCTTCGGTTTCGATTTCACCATTCATATTTTCATAAAGGAAAAAACATAACGGAGCGGTTCTCTGCCATTTTGTTGCTGAGAACTGCAAGGTTGTTTTTGTCTGTCCGCAAAAGGTGATTAGAAGATACCGAGATATTCGATAACCAGTTTGGCAACACTGAAGAGGAAAAGCAGCGGCAGAAATACGCGTGCAAGGTTGTTTTCCTGGTTGGAGAAGAAAGGACCGAGCAGGAAGGCTGAGAAGAGGAGCACTACGGTGGTGAGCTCGGTGATGTGAGGTGTCATGAAGCAAAGCATTACCCAGCAGATAAGGCTGATGAATGCCAGAACTCGCTGAAGCGTACGCACTTGTATTTTGTAGCGTAGCATGTAAATCTGATTGAGCACAATGATTACCAACGTCATCACCAGCACTATGGCAAGGTAGACAAAGTCTTGTGGCGATTCGGTAAGGAGGTCAAGTGAAAGCAGATGGAACTTAGGCATCATGTTTTCCCACACAGGCATCTGGTTGAGTAGATAGAACGCTGCAGCAATGAGACTTGAGCAGCAGGCAAGTGTGAGAAACAGTGCGGTGAAGTTTCGCAGGTTCATCTGTCGCATTCCTATCAAGGCAATAAAGAAGACAGGCAGCATGATGATGCTTGCCGGCTTGATGCAGGTGGCTGCCATGACCACAAAGGTGATGTTTACCACTTTGGAGGCAGCATGGCCGTAGATAAGAATTTTTATGAGCTGATGAACGGAGATGTAGAACAGCAGTGCAATGAGTGTGTTCTCAGTGAAGACGTGCATCTCTGGTGTTGCCAAAGTGAACAGCATCAGCGTGTTATAGAACGCATAGGTGCGAACAGGGGCAAGAAATGACGACTCGGTGAGTCGCTGAGCCGAGATGCCGATAAGCATGATTACCGCAAACTGAAGCGCACGAGCCACCCAGTCGGGCAGGGCAAAGAGCATTTGTCCTTGCAGCATGAACTGCACCATGGCAGTGTCGTTGCCGGCTATCACAGGCCACATGATGAGTGCACCGGCTGCAAGAGTCAGCACTATGCTGCTTTGAAGCGAACGGGAGAGTAAGCGGTAGAGATTCATCAGGAAATAGAAGAAAGCAGAGTGCAACTCGGAGGTTGCGCTCTGCTTTTATTGTTGGGTGAGTGATTATTTCAAGCCACGACCACGGAGCATAGCGTCTGGATTAGGCTCTGCACCACGGAAGTCTTTGAAGAGTTTCATTGGTTCGTCGCTGCCACCTTTCTCAATCATCTTTTCTTTGAATGCTTTGGCAGTTGCTTTGTCGAGGAGACCGTTTTTGCGGAACATCTCGAAGGCGTCTTTGTCCAAAACTTCAGCCCAGAGATAGCCATAGTAGCCAGCGCTGTAGCCGCCTTTGAAAGCGTGGTTGAAGTAGGTTGTGCGGTAACGTGGGATGATTTCGTCGATCAAACCGGCTTTTTTCATCATGTCAGCCTCGAATTTCTGAACGTCGATGCCGTCAACGCTTGTCAATTCGTGCCAGTACATGTCGAGCATGGCAGCAGCGCAGAGTTCGGTGGTGATGAAGCCTTGGTTGAAGGTAGATACCATTTGAATCTTCTCGATCAATGAGTCAGGAATAACCTCGCCTGTTTTGTAGTGTTTTGCATAGGTCTTGAGGATTTCTGGCTCGAATGCCCAGTTCTCGTTGATTTGTGAGAAGAGTTCTACGAAGTCGCGAGCAACGTTGGTACCGCTGACGGTTCTGTAGTGACATTGTGTCAAGAGGCCGTGGAGAGCGTGACCGAACTCGTGGAACATGGTCTCAACGTCGTCGAGAGAGAGGAGTGATGGTTGGTCGGTTGTTGGTTTGGTGAAGTTGCCGATGTTGACGATAACAGGGCGAACCATGTTGCCGTGGAGGTTAGATTGCTCGCGGAAGTTGGTCATCCAAGCACCAGCGCGTTTTGAAGCGCGTGGGTAGTAGTCGGTGTAGAGGATACCGATGAGTGAGCCGTCAACAGAAGAAGATACTTTGAATACCTCGGCTTCTGGGTTGTAGACTGGCATGTTTTCGAGTTTCTCGAATTTGAGGTCGTAGAGTTGTGCTGCAAGGTTGAACATACCTTCACGAACGTTCTCCATCTGGAAGTATGGTTTGATGTCGTCTTCGTTCAACGCATATTTCTCTTGACGGAGTTTCTCGGTGTAGTAGTCCCAGTCCCAAGGTTCGAGTTTGAAACCGCCGTTCTCTTTGTCGATCATCATCTGGAGTTCGGCGCGCTCAGCTTTTGCTTTGGCAACGGCTGGTTTGAAGACAGTAGCGAGGAAGTCGTCAACGGTCTTTTGGTTCTTGGCCATGGTCTCATCAAGGATGAAGTTGGCTGGGGTGTCGAAGCCGAGAAGGTTGGCTTTCTCGATGCGGAGACGGATGATGTCGAGAACAACTTGGTTGTTGTCGGTCTTGCCGCCGTTGTTGCCGCGGTTAGCGTAGGCCTTGAACATCTTTTCGCGGAGGTCGCGGCGGGCGCTGTATTGCATGAAAGGAATCCAGCTTGGTTTCTGGAGTGTGAAGAGGAACTTGCCTTCTTCCATGCCGTTTTCTTTGGCGAGGAGGGCAGCTGCGTCGCGAACTGCTTGTGGCAGACCGGCGAGCTCTTCTTCTGTGGTGAGCACGAGTTGGAAAGCGTTGGTTTCAGCCAAGAGGTTGTCGCCGAAAGTGTTCTCGAGGGTTGCGAGTTGTTTGTTGATCTCACGCATACGGGCTTGGCCAGCCTCGTCGAGACCGATACCGTTGCGAACGAAAGCGCGGTTGATCTTCTCCAACACCATGAGTTGCTCGGTGGTGTACTCTGGGTGATTCTCTTTGTCGTCGTAGACGGCTTTCACGCGGGCATAGAGGTCAGCACGCATGTAGATGTTGTCGTTGTGCTCGGTGAGCATTGGGATGGCTTGCTCCATCACTTTCTGGAGTTCCTCGGTAGCGTCGCTCTCGGTTACGTTGTAAAGAACGAGAGAAACTTTTGCAAGGATATCGCCGCTCTCATCGAGTGCTTCGATGGTGTTTTCGAAGGTTGCAGGCTCTTGGTTCTTGACGATAGCCTCAATCTCTTCGTTTTGTTGTTTGATGCCTGCTTCGATGGCTGGCATGTAGTCTTCAACCAAGATCTGGTCGAAAGGTGGTACACCGTACTCGGTGGTGTACTCGGTCAGAAATGGATTCTGACGCTCAGATGTCTGAGTCTGTTGTTTTTTGTTACATGCTACAAACATAAGTGCTGCTGCAAGTAATAATACAATTTTCTTCATTGTTATTTATTTGATATTGTTATTGTTTCGTCGTTTGATGAGGCTTATGTGCGCACAAGGTGCTACAACGCCAATCTAAGACGCTGCAAAAGTACTGATTTTTTTAAATATGGTATGAGTTTTTGAGCAGAGAGTTGCTCCAATTATGCCATCGACAATAACCAGTAGATGATAACGCCGAGGTAAGTACCTGCTGCATAACCTACAAGGCCTATTACGATGCCGGAAATAAGCACCTGTTTATTGCCCATGGCGCCAACTACAGGAGGCACGAACGGAGGCGAGCAGAGTAATGCCACTTGGCCAACGGTGAAGAGGTCGCCGTCAACTTTCAGCAAGCGGCAGAATACAAGGTGCAGCACGGCACTGATAATCATGACGAAGCCCACGAAAGCACCTATCAGCAGCGATGAGGTGTTTACGCTGTGAATGTCGAACATGGAGGCAACCACGATGGAGAAGATGAGGATGAAGACCATGCCGAGTTCGAAGGTGTTGGGCAAGGAGCGAACTTTTTTGGAAAACGAGAGCGCAATGGCAAGGGTGGTGATGGTGAGAATGACAATCAGTTCGTTGATTTTGCCCACTAACAGAAGGGAGATGCCTGCGCCCACGGCAAGGCAGAGAAGACTGAGTCCAAGTCCTTTTATCAGTCCGAAGAAGTTGCGTTTCCTTACCAGTTCGCCGTAGGCTTCTATCTCGGTGGTGGCAGTTTCCGTTACTGTTGACTGTTGTGCTTCGGTAGCGGCAGGGAGGAGTCGGCGGAAGAATTTGTAGCCGCCGCCGATGATGAAGAAGATGTAAGGGGTAGTTAGCACCATTTCGAAGGCGAGTACGATGGCCATGACCGAAGGGTCGACACCCAGCGATGAGCCAAGGGCGTTGAAGTTCATGGTACCACCGGTGTAAATGCCTGTCATCATGGCTGCTACTTTGGGAAACTCGTCGATGCCATGGTTGCGGAAGACGAAGTAGCCAGAAACGATGGCAATCAAAACAGCAAGAATGCCGCTGACGAGTGCATAGACAGTGCGTGGAAGTGCTTTGGTCCAGAGTTTGAAGTCGCAGTTGAACAGCATCAGCGGGATGGCGATAGGCACAGAGAGGCTGGTTAGCAATCCTTGCCATTTATGGAAGGAGGCGAGTACTTCGCTACCTTCTGGAAAGGCGCACATTCCGCAGAGCGACATAAGGATGCCCACAGCATAGGTGAGCAGAACGGTGCCTATCTTGCGAACTTTGCGACTGTGACAGAAACTGATGATTATGACTAACGGCACGATGAAATAAAGTGCCAGAACAATGTATAGTCTCATAGTTATTCTTGAAAACCGGTGATGCTTGTTTGTTCAGTTTTATAAGCGGCAGGCAAAAATACGAACTATTTTTGATTTAATGGCCTTTTTGTCGGCTAAGTTCTGCTTCCGTTGCGAAAGCTGTAAAATCGGCGGGTTATTTTGTCCAATCTGCACGAAACTTTCGTTATCTTTGTGCCCTAATTCTTACATCCTGATGGCCGACTGGTTTCATAGCATCTTTCCTGATGGATTTGCCCTTGTGGCAGGTCCTTGCAGCGCCGAAAGCGAAGCGCAAGTAATGGCAGTAGCCAATGCGCTGAAGCCGATGGGCGTGGGCTTGTTTCGTGCCGGAGTCTGGAAACCGCGTACGCGTCCAGGAGGATTCGAGGGCATGGGCGAGCAGGCATTGCCATGGCTGCAGCGGGTGAAATGCGAGACAGGACTTCGTGTAGCCACCGAGGTGGCGAGTGCCGAACATGTGGAAAAAGCCTTACGTTATGACATCGACGTCGTATGGCTGGGTGCAAGAACCACTACCAACCCCTTTACTGTTCAGGAAATAGCCGAAGCATTGCGCGGAACCAACGTTCCCGTGATGGTGAAGAACGCCATGGTGCCTGATGTCAAACTGTGGTGCGGAGCTGTTGAGCGATTGCGTAATGCAGGCATAGAGCAAATTGCTGCGGTTCACCGTGGTTTCGGTGTCATCGATGAGACCACCTTCCGCAATGCCCCAATTTGGCGTATCCCCATTGAATTCCACCGTCAAATGCCTGACATACCATTGCTATGCGACCCGAGCCATATAGCTGGCCGTGCCGATCTTGTGGGAATGGTAGCCCAACAAGCTGCCGACCTTGATTTCGACGGCCTCATGATAGAGGTTCACAATGACCCATGCCATGCCCTCAGTGATAGTGCGCAGCAGTTGGACCCCGAAACATATCGTAGGCTCATTGGCGAACTGAATCACCGTAAGAAAACCATTGTTAAAGATGCGGAATTAGCCCAACTCCGTGCCGAGATTGACCAGCACGATAGCGAGTTGTTCCGACTCCTTTCTGAGCGTATGGAAATAGTGCGTAAAGTGGGTGAACTGAAACAGCGCGAAGGAACACCGGTGCTGCAAACACAGCGATACAATCAGATACTTGAGCGCCGGCTGAGCGAGGCAGAGGCTCTGGGCCTGTCGCACGATTTTGTGAAACGAGTCATGGAACTCATCCATGAGGAGGCCGTCTGCCAGCAGCTCTCTAAACACCGCGAGTAATTCTTCCAGATACTATATTATTTTTATAGTAGTGTTTTTCTTGGCGTTCAGTTTTCCTATCAAACTGCCTCCTTCCAATTTGTAATAGCTGATTGAATTCACGCAGAAGTTCCAAACTATAGTGTTTCCCATAAGATGCAAATCGACAGTTGTATAAACCAAACGGTTTGGCCCCATTGCAACTTGCAATAACACAAAACCAAAAAGTTTGTAAGATTTGAGAAGTGCCAATTAAGGCAAACCAAACTGTTGGTTCTGCTGAAATCTTGCAAAAGTTCCAAACCAAATGGTTCGTGAGAATTGCAAAATTGTAATTACGGAAAATTGAACGGTTCGGGTGCGCTGCAAAGTTGCAATTACGTCAAACCAAATAGTTTTAACCCGCTGTAAACTTGCAAATCAATACATAATGCGCCATCCGAAAGTTTGGTGCGTTTTTGTTTATGGACGTAAAAGTTTTACCGACAACGATGTGTGGTCGGTGATTTGAGTTATAAGAAAGTAAAAGTAATGCTTATCAGAGACGACGGTCTCGTTTCCTATCTTTTGCGCCAGCTGAAAAGTGCTTTCGTTAGCTTGTAGCCGAGAGCAAAGAGTCCGAGAGGCGTGCGCTTGCGAGAAAATCCGGTGAGATAGCTCACCGAACGGCCAACAAAACTCAGCACACTGAACGACTGCTTGACGTTGGCTACTTCGTTTTTCAGCTTAACCTCGTGCGATGCAATTTGACGGCGCAACGCTGCTTTGCGGGCCTCAATGTCCTGAAGCGTGGTGATATTGTGAAAATCGCTTTGATACATCATTCGTCAGTTGTTTGTGTGTTAGTGTCGGCGGGTGTTTCCTCTTCCACAGTTTCCTCCTTTGTCTCAAAAAGAATCTGGCTCAGTTTGGTGATGATAGGGGTAAGGAAGAGTTTCTCTTTCTGGCGATAGAGAACGAAGAGCAGACCCAAGAAAATTACGCCGATGATGCAGAGCGACCATCCCATGCCACCTAACAGCGGCTTGAGTGCATACGCCAAAGCCAATGAGAAATAGACAAAGGCAGTAAGCCCAAGTACCAGTGCGATGATGACAACGAGCAGAAAGGCGATGATGCGTGAGAGTTTCTCAAGCAGTTCGAGTTTCAGCAGGTCGTAGCGCATGTGCGCATATTGCTTGGCGTCGTTTAGCAGGCGTTGATAATCGTTTTGTTCCATAAGGCCAGAATGGTGTAGTGGTTTGGTGAATTGACAAAAGGAATAAAAAGCCGACTTCGCCTCCGAATGAGGTTGCTCGTGTGGCAGAGGTCGGCTTTTTATTGCGGAACTGTTAGAGACGTTCTTCGTCGATTGAGTCTTCTACAGCTTGTTCCAAGTCTTCTGCGCTGAAGCCGAGTTTCAGTTTGCCTTTTACTTTGGCAATGAATGCTTCGAGTTCTTCTTTGCTCATGATCACGCCTTTTTCTTTCAGCATGGTGATGATTTTTGCGCGAGTGTTGCTGCCGCTGTCTGGAGCGAGCAGGATACCGGCCAATACGCCTGCAGCGGCGCCGCCGATGAATGCAAAGAGATGTGAGAGTTTCATAGTGATGCTATGTTTAAAAGTTTGTTGAATGTGTGCGTTGTTTATTTCTTTTCAAGTTTGGCCATGAACTTCGCCATGTTGATGACGAAGCGTTCGTGAGTGCCTTTGCCGATTTCTTCGTTCTGCTCGTTGTAGCAAACGATGCTGAAGAGTGTGCGACGGCCTTCCTGCTCCACGATTTCAGCTACGACGCGAATCTTTTCGCCAACGGCTGAGGCTTTGAGGTGTTGAACGTTGATGGCAGTGCCTACGGTGCTCATGCCTTCTTCCAGAGGAATCATCTCAAGTGCGGTGTTTTCCATCCAGGCAATCATGCAAGGGGTAGCGAGCACGGCAGCTGTGCCTGAAGCAAAGCGGGCTGCGGTATCGTTGTCGGTAACAGTGAAAATCTTTTCGTGTGTCATTATGTAGGATTATTGAATATTGGCAATGCGTTTGATTTCTGTGATGATGGCTTCTGCAAAGCGGTCTGCTTGCTCACGTGTCGGAGCCTCCGAGTAGATTCGGATGATAGGCTCTGTATTTGATTTGCGCAGATGAACCCATCCTTGTGGAAAGTCAATTTTCACACCGTCTACAGTGTTCACTTTAAATTGCTTGTAGCAGCCTTTCACTACGGCAAGCACGCCGTCAACGTCGATTTGAGGTGTGAGTTGAATCTTATTCTTCGAGATAAAGTAGTTAGGCAGTTTAGCACGAATCTCTGTTGGTTTCTGCTGTCTCTTTACCATCATGGTAAGGAAGAGTGCAATGCCAACGAGAGCATCACGGCCATAGTGTGCCTCTGGATAGATGACGCCACCGTTGCCTTCGCCGCCAATGACAGCGTTCGTACGTTTCATCATCTCCACAACATTTACCTCGCCAACGGCAGCGGCATTGTATTCGCCTCCGTGAGCCTCGGTCACGTCGCTGAGAGCGCGGCTTGAACTGAGGTTTGATACAGTATTACCTTTGGTATGGCTGAGGATGTAGTCGGCTACAGATACAAGTGTATATTCCTCACCGAACATATCGCCGTTTTCGCAGATAATGGCAAGACGGTCAACATCAGGGTCTACCACGAAGCCTACGTCTGCATGTTCCTTGCGAACCAACTCAGCGATATCGCCAAGGTGTTCTGGCAGTGGTTCTGGGTTGTGAGGGAACTGTCCGTTAGGTGTACAGTAAAGTGGGAGCACCTCTACGCCCAAAGCTTCGAGAAGTGCTGGGATAGCAATACCGCCAACGGAGTTTACGCAGTCGCAAGCCACGCGGAGTTTGGCGGCTCTGATAGCCTCAGCGTCAACCAACTTGAGTGCAAGCACCTTTTCGATATGTCGTTGTGTGTAGAAATCCTTGCGGGTATATTGTCCGATGGCATCCACCTCGGCAAATGTGAAGTCATCGCGGTCGGCAATGGCAATCACCTCTTCACCTTCTTTCTTGTTGAGAAATTCGCCTTTCTCGTTCAGCAGTTTCAGTGCGTTCCATTGTTTAGGATTGTGACTGGCTGTGAGAATGATGCCGCCGTCGGCATGCTCTTCTGTAACGGCAATCTCTGTTGTTGGGGTAGTGGCGAGGCCTATGTCTGTCACATTGCAGCCGCAACCGAGAAGTGTGCCGATAACGAGGTGGCTGACCATCTCGCCGGAGATACGTGCATCTCGACCGACTACGATAGTGCAGTTCTGTTTACCACGTTGTTTTTGTATGGTGGTAGCGTAAGCAGCAGTAAACTTGGCGATATCAACGGGTGAAAGTCCGTCGCCCACTGGTCCGCCAATAGTGCCGCGAATGCCTGAAATGCTTTTTACTAATGTCATAATATAAAGTTATTTAGGAAGTACCAAGAATGTGATTTTGTACATATACGGAGTGACCGAAGTCTGCGTGGTAGCCCATTTGAAGCCCTTGTTGGAAGGAACGATGATGGTGGCTACTGAATTGGAGCGTTGCATCATTCTGAAGGCATCGTTCCAACCCTCACAGCTATAGGTGTAATAGTAGTTGTCGAGTTCCACTTCCACCGGATATTCAAGGTCTTGTGTAGTCCAATAGCTCTCTACCACAGGATATTCCTCGATGGTTGATTGGATGTAACGAACCTGCAGTTTGTCGCCTGTGGTAATCGTGTCGCCTTCACCTTTTTGATCGAGGCGGAAATATATCTCGCCTTCATCTTCGTGGTAGAACAGATTCTCTGGGAATACAGAGTCGGCAGGGAACTCGTTTGTCACTGTGTATCCGTTGCTTGAGAGAAATTTCTCAATCTGTTTCTTTTCCTGTTCCAATTGGTTGGCGTAGTTGGTTGAACTCTCGCATGCTGCAAGTGTCACCAAGGCTACCAGGGCTGCTATGATATGTCTTGTTTTCATCTTTTTTTCTTTGTTTTTCCCTCGCTTTTATAGTAAGGGGAATATCGCTGCAAAGATACGATTTTTTTCTTCTTGTGCTCATTCTATTTTTAAATAATGTGTTTTTTGTTTACTTTATGGCTTTATGCTTGTGTAGCGTTCTGTAAATCAGTATTATGATGGCGAAAATAGGAAAATAAAAATTCATGACCTAAGATTTGGAAATGCGACAAGGTTGCTGTAACTTTGCAAGTTAAATTACCGCAATAGTTTCCAATGAAAGAGAAACGCACCACACCAACTGCTCAAACCACTGAAGCACCGATGCTTAGAGTGTATGGAGCGAGGGTCAACAACCTCAAAGACATTGACGTTGAACTCCCGCTCTACAAACTGTCTGTTGTAACAGGTCGCAGTGGCAGCGGCAAGTCGTCGCTTGCTTTCGACACACTTTATGCCGAAGCGTCCCGTCGTTACATTGAGACATTCTCGTCGTATGCCCGTCACTTCATGGGTCATATCGAACGCCCCGATGTGGACGATATACAAGGTTTGTCGCCGGTCATTGCCATTGAGCAGAAGACCACCAACAAGAGTCCTCGTTCAACTGTGGGCACTGTTACAGAGATTGCCGATTTCCTGCGTCTGTTATATGCTCGTGCAGGCGAGGCTTACTCTTATCTCAGTGGCGAAAAGATGGTGCGTTACAGCGAGGAACAGATTCTGTCGCTCATTGCCAAGGAGTACAACGGTCAGGCTTGCATGCTCCTTGCCCCTATCGTAAAAGGCCGTAAGGGTCACTATCGCGAACTCTTCGAGAGTCTGCGTCGTAAAGGTTTCCTCAGTGTGCGTATCGATGGTGAGGTTAAGGAGATTATCCCTGGAATGAAGGTTGACCGCTATAAGAACCACGACATAGAACTTCTCATAGACAAGATTCTTGTTGAGGCTCAGCAAGGTCGCCGACTCAAGACAAGTTTGCAGACGGCACTTCGTCACGGTAATGGTGTGGTAATGGTTCTTCCCAAAGATGGTGAAGCACGTTTCTTCTCCACTCATCTCTCATGTCCAAAAACCGGACTTTCATACGCAGAACCAGCGCCTCATAACTTCTCATTCAATACTCCGAAAGGTGCATGTCCATGCTGCAACGGTTTGGGTGTCGTCAATTCCATAGACACTGAGAAACTCATTCCAGACCCATCACTTTCCATCGCCAAGGGTGCTATTGCTCCGCTTGGCAAGGAGAAATCTACCTTTATCTTCCGTCAGTTGGCAGCCATTGGCGAACGTTACGATTTCGACCTCAACACACCGGTCAATGAGATTCCTGACGAGGCGATGAACGAGGTGCTCTATGGCTCACCAGAAGCACTCATGGTGAAAGGAGCGAATATTCCAGGTGGTATGATGATGGCAAGCTACGAGGGTTTGGTACGTTACCTTGAATTGCAGCAAGAGGAAAGCACCTCTGTGAAAGAGCAGCGTTGGGCAGAGCAGTTCTACCATACAACCCAGTGCCCTGAGTGCCATGGCGACCGTCTAAATGTTGAGGCTCTGAGCTATCGAATTGCGGGCAAGAATATCGCCGAAGTCAGTAGGATGGACATCATAGAGTTGCGTGAATGGATTGCCAACCTTCCGTCAAAACTGGATGAGCGCCAGCGTGCTATCGCTACCGAAATCTTGAAGGAGATAAGCACCCGTCTCGGCTTCCTTGAAGAAGTGGGATTGGGATATCTCTCCATTTCTCGCGGCACCGCAACTTTGTCAGGCGGAGAGAGTCAACGCATACATCTCGCCACACAAATCGGATCGCAGTTAGTCAATGTGCTCTACATCCTTGACGAACCGAGTATTGGACTGCATCAACGCGACAACCGCAAACTCATTGCATCGCTCAAGGAATTGCGCGATGCCGGCAACACTGTCGTTGTGGTGGAGCATGATGAGGAGATGATGCGCGAGTCTGACTATATCGTCGACCTCGGTCCTGGTGCCGGCCGTCTGGGTGGTGAGGTGGTTTTCCAAGGCACTCCTAAACAGATGCTTAAAGCCAAGACTTTGACTGCCAACTACCTCAATGGTGTTCGCAACATCGAGATTCCTACCAAGAGACGTGAAGGCAATGGCAAGTATCTTAATCTCTTAGGTGCCAAGGGTCACAACCTCAGAAGTGTCAACCTATGTTTGCCATTGGGTAAACTTATCTGTATGGCTGGTGTCAGCGGTAGTGGCAAGTCATCATTGGTAAGTGGTACGCTTCATCCGGCATTATCACAGCATTTCTACCGTTCCAACGAAGAACCCCTTCCGTTCGATAAGATAGAAGGACTCGAAAATATAGATAAAGTCATCGTAGTGGACCAAGCTCCGATTGGTCGCACTCCACGCTCCAATCCGGTTACCTATTCTGGCATTTTCACTGATATCCGCAACCTGTTTGCTTCGCTCACAGAAGCCAAAATGCGTGGCTACAAAGGTGGACGTTTCTCATTCAATACCGCCGGTGGCCGTTGTGAAGTGTGTCGAGGTTCTGGATATAAGCAGTTGGAGATGAACTTCCTGCCTAATGTTATGGTTAAGTGTGAGGCTTGTCGAGGCAGCAGGTATAATCGAGAAACCCTGGAGGTTCGCTTCAAGGGCAAATCAATTGCCGATGTGCTCGATATGACCTTCAACCAAGCGGTTGAGTTCTTTGAGAATATGCCTTCGTTTGTTCATAAACTCGAGATGATGCAGCGTGTCGGATTGGGTTACATCAAACTCGGACAGGCAGCAACTACCCTCTCTGGTGGCGAGAGTCAGCGCTTAAAACTGGCAACAGAACTCTCCAAACGGGATACCGGACATACCCTTTATATCCTCGATGAATCAACCACTGGACTTCATTTTGAGGATATCAATCTCCTGCTTTCCATTATCAACAACCTTGTTGACCGTGGTAATACCGTGGTTGTCATTGAGCATAACCTTGATGTCATTAAGTGTGCTGACCACATCATCGAAATGGGCCCTGGAGCCGGTCGCGATGGTGGCATGATAGTGGCTGAGGGTACGCCGGAACAAGTGGCGAAGTCGAAAAAGAGCGTCACAGCAGAATTTCTGCGTGAGGTGCTCGAAAAAAGCAAAAAACCAAAAGCATAGCAATAAAACATAAGTACAAAAACAAGAATCATCATACACTCTACGATTATGCATACAGTGTTCACCATTTTCAAGAAAGAATTTCGTAGTTTCTTCACCTCTGCCACCGGCTATATCGTGCTGGCACTTTTTCTCTTGGGCACAGGTCTCTTTCTCTGGGTTTTGCCAGGAGGTTACAACGTGATTGACGGCGGTTACGCCCAACTCGACGGCTTGTTCACGCTTGCTCCATGGCTCTATCTCTTCCTTTGTCCTGCCGTAACCATGCGTCTCTTTGCTGAGGAACGCAGTCAAGGCACACTGGAAGTGCTGTTTACCCGTCCAGCATCCAAATGGTCGTTGGTAGTAGGCAAGGCACTTTCGGGTTGGACACTTGTGGTAATGGCGCTCATCCCTACTTTGGTATGGTATGTTACCATCAATTATATGGCAGAGCCGTTCGGCAATGTTGACCATGGTGCCTTCTGGGGCTCGTTCATTGGTCTTATCCTCCTTGCCGGTGTCTATTGCGCCGTCGGCACGTTTGCTTCTTCAGTAAGCAACAACCAGATTGTGGCATTTATTCTTGCCGCCACTCTCTGCTTCGTCCTTTTCTATGGCTTTGCTTTGGCAGGCTCACTTATCTCCAACGGCGACATCAGCCGCGTGGTCAAGAGTTTCGGCATTGACTACCACTACAAATCCATGAGTCGTGGCGTGATCTACAGTCTCGACCTTCTGTATTTCGCCATACTCTCGCTGATGTTCGTATGGTTCACAAAGTTGCAGATAAGCAAGAAGATTTAATACAACGTAAATAATATAAACCCCAATAGGTTCAGATTATGATTCTCATTACCAACGACGATGGCTATCAGGCCAAAGGCATAGGCGTGGCTGTGGAACTGGCTCGTCAGTTTGACCATGTTGTAGTAGTTGCTCCCGACGGAGCACGCTCCGGTCAATCCAGTGCATTGTCTGTCAACATGCCCATCGTCTATCAAACAATACGAAAAGATGCTGATGTGGAAATTTATGCCTGCAGTGGCACACCGGTTGACTGCGTCAAACTGGCGTTTAGTGGCATGATTCCTGGTGTAGAGCGTCCTAAAATGGTGATTTCTGGCATCAACCATGGCTCAAACTCATCTATCAATGTGATTTATTCGGGTACGATGGGTGCTGCCATTGAGGGTTGTCTGTATGGTGTCCCTTCCGTAGGTCTCTCCATCTGTAACCACGATCTCGATGCCGATTTCTCACATGTGCTTGAACCATTCCGCAAGATTCTTGCCGATGTCTATCAAAACGGCTTGCCTATGGGTGTCTGCTTGAATGTCAATGCGCCTAAGTCTGGCGAAATCAAGGGCATCAGCCTCTGTCGTCAGGCACGTGGACAATGGAGCGAGGAGTTTATGGCTTCGCCAACCCCAAGAGGCTACGATTGCTATTGGCTCACAGGCAAGTTCTCCAACGTGGAAACCGGTACGACAGATACTGATGAGTATGCACTTCAAAATAGCTGTGTGGCTGTTTGTCCTGTGCATACCGATATGACACACTATCCAACGATTGAATTGCTGGCGAAACGTTATGATTAAGCGCATTCCCGACTCCATCTGGTTTGGTCTTGTGATTGGTATTGTGTTACCCGTGCTGTTTGGACTGCTGTTCATACAGTTGACAAACGGTGCAGATACTATCTCATACACATTGCATAGTCTCGTTCATAGTCCAACATGGGCTGTACGGTATCTCTTCATGGCCATGCTGCCCGATTTCTTTGGCGTTTATTTCCTTAACCGCTGGGAAAAATGGCAATCATGTCGTGGCATGATTCTTGCGATGATGCTGATGGTAATCGGCATTTTGATTCTGTCGTTCTAAACGTAACGAATAGTTGTGATTCTGATGCTTTTTTGTAGAAAGGGGTAGATGCACAATCATCAGTTTTCTACCTTTTCATCGAAGAAAAATGGTCACAGTTTCTATATAAACGCAACGTAACAACAATAGACAGTTATGCATTATTTTCTTATTGCAGGTGAGGCTTCTGGCGACCTTCATGCCGCCAACCTCATGAAGGCGCTCAAGGATATCGACGCCGATGCCAGGTTCACTTTTCTTGGAGGTGACCTTATGGCCAAACAAGGTGGCACGCAGGTGAAAGATTATCGCGAGATGGCTTTCATGGGCATTGTCAACGTGGTGGCTAACCTCGGCAAGGTAATGCGCAATTTCAGCGACTGCGAGGAAGCGTTGCGCAAGGCAAATCCTGATGTGCTCATCTTGATTGACTACCCAAGTTTCAATCTACGTGTAGCCAAATGGGTGAAGAAGCACATGGATATACCTGTCTATTTCTATATTGCTCCGAAACTATGGGCGTGGAAGAGCTGGCGTATCAAGGCGATTCGCCGCTACATCGATGAGATGTTCACAATCTTCCCGTTCGAAACCGAATACTTCGCTTCCAAAGGTTACACCGTTAATTACGTAGGTAATCCAACGGTAGATGCTGTAGAGGCTTACCGACACCAACGTACCTTCGTGCCGGCATCCCAACCAACCATTGCTATCCTTGCGGGCAGTCGACGACAGGAAATAAAAGGTTGCCTGAGCACGATGATTGCTGCTGCCAAGGCTTTCCCTGACCATAAAATAGTGGTAACGACGGCGCCTTCGATAGACCAATCGTTCTATACTTCAATCATTGGTAACGACCCGACCATAACACTGACCTCAAACACTTACGAGGCTGTTGAACAAGCCCATGTTGCTGTGGTTAACTCTGGTACGGCAACGCTTGAGACTGCATTGCTGGGCACGCCCCAGGTTGTGGTGTATCATGTGGTTGGCGGACGCTTTGCTTCGCTGTTGCGAAAGATTCTCATCAAGATACCATACGTATCGCTTGTAAATCTGATTGGTGGCAAAGAAGTTGCTCGTGAACTTATCGCACACGAATTCACGCAGACAAATATCGAGCGCGAACTCCACCGTCTGCTTGATAACGACAGCACTTATCGTCAGCAAAAAGAAGATTATGCGAAAATTGCTCACCGTTTGGGCGGAGAAGGCACGGCGAAACGTGCGGCAAAAGTTCTTACGGAAAAGCTAAGCCTATATAAAACAGAGAAGTGAAAATAAAAAACTTCGTCTTGCAACGAAACACCATGGAAAATCTTCTTTAATATAGAAACATCCACGGATAAACTCCGTAGCTAACTGCTGCACACAATCCGGAAATTTGATGCCTATACAGACAGAAGTATATTGACAGCCTGAATGGAGCAATACAACCCACAGACCTTACAACAACTGATCAAAGGCTGCGTAGAGAATAATCGCGATGCTCAGCGAAAACTCTACGAAACCTATGCCGGAAAAATGTTGGCTATATGTGTTAGATATTGCGGCGATAGAAATACAGCCCAAGATCTTATGCATGATGGGTTTATAAATATATTTACTCACATTAAAGAGTACGGTAACAAAGGTCCGTTTGAGGGTTGGATGTGTAGAATCATGGTGAATCAATCCATTGATTACCTCAAACGTCAACGATTGGAACTCGATGCCACAGAGGCCCATACGGAGATGCTCTATGACGATAGGCAACCGTCACCGTTTGAGCAACTCTCCGCCAAGCAGATTGTGGAGATGATAGGCAAACTGCCAAATATACAGCGACTGGTGTTCAACATGCATGCCGTTGAAGGATACACCCATGGGGAAATAGCCGAGCGCTTGGGATGCAACGAATCAACTGTCCGCTCGCATTACGCCAGGGCTAAAACAATGCTAAAAAACATGCTTGAACAATAGAGCATCATTATTAAGAATAAAATTGAATAATGCAAGATAAAGAATTTTATAAACTATTGAACGAGAAGTTGCAGGACTTCGAAATGCCCGTCGCTCCCGATAGTTGGGATGCTCTCGAAAAACGGCTTCCCGTACCTGCCGAACGTCGCGTGATTCCGCTTTGGATCAAGTGGACTGCTGCCGCTGCATGCGTTCTCATCGCTGCTCTTGTAGCTACTCCGTTCATAAGCAAACATAACGCTGAAAGCGACAATTTGACTGCTCAGGTAGAAACTGCTGTCAATACGCCGAAAACCGTGATGCCAGAAACCGCTTCTGAAACAATGCCTACTGAAGAGGCTTCAGAGCAAACGGCTGTAGAAACAACACTTAATGCATCGTTCCCTAAAGCACGCAAAACATCTCAAGTAGTGTCGAAACCGGTGAAAGAAAACAAAATGCAGAATCCTTCAGAAGCATTGCTTCATCCGGTACTTGTGGCACAGAACGAAGGACAAAATACTACCATTTCATCGGAAAAATCTGTCACTCATAACGACGAGGTTCCTACACTTACTGAAGAGGAAGCTGTAGAATTTTTGCAACAGGCCGACAATAAAATGCGTCAACAACTGTTGGCACAAGAGACTGAGCAGCAAACAGACAAACGTCGACATAACAATCGTGAAGCCGTTAACAAGAGTAACAATCCAACACTCGGTCTGCTTGCTTCTATGAATGCAAACGATTACCTTGGTTCTTCCAATGTAAATCGTCCAAACAGAGTGGATGCCGTGAATCCTAACAACGGTGAGGATGGCCCTATCAAACTTCCACCTCAAACCAATGAGGAAATGCGTAATGACCTTCCGTTCTCCATGGGTCTCTCTGTAGGTATTCCATTGGCAAATCGCTGGGATCTCTTCACTGGCATCAACTATACCTACATGCATTCGCAGCGTAACGTTTCAATAGTTACGGGTGAGTCAAGCGTTTCCGACTACGACCTCCACTATCTTGGTGTTCCGGTTCAGGTTTCTTACCGTATCATCGACCGCAGTGTCATAAAATTCTACGTCTCTGCAGGTGGTGCTATGGAAAAAGGTCTGGTGCGTACGGAACATAAGACATTTGTCAGTGAAGATGCGGTAATCACCTCACAAAAAATGCATAGTAAAGTGCCAGGTCTTCAGTGGTCGGTAGGCGGTAACATTGGTCTCTCGCTCCGACTTTACAAAGGACTTGAATTTTATGTAGAACCTGGCTTGCAATACTATATTCCGAACACAATAAATCCTCAGCCAGAGAGTATGCGTACGGAAAATCCTTTCTTCTTCAGTCTGGGTGGCGGTCTCCGCTTCTCACTGAAATAGAAAAACCTTTACAAACAGCGGACTTGCATTAAACCGTAGGCTTAAAACTTGCGTCAAAACAGCAAAAACAGCATGCTTTGGTGTGTTGGGATAAGAAAAAAAGCAATTAATGAAGTAAAAATATTTCATAACGTTTTGAATGCCAAAAAAAAGTACTATATTTGCAGTCCTTTGCAGTAACATAAATTGAAAGAATAAACTAATTAAAATACAATACATTATGAAAAAAGTAATTCTCAGTGCACTCTTTGTATGTGCAGCAATCATTGGCTTTACCTCTTGCGGTAAAGATCCAGATGTTTATGATGGTGTAGAAACTAACTTCGCTGGTGGCGAGTACTTCGGTGATCTCGTTGGCACAGGTAGCTACAACTTCGTTATGCGTTTTGAAAGCAAAAACTACACAGCTGATTCAGTTGTAAGAACAGGTGCTTACTATGTTCTCGACCTCTCTTCAGCTAACAATAAGAACCTCCTCCCATCAGAAGGTACTTATCAAGTAGTTAAAAACTTCAACTATGCTGCTGGTACAATCACTTACGGTGTAGCTGAACACCTTGAGGAAGGTATGGGTTCATACGGTTACAGCGCTGACGCTAACCTCGGTTACCTCTTCGATGCTGGTACTGTTACAATCACAAAAACTGGCGACACTTACACTATTGACGCAGAAATTTACTCAGGCACAACCCTCGTAAAATTCCGTTATGTAGGTGCTCTCTTGTTCCAAAACAAATCAGAAAGCATGGTTAGCGCAAACCGCGCTATGCGTGCTCCTTACAACGTGGAAAACCTCAACCAAGTTGTAACCCTCATCTCTAAATAAGAATAGTAATTCACAAAAATAATTAACAACAAATTTTTTTTCATCATGAAGAAATTTTTCTTTGCTGCTCTCGCAGCTGTTACCGTGCTCTTCGCTGCATGCGGACACGAACCAGTAGGTCCTACCCCAGGTGTTGATCCAAACGCTGAAACCGTAGAATTGAGCATCTACAGCATCGCTTGGTATGGTGACTACTATGGCAATGGCACAACCAACTTCTTCGTTCAACTCCTCGAGGACGACGTAAACTACGATGGTGCTTACGTAATGTTTGACCTCTGCGCTGCTTCTAACGACATCGTTGGTACATACACAGCAAACACAACTGCTGAAGCTGGTACTTTCGTAGCTGGTGACGGCGAACAAGGTTCTAACATCGTTGAATTGGCTGGTGGTGAAGCTGACGGCGATCCAGAAGGCATCGTTGACGGTACTTTGGTTGTAACAAAATCTGGCAACACCTACAAATTCGTCTACACTTCAGCTGACGGCAAGAAAGTATACGTTGCAGAAGGTGCTGCTGAAATCTCTAACGGTGCTTTCCCAGGCGAACCAATGGAAGCTACTAACATCACAGTAAACGCTACTCAAGCTGAAGCTGTTTACTACGGTGACAACGGTTACGGTGGTGACGAATACGTTATCAACCTCGCTGGCAACTACTATGCTGCTATCGACCTCTGCGCTGCTAACGGCTCTTCAGCAACTGCTGTTCCTGCTGGTACTTACACTGTAGCTGGCACAGGTGCTGCTGGTTCAATCAACCCAGGTATGTACTACAGCGGTTACCTCATCCCAACTATCGTTTATTCTTCAGCTGACGGCCAAAGCGTAGACGAAGCTTGGTATGTTCAAAGCGGTTCACTCACTATCGCTGAAGCTAACGGCACATACACCATCTCAGGTACTGTAGTATCTGGTTTTGGTAGCCAAATCACCATCAACTACAGCGGTGCTATCGCTTGCGAAGACGGCTCACAACAAGCTCCTCGCATGGCTATGCGTCGTAACGTTGTAGTTAAAGGTCGCAAATAATCTTAGACTTTAAGATTTACCTTATAACGGACCTCACCCTTCATCGGGTGGGGTCTTTTTTTGTGCTTTAAGGCTTGTTACCCCATGGTCTCATTGTTACAGTTTCACAAAAACATTGTATCTTTGTAGCCGTTTTGCAAAACACTCACACATTATAAAAACATAGAAACAGATGGAGAAATTGAAAAAGCATCAGTTACCAACTGATACACCTGATGGTGTAAACCGTCCGAAGAATTCACGGCGCAGTCTTCCTTCGTCCATAGAGAATCACTCGGGTTTGAGAGAAGGGGAAAGTTATTGGCATACGCAAGAGGAGATTGATTCTATGATGAAAGAGTTTCGAGAAGATCACAAGTGGGCGAAAGAACACTGGGACGAGATCAATTAGAAAATACACATATTTATATATAATAGACAAAACACTAAACTTACACAATGAAGAAATCACTTTTTACCGCTTTTGCAATCCTGGCTCTTACCTTGGTTTCATGCAACAGCGGAAACAACAATCCTGAGACTCCAGATCCAGAACGCAAGCATATTGATGCCGGTGTTTCTGAGTTCTCTTGGCATGCCGACGCAAGCCAAAACGGAACCAACTCGTTCCACCTCACACTCATTGAAGACCTTGTGGACCGAAATGGCTACAGCGTTCACGTAGAGTTCAATGCGGCTACCACAGACCCTACAGGTGAATATGTCATCGGCAACGGAGCCGCAGGCACAATGCTTAAGGGCAGCTACAACGACGAGACACTTTACGGTACTTACATTGTCATACTTGACGGTGGAAGCTATACTGAGACACCTGAAATTCTTGACGGCAGCGATTGCAAGCTCAGTATTGAGCGTATGGGAGAGAACTTTGTCATCACCTTTGTCAACGACAAATATGAATTCAAAGCTTCATGTGAGGCAAGAGTAACCAACGAAGCATTCCCAAGCGAGCCAATGGAGGCAACCAACTTTGCTGCAAAATTCGGCATGGGTCGTGCTCTCTATTATGGCGACTTCTATGGCCATGGCGTTTCCGACGAATATCTCATCGACTTTGAAGGCGACAACTATGCAAGCATTGACCTCTATGCTCCACTCAATTCACCAGACAATGCCATCCCTGACGGAACCTATACCATCAGCCCAACCGGCGCTCCTGGCACCATCACACCAGGTTCCTACGAACGTGGCTATTTCGACCCTTCATTCATCTATATTGCCATCGGTGGTCAGACTATCAGCACCGTATGGTATATGTACTCCGGCTCATTGACATTTGAAAACGTCGATGGTGTCTACCATGTTACAGGTAGCGTGATTTCTGCTTGCGGTAGCCAAATCACAATTGACTACAGCGGTCCTATCGATGTGGAATCATATTTGTAAAATGATATTGTAGGCTTTACTGCCGCAATAACAAAATCATACTCTAAGCACCCTGCTGCAACGGACGTTGTAGCGGGGTGCTGTGCTTATTTCCGTCTTATTTAATATAGTATATCAAAATATGGACCGCACAGAACAATTTTTTTGAAAATTATCATGATAAAATTTTACGAATAACGATAATTTGTATATTTTTGCACCGTGATTTTCGTTGGCCCGGTCGGACACATTCCATCCGCAACGCCACATATTCATTTAGGACAACAAAAACAAAAAATAACTGATACCATGAAAAACATTTTTTCTGTGTATTTGCCTTTTTGATATTGATGTTTTTACAGTATGTGGCACTTCCAATGCACCAGTTTCAGAGGAATCTGACATCCCAGGCAGTAGCGATGAGTTGAGGACACCAGTTCTTGAGAGCGTCGTTGAACTGCAAATCCATCAAGTTGCCTAATTAGGCAACATGTATCAAGACAACAATACCAACTTCTGTATCCAGATGTTGGAAGTTGCAGATTTCGGCAACGGAGTTTACGTAGACTCGTCAGTCCGTAGTTGCTGCAACAAGAAAAGCTAAGACAAAGTAGTAGTTTTTTTAACATATAGTGATTAGTTATCAGTAGACTCGGTCAGGCTGGGGAGTCAGGCCGGGTCGTTTTTTTTCTGACAATGTAATCTTGTAGCCGTTGAGAATTATACTATCGGCCAATAATTGTGCTTGCTGCCAGATAAATGGAGATATTCTTCCCACGGAAATAGTTGCTGTTGTTCCAAAACAACGATTTCTGCAATAAAAACCTCAGACCTCATGATGCATGAACAAGTTTTTTTGTCGCAAATGCTGATGTTATTTGCTCATCACACGGTTTGTTATTAAGAAATAAATGATTAACTTTGCAGCAGAAATCCAACAGTAAAAACAACCTCATATAAAATGAAAAAACTCTTTTCCATAATCTTTGTGTCTCTTGCTTTCTTGCTTGTGTCATGCGGAGAGCAAAATACACCATCAACTCCAGCAAAAGAAACGCTTGAAATGGATGTTTATTTCCTGGAATGGTATGGTGATTACTATCAGAACGGTACAACCAACTTTGTGCTCCAACTGATGGAAGATATCAATACCTATAGCGGTACGTTCATTGCCATCGATTTTTGCGCTGAAGCAGGAACCATCTCACCAGTTGGCACTTATACTGCATCAAACACCCACGAGGCAGGTCACTTCTTCATCGGCGACGGCAACAAGGGCTCAAACATCGGCTCAATGAAAGATAGCTGGCTGGAGGACGACATGGAGCCTATTGAAGAGGGTGTGCTTACGATTACACAACAAAGCGTAGGCGTATATAAATGTGTGTTTACTTATAAGAACAAAGAATATGTAGCCATTGCCCAAGGCATGGCAAACGGTGCTTATCCTTCCGAGCCAATCGACCCTGTTACCGTAAACTTCAGCGGAACCCGGGCTTACGGCACCTACTACGGGTCAACCAGTGTAGGTACCAAGGAGTATATGGTATCTCTCGGATTGACCAACAGTTTCGTGGCTATGATTGATTTCTTTGCCGATGACAACAGCACCCCTGAACTTTTGCCAGAGGGCAATTATACCTTCGCTTCCAACGGCTCTGCCGGAACAATGATGCAAGGCTCATTCAAATCGGGCAACCTCTATCCTTCCATCATCTATCACGTAACAAGCACCCAAGCCGTAGACCAAGGTTTCTATCTGAAAGATGGTAGCTTGAACGTAGTCTATAGCGATGATGTCTATACGATTACAGGCACTGTGGTTTCTGCCTGCGGCAGCCAACTGAACATTAACTTTACCGGAGCCATTCCTTTCTCTCCTGCTCAGTAATCAAGATATTTGATATGACTCAGGACGAATTATATATGCACCGTTGCCTTCAATTGGCAGTACAGGCAGCTGGACACACGGCTCCAAATCCTATGGTAGGTGCCGTCATCGTGGCAAACGGACAGATTATCGGTGAAGGCTATCATCATCGCTGCGGAGAACCGCATGCTGAGGTGAATGCCATCAATTCTGTCAAGGACACCGCCTTGCTGAAGGATTCCACCATCTATGTCAACCTTGAACCTTGTGCACATTTCGGCAAGACACCACCATGCTGCGACCTTATCATCTCAAAGGGTATTCCACGTGTCGTAGTGGGCAGTGTCGATCCTCACGACAAAGTGGCAGGTAAGGGCATCGAGCGCATGAGAGCACATGGCATCGATGTGACTGTTGGCGTTTGCGAGGAGGAGTGTCTGAAACTGAACCGTCGTTTCTTCACTTTCCACACCAAGAACCGCCCGTTCATCATGCTCAAGTGGGCTCAAAGCGAAGATGGATTTATTGATTTCGTCCGCTCCAACGGCGACAATCCTCCTGTAAAGATATCTACACCGATTACCAAGGCACTCAATCATCAGATTCGCACGCAGGAGTCGGCAATTCTTGTAGGCACTAATACTGCAGTGCTTGACAACCCTCATCTTACCGTAACCAAATGGCACGGCAACAACCCGATTCGTCTGGTAGTTGACCGTCAACTTCGTGTTCCTCAGAACAGCCGTATCTTCGACAACGCCGCCCCTACCGTGGTGTTCACAGAGCAGGAAGTGGAGGACTACGCCAATATCTCATTCGAACATATAAACTTCAAGAAGAATATCGTACCGCAGATTCTCAATTACCTCTATCAGCATAATGTACTCTCACTGATAGTTGAGGGAGGCAGCCAACTGTTGCAGGCATTTATCGACGGCGGTTATTGGGACGAATGTCACATAGAAACAGCCCCTTGTAAATTGGGCAATGGTGTGCCAGCACCACGTTTCCTCTGTCAGCCTACACGAGCCGAGAGTTTCGGTCCGAACACTATGTTCTACTATTTCAACAAGTAGAACACACTTTGCACCATGGACCTTGTCTGGGATATCATCTCCAAGATCCTCACACCATTTTATATTTATGTGGTGGTGATGGTCATCGTGGGTATCTTGTCGGAAAACCGCAATCCCGTCAAGACACTCGCATGGATATGTGTGCTTACCCTCTTGCCTCTCCTTGGCCTGGTGCTGTATTATTTCTTTGGTCGAGATTTGCGAGGCAATAAGATATTCTCCCGACAAGCCAGTGCCGTCGGACTGTACCACACACCTGCCAATGCCATCAGCACCAAGGAAATCACGCATGCAGTCATTCCGTCGAGTGTGCGCAAAAGCATGTTACTGTTGAAGAGTAACAGTCAGGCTGTGGTATATGAAAATAGCCGCATAGAACCGCTGGTGGAGAGTTCCGAAACATTCCGACAGATATTCAAGGACATCAGTGCAGCCCGCGATCATATTCATATCGAATTCTATATCCTTGCCGACGATGAAGTAGGCAACCGTTTGCGCCGCTTGCTCATTCACAAAGCCCGCCAGAAAGTGCGTGTGCGTGTCATTTACGATTATGTGGGAAGCTACAATCTCTCCGAAGCATTCGTTGAGTCTATGCGTAATGCTGGCATTTATGTGCAGCCGTTCCTTCCTGTTGGACTGAAGTTCGGATTCGGTAAACTAAACTACCGTAACCACCGTAAAATCATCGTTGTAGACGGTAAGGTAGGCTATACCGGTGGCGTGAATATTGCCGATCGCTATGTCGTTGGCAACCGCCTCGGTAATTGGCGTGACACAATGGTGCGTATCGAAGGTGCTGCCGTTCAAGGCATCCAGAAGGTTTTCCTGACCGACTGGTATCTTGTGGAAGGTAAGCAGATAAATGCGGAGAAATACTACCCGAAACCAGAGAACTACGGCAATACCAATGCTGTTCAGGTGGTAGTATCCGGTCCTGATACCGAATGGCCGAACATACTACATGGTATTGTCTCCGCCATTACCAATGCCACGAAGTACGTGTACATCCAATCACCTTATTTCGTGCCGCCGGAGAGCATACTTACTGCATTGGAAACAACAGCACTCAGTGGAGTAGACGTGCGACTTATGTTACCACGTAAAAGTGATACGCCTGTGGTGGCGGCAGCTACACGCAGTTATTTCTTGCGCCTGATGCAAAGTGGCGTCCATGTGCTTTTTTATAACAATGATTTCCTTCACAGCAAGACCATCGTCGTTGACGACTCGCTCGCTATCATCGGTTCTGCGAATATGGATATGAGAAGCTACGAACAGAATTTCGAAGTGGCTTCGTTTATCTATGATGTCGATACCGCGACGTCTCTGAAGGAAGCCTTCCGTCGCGATATGCAGAAATGTGAGCCACTCATCTTATCGCATTGGCAAAACCGTTCCTTTTGGAATCGTATGTGCGAGTCGGCAGCGCGTCTGTTCTCGCCGCTGATTTAATGAAGGGATACGAAATAGCCATTCCCGTTCCTCCAACGGAAATCTTCCATGGAGAAACAGTCTCGCTTGCGGAAATAATCTTGGATAAAGATTCTAAAAACAGAATGAGGCGCCCAGTTTGAGGGTTGCGGCATTAAGGATGAGTTTGTGGCAGACGGAGCCTTGCAGTTCGAGATAAATGCGCCAGGAAGGTTTCAGTTGATACTCGAAACCAGTGCCAAGGTTGATGCCTATGGTATGGGCGTATTTTAGTGTCTGAAGGTCGATGCCAGAACCAAGCGTATCGCCTGTTACCTCGGCTATGTGCTGATGAGACAATGCTGTTGTATGTTGAATGCCGTAGACGTAACCCAGACCGCCGATAAGATAGAAATGAAAATTCCTTTTGCCAAACAGTATATTTACATTTGTATTTACGTCAATATAACGTCCAGAATAAATAGTAGAGTAGGGTGTTGAGGCTGGAATTGTGTGTGTGCCAATGATACTGTGCGACTCTTCGCCAAGATCGAACACCTTTGTGCTGTTAGGTCCCCATGGATAATAGTTAATATCACCTACGAGGCGTACCATTGGAGTGAAATTATAGGAGAAACGTGTTCCGGCACCGAATTTGTTGAGCGTGGTGTTTAATGACAATCCCACAGCGAACGGATTCTCTGGTGCACGGCTTTGAGCCAAGGCAGCAGTAACGATGGTAACTATAAGTACGAGAGTAAGTGCAACTCTTTTCATCGGCTTGTTGATAATGTTTCTGTTTTGCTGCAAAGATACAACAATTTCATAACATTGATACCCTCTGCAAATCATTGGCTATGGATAAGGGAAAAAATCGTAACTTTGCACCCTGATTATTCACACACAGACCAATCTATGACTAAACATAATGATGCCGCTCTGGTGGTGCTGAGCGGCGGACAAGACTCCACCACCTGCCTCTTTTGGGCAAAGGAGCGTTATAAGAAACTTTATGCCGTGTCGTTCGACTATGGCCAGCGCCACAACAATGAAGTGGAGATTGCACGCGAAATGGCTCGTCGTGCCGGTGCAGAGTTCCGACTCATTAAAAGCGATATTATAGGCTCATTGGGTCATAATGCATTGGTAGACACTGCTGAGAACGTTGACACTGAACGCCACGAGAACGCACTTCCTAATACATTCGTTCCAGGTCGAAACCTCTTCTTCTTAAGTATGGCTGCCGTATGGGCACGAGAATTGGGTGTTAAGACTATCATTACTGGCGTATCACAAACCGACTTCAGTGGCTATCCGGATTGCCGCGATACCTTTATCAAATCGCTAAATGCCACCCTCAATCTCGCCATGGACGAACAGTTCGAAATCGTAACCCCTCTGATGTGGCTTGACAAAGCCGATACCTGGGAAATGGCAGACCAGTTGGGCGTTTTTGACCTCATCCGTAACGAAACCCTCACTTGTTATAATGGTGTGAAAGGTGACGGTTGCGGCGAATGCTTGTCATGTCAGTTGCGCCGTAAAGGATTGGAAGAATATCTTCAGCGTCGTGGCAAGTAAAAACAGAAAATAATACATATAAATAAATATATAATTCCAATGAGAGACGATGCAATGAAAGACCTCACGTTGCTTGGTGCGAAGACGGAGTACCGCCAGACCTATGCCCCTGAGGTGCTCGAAACTTTCGACAACAAACATCCTGGCCGTGATTATTGGGTGCAGTTCAATTGCCCTGAATTCACCAGTCTCTGTCCGATTACCGGTCAGCCAGACTTTGCCGAGATACGCATCTGTTACATTCCCGACGTGAAGATGGTTGAAAGCAAAAGCTTGAAACTCTATCTTTTTAGTTTCCGCAACCATGGTGCATTCCACGAAGACTGTGTCAATATCATCCTCAATGACCTCGTGAAACTCATGGAGCCTAACTACATAGAGGTGACTGGCATCTTCACTCCACGTGGTGGTATATCCATCTATCCGTATGCAAATTACGGAAAAATGGGTACAAAATATGCCGAAATGGCGGCTCAAAGAATGGCAAATTATGTGCCTTTAGAGCCAAAACATGGCCGTAACGGTTAAAAAACATGCAAAAAGCGCAAAAAATAAATGGCTGAAAATCCGCAATTTAAGTGGGCCAAAAAATTTTTTTGTATCCAAAAGTAATTTTTTACCCCCTAAGTGTTGGTCAGTTAGAAAAATAGGTGGTATTTTTGCAGTCGAATTTTGGTTAATATTTATCGTTTTTAAAAACATTACAAACATGAAAAAGATTGCTCTTTTCTTTGCTGCTGCCGCTATGACAGTTGCATTCGCCGCTTGCGGTAACAAAGCTGAAACAACTGAAGAAGCTACAGAAGAAGTAGTAGAAGAAGTTGTTGAGGAACCAGTTGTAGAAGAAGTTGCTGAAGTTGCTGAAGAAGCTGCTGAAGTAGCTGAAGAGGTTGCTGAATAATTTTTCAGTCATACACTAATAGACCCTTATGATGCTTGCATCGTAAGGGTCTTTTTTGTATCTTTGCATCCTCAAATTAAATAATCAAGCCTATGCTCCGCATCGCAATTGCTCCAAATGCCCAGTTCTGCGAGTCAACCATCGAGATACTCCGTCAAGCTGGTGTAAAAATTTCGTCGAATAACGTCAGTATCTCCCGTTCTCGGGAGTTTCCTGCTGAAATTTTCATGTTGCCATACAATGAAATTCTTCATAATGTGGCTGCAGGAATTGTTGACATAGGCATTGTAGGAGAACATCACCTCATCAATCATCGTCGTGATGTAGAGACCGTTCGTCGTTTCAACTTTGCATGCTGCAACCTCTCGCTCTCACTTCCTCTTAGCACACGCTATAAAGGTATTGAATGGTTCAACGGCAAGAAAGTTGCCACCCCATTTCCTGACCTTCTTACACAATACTTCAAGGAAAAGAACATCAAATCTCAGGTTGTTCCCATCAGCAATGTCTCCTCGTTTATTCCTGAACTTGGCGTTGCCGATGCCGTTTTTGATCTCGTAATCACAGGCTCAACCCTCTTGCAGCATAACATGCGAGAAGTAGAGTTGGTTATGCAGACTGCCCCTGTGCTCATTGCCGGCAAACACATGCAAATAGCCCAACGCATGATTTTCGAAGAGTTGCTCATGCGTATAGATGCAATCGTAGAGGCACGTGGTAAAAAACAGCTCACCATGTTGGCTACCAATGAAGTAGTTGACGAAATTGTTCGTATCATATCGCCTGAAGCAGTACCTACCGTTGCCCTTCCGATGGCTGATGGCAAGCATTCATTCATCACCATCGTCACCGACGAGAGCCGTGTCTGGGATGTACTTCCACGACTCAAGGAACTTGGCGCCATGAATATTGCAGTCTGCAACGTAGAGAAACTTGTGCGCTGATATTTAAGTATTCTTCAAATAATAATATATGTAAGGTCCGTTGAAAAAACGGACCTTTCTTTTTTCTAATATTATTGATGTTCAAATCTGTTTTGTTAGACGATTATATTTGTCAGATTCATATTTTCCAGTCTTCACTTACTACCCAACAATATGAAAATCAAGCAAACTTTCATATCTGAATAACTATATAATAAATAAGGACTAAAAGACTTATTAGTTTCTATTTTTGGGAAATAAAAGATTTAGATGTTACATAAATATTTGTATTATAGCGAAATATAAAACAAGGAAATAATTGAATGTTTACAAAGTTCATAAGATAATCTACTTACTGCAATATTACAAAAACAGATTGCGAAACAATAAGTAGAACATTAATCTATTCATCCTCAAAATGATATTACAGACAAACAACCCTTGCGAATACTTCCACATTTTGCAAATCCTCTTAAAAAAGGATTAGAGATAAATTACAAAGATAATATGACAGAAACATAAAGTCAAAAAAGACATTTATAGATAATATATCAACTATAAAATGGGATGTTTTTTCAAAAAAATGACTTTTTTCTTGGTCCTTACACACACTCAAAGTCTATTTTATGGTGTTTGAAAACACTTTTTTTGTTTTTAGACGCAGTTGTAATATATTGTAAATGAGTTAGTAATAAAAAACATTTGCGCTAAGTGATTGAAAAATAGTGTAGAGTTTGTCAGATGATGGAAAAGTGTTACTTTTGCATCGTAAAAACACCACAAGAGTCTATCGGCTCGATTTTTGGAACTTTTGTGGAGATATTACTATTACAAGACGTAATAAAAAGAATGAAAAAACTCATCTTCTCAGTCATATTGCTCTGCGTAGCTTTCGTGGGAGTAAATGCTCAGGTCAATGAAAACCCTGACTCAGTTCGTCAGGCTACTGTAGAACTCACAAAGAAAGTTACAGAAGTAACTTCTAATGCTACAGGTTTGGCTGCCGATCTTTCTTCCAAAAAGATTGAAACTGCAGAAGGCGAAAAGCCAAAATACTGGAAAGTGAGCGGTATCATTTCGTTCAACATGTCTGCTACTGGCCTTTGGAACTGGGCTGCCGGTGGTAACAACAACGTCAACGGCGTAGTTGCAGGCAACGCAACCCTCCTCTATAGAAAAAACAAATGGGCTTGGGAAACAAACCTTAACACCGACTTCGGTTTGACATGGCTTGACCAATCCTCTTTCCCTTGGCGCAAAAGCAACGATAAAATCGTATTCACAACCAAAGGCGGTTATGAGTTTGCTGACAAATGGTATGCCACCGCAATGGCCGGTTTCCGCTCACAATATGCCAAAGGTTTTGAATATACCGATACAGAAGAAAAATATATTTCAAACTGGCTCTCTCCTTCCTACACCGACATCTCTCTCGGTATCGACTGGAAGCCAAACTCAATCTTCTCTCTCTACCTCTCTCCTGCTGCTGGCCGTATCACCACATGTACTGATACATTGCTCCGTGAGAAATATATCTTAGGCAGCAATACCTTTGAGAAAGGTTATAAAGCAGAGTTCGGTGCTTCTTTCAAAGCCACCGTCAATTACGACTTGATCAAGAATTTCAAAGTGCTCTCAACACTCTCTCTCTTTACTCCTTACAACAAGAACTTCGGTAATGTCGACGTCGATTGGGATGTCAACGTCTCCTACCAGTTCCTTAAAGTATTGAACGTGTCTTTGGGTACCAACTTGAAATACTATGACTCAGTGCTTATCCCAGACAAAGAAGGCAACAATGCTCGCCCACGCACACAGTTTAAGGCGGTCATCGGCTTCGGTCTCGGATATAGCTTCTAAACAAGAAAGGATTTTTTGATGTTTTTATAATTGTTAGTGGGGGGCCACGTTTTTCTTCGGAGAAATGTGGCCTTTTTTATGCCCTAATTCTTTGGTTTGGATAATTATATTTTCGTGAAAAAAATACCCAAGTCAAATGCCGTGGAATGGAAAATCTCGCTACCTTTGCACCACTATTTTAATAGTAAGAATCTGAACAATAAGCATAGGATAATGAAACATTTAGCATGTAAAGTGATGATGGTGGTAGCCGTACTTGCCATCACTTTGGCTTCGTGTAAAAACAAACAGACCGAACAAACTGCAGAAAACAACGACAACGGCGCTCCAATCACAGAGAATCTTCGTTTCTGTGAAAGCGTGCTTCCTTATGATGGGGGATTGCTGATTGCTAACTTCGGCACTAAGACACTCGATGCCACCAACACAGGTCTTGGTTATATCACCTATTATAAAGATGGCAGAAACCAATTGTTGATTCCAGCAGACGGAAATCTCACACAACCACGTGGTATGGGCTTGTTTCAGGATTATCTGTTCGTAGCATGCCTGAACTCCATCGTGGTCTATAACCTCAACAACCTTACTGAAGAACCTCAGATAATCCTTTTCCCTGAGGACGATCTTATTGTAAACGATATCGCTATCAACAACGGCGGCACATTGTTTGCTTCTGTATCTAATACAGGCAGAGTATATATTCTAAATATCCAAAACCCAGAAAACATTGATGTTAAGTCGTTGATGCGTTATGTAGAGATTCCGGGTGCCAATGGCCTTGTTCTCGACGGTCGTCATCTTTACATTGCTTCATACAACCCAGAAGGCGAACCTACCGATGATAATGTGCTCTATGTGCTTGACGATGTGTCCAATCCAACAGATGTTCGTCATTTGACTGGAATTCCTGGTCAGTATGATGGTCTTGCACTTTCGCCAGATGGCACACTTCTGTTCTTTACTGATTGGAGCAACGAAGGACGTGTAGGTTATATTCGCTTTGAAAACGGCGAGATTACTTATCTTCCTTCTGATGGTATCGTTGGACCTGCCGACCTCTGTGTATGGAACAGCGACCTTTGTGTGCCAGATCTCGTAAACAGCACCGTCGTTCGTTTCCTAATTGAAGAGTAACAGTTTTATCAAATAAAATAGGAAAACTCCTTGGCAGATCTTCTGCTGAGGAGTTTTTGGTTTATGTCGTGAAGAATGACGAATAAAACGCCGCTGTATGGATTTCTTGCGGAATGGATAAAAATATAAGCGTGCAACCAAAATGGCTGCACGCTTGCTTTATGTGGCAATTATGCTGATTGCTTATTGAAGGAGGCTCTTGACAACTTCGCTGATGGTACGTCCTTCGGCGCGTCCTGAGAGTTCTTTTGATGCACGACCCATAACCTTACCCATTTCTTTGAGTGAGGTAACACCTTCTTCACCGATAATTTTCTTGATGGCTTCAACGATTTCTTCGCGACTCATCTGTTTTGGGAGAAATTGTTCCATGACTTTTACTTGAGCGAGATACTCGTCGGCAAGGTCTTGGCGCTTTTGCTCTACAAACATTTGAGCAGCGTCTTTACTTTGTTTTGCCATTTTTTGAATCACCTTGAGTGCTGTTGCATCGGTGAGTTCGCCATTGCATTCTTTGGATGTCTTGGCTTCGAGCAGTTCTTTTTTGATATTGCGAAGTGCCTCGAGGGTCACTTTGTCGCGGTTGAGCATGGCGGTTTTAATGCCTTCGCTTACTTGTTGAAATATATCCATAATGATATTTATTTTCTTAAAGGGTTACTTATAACGTTCTATGGCAGGGATGTCGCGCACTTGTTTCATTACGGCCTCATTGTCGAGTTCGTCAAGGGAGTAGAGTTGGATAGTTGCTTTCTTTTCCTCAAGATTCTCTACGTTAACATACATCTCTTTTTGGATTTTATGCTCCAGATCGTGAGGATTGGTTCGCACAGCAACACGGACTCCGAGTTGTGTTTCTGTTGGTTGAGCGGCTGTTGCTTCTTCACTGATGCCTTTCATCTTGTTCAACTCCTCATCCCAAACTTTATCTTCGGCAATGATTTCCTCTTCCAACTGGATTTTGAGGCTGTCGGTTGCGAATTTCATGTTAGGACCGGTGGCAACGATAGTGGTCTTTACTTCATCGCCAAGGTCTTTGACGTAAGTAACGCCCCAAATATATTCCTCAACGTCACCTTTCATTTTGGCCGAGAAGTTCTTAATCTCGCCGATTTCTGTCAGTGAGATAGGTTTGTCTTCGTCGGTGTATACGTTGACAAGTACACGTGAAGCATTGCAGATGTCGTTGTTGTTAAGCAGTGGAGAGTTCAGTGCAGCTTCAAGTGCTTTGGTTACGCGACCTTCTCCTGTACCTGAGCCTGTGTTCATGACGGCCACACCACCATTGCGCATGATAGTGCAGACGTCGGCAAAGTCGACGTTGATATAGCCTTCTACAGTGATGATTTCGGCAATGCCTTTGACTGCCTGAGCCAATACATTATCCGCTGCCTTGAAGGCTTGACGCAGGTCAAATTCAGGATAAGCCTGAATCAGTTTACTATTGTTGATTAGAAGAATGGCGTCTACGTATTTTGACATACGAACAACACCTTTCATGGCTTGCACTTGTTTCTTACCCATTTCCCAGTCGAATGGGATGGTAACTACGCCGATAGTAAGAAGACCAAGCTCGTGGGCTACCTTGGCAACCACAGGACCAGCTCCTGTGCCAGTACCACCACCCATTGTAGCTGTGATGAACACCATCTGTGTGCCGTCGCTGAGCATCTCGCGGATTTTGTCTTCCGACATGAGTGCAAAGTTACGGCCTTTTTTAGGCTGGTTGCCGGCACCGAGTCCTTCGCCAAGCTGAACACATACAGGAATGCCAGAACTGTTGAGTGCTGCACGGTCTGTGTTACAGAGGGCAAAAGTGACGTCGGTGATGCCTGTTTGATACATATTCTTGACAGCGTTGCCGCCACCGCCGCCCACACCTATTACTTTGATGATTTTCTTGGTGGGTTCTTCCATTTGGAAATCCAAGTGATTTATTTCGTCCATAGTGTTGAGTTTCGTGTTAAAGGTTGTGGTTTAGTTTCCGCTGAAAAGGTCTTTGAGCAGGTTGCCGATGTAATCAGTTTTTTTGCTCTTCTTTTCCTCTGCTTCACGGCGACGACGTTCTTCTTCCTCTTGGCGGCGTTGCTCTTCCTCCTCGCGTTGACGGCGTTCTGCTTCCATCTGTGCTGCCAGACTGTTTGGTTCTTGTGTTGGAGTAACAACTACTGGCGCTTTCATGATAGCGCAGTTCTTGTCGGCACGGAGGAGCAATGCAATGATGTGTGCATATTCCGGAGAATTGTACTTCTGACTTGCATCGTCAAGCAGATTCGACATATTAACTCGGCGTACCTTTACCTGACGTTTAGCAATGAGGTCGTCAAGACCTTTCATTGCGCTGGCGCCACCGGCAATGATAAATCCTTCAGTTATCTTATCGAAACAGTTGAGTTGGCGAATTTCGCGCCAGATATAATCGAGAATTTCGTTTTCGCGTGCGGCAATGATTTGTGCCAGACCTTCAAGCGAGAATTCCACGTCCTTGCCATTGATGGAGATGGTTTTGTGCTCAGCGCCGACGATGTCAGGGTTTGCGCATCCGAATTGCAGTTTGTTGTGTTCTGCATCGTCCTCGCTCATGCCAATTTTCTTGGCAATGTCAAGGGTTACGTTACGTCCGCCAAGTGGAATGGTAGCAACGTGCTGAATCTTTCCACCGAAGCAGACCACCATAGAAGTATTGTGGGCGCCGAAGTCTACGAATACACAGCCGTAGTTACGGTCGCGCTCGGAGAGCAGTTTGTTGGCCATGTTGATGGCAGCAACTGACATATTGACTACTACGGAAGTAGCGTCGTTCATTTCTTCACGGCCGATGAATTGCGATTTTCCGATAACGCAGATATATTCAGCGCGAAGGTTATTGCATGAGCGTCCGATAGGCTCGTTGGTAATTTCTTCT
The DNA here is from genome assembly GCA_024405895.1 of Paludibacteraceae bacterium. Taxonomy (GTDB): domain Bacteria; phylum Bacteroidota; class Bacteroidia; order Bacteroidales; family Paludibacteraceae; genus HGM05398. The sequence continues at coordinate 76,835 of JAKSNW010000002.1, forward strand.
TCGTCAACGTAATATCTTACAGCTTGAACGGCAACAGGATGAATGTCGAACTGTTGCTCTGCAACGATGTTGAGACATTCGTCTTCCATTTGTTCGAGCATTTCTTTCGTTACCTGGCGCCCGTCAATCTGTCGTTTTACCTGATATAATTTGCCGGGAATGCAGCGGAGCGATTGGCCAGAGTATGCTTTGAAAGTGCGGTCGAAGCGCACCACATTAGTGCAGCGGTTGGCGCAGAGGCGCAGTTGTGTGTTAAAACAGCTGGTAGTGATGGTTTCTGCCTTCACTGTCTCATTCTCCATGCCGTCGATGTGCAAGCGTCCGTCATCGGTTTTTTCGGCGGCCATCATCAGCAATTTCGACGTGCCGTAGTCCACGGCGAGGTATATGTTCTTCGATTCCATATAACTGTTGGGTCTGTTTTGCCCGGTTTGTTGATTAGTAGTTGGTTTTTGATGTTTTTATTGTTGTTGTATTGGGGTGCATATAATCTGATTTTCGTAGCGCACGTCAATCTTGTCGTACAAATTCCAGCCCACTTCGTTCAATACCTTGTGGTAGAATGTTTCTACACGTTCAAGTTTTGCCTTGAAGTTGTCGGTGTTGCCGAGTAGGATGATATGTTCTCCGACACGCGGAACGATGATTATCTGTTGTTTTTCGTCGACATAGACCTGTGTTGCCTGTTCGCGCCAGAATTTGTCATTCTTGATGAAGGTCATGAGGTTGAAGAGCGAGTCTGCAGCCACATCCTTTGTCAGGTATCCGCTAAGCAGCGGCACTTCGACGGGCGAATTTGAGTTGGTAGGGAAGGCTTCGTGGTTTTCGTCTACAAAGTAACTTCCTGTGCCGTTGGCAGGTATTACGCGGTACATTGGTCGGCGTTGTTTGACCTCAATCTTAATCTCTCCGGCAGGTGTTCTGTAGCAGAGAGCCTTAAGCACCATCGGACAATGGCTGATTGTGGTTTCGAGGGCGTTGAGGTCGATGTCTGCGAATTTCTTGCCTACTGGATAAAGACCCTTTGCCTTCACTTCGTTAAGGAGGAAGGTAGAGTCGACAAAGTTCACTTGATGAGCATCGGTGATACGTATCTCCAGTCGGTCGCACACCTCGTTTTCCCTACCCGAGGTATAGACAAAAATCCAACCCAGATAGAGCATGCAGGCTGCCACGGCCAATGTGGCAAGTATCACTTTTACATAGTTCATTTCAGTGCTTCGCAGATTTGTGGTAACATAGTGTCGAGGTCGCCGGCACCAAGGGTAAGAAGCACATCAAACTGCTTTGTTTTGAGCAAATCGATGAGTTGACTCTTGGTTGTCAGCGTCTTTTGACAGGTTACTTCGTTGTAGATAGTTTCTGACGAGATGCCTTCGATAGGTTCTTCTCGTGCAGGGTAGAGTTCCACGAGAACGGCCTCGTCAAGCAGTGAGAGGGCAGCTGCGAATTCGTGGTAGAAGTCGCGTGTACGGGTGTAGAGGTGCGGTTGGAAAACGCCAAGCACTTTCTTTCCACGATACAGTTCCATGACGGAACGGATGGAGGCCTCCAGTTCTGCTGGATGGTGTGCATAGTCGTCGATGATAGTCAGTCTTGGTGTCTTCATCTGAATGTCGAAACGACGTTTCACACCGTTGAAAGATGCCATGCCTTGACGCAATTCGTCGGCAGTAACGCCGTTAAGCATTGCAATGGCCATGGCAGCCACGCTGTTCTCGATGTTTACGGTAACAGGTACACCGAGGTCGATGTCATTGATACGTCCTTCTGGTGTCACGAGGTCGAAACGTACCTCGCCGATACCGATGCGTATGTTGTCGGCGTAGAAGTCTGGCTTCTGGCCTTTGGGGTCGCCTGTATAAGTGTAGAGTTTCACGCCGTCTTGAAGTCTTGGTTCAAGCTCTATGCCATGTTTCATGACCAGACATCCGCCAGGACGAATGAGTGAGGTGAAATGGGCAAAGGCTTCTTTGTAGGCTTCATGGGTATGATAGATGTCGAGGTGGTCGGCATCAACGGCTGTGACAACGGCCATATAAGGGCTGAGGTGGTGGAATGAGCGGTCGAACTCGTCGGCTTCAATGACAACGAGGTCGCTATGGTCGGACAGCAGGAGATTGCCGCTGTAGTTCTTCGACAGTCCGCCAAGGAATGCGTTACAGTCTACGTGACTCTGCTTCAACAAGTGTGCCAACATGGTGGACACTGTGGTTTTACCATGTGTACCTGCCACGCAGAGGCCTCGCTCCACTTTAGTTATCTCACCCAAGACAGCAGCACGTTTTTTCACTTCGTAGCCATGGTTGACAAACCACTGGTACTCCACGTTGGTAGTGGCAACGGCAGGGGTGTAGACTACGAGCGTGTTCTCCGGACGGAAGTCTGAAGGAATGGCGTTGGTGTCTGGTGTATAGTGAATGGAGATGCCTTCCTGCTCAAGGGTTATGCAGAGTGCTGAGCGTGTGCGGTCGTAGCCTGCCACTTGACAATGGCGGGCATTGTAGTAGCGGGCGATAGCACTCATGCCTATGCCGCCCACTCCGAGGAAATAGACGTTGTCTGGTTGCATCTCTTTTTTCATTTTGCGATTGTTATGTTATTACCTGCAAACCACGCCCCACAAATCGGGATTGAGGTCTGCTTCTATGCGATTCTCTGTTTCGTCATCGAGAAGATGGAAGAAGTTGTAGCCCGTAAGCTTTTCTATTTCGTCAACGCTGACGGCATGATCTCGCAGTTCGTTACGTTCCTGTTCGTTCTTGAAGAGGAAGCCGATGGCTTGCCACTCACCTTTATGCTGTCGCAGGAATACCTTGAAGAAACCATGTGGAACAGCAATATGGCGCTCTGTGCCGATGTGCTGTACAGTCTGATTGCTGTAGAACACAGGACCGCAGACGATGTAAAGGCTGGAGTCACGACGAGCCCATTTGCGTGCTTTGTTTTCCAAATCGTTCCAGAGACCGTGGTTCAGTGCGCTGTCTTGTGGACAAACATTGGTGAGATAGAAGCTCTCGGTCATGGCTACATCGTCCCATTTCATATCACCGGCTGGTGCCATGTGGCCGCGGTCGTAGCCAGAACGGCGGTAGTCCCACCATTGGGCTGCTTCGTCGGCAGACAGTTCAGGGTCGGCGTTGAAGTTGGTTTTGCGTTTGATGTCGCCGTATGTTTCCGCATAGGTTAGCTCATAAGCCACCCAATTTGGAATATAGTTGTCGGAGTTATAGTTCACTACATAGGCTTTGTGAACGATGATGTGCTGTGTAGCATCGAAAGCCGGCAGTTCCATCATCTCTTCCAAAGCGGGTGTTTTCTGCTCGTCCGATTTCTGGGTGTTGTCCTTTTCGCCCACAACCATCTTACCGCTGCACATGGAGAGCAGCAGCGAGAGGGCAAGCGAAAGAAGGATATTGAAGTGCATGTGGATTATCCGAAATAGGATGAGTTTGGTTGCAGAGGATCGTTGGTTGGTTCTGCTTGAGCAGCCACAACGCGCCAAGCTCTGATGGTGTTGAACCAAGAACCGTTAACCTCGCGTGCATCGATATCGATGGAGATTGTGAGGTCTTGGCCTGGTTGAATGTTGAATGCTTCGATATTATCGTTAGTTACATCGAAAGCCAATGAGTTGGTGTAAGAGCTACCTGGCACCTTGTATTCGATGACATAAGTAGCACGACGCCACTGACCGTTGCGGCCTTCGCCTTGTTGGATGCCCATGGCTTCTTTGATTCTGCCTGTAATTTCCATAATTCTTTGTTGCTTTTGGTTGGTTTAGTGGTTTAGAATGGGAGATCACCGTTGTTTTCGGTAGGAAGGGCTACTTCTGGCATTGCCTCCATGACGTTGCCAACAGGAGCTTGAGCAGCGTTATATGAAGAATCCATGCTTACTGGAGCAGGGGCTGCGTTTACAGGAGCCACGGCAGGAACAACGTTGTTTACGTTGACAGAATTGTAATAACGGTCTTTGAATTTGCGTGCGCTGAATTCGAAAGACACTGTGTAGTAGTTGTCTTTCTGAAGATTGTATTTATCAATGTCGTCTGACCAAAGGTCGAAAACGAAGTGACGTTCATACTGACTTTTTTCTGGCAAGAATTCGAGCACGTAGCTCTTTCTGCGCCATTCTCTTCCTGTGGCAGCTTTGCCTTTTGCTTCAGGCATATCGTCCACAATGATTTTTCCGGTAATTTCCATATTTGATAATGTTGTTAATTAGCAATTTGGTCGTGATATTGTAGGTTGCATACGGATACAACTTGCAATGCTGCAAAGTTACTTTTTTTCTTCCAAAAAAAGAAGCATGAGTATTCAATTTTTCGTCTTGCAGAAATAATTCTTTAACAAAGGTTACGAATCATAGCGGATGAACAATAATTAAATGATTATTGCGATGTAAATCAGTAGATTGTCTCTAATCTGCTGTTGCAGGGTCTGAAAGCAAAGGTCCGTAACAACCATGTGGTTGTGGCGGACCTTGTTTTGTTTATGGTAAGATATCGGTAGACTGACTTTATTTCATCAGTTTCTCCACCTCTTCGGCAATACGGATGGCAGAATCGCGTTGTGCTAATTTCAGTACGCTGTCGGAGAGTTTGCGGCGGCGCTCGTCATTGGCAAGCAACGACATGGCAGTAGGTATGAGGGTCTTTTCAGCATCCACATCTTTTACCATCAGTGCAGCATCGTGGTTAACAAGTGCCACGGCATTGTGGGTCTGGTGATCTTCTGCCACATTGGGAGAAGGGACAAGAATGGAGGCTTTGCCGAGCAGACAAAGTTCGGAGATGGAGCTGGCGCCGGCACGGGATACTACTACATCGGCCATTGCGTATGCAAGATCCATACGGTCAACGAAATCAGTAATAATCAGTCGTTCGTTCTTGATGTTGCTTGTGCGGCGGCGGATATCTTCAATATAACTCTTTCCTGTTTGCCAAAGCAACTGAACAGTGCCATCGGCAAGCAGCGCCTCAAGTCCGTTGAGCACACTTTCATTTACTGTTTTTGCACCTAAGCTACCACCGATAACCAGCATTGTCTTTTTGTTTGGAGAGAAACCGAAGTGACGGTATGCTTCCTCACGGCTTGCTCCTGCAAGATTCTGACGGACAGGGTTACCAGTCAGTACGATTTTTTCTTTAGGGAAGAAACGTTCCATGCCATCGTAAGCCACGCAGATGGTTGAGGCATTGTTGGCAAGCATCTTGTTGGTAACACCGGCAAATCCGTTCTGTTCCTGCAACAACAAAGGCACGCCCATTTGAGCAGCCACTTTCATAGCGGCGCCGCTGGCATAGCCGCCGACACCTATAGCCACGTCGGGACGGAACTCTTTGATAACATTGCGCACTTTGAGCATGCTGCGGACTACATCAAACACTACGCCAACGTTGCGCCAGCGCTGTGTTCGGAAGAAACCGCGAACCGGAAGACCTACGATACGATAACCTGCAGCAGGTACGCGTTCCATCTCCATACGGTCGTTGGCACCTACAAAAAGGATTTCACAGTCGGGATGACGTTGTTTCAGTGCGTTGGCAATAGACACGGCAGGAAAGATGTGTCCGCCGGTGCCGCCACCGCTGATGAGGAAACGAGGTTGTTCTTTGCTCATAGTGTTGAAGTTCTTATGTTGTTGCAAGCACTGTGTGGTGCTCGTGTAAGGTTGTCTGTGTGAGTTATGCTTGAATGGCTTCCGCCTCAAGTTCTTTGTTTTCTCTCTCTTGTTCTTCTCTATCTTCTTTCTGCGCTTCTTCGTCCTCTGGATGTTGCTTGCGGGCTACGCCTTGCGTGAGTCCGAGATAGGCACTGATGATAATGATGGAAGAACCACCGCGGCCAATCAGTGGCAACGACTGACCAGTTACCGGCATGAAATCGACACTGATGGCGATGTGCATGATTGCCTGAAGCAAGATGATGAACGACAGACTCATCACCATGACAGAGTCGAAAATATGTTCGGCTTTCCACGCAATCTGGAAACATCGGAAGATAAGCACCCAGTAGAGCAGCATGATTATGATGGCACCATAGACACCAGATTCCTCCACAATGATAGCGAAGATAAAGTCGTTGTCGGCATTAGGGAGGAATTTGCGTTGGATACTATTGCCAGGACCACATGGTTTACGTCCTTTGGCTATGGCAATGGCTGCATTCGCCTCCTGGATATTTTTGTCGGTAATGACATATTTCAGATCTTCATCGCCAAAGTGATCGAAACGAGCAATCCATGTCTCAGAACGGCTTGTCATTTTGAGCCAACTACGTTGAATGACGTTGGCGTTTTCTATATATTCGCGGTCGTAGTGACCCTGTTTTGCGCTGTACACACATGTTGCCGCAATCACGAAGACAAGAGCACCAATAACAAATCCTGTGCGTAGGAGAATGCGCCATGAAAAGCCACCATAGATAACCATTGCTACCAAGGTGACGCAGAGCAATACTGTGGTAGAAAGTGCTTGACTGACAATCAACACAACGGTGATTGCAAACAAGGCAAGCATACTGAAAAAATAACCCTTCTCTGCTTTTACCGGATCGGCGAAGGAGCGTTTCTGAAGCTTCTCTTGGAAACGGCAGATAAGATCGGACATTACGAGAATGATGGCAAGACGTGCGAACTCACTCGGTTGGATTGAGAATCCGAAGAGGGAGAGCGATCGGGCAGCACTACCACCTATCTCACCGAAAATCAGTGTGGCAATGAGGAGAACCCAAGAAAGCAGCAGCAAGGCCCATCCACCGCCTCTGATCCATTCGCGGCGTAGGTTCATGGTAATGTACATCGCCACGAAACCGAGACCCAACATGATGGAGTGCTTGGCAATCGGGGCGCCGATGGAGCCTCCGCCAATGAGACGGAACGAGGCGCTGAACATGCTGACCATTGAGATGAGCACGAGCAGAATGTAGACCATCCAGATTGTGAGGTCACCTTTCAGAATGCGTTTGAGAAAATCCATAGGAGAGTGATTTTTTTGATGTTTTTATGTCTTGTTGTGGGGATTAGAGTTTATGTACGTAATCTTTGAATTGACGACCGCGGTCTTCGTAACTCTTGAAGAGGTCGAAGCTTGCGCAGCATGGTGAGAGCAGAACGGTTTCACCTTTCTCGGCGATTTCGTATGCTATACGCACACATTCTTCCATTGACTTTGCTTCGTACATTGGGCATTTGCTGTGCTCTGAGAAGAACTTGCGCAGTTTTTCGTTGTCCACACCAAGGAAGATAAGTTTTGTTACCTTCTCGTTGACCAGTGGCTCAATTTCGGTGTAATCGTTGCCTTTGTCTTTACCGCCGAGAATAAGCACTGTTGGTGTCTTCATGCTCTGAAGGGCATACCAGCAGGAGTTGACGTTGGTGGCTTTTGAGTCGTTGATATAGCGAACGTCACGAACGGTGGCTACATATTCAAGGCGGTGTTCTACGCCTTCGAACTCAGACAGAGAGCGACGGATTGTTTCTTTCTTGACTTCTACAACACGGGCTGCCAGACCGGCTGCCATTGAGTTGTACATATTATGAGTGCCTTGGAGTGAAAGTTCCTCCACTGGCATTTCAAAAGTCTCGGCAGATGGTTCGCCTTGACGTTCGATACGAAGGTCCTTGTCAACGACGTATGCACGTTCGCCTTCTTTTTTCTCGATGGCGAAAGGCAGCAACTGGGCTTTGATGTCGCGTTTTTCAATCTCGGCACGGAGCACTGGGTCGTCGTTCCAGAAGATGAAGGCGTCCTCTGGGGTCTGGTTTTGGAGGATACGGAATTTCGAATCGATATAGTTCTGGAACTTGTAGTCGTAGCGGTCGAGGTGGTCAGGTGTGATATTCAGAATCACAGAAACGTCGGCACGGAAGTCGTACATACCGTCCAACTGGAATGAGCTGAGCTCCAATACATAATAATCGAAGTTGCACTCAGCTACCTGCCAGGCGAAGCTCTTGCCTACATTGCCTGCGAGACCGACGTTCAAACCCTCTTTCTTGAGGATGAAGTAGGTCAGCATGGTAGTTGTTGTCTTGCCGTTTGAACCTGTGATACAGATTTTCTTGGCATTGGTATAGCGAGATGCAAACTCAATTTCGGAGATGATAGGGGTGCCTTGTGCACGCAGTTTCTGCACCAATGGAGCAGTTTCAGGTATGCCAGGACTTTTCACCACCTCGTCTGCATTGAGGATAAGTGATTCTGTATGTTGTTCTTCTTCAAACGGAATGTTGCGTCGTGTCATCTCGTCGCGATACTGCGGTTTGATGGTTCCTTTGTCTGAAACAAACACTTCGTAACCCTCTTTCAGTGCGAGGATGGCAGTGCCTACACCGCTCTCTCCTGCGCCCAATACTACTAAACGACTCATAATGTACTTTTGTTTTATCGTGCTTTTATAATTGTTGTGTTATCTGATTTTCAATGTGATGATGGCAATAGCTGCAAGGATGATGCCCACAATCCAGAACCTTACGGTGATTTTCGACTCAGGGAGTGCCAGTTTTGGGCTCTGAATCAATGCGTCGATGCTGCCAGCTGGTTTCTGGTAGTGGTGATGCAGAGGCGACATCTTGAAGATGCGTTTGCCAGTGCCAGTTTTCTTCTTGGTGTATTTGAAATAGGAGGTCTGAGCCATCACGCTGAGGCTTTCTACAAGGAATACGCCAGAGATGATAGGCAACAGCAACTCTTTGTGTATGGCAATGGCAAACACTGCGATAATGCCGCCAAGTGCAAGGCTGCCTGTGTCGCCCATGAAGACCTGTGCCGGATAGGCGTTGAACCAAAGGAAACCGATGGTGGCACCCATGAAGGCAGCAGCAAAGATTACCAACTCTGTGGCATTAGGTATGAACATGATATTCAGATATCCGGAGTAGTTGGCATTACTTGACAGGTAGGCGAAGATGCCGAGTGCCATACCCTGGATGGCACATGAGCCCGCAGCCAAACCGTCGAGACCGTCAGTGAGGTTGGCGCCGTTGCTCACGGCTGTAACGATGAAGATAACCATCAGCACGAAGAATACCCAACCGAATGTCTGTTTGTACTTTCCTGCCCACTCGAAGAGGCCGGCGTAGTCGGCATTGTGGTTCTTGAGGAAAGGAACGGTGGTCTTGGTTGAGCTTTCTGCATGTGAAGCATATTCTACTACTTCAATATTGTTGGTAGTGTCGTGATAGGAGTTGATGTTCTCCACGATAACGGCTTGAGGACTGAAATAGAGCACCAGGCCAACGATGAGACCGATGGATACCTGACCCACGATTTTGAATTTGCCGTGCAGACCTTCTTTGTTTTTCTTGAATACCTTGATATAGTCGTCGATGAAACCAAGCATGCCGAGCCACAATGTGGTTATGAGCATGAGAATCATATAGACATTGTGCAACTTACCGAAAAGCAGGCAAGGCAATACGATGGAAAGGAGAATGATGATACCGCCCATCGTTGGGGTGCCTTTCTTCTGCATCTGTCCTTCGAGGTCGAGGTCGCGAATGGTTTCGCCAATCTGCAATGCCTGCAGTTTGTTGATGATGCGTCGGCCTATCCATGTCGAACAGAAAAGTGCGGCAACGAAAGCCATACCACTTCGGAACGAGATGTAACCGAACAAACCAGCACCCGGAAGATTTATCGTGCGGTCGAGAAAGTCGAAAAGGTAATAAAACATAGTGTGTTGACGGTCTTATTTTGTGATTCGTAAATTTAATTCAATCCCATGGCAGCCGCAAGTTCTTCGCGGTCGTCGAAATGGTGTTTCACGCCTTTGACAATTTGATAATCCTCATGACCTTTGCCTGCCACGAGAATAACATCGCCTTTGCGGGCAAGTCGGCAAGCCGTCTTGATGGCTTCGCGGCGCGATACGATGCAAAGTGCGTTCTTCTGTTCAACAGGGGTAAGTCCTTCCATCATATCGTTGAGAATGTCCTCTGGTTCTTCGTCGCGAGGATTGTCGCTGGTGAGAATCAGTTGGTCCGAACCCTTCATAGCCTCTTTTGCCATGATTGGTCGTTTGCCTTTGTCTCGGTTGCCGCCGCAGCCTACCACAGTGATGAGTCGGCTGTCGATGCCGCGAATCTCATTGATGGTGTCAATCACGTTCTTTACAGCATCTGGAGTGTGGGCGTAGTCTACGATGGCTGTGTATCCGTCAGGCGACTGGATGGTGGAGAAACGTCCTGCTACAGGGTGAAGTGTGGTGAGTATCACAAGCACTTGCTCCTCGGTGAAACCAAGCAGACGGGCGGCTCCGAACACAGCCATGAGGTTGGAAGCGTTGAAACGGCCAACCATAGGCACGAATACCTCGTGGTTGTTTACGTTCAGCTGCATGCCTTCAAATGAACTGTCTATGATGTTTGCCTTGAAGTCTGCCAAGGTGGCAATGGCATAGGTATGTTTGTGTGCACGGGTGTTTTGCAACATCACCATACCGTTCTTGTCGTCAAGGTTGGTGAGTGCAAATGCCTCTGACGGCAACATGTCGAAGAAACGTTTTTTCGCACGCAGGTAGTTCTCCACGGTCAGGTGGTAATCCATGTGATCGCGTGTGAGATTGGTAAAGATGCCACCTACGAAATAGAGTCCGTCGATACGGTGCTGGTCGGCAGCGTGCGAGCTGACTTCCATGAATGCGTATTCACAGCCACAATCCACCATCTCTCGCAACAAAGCGTTGAGGCTGATGGCATCAGGTGTGGTGTGGGTGGAAGGTACCATGCGTTGGTCTACATAGTTGCAGACGGTTGAAAGCAAGCCCGACTTGAAGCCCAAAGCCTGTGTGGTCTTGTAGAGCAGGGTGGCAATGGTGGTCTTGCCGTTGGTGCCAGTTACACCTACCAGCTGAAGGTGACGTGAAGGATTGCCATAGAAATTGCCTGCTATCTTGCCCAGTGCAGCTGCAGAGCAAGGAACGATGGCATAAGCCACTTTGGGGGCAAGGGTTTCTGGCAAGTGTTCGGCAACGATGGCAACGGCACCTTTTTCAATGGCGCTGCCAATGAAGTTGTGACCGTCGACGGCAACACCTTTTTCTGCCACAAAGAGTGAGCCTGGTGTTACCTTGCGAGAGTCGAACTGTACGTCCTTTACTTCCACTTCTCCCATGTGGAGTTTCGTGGTCTCCACACCTGCAAGCAATGTTTCTAAAGTCATATCTTTTTCTTTATTCTTAAACTATATTGAACAATTAAGGGCGAAAAGCCTTGTAACGCTCTCTCGCCGCTTAATCGATATATTATCTTTCCAGTGTCAGAGTTATCTGTGTTCCCGGTTTCAGTTTCTCTCCTGCCGGTACCGACTGCTTTGTCACTATGCCGTAGCCGTGGATTGCCACTTTCAAACCGCAGTTTTCAAGGATGAAGATGGCGTCTTTGGCTGCTATGCCTACCACATTGGGCACGTATTCGTCCTGCCAGTTGTAGGTGTAGAGTCGTAGTCCCGTGGAGTCGTTGTGCATTCCTTTGACCCATCCGTCACCTTGTGTTATGGAGTCGTTGGTCGATTTGACTCCCAGCGACCTCATGACCTGTGACACCGAGGAGTACTTGCCACCTTTTACTTTAGGTATGAGTGTGTGAACCGTGTCACGCATTTCTGTTATCTGTCGGCTGCCGTTGTCGGCGTAGACGCTTTCTGCAATCTGTCGGAAGACCTTACCGCTCTGGTTACCGAAGATTCGTCCACCATGCATCATTACATACATTGTATATTTTGGTGCATTGGAAGGGAAGAAACCGCAGAACGAAGCATAGTTGCCTACATGACCTGGGCGTTGGTCGGTGGCTGTGCCTGTCTTGCCGGCAATTCTCACGTATGGCGAACGCACAAGGCCGTAGCCTGTGCCATGTTTGTCGTTGACTACCATCTCCAGCATCTTGGTGATTTCCTGAATGGTCTGTTCTGAACAGATTTGCTCGTTGACCACTTCGGTTTTGAATGTCTCGATGACTTTGCCGTCGCGACGGAGTTCCTTCACGAATTTCGGGTTTATCATCTTGCCGTGGTTGGCAATGGCATTGTAGAAACGCACCATGTAGATAGGCGGAACGGTGGTTTCGTAACCGAACGACATGACTGCCAGTGACGACTGCGACCAATAGCGTTTGTCGTTTTTGTCTTTAGGACTGCGGATATCTGGTCTTGCCACGCCGGAGATACCGATGTTGGTCATTGGCACCTGAATCTTGGTCTTTCTGATTAGATCGACAAAGTAGGATGGGCGTTTGTGATAAGCTCTGTCAATCATAAGTGCAGTGCCTACGTTTGAAGAGGCTGCAATTACTTCTTGCGCAGAAATCTTGCCAACGGCGTGTGAGTCTTTGATTCTGTGTTTATAGAGGTAGACAACACCGGTGCCGGTGTCTACGGAGTCGTTTGGTTTGATGGCGCCGTCTTCCACAGCCACCAGCATGGATACGGTCTTGAAGGTAGAGCCCGGAGGCATCATTTCGGTGAGGGCGATGTTTTGTTCCTCATAATACTCCTCTTCGTGGCGGGTGAGGTTGACACAGGCTTTGATATCGCCGGTAGCTGTCTCCATGAGTACTACACAACCTTTGTCGGCGCCAGCAGCAATCATTCCGTTACGTAAGGCATTGGAGGCAACTTCCTGGATACTCATGTCAAGTGTCATGACCACATCGACACCTTTTTCAGGGTGACGAATAATCTCCTGCGATGCCAATTTCATACCTGGTGTACCGCGAAGCAGCGAGTCGAAACCACGTTCAATACCCGACGAGCCACCTTTCTCCATATCACGATACAGATTGCCGATGGTACGTTGGGCAAGAGGGGCAAACGGATTGATGCGTTTGTTGATTTCTTTTGGAATCAGGCCGCTCTGGAATTTGCCGAGTCGGAAGAGTGGAAACTTCTTTATTTCCTGAAGTTCAATGTAGGAAACTGCACGTTGTGACAAGCGAAGTTCAGCACGATGATTCTTCCATCCGCTCATAAGTAGAGCGCGATAGTCGGCAGCACTCTTGTCGCCCAAGAAGTTGGCCAGACAGATGCTGAGTGAGTCGAGATCGCGTCGGAAGTCGATGCCGTCGTTACGGGTAAGATACTCCGTGCGGAGGTCCATTTCCAGGTAGTAATAAGGCATGGACGTAGCAAGCAGCTGTCCATCGGCACTGAGAATGTCGCCACGTTGGGCTGGCAGTTCGATGTCGCTGGGCATATGCACCCTGTTGGCCTTCATCCACTCGCCGTATTCTTTTGTCTGGATGAAGATGATTTTGCAGATAGCGGCAATGAAGAATGCCATTATCAGCATCATGAGCAGAAAGAGAAAACGCTTGCGCATAGTCTTTGAAAGATTTTTGATGTTTTTGTTAATTGTCAGTTTTCAGGGGGCCTGATTAACTGATGTTTTTGTTTGTGGTGTTTATTGTTGTGTGGTGTTGGGCGGGTTTATTTCTTTTTGACGATGATAGGCTGTGTCTGAGCGTTTGTTACCGTGCTGCCAAGGTTCTCGAGGTCGATGAGCAGCTGGGTTCGCTGACCTTTTGTCGTCAACTTACTGCGGATGTCAGTGGTGCGATATTTCATATCTTCGGCTTGAATGCGCAATTCATCGCGTTTACGGAGTTGGCGGTCATAGTTGTAGTGGTTGTTGACGTAAGCCATCACCAGAATGAAGACAAAGAAAATGTATTTCAACTCATGACGCATGCGATTACTGGTAAGGAATCCGCCGTTCACCATCTCCAGACCGCGTTTTACACCGCCGAAGATTGTTTCTGTCATTTTCTTGACTTGTCCCATGATTGCCGAATGGTATGTTTGTTGTTATCGCTTGTTATTGTTGTTGAGTGTTCCCACGCGGAGTTTGGCACTACGTGAACGTGGGTTGGTCTCTTGTTCCTGTGCTGATGGCACGCCTGGCTTGTTGCCTACCGAGCGGAGTGGCGACTGGACGTTGCCATAGAAGTCTTTTACAATGTTGCCTTCGGTGTTACCGCATTTGAAGAAATTCTTCACCATACGGTCTTCCAGCGAATGGTAGGTAAGGAACACAGCCCTGCCGTCGGGATTGAGTATGGTAGGGAGTGCCTTGAGCAGTTCCTCTAGCGCTTTCAACTCGTGGTTGACTTCGATACGGAGCGCTTGAAACAACTGTGCGAGTTCTTTTTTCTCGTGCTTAGGCGAGATGAGTGGTTTCACTACCTCAAGCAACTGCTCTGTGGTGTTGATTGGGGTTTGCTGGCGAGCTGCCACGATACGTGCTGCATAGCGATGAGGCTGCTGAAGTTCGCCGTAAACACGGAAAAGCGTTGTGAGCGCTTCCGGAGTATATGTGTTGACGATGTCTGCTGCTGTCTGTGTGGCTGTCTGGTTCATGCGCATATCGAGAGCGCCGTTGAACCTGAATGAAAAGCCGCGTTGCTCATCATCGAAGTGATGGCTTGAAACGCCAAGGTCGGCAAGCAGACCGTCTATCTTGTCGATGTGATGATATCGGAGAAAATTACGCACGAAACGGAAGTTGCCGTGAACGAAGGTAAAACGATCGTCATTCGGCAGATGTCCGCAAACGTCGGTGTCTTGGTCGAAACTGACAAGGCGGCCGTTTTTTCCAAGTCGTTGGAGTATGGCATTGGAGTGTCCGCCACCGCCGAAGGTAACGTCAACGTAGATACCGTCCGGTTTGATGTTAAGGGCTTCGAGGGTCTCCTCAAGCATCACTGGAACGTGGTATGTCATTGTCTCCTCTGCCATGTTCAATCGTTGTTTTTGCGTCCCATTTTCTCTTTGAGTACCTGAGCAAATGTGTTGCTGTCGAGTCGTTGTGAAGCGAATGTGTCGGCACCCCAGATGGCAATGCGGTCAACCATGCCCACAAAGAGCAGGGTGGTGTCGGCATGCATGTATTCGAGGTTTGCCTTGTTGAGAAGGAGCCGTCCTTGTGCATCAAGGGCAACTTGTTCTACCTCGGCAGTAAACTCCATGAGCAACTGTTGGTCGTCAGCATTCCATTCCACGTCGAGTTTTTCTATCATCTGTTCTGCTTTGCGGGAGAAAACTTCCATTGGGTAGAGGATGATGCACGGCAGGTTAGGGTCTTTGCGCAATACAACGGTATCGGCATCATCAGCAGAGAGCTGACGACGGAATGTGGCTGGCAGGAACACGCGTCCTTTGGCGTCACGTTTGGCTTCAATTTTTCCGATGAACATGGGTGTGATTTTGCGCAGATTTTTTTGCGATGTAAAGGTAGCATAAATCATTCATTTTGCCCCACTTTCCCCCACATTTTTTTATTCCCGCAGTTTTACCATGGTTTTCCACAGGTTTTCCCACAGTTTCTCCTCAAGGGAAAAACGGAATAAGATAATTATAAATCACGTATAATCATATTGTTAAGTGATTTGTTGTTTAAGAAGTGGAGTTTGGTGGTAGTGTGGTGGGGGAAGAATTTTCCTCAGGTTTTCAACTGATGTTGGCATAAGAAATGTCAAGTTGTATGAAATTTTTATTCTTGAGAGGTCGTAAAATTCAAAAAATGTCGTCAATTTTGGTTCTTGATGAAGGTAAAATTTTCATGAGATTTGAGTCATTAATAATAGGAAACGAGAAGGCATCCTTGTTGGTGGTTTATCTTCCTTTCTAAGATATTAGATTCCTATAGATGAGCACTTCTGTTTTGTTGAAATCGATATCAGTGTGATAAAAAAACAGCGATATTCTTAGACATGGTAAAATGTTTTCGCAAGTCTGTAAGGTGAAAAAGTGCCTTTGAAATAGTATCGCAGCTTAGGATGATATGGTTTGTTAACGTAGGAATGGTTTTAGGTAATTTTATCTACTCAATGGTTGCTGTGAAATGAAGGCAAGGATTCTTAATGCCAGAAAATCTACGGCGAAAAAGTTATAGCCATTTGGATTAGGGGAAAATGTACACCGGAATGGTTTTATGTATTCGTTTGTTCTGAATGGTTGCGAACAAACGGATTCGATGGTTTTGGAAATAAAAATGACGGTTTCCAAACCACATGTCTCAATAAAGTGATATCTTTGCAATCGCTATGAAAAAGATTTGTTTCATCGTCAACCCTATTGCCGGAACACATGGCAAGGAACGTGTGCTTGATATTATCCGTCAGCATGCTTCATCAAGTGATGTCCAGGTGGAAATCAAGCAGACGGAATATGCCGGTCATGCTACAGAGATTGCTACTCGGAGCGATGCTGATGTGGTGGTGGCAGTTGGGGGCGATGGCACGGTCAATGAGGTGGCTCGGGCGCTTGTTGGCTCAACCAAAACCATGGCTATAGTTCCTTGCGGAAGTGGCAACGGATTGGCACTTCATCTGGGAATAAGTCTGAATCACCGAAAGGCTGTGGATACAGTTTTTTATGGGCATGTAATTACCGTTGATTCAGCACTATGCGAGAATAAACCTTTTTTCTGTACTTGTGGCATGGGACTTGATGCCGACGTGAGTTTTCGCTTTGCCAATGCTTCACATCGCGGTCTTTTTACCTATGTTGTCGAGGCCTTCAAGGCATGGCGAGGATTTGTTCCGGAACACTATGTTGTGGAGGCAGACGGAAAGATTTGCTGGGAAGGTCAGGCAGCCATGATTTCTGTCTGCAATGCCAATCAATGGGGCAATAATGCCCGTATTGCCGATGGTGCTTCAATTACCGACGGATGGCTTGATGTGGTCGTTGTTCATCCGTTCCGACTTTGGCAGGCTCCCCGTCTTGTTTGGACTTTGTTTGCCGGCGGTGTCCGCAAGTGTAAAAAGGTTACTATCTTCATGGCAAAACAGGTGACGGTTCGTCGCACTCATCCTGCTCCAATTCATCGCGATGGCGATAGCTTCACAGCCGGTGAAAACGTGTATGTGGAAATTGTACCTCAGCAATTGAAAATGATTGTAGATTAGTTTGTAATAACCTGTGTGATCGGTTGTTGCAGAAATACTCTATAAATGAATAATAGATTGTTACGAGGTTAAAAATGGGATTGTTTTCTTTCCCTATCAGTCTCTTTTTACAATAGCGAAAAAGTATTTCTTTCTGTACATTATCTTAGAACTTACGCGCGCGCATACGTAATATATATAGTATAAGAAAAATCGAATGGAGTCAGCTTACATGTTGGCCAAATCAAAGAATAGAAAAATAAAAGCCACTCTGTTGAGAGTGGCTTTTATGATGTATGTGGTGGAGTAATTAACGCACAATACCACGGTCAGCATGTTTGAGGAACTCAAGAACCTCGTTACGGACACCGCTTTCTGCAAAAGTCTGCTCAATTTTCTCTACAGCTTCATGCAGTGTGAGATGCTCTTGGTAGACAGTGCGATAGATGGCGTTGACGGTTTCAACGTCTTCCTGTGTAAAACCACGGCGACGCAATCCCACGGCATTGACACCGGCATAGGTGATAGGCTCTCGTCCCACAGTAACGTAAGGTGGAAGGTCTTTGTTGACTCGTGAGCCACCTTGCAGCATAACGTGTGAGCCAATTCGTGTGAACTGGTGCACAAGTGAGCCGCCACCCAGTACGGCATAATCGCCAACTACCACCTCGCCTGCCAGTTGAACGGCATTCGACATGATGATATGGTTGCCGAGTACGCAGTCGTGAGCCACATGACAATAAGCCATCACGAGATTGTAGTTTCCTACAATGGTTTTTCCCTTTGAGGCAGTGCCACGATGAACAGTGCTGCACTCACGGAAAACACAATGCGAGCCTATCTCGGTGCGGGTCTCCTCACCGTTGAACTTGAGATCTTGCGGAATGGCACCGATAACAGCACCAGGGAATACCTCGCAAGACTCACCCATTGTAACGTGGTCGTAGACTACTGCATGCGGATGGAGGTGACAATGAGCTCCGATAACCGCATCGCCCATGACAACGGCAAATGCGTCGATTTCGGCAGTGGGGTCTACCGTAGCTTTCGGGTCCACATAGGCTAAAGGATGTATCATAGTGTGAAGATTATAATTTAAGTATAGGGGTTAGGAAAGTCAGTAGTTTTCTTGTGTTATTTGTTCTTCACAATCTGAGCCACCATTTCTGCTTCGGTAACGATTTTGCCACCTACGAAGACATAGCCTTTGATGTCGCTCAAGCCACGACGGATTGGTGAGGTAAGCATTACTTTCATCACCATGGTGTCGCCTGGAACAACTTTATTGCGGAACTTCACGTTGTTGATTTTCAAGAAGTAGGTAGAGTAGCGCTCTGGCTCGTCAACCTGAGACAAAACCAACAGACCAGCACTCTGAGCCATAGCCTCCACTTGGAGTACACCTGGCATAACAGGCTCTTCTGGGAAGTGGCCGAGGAACTGCATCTCATTGAAGGTGATGTTCTTGACGGTAACGATAGAGTTCTCTGTGCGGCTTACCACTTTATCAACCAAGAGGAATGGATAGCGGTGAGGCAACAATTGTTTGATGCGGTTTACATCCATTAATGGCTCATCCTCTGGACGGTAAATAGGGGTAGCAGTTTCTTGACGTTTCAAGTCTTTGCGCATTTTCTTGGCGAAGGCTGTGTTGGCTGTGTGGCCTGGCATGAAGGCGATTACGCGACCTACCAAACGAACACCAAGCAGGGCGAGATCGCCGAGGAGGTCGAGCAGTTTGTGACGTGCTGGCTCGTTTGTGTTGGTTGGCTGGTTGCCGATGTAGCCGAGGGCATCTGCTTTAGGGCAGGTCTTGCCGAGGGCTGTTGCCACTTTCTGCAATTCGTCGGCAGCCATTGGTTGGTCGTAGATTACGAGTGCATTGTCAAGGTCGCCGCCTTTGATGAGACCGAGTTCTGCGAGAGGAGCGAGTTCGCGAACGAAAACAAAAGTACGTGCTGAAGCAATTTCAGCGCTGTAGTTTTCGATATGCTCAAGATTTGCAAACTGGTTGTTTACTACTGGAGAGTCGTACTCTACTTGAACCTGCAAGCTGAGATGGTCGTCTGGCAGAATCATAATCTTGGTGCCAGTCTCTTCGTTGTTGTATTCAATCTTTTGAAGTACTACAAAATCTTCGCGTTCAGCCTCTTGCTCTTGCACGCCTACAGCAGCAATAGCATCAACATAAGGACGTGCGCTTCCGTCGAGGATTGGAAGTTCTGGAGCGTCGAGTTGGATAAGAGCATTGTCCACACCCATAGCATAGAGGGCAGAAAGACAGTGTTCTACGGTGCAAACATCAACACCGCCTTTTGTCAATACGGTGCCACGGTTGGTTTTGCTAACGTAGTCTGCCAATGCTTCGATAGTTGGTTGACCTTCAAGGTCGGTGCGTTGGAACACGCGGCCTGTGTTAGGCTCGCCAGGAAGGATGGTGAGGTTGATGGCTGCGCCAGTGTGAAGGCCCTTGCCTTGAAGGGTGATAGGGGCGCAGATGGTTTGTTGTTTTGCCATAATTATGTTGTTTTGTTTATTATCGTGATAAGTTGTATGTGCAATGTATTATTGTTTTTCTGTCAATAGTTTGCGCAGTTCTGCCACTTCTTTCTGAAGCTGTTGGAACTGGCGTAACAGTTCTGGCGACTGCTTCTGGGCAATAGCACTGCGGCGGAATGTTGCCACCGGAATAGCCGGTGAGCCTTGCCATGTTTTTCCTGCTTCTTTCACAGAACCAGCTACACCGGTCTGGGCACCGAAGATTGAGCGCTCTGCCACTTCAATATGGCCAGCCACGCCTACTTGTCCGGCAAAGATACAATGAGGAGCAATCTTGGTTGAGCCAGCCACGCCGGTCTGTGAAGCCATGGCAGTATGTTCGCCTACGCTTACGTTGTGAGCAATCTGTACAAGGTTGTCAAGTTTCACACCCTTGCCGATGTGGGTAATGCCCATTGTGGCACGGTCGATTGTTGTGTTGGCGCCGATTTCTACATCATCGTCCACTTTGACACAGCCGATTTGAGGAATCTTGTGGTAACAGCCTTCGGCATCGGGAGCGAAGCCAAAGCCATCGGCTCCGAGAACTGCTCCGGCATGAACGATACAGCGTGCACCAAGAATTGTGTGGTCGTAGAGGGTTGCGTGAGCATAGACAATGGTGTCTTCACCTACTATGGCACCTTCGCCCACAAATGCATGCGGATAGATGCGTGCGTTCTTACCGATATGTGCGCCTTGTTCAACAACGGCGAAAGCACCGATATAAGCTCCTTCCTCTACCGTAGCCCCTTCTGCCACGTAGGCATGTGGGTCGATGCCTGTGCGTTTTGGTTGGAGCGATTGTGCCAATTGCAGCAGTTGGGCAAGGGCAGCGTAGGCATCAGGCACACGGATAAGGGTGGTGTTTACTGGCTTTTCTGCTACGAAGTCGTTGTTTACAAGCACAATCGATGACAGTGTCTCGTAGATGTAGTGTGTATATTTTGGGTTGGAAAGAAAGGAGAGCGCACCAGGACGTCCCTCTTCAATCTTTGCGAAATCACTTACGGCAACGGATTCGTTTCCTTCTACCTTGCCTCCGAGAAATTCGGCTATTTGTTTGGCTGTAAATTCCATTTTCTATCGTTCAGATTTATTATCTTGTGCGTCACTAAGCGGATAGGTGCAGAGATAAACGCGTGTTGTCTTGTGGTTTAAGATGAGTGGGTTCATGCTGTCTGCCAATTTGCTGAATTCGGTGATGCTACCGTCGTGTGTCAGCACGCCAATAGAGCCTTCGCCAGTGTCATAAGTGCCTTGGCGAACGGTTCGTTGGGCATAGAGGAACGAAGCATCCTCGAGTGATATCTTGAGGGCATTGGCATATTGTTGCATGAGCGCCTCTTCTTGTTGTTGGTTAAGCGGTTCGTCGAGTTCGCGCACTTTCATCAGCCTGCGGTTGATGAAACATGTGCTGAGCATAGACAAAACCTTGTCGTCGCTGTTCTGCCATACCTTAATGGCAGCGATGATATCGTTGTCGTCAAGGGTGGTGAAGTTGCGAAGTGCCATAGGATCATTGTCAAACGACTGGGCATTGCGTTCCTCCTCAAGGAAATATTGGAGGGCAGGGGTGGCAAAGAGATGTTTGCCACGCATACAAAGTGTCTTGGCACGACTGAGAATACGTATGAGCAATTCCTCTACACCGATGGATGTCTTGTGAAGGTAAACCTGCCAATACATGAAGCGGCGAGCAATGAGGAAGTTCTCAATGGAGTAGATGCCTTTGCGCTCCACTACGAGTCGGTCGTTGCAGACATCAAGCATCTTGATGATACGTGCCGAACCAATTTCGCCTTCCACCACACCGGTATAGAAACAGTCGCGACGGAGATAGTCGAGGCGGTCCATATCGAGTTGGCTGCTGATGAGCTGGTGGAGGAACTTGCGGGGATAGCGATTACGGAAAATCTCGATGCCGAGAGTCAATGCACCATTCATCTCCTCATTGATGGCCTCCATCATACGAAGAGAAATCTCTTCATGGGTAATGCCGCTAAAGAGTGTGTGCTCCAGCACATGGGAGAAGGGACCATGGCCGATGTCATGCAGCAGAATGGCAGCCATCACGCCGTTAGCCTCTTCGTCTGATATCTCATGTCCTTTGCTGCGCAGTTGCTTGATTGCCTCTGTCATCAGATAGAGAGCACCGAGCGAATGTTGAAAGCGTGTGTGCTGAGCGCCTGGGTAGACGTATGAGGCGAGTCCCAGTTGCTTGATGCGGCTGAGACGCTGGACAAACGGATGCTCAATCAAGTCGTAGAGCAACTCGTTCGGTATGGTGATGAACCCAAAGACGGGGTCGTTGATGATTTTGCGTTTATTGTTTACCACTGTTGTCAGGGTTTGTTTCTGTTTGTTTCTTGTCATCGCCCATTTCTGGCACTGGATTTTTGTAGTGGCTGAGCATATTGCGGAGCTCACGTTTGATCTGCTTGCGGAGCGATGTTGGTTTCAGCACCTCAATGCCTGAGGCATGAGAGAGCAGTTCGCTGATGAAATCCACTTCCGGACGAAGGTAGAACTGGAAGATTCCTGGTTCAATCTCCTCTTGCGATGGGTGAAGCGGAAGGGTTCGCAGATAGTTGGTTGTAGTGCCGAATGTTCGGATAACAATCTGTGTTGGCCTATGCTCATGGAACACGCCATAGCAATCGGCAAAATATTCCTGAATGCTTCCGATCTTCTTTTTTTCATCGAAGAAACGGAAAGGTGTTATTGTCAATTTCTCAATGCGGTCGAGTGCGAACACTCGTGCAGCACGGCGGGTAACGCTATAAGCAAGCAGATACCAGCGTTGTTTATGCATCTTCAATCCTAACGGATGAATCTGGTGATTCTCCGGTTCGCTTGAGCGGAATTTGCGGTGAGACAGCACTATGGTGCGGCGCATCTTGATGGCTTCCACTATGGCGGCGAGATGCTGCTGACCGCCTGGTACTGGCTCAAGGATGATTTTATCGTGAATCTCTTCACTATCGGCAATGAGGCCTGAGAGCGAGAGGGTGTTGATAACGAACTCCGAGGCAATATGCTTAGGGTCGTTTGAACTTGAACGCAGTATCTTGTACACATGGCCATTTTCGGTGTTGGTACACACGATTTCTATGCCCATGATTTCTTTAATGGCACCGCGCCAGCGGTGAAACGTGCGGAGAGTCAGTTCCCCTTTACGTTTCTGCGCTACCCATCTGTCCTGAATCTCTTTCAGGGTGTACTCGCCGGATTCAAGTGTGTTGACCAGCCAGGCAAAGTTTGATGTCAGGTGCTCTGTCATTGTTTTCTGATTTTTTGGTGTTTGTTGTGTGTGGGGATGTTTATTTTGCTCTTTTCCAATACTGAGTTCGACCCAATACGCCAGCCTTGTCGATGGAGCCGCGAAGTTTGAGTCGTCCGTCTTTTTCCAATGTTATCTTGCCGTGATAGAAGTTGCCGCTCTCAGGGTCAAGCAGAGAACCGCCGGTAAGAGCTCCGTTCTCATACTTCATACCACGAAGGATGACCATGCCTTTGATAGGTTTGTTATGATCGGCACCCTTACATTTTTCGCAAACAACGTCTTGATACTCTTCTGGCACGTAGAGTACCTCAATCTTGCCGTAGTAGAGTCCGTCGGTTCCTTTGTAAATACGAACAACGGAACGTGCTTCACCGGTTTTGTCGTCGATAGTGGTCCAGCGACCGGTGAATTCCTGCTGTGCTGAGGCTACAAGTGCCACGCAGGCAAAGAGAAAAAGAAGGATGATTTTTTTCATATCATTCAGTAGGTTAGAGGTTTATTTTCTTGAAGTGAAGCCGTATATGTCGTGAATGTGTAGTATGCCTACAATGGTGGCATCTGGACTGTCAGTATCAGTCACTGCCAGCGTTGTAATCTTGTGGCGGTCCATCAGTTCCAAAGCATCGTTCACCATCTTGCTGGCGCAGATGCGTTTGAATCCGTGTGTCATGAAGTCGGCAGCGGTGAGTTGCTGGAAGTTGGCCTCACGTTCCACCACTCGGCGAATATCTCCGTCGGTAATGATGCCGGAATAGTGTCCTTGTGCATCTTTTACCAGCGTCATACCCAGTTTCTTGCTGCTTACCTCAACGAGGACATCGCGGAAAGAGGTGCTTTCGTCCACTTGCGGAACCACCGTTCCCATCAGTTCGCTCACATGGGTCAGCATGCGACGGCCAAGGGCACCGCCCGGATGGTAGAGGGCGAAGTTCTCTGGGAGGAAATTGCGTGCTTCCATGAGGCAGACGGTGAGGGCATCACCCATCACCAGGGTGGCTGTTGTGGACGTTGTTGGTGCGAGACCAATCTTGCAGGCCTCCTTGCGAACGCCTACATTGAGCACATAGTCACATTGCTGGGCAAGTGTCGATTTCGGCATACCGGTCATTGCCACAAGCGTGCAGTTGAGTCGTTTCAGCGGTGCAGGCAAGCGAACAATCTCTTCTGATTCTCCGCTGTTGGAGATGAGAATGACGATATCGCCTCTTGAAACCATGCCGAGGTCGCCATGTTGTGCCTCTGCAGCATTGAGGAAGATAGCCTGAGTGCCCGTTGAAGCCAGCGACGCAGCGATTTTTCTGCCTATGAGACCTGTCTTGCCGATGCCGGAGATGACCACCTTGCCGTTGCTGTGGAGAATCAGTTCCACCACTTTGCGGAAGGTATCGTCAAGGTGTGATGCTACAAAATCAATTTCGTCTTGCTCTGAGCGAAAGACCTCAAGGGCACGTTCAACTATGTTGATATTGTTCGACTCCATTTCGTTTAGCATTGTTTCGTGAGATTGTCTATTTCAATGGCTCGACGGAGCACCGTCTCTGCCATATCCAGTTGCAGCTGGTTGGCGGCATCGCTCCAGGCATGTTCAGGGTCAGGATGTATCTCGGCAAAGATGGCATCGACACCGATGGCACAGGCAGCGTTGATGAGATAAGGCACCATCTCGCGATTGCCACGTGTGATTTCTCCGCCAGGTTGCTGCACCGAGTGGGTGGCATCGAACACCACCGGATAGCCCAAGGAGCGCATCTCTGGGAGACCGGTGAAGTCAACCACCAGACGGCCGTAGCCGAATGAGGTGCCACGTTCGCAAAGCATCACATCGTGGTGACCAGAGCCTTCAAACTTGCCGATAATCTGTTTGGCATCGGTAGGTGCCATAAACTGTCCTTTTTTCACGTTGACTGGTTTGCCGGTGGCGGCTGCAGCCAGCAAAAGGTCGGTTTGACGGCATAAAAAAGCGGGGATTTGCAACAAATCAACCACCTCTGCCACTGGTTGACACTGGTGACATTCGTGTACGTCGGTCATGACGGGGAGGTCGAGTTCGTGCTTTACTTTATCGAGAATGCGCAACCCTTCTTCCATGCCGGGACCACGTTTTGAACCCAGTGAAGAGCGGTTGGCTTTATCAAATGATGCTTTGAATATCAGATTGACATCCAGTTTGTTGCAGATTGTTTTCAGCACTTCAGCCGTATGCATCACCATGGCCTCGGTCTCAATGACGCAAGGACCAGCCAGGAGGGCAAAACGCTGTTTGCCACCGATAGTGAAACGGCCGTTGATGTCTATTTCTCTTACCTTATCCATTCTGTCGATTTGACTCTACAATTTGGGGTATATTTAGTTGGCAAAATTAACGAAAAACGGGCGAAAAACCAAATGGTTACATCTCATTTTTTGAATGTGTCCGAAACGTTCAGTTCGGGGAGGCCGTCGCAATGGTTGTTTTTCAGCAAAAAACCCCAGCAATCGGGTGCGATGCTGAGGCTAAAATCATGATTTTGTGGGGATGTTTTGTATGGTATTAGGCTGATTGGCGGTATTCTTTCGGAGTAATTCCGGTGCGTCGTTTGAAGAAACGAACAAAATGCTGAGGGTACTCAAAACCCAGTCGGGCAGCAACCTGGCTGATGCTCAACGAAGGGTTGTTGAGTTCGTTTTTGGCAAACTGAATCATGTGCTCGGCAATGAAATCCTGAGCCGTCCGACCAGTCTCGGTCTTCACCAGTTCACCGAAATAGCCGGCTGAGAAACAGCATTTCTCGGCAAAATAGGCTACCGTAGGCACACCCTCCGTGGCTGCCTTCTGGGTCATATACTCCTTCAGGAGCGTCTCAAACTGTTTCACCACCGAGTGGTTGATTTCCTCACGCGTAATGAACTGGCGGTCATAGAAGCGCAGACAATAGTTCAGCAACAGTTCTATGTTGCTGACCATCAGTTCTCGCGAGTGCTTGTCGATGGCATGATGCAGTTCTTGCTCTATCATACTCAAGACACCACGGAACACCTCTATCTCCTGTTGTGAGAGGTGGAGTGCCTCGGTGCTGTTGTAGGAGAAAAACTCGTAACGGCTCATGTTGCGTCCAAGATTGGTACGTTTCAGGAAATCGGGGTGAAAGACCAGGGCAGTCCATCGGGGGAAAACCACGGAATCGCCGTAGAGTGCCTGCTCCACATGGAGCACCTGACCCGGCTCAAACGACGTGATAGTCATCTCGTCGAAGTCGTATTCCGTGCGGCCATAGGACAGTTTGCAGCCCTTGTTTTCCTTCAGATAGAGGGCATAGATGCCGTAGTGGACCATGCTCTCGGCAATGGGCACATCTTTGTCAAAATGAACCACATTGACCAGCGGATGCAATGTCTCAAATCCGTAGTAGTCGTTGAATTCCTGAACCGTATTGAAATGAAGTTCTTCCATCGTGTCGTTTTTATTGTTTGTTGGCTGCCTCGTATTGCTCATCGCTTACGGGCTCGAGCCATTCGTTGCTCTCTGGGTCACTGATATGGACGTGTGAGGCAAGGTGTTGGAACCAAGAGTTGTCTGCGGCTCCGTGCCAATGCTTCACACCCTCTGGGATATCGATGATATCGCCGGCATGCAGACGGATGGCTGGTTTGCCCCACTCCTGATAGATGCCTTCGCCACTCACACAGATAAGAATCTGATGTACGCCATGGTGTATGTGCCAGTTGTTGCGGCAGCCCGGCTCAAAGGTCACATTGGAATAGCCCTGAACCGTTTCCTCTCCGTTGGCGAGGTTCTTTGGCTGAATTGGGGCGAGGTGGCTGTTGCCGGTAAAATACATGGCGTAAGCATCGTTGGGATTGCCTTTCGGCCAACTGCCGGCACAGGCATCGGAGGCAGCATCACATTGCGACAACCCCTTCTCGCTCAGGAAACGGCAAAGTTCATCAACTGTTTCCTGGCTGTTGCCAATGTTTACTGCACCTGCCTTGTGGGCAGCCAACTGTGGAGCCACACCTTTCAGGGCAGAGAGGGCTGCTACGGTCACAATCTCACGGTCGGCAGCAGAGAGTTGGTTGCCGGCAAAGATATCGCCAAAGAGATGTGATTTGAGGTAGTAGTCGTTTTGTGGGCAGAACGTATAATCGAACGGACGGCCAGAGAGTCGGGTCTGCACCTCAGTGCCTGTCTTTAGTGCCTTCTTGGCATCGTTCCAGAGGGCTGGGCGCTCCCAAGGCTTGCCTTCGTCGTATTTGCTGGGATGGCTCTCCAACACCTTGTTCAGAACGCCTAAGGCATTGAGTGAGCGTGGAAAACCGGTATAGGCATAGAGTTGCGAAAAGGCTTCTTTTATCTCGTTGATTGTCACATCTTCCTCCAAGGCAGCCACTACGGCAGGTTCTAGTCGGACGAGGTCGCCTTGTGCCTCAAGGGCAGCAAGGGTAGCCAGATGTTTCTGGCGTGGGGTGAGTGATTGTGCTGATATTGTAGTTGTCATAGCGAATAGTATTACTAAAAACAGGAGTATTCTTCTCATTGCTGTGCTTTTTTGAAGATGAGGGGCAGAGTCTCCGGAGCCATCTGGTGCATATCCACAAGGTCGAGATTTTTCACCATGTGAAGTGTGCCTTGTTTATAGGTCTGGAAATGGGCGGTTTGGATGTGGTGCTGATAGGCTTCCTGGGAGGCGTAGATCTCGAGGATGCGAATCTGGCAACTGTCTTTCTGCTGCTGCATAGGGTAGATGCAGATGACACCAGGCTCTTCCTTTACGGAAGTTGCGCCTACGTTGTGGGCAAACTCCAGATACTCTTTGAGATATTCCGGATAGACCTCAATTTCGCTTATTCTGACTATCATAGTGCTGTCGATATTGGCGGCGTTGTCGGTTGACTCTGTCGACTTGTTCTGGCAGGCCGACAGAAAGCAGATGGCAAGCCAACTGCAAAGGTATAATAAATATTTGTGCATATCACTGCATATTCTTACAGAAAAAGTCGGCAAGTCTGTCCCAAGGAATGAGGTTCTTGGACACGCCCTTGCCCTCTGGCTCGGTGAAACCGCCGTCGTAGAGGTCGGTGTGGGAAGCGCCCGGAATGATGAGCAGTTCCTTGTTCTCCGGCACAGGATTAGGCTTGCGAACAGTCTCGTATCCCTCTGCCTTGCCCTCAGTCATGTATTTGTAGGCGCACTCGCCGAAATAGCGTGAGTGGGCTTTCTCGCCGTGCATGATGAGTACGGCAGAGCGAATCTCATTGATATAATAGAGGAATCGGGTGTTGGCGAATGCCTGGCAGCCGAAGGTGTGCCAGCCGTCGTTGGAGTTGCCGGAGCGGGCGTGGTAGCCACGGGCGGTCTTGTAGTAGTCATAATAGTCCTTCACAAACAGAGGGGCATCCTCCGGCAGAGGGTCTACCACACCACCGCCTTGGGTCGTGTGTCCGCTCTTGGCTGCCTTGGTGCGCTCTTCTGCCATGGCCTTACGGGCAGCAAAACGGGCTTCCTCGTTGTCGTCGGCATCGAAGTAGCCGTTGCCGTTCACACGGGTCATATCGTACATCGTGCTTGCCACCGTGGCTTTGATGCGGGGGTCAATGGCAGCCGCATTGAGGGCGATACCGCCCCAACCACAGATGCCTATGATGCCTATCTTCTCGGCGTCTACATCGTTGCGAAGGGTGAGGAAGTCGACGGCAGCCATGAAATCCTCGGTATTGATGTCGGGCGAAGCGGTTCGGCGTGGTTCTCCCGCACTCTCGCCGGTAAACGAAGGGTCGAAGGCAAGTGTCACGAAGCCTCTCTCTGCCATCTTCATGGCGTAGAGGCCGCTGGATTGTTCCTTGGAGGCGCCGAAGGGACCGCATACGGCAAGTGCTATGTGTTGGCTCACGGTGTCGTTTTTGGGCATATAGAGGTCGCCCACCAGTTCGATGCCGTACTGATTACGGAACGTGACCTTCTGGTGGCTGACGTTTTCACTAAGTGGGAACACCTTGTCCCATTCTTCTGCTTTCTGCATGTTGTCTGTGTTGTCTTTGTGGCAGGCGGTAAGTAGCATTACTGCCATTGCCAAGATTGATAATACTTTGTTCATTCAGTTATGATAAATCACGGTGCAAAAGTATCACGAATCTACGAAATTTGTTGTACCTGATTTTCGGTAATGATGACCAATGTTACATATGAATGTGGGGAGAGAGCAACAAAGGCAACCCATTGTAGGATTGCCTCTGTCTTTATCAGGTATTATTCTGTTTACTCTTTCACCAAAGCGAAGTCGAGTTGCTTGCGGGCGAGGTCGGCACGTGCCACCTTCACCTTCAGAGGGTCGCCCAACTGGTAGGAGCGGTGGTGGTGACGGCCTGTGATGCAGTAGGTTTTCTCGTCGAATACGTAGTAGTCGTCGTCGAGGTCGCGGATAGGAATCATGCCTTCGCACTTGTTCTCGTTCAACTCAACGTAGATGCCCCATTCGGTGACACCGGAGATGACGCCATCGAACACCATGCCGAGGCGATCGCTCATGTATTCCACCTGCTTGTATTTGATGCTTGCACGTTCGGCATTGGCAGCCAGTTGCTCCATTTTGGAGGAGTGGTCGCACCAGTCTTCCCATTGAATAGGGTTGACGCTCTTGCCGCCGTCGAGATAGGTGGTCAGCAGGCGGTGTACCATCATGTCTGGGAATCGGCGGATTGGTGAGGTGAAGTGGGTGTAGTAGTCGAATGCCAAGCCGTAGTGGCCGATATTCGTGGTGGTATAGATGGCTTTTGCCATGGAGCGGACGGCGAGGGTCTCGATGAGATTCTGCTCTTTCTTGCCTTCAGCCACGTCGAGCAGATGGTTGAGGGCGGCAGACACCTCGTAGTTCTTACCCGTGGTCTTCAGACGATAGCCGAACTTCTTGATGAACTCTGCGAAGTTGTTGAGTTTGTCTGGGTTGGGCACGTCGTGAACACGATAGACGAAGGTGCGTTCCTTGCCGTCGATCTTCTTCTTGCCGATGTGCATAGCCACTGTCTTGTTGGCCAAGAGCATGAACTCCTCGATGAGTTTGTTGGCTTCCTTCGACTCCTTGAAGTAGACGCTGAGCGGCTTGCCCTTCTCGTCGATTTCGAAACGCACCTCGGTGCGCTCAAAGGCGATAGAGCCCTTGGCGAAGCGTTGGGTGCGGAGAATCTGTGCCAACTCGTTGAGTTTGAGAATCTCTTCTGCGTATTCGCCTTGACCCTTCTCGATGATTTCCTGTGCCTCTTCGTAGGTGAAGCGGCGGTTGGAGCGGGTCACGGTGCGGGCTATCTTGTAGCCGAGGATATCGGCTTTGTTGTTCATGCGGAAGATGCATGAGTAGGTGAGTTTGTCCTCGTCTTGGCGGAGTGAGCAGAGCTCGTTGCAGAGGCGCTCCGGAAGCATCGGAATGGTGCGGTCTACGAGGTAGACGGAGGTAGCACGTTTGATGGCCTCCTCGTCGATGATGCTGCCTGGGGTGACGTAGTAGGTGACGTCGGCGATGTGAACGCCCACTTCCCACTCGTTGTCGCCTACCTGGCGGATGGAGAGGGCATCGTCGAAGTCTTTGGCATCGCGAGGGTCGATAGTGAAGGTCACCACATCGCGCATATCGATACGGCGGTCAATCTCCTCCTGAGGAATCTCGGCAGGGATGCGGTTGGCTGCCTCTTCTACGGCTTTAGGGTAGGAGTATGGGAGACCGAACTCGGCGAGGATGGCGTGCATCTCGGTGTTGTTGTCGCCGGTGTCTCCAAGCACGTCAACGACTTCGCCAATAGGGTTGCGGTCGTCTTTGTCCCATTCAGTGATGCGAACGATACATTTCTGTCCGTTTTTGCCTCCTTTGGTCTTGTCGAGAGGAACGAAGATATCGTGTTGCAGTTGTTTCTTGTCAACGACCACGAAGGCGAAGTTATGCTTGATTTCGAGTGTGCCTACGAATTCGGTCTTGGCGCGTTGGAGAATCTCCACAACCTCGCCTTCTTGCTCATGGCCTTTGCGGCGTGGGGTGAGGAGCACTTTCACGATGTCGCCGTTCATGGCGCGGTTCATGGCACGCTCTGGGATGAGCACACGGTCGGCACCGTCGTCAGGCACGAGATAGTTCTTGCGGTCGGCAGATTGTTTGTCGATTTTGCCTGTCACATAGGCAAGACGCATGTTGATGCGGTAGACACCGAAGTCGGGCTCGCTGACGATGCCATGCATTTCCAGTTCGAACATAGCTTCGGCAACAGCCTCTTTCTGGCGGCCGTTCTTCATTTGCAGAGCATGGGATATCTGCTTGTAGTTGAATGATTTGTTTGGCTCTGAACTCAGCAGGTTGACGATGCTGGTCATCAGTTGCTGTCTGTCCACGCGGTCGCTACGGCGCGATGAGCCACGGTTTGATGATGATGTTTTCTTTCTCATTGTCTTATGTTTTCAAAGTCGCTCCAAAGTTACTCTTTTTTCTTCTCACGGCTCACTTTTTGCCGAAATTTTTGCGACGGTTGATTACGATACTTACATTTTTCGTGCCAATATGTCCTTTTCTTATTGGCATAATTCACTTTGCGGCGAGAAAAAAATGTGTGCATAACAGCATTCAAAAATGCAGTCTTACACTTTCAAACCGTCAGTTACAAGCATCAATTTCCGCAAAATGAATGTTCACTCCACTGTTGACACGTTAGAATAGGGTTAAAAACAGGCTTTGCTATTGAACGGTTCTTGCCATTTCCGGCAAGGAAACAATTGCTGATTATCGATTAAGGTTCGGGTTCAAGTCATTCGTTTGGCACGATTGCTTGAGTAGTTCGATGTTCTGAAAATTCTTTGCCAACTACCCTCTCCCCCTCTGCCTTATCGTCTAAAACCCCTTCATTGCTCCCTGTTTTTCTACAGAGAAATCCTATTTAACCCCTACCACTCTCAACAGTTACGCCTTCCCAACACTCAAATTAACGAAGAGATTGCTCTTCTGACCGCAGAGTTTGGGGTGTTTGGTACCATCCTCTCGGTTTTTTAACGTTTCGCAAAACAGCAGAAACTGCAGGAAAATCATCGGCAAGAGGGGTTCTCGCATCGATTGAGAGGTGTGTGAGAGCACCAATTTCACGAAATTTGTGCTGTTTGTAGGCTTCGGCATCTTAGGTGCTTGGTAGGAAAAAATATCGTAAGTCATTGTATCTAAAATTTTTAGGTTATTTAGCAGTGGGGTGTCACTATCAATATCAGTTATATCAGTTATTTTTTGAGGGGTATCCATCTCGCTTCCCTTCTCTTTTTATATATATAATATATTAATATATAATTAGTTATATAGTATATATAAGAGAGAAGAGAAGTGAAGGGTACCTTTTTTTTAATTGATATTTGATAGGTGATAGTTAAAATGATTTTAACATTAGAGACTGAGCATTTTGACTACATGGCTAATCTCGTTGATCACTCCGAGGCAGTATTCGGTAAAACCGCTTTGTTCTTCTAAGCAACCCAGGCTGCGGTTGAAACCATACAAAAAAAGAGACGCTCCCGCAAGGAAACGTCTCTGTATGCTGTTTAAAGCGCCTGAGAGCTTAGAACGCTACGCCGAGGTTGAATGAGAAGCCGTGAACGCGAGTTGCCTCGAGGTTCTGACGGGTGAGGGTGTAGCTGCCCAACCATGGCGACTCTTTGAGGGTATGCATGGTCCAGTTGAACGACATCTTGAAGTCGCCAGATTTCATACCGAAACCAGCCTGGGTGAACAAGCCTTTGTCCATCTGGTAGGCTTTGTCGGAGAACATGGCGGTATCGCGCTCGTAGTTGTAGGAGGCGATGTGGAACATGTTACCTACTTTGCCTTCTACGAAGATCTGTACTTTGGAGTTGTTGCCTGCCATCATCAATGGGAACAACATGATGTCGCCATAGACAGGAATACCGCCTGTGACGTAGGAGAACTTATGTCCGCGTTCGTCTTTGGCTGCGGTGAAATCCTTCATCAAGCCGTCAACGCCGACACCGGCACCAACAAACAGACCGAAGTCCATCAACACACCGTGAGTGGTATAGAGACCGCCACCGAAGTGGGTGTTGTTGTCGTTCAGTTTTGGGTTCTTGGTGATGAAAGTGTTCATACCCAACTCTACGGTACCCATATATTTAACTTGGGCCTTAGAGTGTTGGAAAGGCATGGCGAGCAAAATAGTGCAGAGCACAATGCTCAAAAAAAGTCTTTTATTCATAACAGTATAGTTTTAGAATTTCCGCTGCAAAAGTACTCATAATATTTTAATTCGCAAAGAACAGCATGCTTTAATCAAAAAAGAGCCCCACCCTGTCGGATGAGGCATATACTGCTGTTTTCGCTGTGACAAGTGATTCGAGGGAACGAGGGGTCATTCAGGCAACAGAACTTGCCAGAAGTCGGCAGGAAGTGCCACGTTCTCCATCTCAACGCATCCCTTGAACAGTGGGGCTATCTCGCTGACATCATAGCCTGCAATGCCGCAGCCGATGCGGGTGACAAGGAAACGCATCTCGGGATGTTGGCGGGCGAATGCTTCGAAGTCGGCAATGTCTTTCTTCAGGGGTTCAAGGCCGCTCATGGAGTCGATGCCGTAGCTTTTCCCCTGCAGCCCGTGTCCTTGGCCCCAGATGGCTCCGAAGCTCTTATAAGCCGTGCGTGCGGCTCCTCCGCCGTGTCTGCCGCTGGCGTTGCTGCCAAAGACGAAGATTTCGTTCTCGGCAAGTGTCTTGATGCGATTGGAAGTGATTCGTGTCTTGTTGTCCATTTCGGGTGTGATGTGTTAGGGTGTCTATTCTTCTACGACCTCGTGGTCGGCTTTGATTTTGTTGAGTATCTTGACTACTTTCTGGTGGATGGCAGAACCCTCGCTGTAGTCGGCAAGGCAAGCGAAGTTGACACGGTTCTCGGCAATGAGTTTCTCGGCTTTCGGACGGTTCTCCTCATCGCGATAAACCGCTATAGAGTGGCCTCCAGAGAGCTTTACGAGCTTCATGCACGGAATGTCTGTCTCGCCGTCGCCGAAGTAAATCATGCGTGAGAAAGGCACTGGACGCTGGTCTTCCTGAACGAACTGATTGACACGGTGGTTGTCGCTCACTTCGCGGATTCCTTTGTTTATTTTGAAGATGAACTGTGTCTTGGTGGTGTAGTCCACCGCTACGGCTGGCCAGAAGGCAACGCCGTCAACGTTGTAGAGGAACGAGCAGGCGTAGATGGCCTCAAACTCCTTGGCTATGGCAGTGCCCTCTATCATCTCCTTCAGTCCGGAGGAGTTGATGTAGTGATGCAGCTCCAGTCCGATGCTACGGCCGTAGTCGTTGATGAGTTGGAACCACTCGCGGACACCGGGGAAGAGTTCCACCATTGAGCCGAAGCGATTGAACGACTCACGACGCAACGAGATGTCGTTGGCCTGTGCCGTCTTTATCATCTGATACATATAGCAAAGCACACTGCTGGCATCGTTGTCCTGTGACAGACGGTTGGAAGCGGTCCAGAACTCATCGATGTCCTTGCCGATGGCTTGGATGAAACCAAACTCTTGCATGTTCTTGGGCGACAGTGTGCCGTCGAAGTCGTATATTAAAGCTACCTGAAGCATAGGCTCGTTCTCTTGGGGTGTTTGTTCTTATGAATTGAAAGTGCAAATATACAGATTTTCCTCCTTTGCATCGCCTTCTGACGGGGCAAAGTTTTTCTACTGAAAACGCCATTGCTCTACCCGAGGAATGGGATATAAGGCAACGGCGTTGGTTTTGTGGGTTAGCAGGCATGCCGGTGGCGGTTGATGCTCTCCATGCAGCGGCTGGTGTTTCTCTGCTCCTGATAGGCACAGAAGAGGTCGTGTGAGCGTCCGTAGCTGTGGTGGTTGGCTTGAGCCACACGTTTCTCCACGATACGGCGAACAATGCGTTGCTGAACCTTTGCCGACTTCGACATGTACGAGTCGCTCAAGGAGAAGAAAATGCCGTCGAGCACCTCTTCCTTGATCTCGTTGGTCGTTGCGTAGAAATTCTCCTTGGCAGCGGCGTATTTGTACTTAGGCAATTGCTCCATAAACTCCCATTTCTTGTTGAGTTGCTTGGCAATGCGCTTTGCCTTGGCACGGGAAGTCTCTGGTGGAGTGAGTGGTTTGAGTTTCTTGTTTCTTGACATAATTATAAGTGTTTAGAGGGTTAAACTTCGTGTTAGTGACGGTGGTACTTTACTGCAATCGCTGTGCCAACTGTGGCGTTTGCTCGGCTTTTTCCTGTAAAAAATGGTATCAAAGCAATGAAAAATGGGCATTTTTCACCGATTTGTGGCTCTATTTTTGCTTCGCAAGATAGGCTGCACCTCGGCAATGCAAAATAAACTGCGTTTCTTTTGGTATTGCGCTCGGTTTGCACTATCTTTGCACCCCAAAATACAGGTAGAAGCAACCCTGTTCAAAAAACTTTGACAATGTACTATATCAAGAAACAACTTGAGGTGTCGGGCTGTCATCAGCTACACCTGTCTTATTCCAGCAAGTGCACTAATCTGCACGGTCATAACTGGATTATCACAGTCTTTTGTAAGTCGCGTGAACTCAATGCCGATGGCATGGTGGTGGATTTCACTGCCATCAAGGAGAAGATTCACGGCTATCTCGATCACGGCAATTTCAACGAATTGCTCCCCTTCAACCCTACGGCTGAGAATATAGCCAAGTGGGTGTGCGACCAAGTGCCATGCTGCTATCGCGTGGAGGTGCAGGAGAGTGCCGGCAATGTGGCTATCTACGAAGTGGACGAGTGATGAAGATGTATCATATCTGCGAGATTTTCGAATCGCTGCAAGGCGAAGGACTCCATACGGGCATGGCTGCACTGTTTGTCCGTTTCTCTGGGTGTAACCTCCGCTGCAGTTTCTGCGATACCGACTTCTTTGAAAGGGAGTCGCTCACCCTTGATGCCCTTGTTGCCCGTGTGGCAGAGAGCAAGGTAAAGAGCGTGATTCTGACCGGTGGCGAGCCTGCCATGCAGGTGGATGCTGCTCTGGTGGAGGCGTTGCATGGAATAGGTAAGACGGTTCATGTGGAGACCAATGGCACACTGCCGCTACCGGAGACTATCGACTGGGTGACCTGTTCGCCTAAGACTACCGACATCAGTCGTCTGAAGATAGCGAGGGTTGATGAGTTGAAAGTGGTCTATGAGGCACAGGATATGACTGCCTACGATGCCATGATAGCTCGCTTCCGTCCGCAGTCGCTGAGGCTTCAACCATGTGATACCGGGAATAGGGACAAAAACGCCCTCCTGACACGTGAGGCTGTGGAATATGTATTGAACCATCCAGAGTGGCGGCTTTCGTTACAGACGCATAAACTGATAAATATCCAATAGTTTCTTTGTGTTCCTCTGCTATGACGGAACAAAAGGCAGGGCTGAGGCTCTGCTTTTTTTGTGTATATATGGTAGTGGATTGAACTGTAAAAGCAAAAGAAAAGGCGGCAGGAGGTTTTCCTGTCGCCTTTGTTGTATGGTTGGGTTTGTATTAGCAAACGCCAGAGAAGCCCATGAAGGCCATAGCCAAGAGGCCGGCAACTACCAATGCGATTGGGGTGCCTTGCATGCCTTTAGGGAGTTTGGTAAGGGCGAGTTGCTCGCGGATACCAGCGAAGAGTGTAAGAGCCAAACCGAAGCCGAGAGCGGTGGCGATGGCGAACAATACACCGGTGAGGAGGTTGTGGTCCAAACCTGCAGGGAGTTTGTAGGTAGCGTTAGCTACGAGGATTGAAACACCGAGGATACAGCAGTTGGTGGTAATCAATGGAAGGAACACACCGAGTGCCTGATAGAGTGATGGAGAGATTTTCTTCAGCACGATTTCTACCATTTGCACCAAGGCAGCGATTACCAAGATGAAGCTGATGGTTTGGAGGAATTCAAGGCCAAACTTCACCAAAAGTTGTTGAAGCAGGTAGGTGATGATGGTTGCCAATGTGAGCACGAAGGCTACAGCAGCTGACATACCGAGAGCGGTGTCGATTTTCTTAGATACGCCCAAGAAAGGACAGATACCCAAGAATTGTGACAACACGATGTTGTTCACCAAGATGGCCGATATGAAGATAAGTATATATGCCATGATTCTACTGTTTTAGGGGTTATGACTTTTTGGTGATTTTGTTGACGATGGCAATCAAATAACCGAGAGCGATGAATGCGCCTGGTGCGAGCACGAAGAGGAGCATGCCGTATTGCTCTGGGAAGATTGAGGTGTTGAACACGCAGCCTTTGCCGAGGAACTCACGGATAGAGCCGAGGAGTGTCAAGGCGATGGTGAAGCCGAGACCGATGCCGATGCCGTCCATCAAAGAAGCCAATGGGTTGTTCTTTGCTGCGAAGGCTTCAGCACGACCGAGTACGATACAGTTTACAACGATCAGAGGGATGAAAAGACCGAGTGTAGCGTAGAGGTCAGGGAGGTAAGCTTCCATACACATTTGTACTACGGTAACGAATGTTGCTACGATTACGATGTAGATAGGAATGTGTACTTTGTCAGGGATGAGGTTCTTGAGCAGGGAGATAACCACGTTGGAGCAGATGAGCACGAACATGGTGGCCAAACCCATACTCATACCGTTGATGGCAGATGAGGTGGTGCCCAGGGTAGGACACATACCCAACAACAATACGAACGTTGGGTTCTCTTTTACGATGCCGTTGAAGAGGGTTTTTAAGTAATTCATACGCGCGATTGTTTATTTGTTAGGTACTGGATTGTTGAGAGTAACTTTTGCCTCTTTGGCTACCTCAGTAGCTACTTCTGCAACCTCTTCGACAACTTCAACGAGGTCGATGCTGTCGTTGATGGCTTCAGTTTCTTCAGCTACTGCTTCTACAGGAGCACCTGCGAAGTTGGCTTGTTTGTAGGCAGCGAAAGCGGCGTTGACAGCGCGGAGGAATGCACGTGAGCTGATTGTAGCAGCTGTGATAGCGTCCACGTCGCCACCGTCTTTGCTAACGGTGAGGTTGTTGGTCTCAGGGTTTTTGCCGATGATGTCGCCTTTGTTACCTTTTTTTTTGAACCACTCAAGCATCTTCACACCGAGACCTGGGGTTTCAGCCTGTTCGAGTACTGAGTAGTTGATGATGTTGCCTTCAGCGTCGAAGCCGGTCATCACTTTTACATTGCCACCGAAGCCGAGTGGGTCGTTGCTTTCTACGGCAGCGCCTACGAAGTTGCCTTCAGCGTCGAATGCTGGGTTGATGGTGCAGCCGTCGATTTCCTGAATCATATCGGCATTGAGCACTGCGCCTTCTGGGAGTACGTCCTTGATGGCTTGCTCTTGTTTTGCTTTTTTAGTAGCAGCGATTGGGTCTTTGGTTACGGTGAAGACATAACCAAGAATGCCGGCTGCCAAGAGTGCAACGATGGTGGTTGAGAGCACCATGTTTATGAAATTTGATTCTAAGCGTTTCATTGTTTCAAAATCTTTTTAGTCGGGTTATTTCTTAGGGTTTTCACCGAAACGACGTGGACGGCAGTAGTGGTTGAGCAATGGTGTTACGGCGTTCATGATGAGGATGGCGAATGACATGCCTTCTGGATAAGCGCCCCATGTGCGGATTACTACTACGATGATACCAATCAATACACCATAGATGATTTGTCCCATGTGGGTCATTGGTGATGTTGCGTAGTCGGTTGCCATGAAGATAGCGCCGAGCATCAAGCCACCAGCGAGGAGATGGGTCAGAGGATCCATGTAGGTGTTGTCGCAGAGCCAGAGGATGCATGAGAACACTGCTACGGTGAGGATGATTGATACAGGGATGTGCCATGTGATGACTTTGCGGGCGAGGAGGTAGATACCGCCGATGATGAGTGCGAGAGCACTAACCTCACCGAATGAACCGCCTACGTGGCCGAGCAAGAGGTCGAGATAGCTTGGCATCTCAGTTGCGCCTTCGTTGAAGGCTGAGAGAGGTGTTGCAGCTGTGACAGCGTCGATGTATTTGGTTGCGAAGCCCTGTGGAACTGGCCATGTGGTCATTTGAACAGGGAATGAGATGAGCAGGAATACGCGGCCAACCAATGCAGGGTTGAATGGGTTGTTGCCGAGACCGCCGAAGGTCATTTTGCCGATGCCGATGGCTACCAATGCGCCGATAACGATGATCCACCAAGGGAGGTTGGCAGGAAGGTTGAAGGCGAGGAGCAAACCGGTGACTACGGCTGAGAGGTCACCAATGGTGCAAGCTTTCTTGAGCAGGAACTTATTGATGAGGTATTCAAACAATACGCACGATACCACTGAGATGCCCGTAACGATGAGGGCGCCCATACCGAAGTAGATGACGGCTACCACCAATGCTGGGAGCAAGGCGATAATCACATTCAACATGGTTTTGGTCACCGTGTTGGAGGTGTGCACGTGCGGTGCGGGTGATACGATTAGATTATTCATATTACAATCTGTTTTTCTCTGTTGATTAACTTACGGACGGGTTATTTCTTTTCCTCGGCTTTGGCTGCTTCGGCTGCTGCCTTGGCTGCTGCTGCACGGGCGCGGAGGATACCGCCTACGGTAGCTTTACCCATTCTGATATAGTCAAGGAGAGGACGGTTGCTTGGGCAGGTGTAGAGGCAGCATCCGCATTCGATGCAGTCCATTACATTGTGTTGCTCCATTTCGTCCCACATGCGCATGTCGCCCATTTTTGAGAGGAGGTATGGCTCCAAGCCCATTGGACATACGTCTACGCATTTGCCGCAACGCATGCAGTTCTCAGGCTCGCGACGTGTGCTCATGCTTTCAGGCAAGAGGAGGATGCCGGAGGTGCGTTTGTGTGCAGGCATGTTGGTGTTGGCCATGGCACGACCCATCATAGGACCACCGCAGATGATTTTGCCGGTGTCTTCTGGAACGCCGCCAGCTGCTGCGATTACGTCGTTGAGTGAGGTGCCGAAGCGTACTCTGTAGTTGCCAGGGTTGCTTACGCTTGGACCGGTTACGGTCATTACGCGGTCAACCAATGGACGGTTCTTTTGTACGGCTTGGTAAACGGCATATACTGTAGCCACGTTTTGAACTACGGCACCTGTTGCGATTGGGAGTGCACCGCTTGGTACCTGACGACGGATGACAGCGTCGATGAGCTGTTTCTCGCCGCCTTGTGGGTAGCGCAGTTTCAATGGCACTACTTCTACGTGGTTCACGGCTTTCTTCACGAGTTCCTCGAATTTGGCGATGGCGTCAGGTTTGTTGCCTTCGATGCCGATGTATGCCTTGTCGATGCCGAGTGCTTTGCAGATGATGTCGATACCGATGATGATTTCTTCGCCGTGTTCCAGCATGAGCTGGTGGTCGCAGGTGAGGAATGGTTCGCACTCAACGGCATTGATGATGAGGCACTCTGCCTTGTTTCCTGGAGGAGGTGAGAGTTTTACGTGTGTTGGGAAGCAGGCGCCGCCGAGGCCGACGATGCCGGCAGCCTGAATTTTGCCGATGATTTCTTTTGGCTCTGCCTTGATGGTAGAGATGATGTTGTCGGTGCGGTCGATTTCTGGGAGCCATTCGTCGCCTTCTACGTCGATGATGATGGCTGGCATTGGGAGACCGTATGAGTCGACGATGCTGTCAACTTTGGCAACGGTACCGCTTACAGGAGCGTGTACGTTGGCAGACATAAAGCCACCGGCTTCAGCGATAACTTGACCTACCAGCACTTTGTCGCCTTTGGCTACAACCGGTTTGGTTGGAGCGCCGATGTGCTGTGCCAATGGCACTACGGCCTGGGTTGGCAGTGCAACGTCGGTAATGGCTTTGTGTGCTGAGAATTCTTTATTGTCGTGTGGATGGAGACCACCAATTCTAAATGTTCTCATTGTTCTGATTTTCCTTCGTTAAGAGTTAGACATTAAGCTTGGGTGGTTTCTGCGGCAGCTTTGGCGGCAGCGGCTTCGGCTGCTTTCTTGGCATTGATTTTTTCTACCACAGCCATTACTGGTTCTGTAGCGTGGATAGCGCCAGTTGGGCATTCTGCTACGCACATGCCGCAAGCTTTACATTTCTCGTAGTCGATGTAAGCCACGTTGTTAGCCACTGTGATAGCCTCAAACTTACAAGCTTTCTGACATTTGCCGCAACCGATACAAGCAGCTGCGCAGGCTTTCTTGGCTACGCCGCCTTTGTCTTTGTTGATGCAGCTTACGAAGACGCGTTTGTCTTTCAGGCCTTTTTTGCGAATTTCAATCACTTTCTTAGGGCAGGTTTTAGCGCAAGCGCCGCAAGCTACGCACTTCTCCTCGTCTACCTCAGGAAGTCCTGTTTCAGGATTCATGTGGATGGCGTCGAACTTACATACAGATACGCAGTCGCCGCAGCCGAGACAGCCGTACATACAGCCTGTTTCACCGCCGTAGAGGTTGTGAATGATTTGACACGAGCGGGCGCCGTCGTAGGTTGTAGTCTTAGGACGGTTGCCGCATGTTCCGTTGCAGCGTACAACGGCTACCATAGGGTCGCCGGCAGCAGCTGCCATGCCGAGAATCTCGCCAATCTGACCCATGGTGGCAGCACCGCCTACTGGGCAGAGGAGTGAGTCGAGTGAAGAAGCTTTTACGCAAGCCTCAGCCATACCACGGCAGCCTGGGAAACCACAGCCACCACAGTTGGCACCTGGCAATACGGCCTCTACGAGGTCGATGCGAGGGTCTTCATACACTTTGAATTTCTGGGCAACAAGATAGAGTATCACTGCCAAAAGACAGCCTAATACTCCAAGCGTGATGAGAGAAATAACAATGGTATTCATAATAATTTGTTGTTGTTTGCTTGATTAGTTGTTGAGCAGTTCGATCGAGAATGTCAGTTTGTTCCTGAATTTGTTGCGAGTGAGCCAGAGCACCAGCATATAGGGCAACAGCACACCGAGAGAGATGGTGCCGCTGATGGCATCATTGTCTGTCAGTCTGCTGCTGATGACGAGTGTGATGGCCATGAGCACCAACGGAATGATACAGGCGAAGAGCACTGCTGTTCGTCCTGTTCCCATTGTTGCGGTTACCTTCACTTTGTCGCCAACTTTGCAGTCGCAATTTGCGTTTGCTTTCAACACTTCTACCTGCTTGACTTTGCTTTCTGCGGCTGAGCATTGGCCATAAGCATTGCAGCCGGCG
Source organism: Paludibacteraceae bacterium (assembly GCA_024405895.1). Taxonomy (GTDB): domain Bacteria; phylum Bacteroidota; class Bacteroidia; order Bacteroidales; family Paludibacteraceae; genus HGM05398. The sequence continues at coordinate 118,691 of JAKSNW010000002.1, forward strand.
CAAGCTGAGCGCTGGTTGATTGCAACGGTTATTGTGCTGTCGCTGAGTGACTCTACCACTCCTTCGTGTTCAATCACATTAGCCATTTCGACCTTACTTTTCGACTTGCAAAGATACGAAAAAAAACTATTTATCATCCACTTGGCTCGAAAAAGTCACTTTTGACCCCTTAAGATACAGAAAAAAGAGGTCTGCAGGCGATGTCTTGTGGTTGTGAAAATCGGTATTTGTGCTGCTGTTTTTTCCGTTCTCTTCTGTTCTCTGCAATGGCTTTTTTAATGCCTTGTTCTGGAGAGCAAAATGGACTCTGAGTTTTGTGTTTTCCCAAGGCTTAAAGCGCATGAAGCGATGTTTTTTGAAGGCTCATTTTCTGTAAAAAAGAATGCTCGGCTGAGAATACCATGGAACATGCTTGCAGTATAATTTCTGTCTGCGAAAAATCTGGCAACTTTTCCCTTTCGGAAATCTTCAAAACCATTTGTGAGAACTAAAATCGTATGGGCAGATTTGCCGAATCCGACAGGAATCGTAAAAACATATTGCCACAATAATGTCTGCAGTTTCGCGTAATTGGCTGATTATGATGTAAAACGCAACTTCTTGCCGAAATGTTGAAAAACGGTGGAAAGTTTCTTTATTTACTATATGTAAGAATGCAAAAAATGCACTAACTTTGCGAATTGCTAAGGTAGCCCCTTGTGGTAAGTCCTTAGCATCACAAAAACAAATAGTTACAAACGGAAAATATAAAATAATACACTACACAATGGGACTCTTCTCGTTCAATCAAGACATAGCCATTGACCTCGGTACCGCAAATACCGTCATTACTTGCAATGACCGTATCGTGGTTGACCAGCCTTCAGTGGTTGCTCTTAACTCACGCACCGACGAACTCATTGCCATCGGCAGCGAGGCACGTCAGATGATGGAAAAAACACCAAAAAACATCTATACCGTAAGACCTCTGCGCGACGGTGTGATTGCCGACTTTAAGGCTGCAGAGCTCATGATTCGCGGTATGATTAAACTCATCCCTCGTCAAAATCGCTTCTTCTCTCCTTCACTCCGCATCGTGGTGGGTATCCCTTCAGGTTCTACTGAGGTGGAAATCCGTGCCGTTCGCGACTCTTCAGAACACGCCGGCGGACGTGAAATCTATATGATTTACGAACCTATGGCTGCTGCCCTCGGTATTGGTCTCGACGTAGAGGCTCCTCGTGGCAACATGATTGTTGATATAGGCGGTGGTACCACTGAGATTGCTGTAATCTCACTCGGTGGTCTCGTAACCGATAAGTCAATCCGTACTGCCGGCGACGAACTCACCAAGGACATCGTGGAGTATATGAGCCGTCAGCACAACGTTCGTATCGGTGAGAAAACTGCCGAGGATATCAAGAAAGAAGTGGGCTCTGCCCTTATCGAACTTCCAGAGGACGAACGTCCGGAAGACTATATCCTTCACAGTGCCAACCGTATCACAGCCCTTCCTACTGAGGTTCGCGTGTCATATCAGGAGATTGCTCACTGTCTTGACCACACCATCCAGAAAATGGAAGATGCTATCCATGCTGCCCTCGAGACTACTCCTGCCGAGCTGTATCACGACCTCGTTCAAGACGGTATCCATCTCTCTGGTGGTGGTGCTTTGCTTCGTGGCTTGGCTCAACGCTTTACCGAGAAATTTCAGATTCAGTTCCATGTGGCAGACGATCCATTGCGTGCAGTTGCCCGTGGTACAGGCGTAGCCCTCAAGAACGTAGACAAATTCAAATTCCTGTTGCGCTAATACCGCAGCCTAACCCTATCCTGCCGAGAGCGTGGAGACACTCATCAAGTTCTTCAAACAGTCGGGCACCACGTTGCTGTTCCTCTTTCTGGAGATAATGGCACTGGTGGTCGTATGCAACAACCTTGCATACCAACGCAGCGTATTCGGACGTGTCAGCACTGTGCTGACCGCCCAAGCCAATGCTGTGACTACGGCTGCCACCGAGTACTTGGGTCTCCGTCTGTTCAATAATCAGTTGGTGGAAGAAAACGCCGCGCTCAAGGAGGAAATAGAGGTACTGAGAGAGGAACTTGTCCGTCTGCATGCTGCAGAAAAGGATTCCATCAGTTATGAATTTCTCGACTCTCTGCCTCATACCCCAATCACAGAATACATCACAGCCAAAGTGGTTTACAACACCATCAATCAACGCCACAATATCGTCATCATCAACAAAGGCTCTGCCGATGGCGTCATGGCAGATATGGGTGTTGTGAACACTCAAGGCGTGGTTGGCGTAGTTCAAAGTGTCACACGTCACCATGCTGTGATTATCTCTGCACTCAACGACTTGAACATAAGCGGTAAGTTTACCCGCAATAATTTCCTGACCTCCGTGATGTGGAATGGCAAATCGCCACTCTTCGGTCATGTGGAAAATATCCCTCGTCACATGGCTCCTCAGGTGGGCGACACCATCACCACCTCAGGTTATTCTGCCATCTTCCCGGAAGATGTCCCTATCGGCATCGTTCGCAAGGTTACACAGAACTCCACCACCGCCGAATACGATGCAGTCATCGAATGGAGCACCAGCTTCGGCACGCTCAATTATGTGCATGTGGTGAACAATGCCAACCGTGAAGAGATAAAACAACTGATTTCCGAGAATCAGGAAGAGGAGGAGGAAAAATAGCACAAAGAAACAGAACACAGTGAGAGACAATATCAACATAGCACTCCGTGCCATCTGCTATCTGCTGATACAGGTGTTGCTGCTCAACCATATCCAGCTTTTCGGCTGGTGTGGCATCTATTTCTATGTGCTGTTCATTCTCTCACTTCGTAACGATATCAAACCATCCGCCCTGCTGCTTATCGCTGCCGCCTATGGTGCTACACTCGATGTCTTCTCCGGCGTCTATGGCATTCATACGGCTGCCACAGTTTTTGTGGCTTATCTTCGTCCGATGGTGATGAAGTTGTTTGTTACACAGGAGCAGATGGAGAAAGGCGACCCAAGCCTCAAGGAATACGGCGCCGCCTATTATTACTACGCACTCACCCTCATCGTTGTGCATCATCTGACACTCTATCTGCTGGAGTCGCTCACATTCGTGAACTTCGGCTTCACCATGCTCAAGGCACTCAGCAGCATCGGCATCACAGCGCTCATCATGGTGCTCATAGAGAAAATCAAGAAAAGCTGGCGTAAACAATGAGTCTCGACAAGTTCCAAGGTCGTGTGTGGCCTATCAGAATAGTCATTGCTATTGTTGCTCTGGTTCTTATTGCACAGTTGGTTAACATTCAGCTTGTGCACGACTATCAGGAAGCAGCCGAGAACATCGCCTTCTACCGTAAAACCCTCTATGCCCCACGCGGACTGATCTACGACCGCAACGGCGAACTCCTTGTCTACAACCAGCAGGCTTTCGATGTGATGATTACCGAAAGCGAAATGCGTAAGGCTGACCATGAGGGACATCCCATCGACACGCTTGCACTCTGTCAGCTCCTCTCCATCACCAAGGAGAGCTTTGACCAACGTATGGCTGACATCAAGGACAAATCCAAGAACGTGGGCTATTCGGCATTGATTCCCCAACGTCTCATCACACAGCTCTCACCATCCGACTATGCCTCGCTTCAGGAAATGTTGTATAAATTTCCTGGTGTTACGGTTCAAAGCCGTACTCTGCGTGAATACAACTGTCACCATGCAGCCCATACACTCGGCTATATCGGTGAGGTTTCATCTGATATCGTCAACGAAGATCCCTACTATCATCCTGGCGATTATATCGGAATCTCTGGTGTAGAGAAACAGTATGAGGAGGAACTCCGTGGTCATAACGGCATGGAGATTCTTCTGCGCGATAAGCATGGACGTATTCAAGGCAGTTACGACGAAGGAAGGCACGACCACGCTCCTGTGCCTGGCAAAGACCTCACGCTGAGTCTTGATATCGAACTGCAGGAATTTGGCGAGATGCTCATGCAGAACAAGGTGGGCAGTATCGTAGCCATCGAACCAAAGACTGGCGAGGTGCTTGCCTTGGTGTCTAAGCCCGACTACGACCCTTCAATCCTTGTGGGTCGTCAGAAAGCGGAAAACTATACCAAATTGCTTAACGACCCTCACAAGCCTCTGCTTAACCGTGCCATCATGACAAAGTACCCTCCTGGCTCTACTTTCAAGACCGCCAATGCACTGGTTTTTCAGAAAGAAGGCATCATCACAGCTCACACGGCTTATCCATGTTCACACGGTTATCATTCCGGCAATTTCCACCTTGGCTGTCACGGTCATGCTTCTCCGCTTGATTTGGCAAACTCCATTGCCAACTCTTGCAACTCTTACTACTGCTATGCCTTGCGTGCGATGCTCGACAATAGCAAATATGCCAATATCCATGAAGCTTTTGAGGTGTGGAAACGCGATATCGTGTTGCTTGGCTTCGGTTATCGTCTCGGCATAGATCTCCCGAATGAAAACCGTGGTTTTATCCCGAATGCCGATTTCTACGATAAGGCTTACGGCAAGAACCGTTGGCGTTCGCTTAGTGTAGTCTCCATTTCCATCGGACAAGGTGAGGTGGATGCCACACCGTTGCAGTTGGCCAATCTTGCCAGCATCATAGCTAACCGTGGCTATTACTACAAACCACACATGGTGAAAGCCATTGGCAAGGGACATATCGACACCACCTATACCAAACGACGCGATGTGGGTGTTGACGAACGCTATTTTGAACCTGTAATCAAAGGAATGGAATGGGCTGTCAATGGTGGCGGCACTGGCTCAACGGCCCGTGTGGCTCATCTCGACAGCATTACAATATGTGGCAAGACAGGAACTGCTGAGAACCCACACGGTGCCAACCACTCGTGGTTCATCTGCTTTGCCCCTAAAGACGACCCAAAGATTGCCATGTGCGTGCTGGTGGAGAACGCCGGCTACGGTGCCACATGGAGTGCTCCTATTGCCAGTCTGATGGTTGAGAAATATATCAAGAGAGAAATCAGTGAGGCACGACAGGGACGTGTGGAAAGCATCTCCTCTGCCGTTATCCTTCCGCCAGTTAAAAAGAAAGAGTGACCAAAGAGCGCAATAACATACTCGCGGCTATCGACCGTCCTACCTTCATCATCTACCTCCTGTTGTTGGTGATTGGATGGTTCAATATCTACAGTGCAAGCTACGACTACAGTCCTGGCTCTTGGCTCGACTTTGCCCAACACCGCACTGCCACCATGCAGCTTATATGGGTTGGTGTCAGTCTCCTTCTTGCACTGGTCATCACGCTGATGGACAGCAGCTATTATAGTCAGCTTGCCTATTTCATCTATGGGGGTATTATACTCTTACTTATAGTCACGATATTTATAGCACCAGATACAAAAGGCTCGCACTCATGGCTTTATATTGGCCCTGTGGCTATACAGCCGGCGGAGTTCGGTAAGTTTGCCACATCGTTGGCAGTCGCGAAAATGATAAGTGAGGAGAGTTTCAAACTTGACAATCTGCGCGATTATGCCCGTATCGTCATGCTTATCCTGTTGCCAATCGGCATCATCATCCTTCAGCAGGAAACCGGTTCGGCATTGGTCTATTTCTCCTTTGTCCTCGTGCTTTACCGTCGCGGACTTCCTGGCATCATTCCTTCACTTGGTGCTGCAGCCATACTATTATTTATTATAGTAATCAAATATAGTGGTGTGCCGTTCCTGATGGGCGACAGCGGCGAAGTCGGTGTCATGCTTGCCATGACCATCGTTTATATCATCGCATTATGCCTGTTGCTTGTCTACCGCAAAGACAGCCGTATGGCATCCATTCTGCTTGGCTGCTATGTCGGTGCCATGTCGTTGGCAATTCTCATCGACCAGCTCTTTGTTGCCATGCCGCTTACCACCTTGACTATTGTGTTTACCGCCATTGCCGGCATCTTCTTGATAGGTTGGGGTATGGCTACACACCACGATACCTACGCATTCATCGGCATCTTCGTATTGGGCGGAATCGTATTCTGTCTGTTTGCCGACTATTTCTTTGAGCACGTACTTCAGAACTATCAGCAGATGCGTCTCAAGGTTGCCTTCGGCATGGAAGATGATCCTCGAGGCGTAGGCTACAACGTCAACCAGTCGAAAATCGCCATCGGCTCTGGTGGCTTGTGGGGCAAAGGCTTCCTGCATGGCACCCAGACCAAACTGAAATATGTGCCAGAGCAGGCCACCGACTTCATTTTCTGCACCGTTGGTGAGGAGTATGGCTTCATCGGTTGTCTCGTGGTCATCTTGCTGTATGTCGCATTGCTCATGCGTCTTATCACCTTGGCAGAGCGCCAGCGTCATCTCTTTGCGCAGGTTTATGGCTATTGCATCGTAGGCATCATCCTCTTTCACCTCTTGGTAAATATCGGCATGGTGCTCGGTCTCACACCTGTCATCGGCATTCCGTTGCCATTCCTGAGCTATGGTGGTTCCTCCATGGTATCCTTCACCTTGCTTATCTGGATATTCCTCCGCCTCAATGCCAACGAGTTGAGAAGCTATACGCGCGAATAAAACAGTCAAGACTTTCATTCGCAGAGAATAGGAAATAATATCAATCGACATACCCATCAAAACCAAAAATAGTTGTATTTTTGCACTCGCAAAGGAAAGTTGCCAGAGTGGTCGAATGGGCCGCACTCGAAATGCGGTGACCGGGTAACTGGTCCGGGGGTTCGAATCCCTCACTTTCCGCAACATCTACTGACAATCAATATATTACAAGGCAAGTGTCCCAAGTAGTGTACCAAAAAAGGGGGCGGCTATGCCGTCCCCATTCAATTTTAAGCAAAAAAACATGGTAATCATCAAGACGCAGCAAAGGTAACTCATTTATTTTACCTGTGTCTACATTTATCGCAAAATAATGCAGAAACATGAGAAAACACTTCCGATGCTAAATCTCCAGTTAGATATGCTACTTCTTCTCCACACCTATTCAATCTGCAAGTAGATGCTATGTCATCTACAAGATGACGCAACTCATGACTTATTGAGTTCATCTCTTCTTTAGATGATGAAGTCAGTCCTATCACCATAACGCTTATCCTTTCTTTTTTATTGGATAACGTGAATCCAGTGTCAAGGGTCCTTCTGCGCAAATTACCTTTTACTTTTTCTACGATTCTTTTGCTTGCTCCTATTCTTTCGATAGCACCAACTATCTCCACCTCATCATAATGACTTACTGCAACAAAACAATCAACTCGCCAAGAATAATGTCCTATGTTTATGCTAAATGCAATCACAATAAATCTTCCCAAATAATAGGTATTCCTTTTGCGATTGTGTCAGCATACCATCGTGTGTATAACATACCATCATACCCATCCTTATCTCCGAGTATGTCTGTTATCATTTTACACATTTGGTTCTCTGTAGTAATTGAGCTACCGAAATAGTCTGCTTTGACCATAGCAGCCAAGAACACGTCATCGTATCCCTTTGTTTCTGGCATTGTCATACCATTCTTGGTAAACACCTCACGAAGCTGCTCTTTGGTCATAGGAACAATTTTTGAGCCATTCCTATCTTTCATCATAGAAACCGCCCACATACAAGCATTCTTGCTAAAATGCCATCCATACAAAGATAGATAGCGTTCCATTCCAGACGGCTTCATTTCGTAATAGTCAAGTCTATCCATAGAAGAATACCCACCCCTAACCCTTATTACCTTTAAGAAATTAGTACCTTGAATATCGTCCTCTTGAATCACGACCTCTGCGTTCTCCATAGTTTTCACGTTCGCCATAGTCACCACGTTCTCCGTAGCCACCATCACGTTCGCCATATTCAGATTCCATTTCTTCAGCCGCTTCACAAATTTCTTCAAGAAGTTCTTTTGCTTCGCGAATCATTTTTGTTACTCTGCGACCGCTACGATTAGCGCCTTCATTGCGCTCTTTAATTTCTGTCCATCCCATGATTTATTTCTCCTTTTCTTTTTTTGACAAAAGTTGTGTTAGCATATTCTTGAGTTCACCGACTTCACTTCGTAGGTCAACAATTTCTTTTGCTCTTTCTGCATCACGCTTTGCATCCGGATTTAGCTCTTGCACCAGAGCGTTACATCTGCTTACAATCTCTGTATGATGCTCCACGCTATCTATGATAGACTGACTGCATTTCTGCATAGCAAGAACCTCGTTGAGTATTGCATCCCTACTTTCTGATACTACCATTCCGTTGCTATCTGCTATCGTAGCATCTGCTTGTAGTTTTTGGAATTTCACATTCTCTCCGTTAATACGCACATCAAGGTCTACATACATCTTTTGCGGTTGCATGATTCCAGACTGATAGGTGTTCGTATACATCGGAGTTGGCTCAGTTTTGTACGTTACTTCGCCTATTTCAAGTTTTGCTTCTGACTTGTGTAGCACATAGATTGTAGTGCCGATTCTCACATTGCTAAACATAGCTTTCAATTATTTCACTTTATTTTATGAACTGAAGAGTTTTTCCGTAAGCGTCATAGAACAACAGGAATACACCTGTTCCGACAATGTCTTTTGCTAACAACGGAGTACCGCCAAGTTTTGTCACTGGTGTGTCCGTGTCTCCAGAGTTGAACACTACTGGTAATTCACCATCTGTACCTGTTGGTGTCGGATGACCGAGTCTTACGATGATAATGCCTACAAAAGGAGCGAGAAGCATTGTGTGAGAGCGGAAGGTGTACTGCACCTTATCTGTTGTCACATTTACTCCGGTACTCTCAATTCGTGGAATTGCTCTTTGCGTGTAATAAGGTGGAATCATAATTTTGTCCTCCAACTACTAAAGGAAACCACCACCATTGTTACCGAAACCATTGAAGCCGTTCAAACCATATTGCCAAGCTACGCAGTTTGGCACAGTAACGAATGGCTGATAAGGGGTGGTCACGGTTGTTGGTTGCTTACATTGGATGTCATTCAACGCTTTGTAGATTGGCGCAAGTTCGGATTGACGTTCTGCACGGCTATTTGCAGCAGTAAGTTGAGCAGTCAAATTGCTAATCTCTCTGTCTTTTCGTGAGTCTTCGATTTGGTCGAGCTTCGCAAGAATAGAGCGTGTGTTGCAATCTGCGTTTTGCTTGAGGTCGCAAGTTTGCTGTTGAGCGGCATAAGCAACACTTGAGAAACCACGCTCCATACCAACATTTGTGCCGTTGATAGCGTTTTGAAGAGCGTTTGTTTGATTGGCAATAGCCAAGCGGTTTTCGCAGCAGCAATCAGCGAGCTTGCTCAACACGCTTGTGTTGCCAGCTTGGATGCTGTTGATGATTTGCATGCTGTTCTGACCCTCTGCAGCACTCAAGTTGCAAATCTGGGTTGCCACATTGTTAACGGCTTGCATGATTTGACCCTCGCTACAATTCAATGAACTTGCAAGTGACGAAAGGTCGGTGCCGTTACGTTGAATAGCGCTCATAATCATCTCTCGTTCGGTAGAATTGTTACCACCTCGATTACCGAAAAGACCATTACCGCCCCATCCGAAGATAGCAGCAATTACAACAAGGGCAATGATACCATCCCAACCGCCACCATTGAAGATGCCACGATTGTTAGACAACATTGCCAAAACAGATGGGTCTACACCTCTCTGCTGAAGCATTGGCATAAGTGAAGCCAATGCGCTGTTTCCCATTCCGTCTGGTTGGAAAACGTAAGTTTTTGATTCACTCATTTTAGATAATAATTTAATGGTTATACGTTCCGCAAAATTATTACCGAAACAAGCGTTGCCCTAATAATGGACAAAAAAAAGTGATACACCGCATAACGATGTATCACCCAAACAACTAACTTGTCCAACCAACAGGACAACTTTATTTTTTCTTCAAATCTTCCACATACCAAGATAGCTCTTTATGTCCATTCCGATAACCTTTAGGTATCTTACCATCAACGACCAACCTACGAAATGTCCTTGTGCTGACTCCAAGTATTCTGGATGCTTCCTCTCTACTGACCTCTGTTTTTACCTTTGTACGAATTAAGGCACGCAACCCTCTTGCAATGCTTATCAATACACTTTCACTCGCACCGCATGGATTATTTGTTGCAAGTTCTTCAATCTCCCTTGCAACATTTATCAGTTCTTCCTTTCCGTTTTCCATAAACTATATTTACTAATAACATTAACTGTATGATTATGCCGAATCCAAGCATCACTAAACGTGCTATCGTTACATTCATATTATGCTCCGCAAAAAAGTTATCATTCTGCGCCAGCACACACAAAAACAAAGTCACGTCATAGATTATGAATAACCTATGCAGCCAACAGAAGCTAAACAATCTACTCAAATAGTAGAAAAATACAAATGATATACCATTTGCAAGGACAAAACTTTTTACGGCAAACAAATCTATTCCACACAACAACAAAAGACAATGAATAGTCAATATCACACCACATACTATAGGATAGTATTTAGTCACGTTCATCAATGCTTTAACCATGTATATCTTCATAGCTTTCTTATATACCTATCATTCAGAGTATCACCAACAAATATCTTTTTGTCCCTATACAATTCATTTAGTCCAGAGCGTAATTCCTTATCACTGATGCCAAACTCATATGCTTTCTTCTGTAAACGATAAAACGTAAGAAGCATCGGCATTAACCCACGCTCCTTACGCTCTTTCAACTCGTTTTTTATTATTTCAAGAATCTTTTCCGAAATAGTCATTTACCATTCTCTTAAATTCTTCATAACTTCTACACACCTCACAACGATAACCCTCTTCCGAGAGTTTCTGCATTAGCGTTCTTTGGTTTGGTTCTACTCTACCTTTCTTTCCGTTCTTCATTTCTATGTAGAAGCCACCATGTCCGCCTTTCATAGCCGCAATGAATAAATCTGGTACTCCAGAGAGTGCGCCCTCATTGCGAAGTTTTACTGCGGTTACAATATCTCTCTTACCACCATTCGGAATGCTATGAATAGTGTACTTCGGATAGTTTACCTTGAACCAAAACACACAGACACTTTGAAGCGTGTGTTCGTCTTTGAACTCTATTTCGCCACCACCCTCTAATATATAGTGATAGTACGAAATCTTATCTTCCTCATTTCTTATTGTAGGCATATCTTCTTACGATGTACAGAACCACTACTAATAACAACATTATCCAAGTAACAAAAAAACCGATTGTGCAACCAGTCGTGAAACCATTGCTTTTCTTTACGATTCTTTCTACCTCGACTGGATATGGGATTGAGTCACTCTTGTTCACGTATATAGTATCATGACCACCAATCTTTCTTTCTCTCCATTTTATCACTGTCTTGTAGACTGTGTCACCGGTCTTGTCTACATATATAGAATCACGATAATATACGCTATCCGTGTATACCTTGTTAATGTATACACTATCATGCGTTACTCTCTCTATATACTTTATTCTTGGTGCGCAACTGCAAAAGCAAAGCAGCATGCCACCAATTACAACAAGCCAAATGACAATCTGCTCTATGCGCTCAAACAACCTATTCTCTTTCATCATTGCTCCTCTGATGCTGATTCATCACCCACTTCTTCTGCCAAGAATGGTGGCATTCTATCAAAACATTTGAACTTTACGCATTTTTGGAATCGTAACCTAATGTTCTCCTGTGTAAGACAATTTTTGTCTTCTTTAAGGCGCAAAATCTCAATGTCTTTTTCCTTGATTACAATCTCCTTTTCCTTTGAGTCTGATTTGCTTTCTTCATATAGTTTTCGCCACTCTTCACTTCGGAGTTGCTCATTCTCTATATTCTTCCTTGTTTTCTCTTGCCGGAAAAACAAGATGCCACAACTTGGAAGCAATACCGCACTCAAGATTGTCGATACTAAAGCCATCCAATCCATACGCTATATTTTTGATGAGTTTAACATAATTTCTGCCATCGTCTGCGCAACTTTAACTTGGTTCTGCTGATATGCACCACAGTCTTTCGGAGATGTGCAAAAACAAACCTCAATAAGCACAGATGAACACTTAATATCTCTGCACATAGCAATGCGAGTGTGTGCGCCAGTATTGTCCGCCTTTACACCTCTATTTGCTATTCCGAGGAGAGAGGATATAGAGTTGACCAATCTTGAAGCAAATGATTTCTCCATAGCATCAGTACTACCTTGACGAATGTATGCTTCAACTCCGCTTGCGTTTGGGTTGCTCGAAGCGTTGAAATGGATGTCTAAACACAAATCTCCTTTTTTGCATTGTCCATTTACCATTCTAACAACATCGGCAAGTTCCATCTTGACTGGTTCATTTACCACGATAGCACCCCTTCCTCGCATATACTTTGTCATCTGCTCTTGAATATCACAAGCACAAGATGCTTCATCAATGTATCCGTGCGCTCCTGTTCCAAGACCTCTATGACCAGCTATAACGAAGTATGTAGGCTTTGCCGCCTTTACTGCATTTGCAAACTGTTTCTCTTGTGTAGCCTTAATCTCCATTACTCACTATTGCTTTTTATTGTTGTGTCCAGATTTCACATTCTTTACAATAGCGAAAATGATAAAAGCCATTACCAAAGAACCAACCATATAACCAATTATTTCTTCTACCATAACACTAAATTTTCAATGCGCAAAGGTATAAAAAAAGTGCGTGAGTTGCACGCACTAACACATAAACTTTACAAACTAAACTTATTTAGACTTTTTCCGAATATTCTCTTTTTTCCATTTTATGATTTCGTCTGCGTCATAATAATACTTTCCACCATCTTTGACGCTTGTTCATACGAACAAGACTTTTTTTATCATCTTTGCACACTCCTATTACTATATATTTTTAATACTAATGCCTATATTCTGTGGTGCTGGCATGTACCCACCGAAGTAAGGAAAACACTCATAGAAAATAGGAACTTTCTGCCATCTTTCTTTAATCACAAATGCCCTTGTGACAAACGATTCTCCAACATAGCAGCGGAAAATAACGGCACCATCAACGATTTGCACACTTACCATCATATCAGTTGGTTGATATAGTTTCACATAGCATATATGCACATAGTCCCTTACTTTGTTATTATACCAATATGCAACCAACTCTACCATACTCTTTTCTAAATCCCATCTCCAACCTATCCTCATAGATTGCCAATGGTGGAACACTTGACCAATGCCAAACAACTTATTCACTTGGGTTTGGTTTGCACTTAACATATACGCTGACGAATGGTCAAACGTAATTCTATACGATACACTCCATCTTTTTCCAATGTGGACTTTTCTCAATAAATGGTTGCATCGATAGTTACAATCTTTCTTTATTTTTACTATCATCGTTTGTTTATTTAAGTTTCTTATTACGATGTAAAATTACAAAAAAGGTGTGAAATGACCAAATTTTCTTGGCACAAATTCACACCTAAACAACTGTTTTTCTTTGCTTTAATCAAGTCCAAGACGCATTCTTAAAGCTTTAACAGCTTCATCACTCAAGACCAATTCTTCGGAAATATACATTCCCCTTGTTGCAAGAGATACCGAATGTCCTTTGTTGATAACATCTACTTCTTCTCTCGACACGTCGGTAGAAATAGTTCCATCTTCAAAGATAGTCATTGCTTTTGACGCTCCGTACTTCCAAGTCCAAGAATCAGTATTATCCGAGAAACTAATAAAGCCTAATACGCATTGATTCTCCTCTGATGCTAATTCAATATCTCCACCCTTAGTAATATCTTCAATGAATACTGACGCATATTCTTGACTTTCTGCCCATCTTGCTACCACACGATAACGATTATGTGGCTCAAGCATGTTCAAATCAATATCAACGCTTGGCACTTTGACAGTGTTTCCTATTCGTTTTCTTAATGAACCGCCTTGCAAGTACCATCTATCTCTATCGGACAAAACTAATTCTCCGCTAAAAGTAAGACCACCATCTGTAACCATTCCTGTAGGAACACCACCAGCAACTCCGTCAACAAGAGTTCCGAATTTGGCAAACCTATCATCGGTGTTGATGTCAATAAACCGATTATCTCCGAATAGACCGCTTGTTACATTGTCAAAGTTTGTCCATATGTTTGAAAAGTCCAACTCTCGCTGACGAATAATTCCTTCAATCTTTTTCTCCGACAAACGCAACTCAATGTCATATGGGAAAGTCAAAGAGTATCGCAAATACTCAACTCTATTGATATACCCATTCATAACCCTTTCACTGTTGACACGAACCCTATCACCCAATGATATAGACACATTATTGTCAATGATAAATCTTGGTTCTGTCTCTATCGTTGCAACAGGGAAACTTGACTCATTCTGTTTCAGAATCTCGTATGCCCTTGCAGCAAGCCAATCTTGAGCTTCCTCTATATAAGCATCACTCATCTTCACTCCCAATAGGTTGAATGTGTCATACGCTTTCGGCACAAATGTTCCAGATGGTATGAGAGTATTGCTCGACTCAAGCGGAACGATATAGAAGTCAAACGAGCCAAAAGTCTCATTGTTCGTAACGAACCTAACCTCAAAAGTCATACCATTCAAAAGACCAGATGAGAAAACAATGCTTGGACTCACATCGGCAATCTCTATTTTCTTACCTCGAATGGATGGTGTAGAGTCAACACTTTGCGCACGGCATTTCCAAATCTCTTTTCCCTCATTGTTTACAATGCTGACCGCAGCATTAGTAATCGCAAAGGTCATTGATGGATAAATGTCATCTGCCATTACAACCTCTTCTCTCCCACCATAAGCACCGACTGCGCCACGCTCATCTGTCTGCAAAGAATAGAAACTACCATCTGCCAACGGAATTTGATATGTGTGATTCTCTTTCAAACGCAAACGATTGTCGAAAGAAACATCCATACCATTGGCTCTCGCTTGTTTTGCCGTGATATTTCTGTCACTACCATACACAAACAATCTTGATGCTTTCTCTTTTGTGTTTCCGAGTTTTATAGACGCAATACCACCGCTAATGTTCCCTTTTTGACCAACTACCTCAACGAAGTCATCCGACAAATCTATGATTGTAGAGTTCTCTTGCTTTTGCATGTACAAGATGCCGCCATCTATCCACCAATTACACTCATAGGCTGACGCAATATCATCAAGTGCTTTTTTGATGCTCACACCGGCAAAAGAGAATGCGAGTAGTTCGGATTGACCATAGTCGCAGTCTGGTGGCAGAGACAGACCAACAAACTCACTACCAAAAGCATCAGTTCTTCTGTTTGTAATCGTACTTTCTATGCAGTCTATAACCACTTCACACATTGTCTGCTTGTTTGCGTTTAATGCGAAGTTTGGCTCTAACCATGATGTTTCTACACCGCTTTCATCGGTAACTGTAACAGGTCTTGCAAAAATCGTATTGTCAAGAACATTTTGTGGCTTATACAACATGACAGAGTATGAGTAATAGCCGTTCTCTATTTGTGGCAAATAGCGTTCTTTTACATACCATTTTCTACCATTGTACTCTGCGTATGAATATGCTGGCAACTCAACATTTTCTAATGTATTGCTCACAACCTTGATGTAACAATCACCGCCAACACTTTCAATACACTCGCTTTGGTCTTGCAACGTAAGTTCAATCAACGGAACACCCACATTGCTCTTGATTACAATTGTCGAAATACTACTCTGCATTGTTCATAGGATTTGGTTCAAAAAACTTAATTCGCAGCGTTGCCCTTGATGACTCACCCATATTTGTGTAATCTTCCATACCTTGATAACACAACCAATATGTTGTGTCAAGTTCTTGAACAAAGAATCGGTTCATACCATCACCAGACTCTCCGTTCAGCAACTCCTGTTCAAGTGCTTTCAGATGGTTTACGATGCTGTGCAAGTCACCACCATAGTTAAGATGGAAAAGCAATGTAATCGTTCTGCTTTGAACCTTTCTTGCTCGAGAAACAACAACGTCTCCATTTATTGCAGCATTTGAGTTCGTTACCAATGTCTTTGGTTGACTTGGCGTAAGTAACGCACCAAGAGTACCTTTGATTGCGGTAAGACCCCATTCTTCCTTTAGGTCTCTACCATTCAGCATGATATTCAACATATTCCTATTTTTTTTGTATTTTTGCACTATCAATTTTTAGCATTATGAATAAAGTATTTTCAATTGCGGCACTTTTAATGTGCCTTTGCCTTTGCGGCTGCAACAACGAACCAAAACAAACATTGTCAAACACGAAATGGATATGCGAGAGCGAAATGCTCGGCTCTACATTTCAACGTGTCCTTGAGTTTACATCCGATTCGGAAGTGCAATTCTATCTCTTGTATAACGGAAGCGTTGATTCCGAAAAAACGTGCAAGTTCACATATACATACGATGGAACAAACATAACTTTCGGAAACAATGTATGCTATAACTACATATACCAAACCGCCACAATATCCGGCTCACTATTAACAGTCAAAGCACAAGAGCAAGAATTTGGCGCACACATGACGTACACTTTCATTAAACAATAGAGTAGGGGACTACAAGAGTCCCCTTTTTTATTCTCCAGCCAATGTCATAAGTGATGTCTGCATTGTTCGCAGCGTCCTATCCATTGAGTTGAGTTTTGCCGTGTTATCACGAATTTCCTCAAGTGCAGTTAACTGATTGCTTGCCATTATACTTAAGAGAGCAATCCCATCAGCTACAGACGATGCGGTTGCAGATAGTGACGAAAGCGCTTGGTTTGTCTTATCCAACTTCAAGTCGATACTTGCACCACTCATTTGCAAAGCGGTAAATCGTCCGTTCAACTCTTCTGCTGTGTCCTGTGTCATTCCTTGAAAAGCACCGCTACTTGCTTCAAGGTCTGTCAAATCCAAGTTCAGCATATCGAACATATCCTTATAATAGTCCACGATACCCTCTGCTTGGTCTTTCGCTTTTTCAAGTGCTTCAAGTGCAAATCTCTCTTCGTTTTTGTCAAAGGTGGTATCTCCGTTGTTGAAAGACCACCTAATCTGCTCAAATGCTGGTTCAAAGAGTTTCCTCAAGTCTTCGGTCATTTGCTCCACGATGATGCTCTTCATCAAATCGGATATAGCATCATTGAAAACGCTTGACAAGTCAGTAAGACCCTCGCTAAAACCATCAACGATGTTTTGTGCAAGCGAATGACTAAAGTCCTCAACATTCGTTGTCATGAAATGCTCATAGAAGTTGGTGTACACATCAGCCAACTCATCCTCTATCTTGTTTCGAGCATCTACAAGGTCATCAAGTTGTTCCTGTGCCTTTCTCTTCGCCTTTTGTGTATGTGAGTTGTTCAGCAGTTCTTGAGCAGCAGCGATTGCTTCATTGTACTTCTCAATCTCTTTGTTCAAGATTCTTGTATCTTTGATAGTTTTTCTCCAGAACTCGGAACCACTCAATTTCTTTGTTGCCCTTTCTGCTCTTTCGTATAATCTATCAATGCTATCAATTTCGTCTTTCAAACCATCAATCTGCTTTTGCAGTTGAGCGTTCTTCGTAAAGTTCATGAGAACCTTAATCAAAGCCATCGTAACTTGGATAGCTGCTTGAATGATTGCCAAGATAACTGAACCACGTTCCGCTTCTTTGATACCCTCAGACGTTGCAATACCAGCTGCCAACAATGTGTCCATAACACCCTTGCCAGCAGAAAGACACGTTTGAATGAGGTCAAGAGCATCATTAGTTGCTTCCGAAAACATCTCTCCAAATTCATTACGAACTTCAGAGATTGCTTCGTTCATAACAGCCATCGCTACACTAACACCCTTTAGGCTTTTCTCAAGTTTTTTATTGCCAGTAGTACCACCACCGGAAATCTTCTTCCAATTTTCTTCTGCCTTTGTCTGCAACTTAGTAAGTGCTGCGAGTAACGCTTGCAACTGTCTATATTGCTCCGATTCTTCCTCGCTTACACCATCTTCACTAAGATTTTTGAGTTCTTCTTGACAACGAAGAACCTCTTCTTGTATCTTAGTTACTGCACCCTCAGTAGCTTCTCTATAAGTTTGGTTTCCGAGAAGTCGATAAGGCTTTCCTCAACGTCATTCATCATTT
>JAKSNW010000020.1 GCA_024405895.1 Paludibacteraceae bacterium
AGAGCATCTGACTGTTAATCAGAGGGTCCTTGGTTCAAGTCCAAGAGGGAGAGCAGAAAAGAGAGTCAATAACGGCTCTCTTTTTTGTTTTTACAGAATAAGTATTCCGAGTTACTATTATTTGAGTAACTTTGCATTCCCAAAAAGCAAAATATTATGCAGACAAACGAGACCACAAAAGCGCTATACGACAACGCAATACAATATCTATATAGTACAGCCCCCATGTTCCAGCAGAAGGGCAAAAGCGCTTACAAGGAAGGCTTGGAGACAACACTCGCCTTGGACGAACTGTTTCACCACCCTCACACCTCGTACAGCACCGTTCATGTAGCCGGAACCAACGGCAAAGGCTCTGTGTCAAGCCTGCTGGCTGCCACATTGACAGCCGCTGGCTACAAAGTAGGCCTTTATACTTCTCCTCACTTGGTAGATTTCCGCGAACGCATCCGTGTGAATGGCGAGATGATTCCTATGGAAGAGGTGATTGACTTTGTCGACAAAAACAAGACACTCATCGAAGACCTCTGCCCATCGTTTTTTGAGATTACCACAGCCATGGCATTCCAGTATTTCCAGAAACAGGAAGTAGACTGGGCAATCATTGAGGTGGGACTTGGTGGCCGTCTCGACTGCACCAATATCATCATGCCGGAACTATCTGTCATCACCAACATCAGCCTTGACCACACCGATCTTCTCGGTGACACATTGGATAAGATAGCCGCCGAAAAAGCCGGCATCATCAAGATTGCAACCCCTGTGGTCATCGGTGAGACGCAAGAGGAGATTGCCTCCGTATTCACCACCCGAGCCAGAAAGATGCAGGCACCAATCGTGTTTGCCGATCAGACTGAGGTGACTTTCAAACCAGAATGCGAGTTGACTGGCTATTATCAAACGAAAAATATCCAGACCGCCTGTGTAGCTATCGACAAACTCCGTGCTATGGGTGTGAAGATTTCCAACGAAGCACAAGCGGAAGGATTTGCCCACGTTTGCAAATTAAGCGGATTGCAAGGTCGCTGGCAAACCATAGGCCACTCCCCTCTTACCGTCTGCGACACCGGCCACAACGAAGGCGGCTATGCCTACCTGACAGAACAGATAAAAGCACAAAAATACGATACACTCCGCATCGTTTTCGGTATGGTAAGCGACAAAAAACGCGACCATTTATTGAAAATGTTGCCAAAAAATGCCGTTTACTACTTTACACAAGCCAATATTCCACGTGCACTTCCTGCAGAGGATTTGAAACGAGAAGCAGAGGCTGAAGGACTAAAAGGAGAATGTTATCATTCTGTCAAAGAAGCATTTGAAGCAGCAAAAAGAGACGCTACTGCCAACGATTTCATCTTCGTAGGCGGAAGCAACTTCATCGTTGCCGAAATACTATAAAGTCAGAAAATTGCAAAGAAAAGCCACACGATTACAGCCACTTATAAATTCTTTGATTATTATTTCAAAAATAATTGGGAAAACATTTGGTCACATCGCAAAAATGCACTACTTTTGCATCGCTTTTCCGAGCAACCTCGGGCGTTTAGCTCAGCTGGTTTAGAGCATCTGCCTTACAAGCAGAGGGTCGGCGGTTCGAATCCGTCAACGCCCACAAAGACTTGACTACTTAGTCAAGTCTTTTTTGTTTATATACACTACCCTACCGATTCAAAAAAAAACTTGTATATTTGCAACGCTAAACTTATACTATCATCAATAAAATGAAAAAATTCTACACTTACCTCCTGACTGCTTTTGCCGTAGTCATGGTGTTTGCTGCTTGCAACACCCCCAACGAACCTACTGGCGACGAACCCGACCCTTTCCAAGTTGACTACTCAGAACTCATCGTCGGCACTTGGGCTGTCGACTCTTCCCTCGTCTATTACCCGAACATAAGCGGCCGTTTACCCCATTTCTTCCCTGGCTTAAATAAACTGATGACCTTTAATGCCGACGGTTCGTTTTCCAACTCAGATTCAGTGCAGGGCATCTACGTTCTCGACACCTACTATCTGACCATCATCACCGAAGGCGAGGAGAAATATCAGATCACCACTTGCAACGACACCGCAATGGTCTACTTCCAACTTGGATATGACACCTTTGAGGACCAACCCACCCAAGAGGTCTTCTATCTTCACCGCATAACAAAATAAACGACAAAACCGAAGACTCAATCTCAACAAATACTTTCAGCGCTATCCTTCAACTATGAGGGATGGCGTTGTTGTTTTATTTCACGCTGACGTATAATTTTTAAACGATAACCTTAACGACACGGCATAAAATTCCAGCGAGCTGGACATAAAAAAACAAGGGCCTTGCTCTCACGAGTTTGGCCCTTCCAACTATTGAAAAAACATATTCTTTCTTCACTGCAAAAATACAACAAATTCCGATAACTACCAAATCAAGAAAAAAAGAGAACAGCACCATCGTGCTGTTCTCTTTCATCAATTATAAAAAAAACGGATACAGACCTGTTAATAAGTGGTTCTCCGACGAACGATGCACTTAACAAATCCACATCCGTTTGTGCTGCAAAATTACAACTTTTTCTGGAAATAAAAACCCCACTCGTGAGGGTGAAGTTGGGAGGATGGGGAGATGCCTTTGTAGTATAGTGGAAATGTAGTATATTTGTGCCCTAATAGGAACCGCTATGGAAAAGGAATACAACGACAACGAGGTGGCAACCACCTCTGGAATGACTCGTGGAGAGTTGAACGAAGCCATCAACGAACTCAACGAAGAGGCTGCCATTCGCTACAACAGGCATACAGTGCCAGACGAAGTCAAAGCACTTCTTGAAGAAGACGAAATGGCTGTCTACGAAGGCACAACCACAGAAGGTCTTGAAGTATATGGCAGAGAGTTTAAGGGCGCATTACAGTTTGAGGAACTCTATGGTCCTCCCGTAGCCTTGACTTTCGACATCAAGACAAAGCAAGCTCAACGTTATGAGGGTTTCGATAAACCATTTGAGATATTCAGAATACTCGAGGAACAGCGCCGCGAAATCAGACGAAAGCGTCGTGAACAGAAGAAAAAGCAAACCAACAAACAACAATAAAACGTCAAACAACCATGGAAAAGAATCAGATGCAAGATGAATTCACAACCGAGATGCATGCCGAAATGCTATCCGGTGAAATAAGCAGATTTGACATGAAAGTGCTCGGTGCGTTTGGCGCAATGAGACGTGGTCTAACAAAAGAGGAGGCTCTCAAAGAATGCGGACTCACCGAGGAAGAAAGAATATGACGCAAATATAGAGCGTGTGTTATATGGATAATTAAAACAAAAAAAAAGAGAGTAACAAATAATGTTCTCTCTTTGTAACCAGAGCAGGAGCAGTCCCTCTCTTTATTGGCTTCGCTTTTTCAACTGGACACCCGACTTACTAAGTGACACCCAACTATTGCTATGACGGTGCAAAGATACAACTTTTCTGGAATACATGCAAATCTGGAACACACACAAAATAGTGTTTGAATATTTTCTGCGAACAGAGTTTTTGAAACCTTGGGAACCGTTTTTTTCAAAGCAACACAGGCTACAATTCGCTACCCTATCGCCTAATCGCCCTATCAAAAGCCCCATTTAACCACATAGTTCGTACCTTTTTTTGTCGAAATACGGGAACTCCGTTTCACAGAGGTGTGTCGAAACTGCGGGTAAAACCATAGGCAAAAGGGGCTGTTGCATCGATTTCGTGGCCTGTGAGAGCACCAAATTCACGAATTCTGTGCCCTTACCTGCCTTCGGCATGGTAGGTGCTTTGGAAGAAAAAACATTGTAATCCATTGTAGGTAATAACTTTAGGTTGGTATATTTTTTTGATACGATTGTTGTGTTTCAATTATTTCAATTGTTTCAGTTATTTTTTTGATACCCCCATTCTCTGATTTTTCTTCTATTACATATATAATATATTAATATATAATTAGTTATATAGTATATATAAGAGAAAAGAGAGGTTAGGGGGGTACCTTTTTTTTAATTGAAACTGAAACAACTGAAACGCTTTCTTAGAGACTCGTCAGTTTGACGATCTGACTGATTTCACGGATAAACTCTGCAGCAGTAGCTCATAAAGGCCAGCATCTTGTTGCCTTTCTCTACCAAGCAACTCAGGCTACAGTTCGGCATACTCAAGCAAACTTACCTCTTCCGTTATCTGCAGACGAGAACACCTTAAACTTCCCGTTAAGGTTATCGTTCCCGTTCAAAGGATAGCGAGTCAAGACTTACGCGCACAAAAAAAAGACTCACCTCTTCCGAGGCAAGTCTTTTTGGTATTATTTGGGGAAGGAGTTATTTCTTCACCAGTTTGGCGGTTTGACGAAGGCCGTCGTTGGAGGTAACGGTGATGTAGTAGATGCCCGTTGCCAAAGCAGAGGCGTCTAAGCGATAGCGCTCTTGCTGCTCTGGGAGTTCAACGGCTGCCACGAGGCGACCGTTAACGTCGACAATCTGCAGGCGAGCCACGCCGTGGTAGGCTTCCAACTCCAGCGTGGTGAAATCGGCCACTGGGTTTGGAACAACCTGGAATTCGCTCTCGCGAGTGATTTCAAGGCCAGAGCCTGTTCTAACAATCACAACGGTGTCCGGACGATTGTTGATATCGCCACCCACAACGATAGTGCCATTGGCAACGGTAGCGCCTTGTGGATAGGCAATGGAGCAATCTGTCAAAGTGATATCGTTGAAGGCTCCAATACCGTAATAAGCCGAATAAGCAGTCACGTTGCTGTTTTCGATGGTGAGATGCTCCATGCCGTAGCCGCCGATGCCGTCGGCCATTCCGTTGGTTTTGCTGCCAGCCTCAACCGTTGTATTGAGAATCTTGAGCGAGAGATTCAAATCTTCACCGTAGCCAAAGCTGAGGCGGTCGCATTTCAACTGACCAGCACCAGTCATCGTCACGTTGACATCAGCGTTGGCAGGACAAGTAAAGTCAACGATACGGTTGTTGCCCACGAGGTTGATGGTGAGGTTAGGACTAACGAATCTCTCGTTGAAATAGATATCGCTATTCATCACCACGTTGTCGAGACGGAGCACCTTGGTAGTAGGGTCGTAGGTGACGGTGCCGGAGTTGAGGAGTGGACAATCTGTATGTGTAAAGTTGGTGTTGTTGTCGCTGGAGATTTCCACATTGCCCACCACGATGCCGTAGTTGGTTGCATTGGTAGATGTGGAATAGAAGTGCATGTTTGGCAAACCAGAAGGGGTATAGCCAAAGATAGTGCTTACGCTGAAGTCAACATCATCGATATCGTAGATTTGGGTTGCAAAATTTAGGTTGTCGGTGAAATGCCAAGATGCGCGATTCACTGAAGTATAAGAGTGGTCGATGCCATAGAGGTCTGAGAAATATATTCCAGTATCGGCGGTTTTGTCGAGCACACAGACCAAGAGGTTGTCGGCACCGTTGTAATTGAATGGCACCTGTAAGTTGATATCGTTCCAGCCCAACGTCAAAGAGAGATGACCGTCGAACACCTTGGTCATATTCCAAGCACTCTCGTAGTCGTGACAAAGGATACTAGTTCTGTTGCTATTGGCAAGATAGATTTCAAGATCTTTCTCGATGGTGGAGCCTGTGTGCTGAGAGTCCATATTGCTCACCTTGATGTCCAGACGACGAATCGAACCGCTCATGCCTACTTCTGTAGGTTTGTAGAGCATCTGAGCAATACCATATTTGCTGATTGAACCAACGAACGCATTGAGATCATCATGAGTTTCAGACTCATCCACGTTGAAGGTAGCAGGTGTGGTATAGAAACGAATTGTTGGGCAAGTCACGGCATAAGGGGTGAACACCTCGCATGCCAAGAGCGAATTGAGGCCCGAACGCCAGTCGGTGGTGTTCACACTAACCATTCGTCCTTCGTTGCTCGAATTGGAAGACTGGAGGATGGCAGATGTCATAGAAGTTGGGTTTCCCGTGCCGGTCTTGTCGTAGATGGTGATCATCAAGTTTTGGTTGGTCTGAGGGTGGTAATAGAACGGCGAGGAGCAAGGAATCACCAAAAATCCACCTCTGTCGGCATCTACCCAACCGTCAAACACCTTGGTTCCGATATTGGTCTCAAAGGCATTGGATGAGTAGGAACTGGAGGCTGTGATGGCCAGATAGACTTCGAGATTACGATGGAACGGTATGCCGGCTTCAATAGATGAGGTATCGCGACACATAGCCAAGGCGTAGATGGTATCGTGATAAATTACCACAGACTGCAAAACGCTCCTTGGAACAATGAATTGGGAGCAACTAATTTGGGCAGAAGTATTGGTGATGCTCGATTGGGATGCAAAAGCATGAATTCCCAAATCGTCACGGAGATATCCGTACTGATAATACTTCGCCGAAACAGGCAGAAGACAGAAACAAACTGTCAATAAGATTAGAAATTTCTTCATTTTCATTCGTATTGAATTATTCTGCGCAAAATTAAATAAAAAAAAAAAAAAAATGCAAACTTTTCCGGCTACAAAATAACGGATACAACTCAGATTTTGTTTTGCCGACGAAAATACAGGCTATTTCTACTTGCAAGAACCAAGAATTATCTATAATTTTGTAGTCAGATTTACAACAAGGAAATACATTATAAATAATATGAGAACAAAACTGACTTTGCTCATTCTATCAGCGTGCCTTATCTTAGTGAGTTGCGGCAACAACGAGCCCAAAGACGACGAGAATACGCGTACATTCAAAGCGAACGGCGTTTCGTTCAGGATGAAACGCGTCGAGAAAGGCACCTTCTCCATGGGTGCCACCTCAGAGATGGAAAACCCATGGGATGAGGAGAAACCCGTTCATACCGTCAATATCACCCACGACTACTGGATGGGAGAGACCGAGGTGACACAAGCTCTTTGGGAAACCGTCATGGGCAAAAATCCATCCGAATTCAAGGACCCTCAAATCCCGGTCAACAAAGTGACCTGGGACGACTGTCACGAGTTCATTGCCAAACTCAACGAGCAGACCGGCATGAAGTTCCGTCTCCCAACAGAGGCTGAATGGGAGTTTGCTGCCCGTGGAGGCAACCGCTCCAACCACACACAATACAGCGGTAGTGCCAATGCCAATGAAGTGGCATGGTGCAGTGCCGACGAGCCAAGCGCAGTAGCCACAAAGAAACCTAACGAATTGGGCCTCTACGACATGACAGGCAACATGTGGGAATGGTGCGAAGACTACTCCGGCGATTACAAATCAGGCACACAGACAGACCCAACAGGTCCAACTTCCGGCTACGACCGTGTTTACCGTGGCGGCGGATTCAACGTTCGCGCTTGGTATGGACGCATTTCTTACCGTGGATTTGCCGCTCCATCGAAAAAACAGAACGACTTAGGACTCCGTCTGGCACTCACATTGGAAAAATAAGACAACGTTAACGGTATAAAACAGAGCCAATTACAAAGGAATAAAGATTGCTCAAAAATTTTACAAAAAAAGATGCAGAAAGATTTGGTCATATCAACGAAATGCACTACTTTTGCATCGCTTTTCCGAGCAAATCTCGGGCGTTTAGCTCAGCTGGTTTAGAGCATCTGCCTTACAAGCAGAGGGTCGGCGGTTCGAATCCGTCAACGCCCACAGACCGAAGAGACAAGAAACTGAGTTTTGAGTCTCTTTTTTATTCTCTAACATAAAAAATTTTTCGGGGGTTTAGCTCAGTTGGCTAGAGCGTTTGACTGGCAGTCAAAAGGTCAGGGGTTCGATTCCCCTAATCTCCACTGAATAGAAGATGTCGAGTTTGTTCAAGTCGGCATCTTTTTTTGTTATTATAGATTTCGATTCACACAGCACATACAATAATATATATGTCTACATTCAATGAGTTAGAACTCAAACAAGAAATCCTGGACGGAATTGCGGAACTTGGCTACGAACAGCCTACCCCTATTCAAGAACAGGTGATACCATACATGCTTCACAACGAAGGCGACCTCGTAGCTCTGGCTCAAACGGGCACTGGCAAGACAGCAGCTTTCGGTTTGCCGCTGCTGAATATGCTCAATCTGGAACAACGTCACATCCAAGCGCTTGTTCTCTCTCCAACACGCGAGCTCTGCATGCAGATAGCTAACGACCTGAAGCATTATTCGTCCAAGATGAACGGAATGAAAGTGGTGCCAGTGTACGGTGGCGAAAACATCGTTACACAATTCAAACAACTGGACGTTCAGCCTCATGTCTTGGTGGCAACACCTGGACGTCTCATCGACTTGATTACACGCGACAAGGTTCATCTGGAACGCGTTCAATATCTTGTGCTTGACGAAGCCGACGAGATGTTGAATATGGGTTTCCAGGAAGATATTGACATCATTCTCGCCCAACTGCCTATAGAACGACGCACTCTGCTCTTCTCCGCCACAATGCCAAAGGAGATTCAGCGAATTGCACTTCGTTATATGCAGACACCGAAAGAAATCAGCGTGGGTGTCCGTAATGCAGGTGCTGAAAATGTAGAACATATCTATTATATGGTGCAGGCAAGCAACCGCTATCTCGCTTTGAAACGCATCGTAGACGTAAACCCAGATATCTACGGAATTGTTTTCTGCCGCACCCGTCAAGAGACTCAAGAGGTGGCAGACAAGCTGATGCGCGACGGATACAATGCCGACGCACTTCATGGCGACCTCAGTCAAACTCAACGCGATACCGTAATGAACAAATTCCGTATCCACAACCTTCAGATTCTTGTGGCTACGGATGTTGCAGCTCGCGGTTTGGATGTGAGCGACCTCACCCACGTCATCAACTACAACCTTCCGGACGACATCGAAGTCTACACTCACAGAAGCGGCCGTACCGGCAGAGCCAACAAGAAAGGCATTTCAGTCAGCATCATTCATCAACGCGAGAAACACCGCATCAAGGACCTTGAGCGAATGATCAAAAAGACATTCACTCAACAACGTGTACCTGGCGGCATGGAAGTTTGCAAGAAGCAACTCTTCAACCTCATCAACAAGATGGAGAATGCCACCGTGAATGACGCCGAGATTGCTCCATACATGGACGAAATCACAGCCAAACTCTCCTATTTGCCGAAGGAGGAGATGCTGAAGAAATTCGTTTCGCTGGAGTTCAACCGTTTTGCAGAATATTACCGCGATGCACCGGATCTCAACCTGCCGGAAAAGAAAGAAGGCAAGGCAAAAGACGGCGAAGGCAAGCCCGCCAAAGGTCAGAAGATTCGTTTCAAAATCAATGTGGGCAGGAAGCATAATGTCACCGTCCGCGACATTCTCTGCATCATCAACCGAATCACCAACGACAAGAGCATCTCGATTCTCAACGTTGACATCGACACAAAATTCACCTTCTTCGACATCTTTGCCGACCAGGCAGACCAGATAGAGGAAGCATTCGGCGACAACGGAGGCCGCTACAGCATTGAGCGACTGAAAAACCAGCAACGTCCTGTGCGCCATCACCGCGACGACTCAAGAGACCGCAAGGAATCAAAGGACTACAAAGAGTCGCGAGGCAGAAAAGAGGAGCGTCAGCACAAAGAAGACAGACCACGCAAAGAAAAACGCCAGTCGGGCAGCGACAGCAAGCCTTGGCGCAAGAACAGATAAGAAAAAAAATGCTTATCTTTGCAGCAAAATTCTAAACAAACCCTATCGTTATGAAAAGAACTATAGACGAGAAGCAAATCCCATATTTGAGACTGCTTTCAAAGAGTTTTCCTACAATTGCGGCAGCCAGCACCGAGATTATCAACCTCGAGGCTATTATGAACCTGCCTAAGGGCACTGAGTATTTCCTCTCCGACATCCACGGCGAGTACGAGGCTTTTCAGCACGTGATGAAGAACGCCTCCGGTTCCGTTCAACGTAAAGTGAACGAACTGTTCGGCGACACCTTGCGCGAGCAGGAGAAACGCGACCTCTGCACCCTCATCTATTATCCAAAGGAGCGACTGCAGATGATCAAGCCACAGGAAAAGAACCTCAACGAATGGTACATGGTGACACTTATCCAATTGGTGAAAGTGTGCCAGGCCGTTTCATCAAAATATACCCGTTCAAAAGTAAGAAAGGCATTGCCGGAGGAGTTCTCCTACATCATTCAAGAATTGATGCACGAGAGCCTCAACGACCCTAACAAGCAAGCCTATCTGAAGGTCATTCTCTCCACCATCATCAACATTGACCGTGCCGACGAGTTCATCATCGCACTCAGCGAGGTGATACAACGTCTTATCATCGACTCGCTTCACATCGTGGGCGATATCTACGACCGCGGTCCAGGCGCCCATATCATCATGGACACCCTGATGAACTACCACGACGTGGACATACAGTGGGGCAACCACGACATTCTATGGATGGGCGCTGCCTGCGGCAACGACAGCTGTATTGCCAACGTTATCCGCATCTGTATGCGTTATGGTAACCTCACAACCCTTGAAGACGGCTACGGCATCAATCTTCTGCCGCTGGCTACCTTCGCCATGGACACCTACGGCGAGGATCCTTGCACCGTTTTCCAACCAAAACTGAAATTTGCCGACGTAAAATACTCCGACAAGAATGCACAGCTCATCGCCAAGATGCAGAAAGCCATCAGCATCATCCAATTCAAACTGGAGGCAGCTATCATTGCACGCCACAAAGAGTACTGCATGGACGACCGCAACCTGCTCCACTGCATTGACTTCGAGCGTGGCGTTCTGAAGGTCAACGGTCAGGAGTATGCTATGTTGGACATGAACTTCCCAACCGTCAACCCTGCCGATCCTTATACACTCACTCCAGAAGAAGCCGAGCTGATGACCAAGCTCCACAACTCGTTCATCAACAGCGAGCGCTTGCACCGCCACATGCACTTCCTTTTCTCCAACGGTAGCATGTACCTTGTGCAGAACGGCAACCTCATGTTCCACGCCTCCATTCCATTGAACGAGGACGGCACCTTCAAACAGGTTACCGTGGGCAACCGCCAACTTTGCGGCAAGGCATTGCTCGACGAGGTGGACCGTCTGGTTCGCGAGGCCTACTTCAAGACTGGCAACGAGGAGGAGCAGCAGTTTGCCCTCGACTACATGTGGTATCTCTGGTGCGGAGCCGACGCTGCACCATTCGACAAGAGCAAGATGGCAACGTTCGAGCGTTACTTCGTGGCTGAGAAGGAACTGCACAAAGAGGTGAAGGGACACTACTACAAACTGCGTGAGCAGGAAGAAGTGTGCGACCGTATCCTCGACGAGTTCGGTGTAGAAGGCGAGCACCGCCACATCATCAACGGCCACGTACCAGTCAAGACCATCAAGGGCGAGACTCCAATCAAGGCCAACGGCAAGATGATGGTCATCGACGGCGGTTTCTCACGCGCCTACCAGCCAGAGACCGGTATTGCGGGCTACACTCTGGTCTACAACTCACAAGGCCTTCAGTTGGTTCAGCACGAGCCGTTCACCTCTGCAAAGCGTGCAGTAGAAGAGGGTCTCGACATCCGCTCCATGCGCACCGTGGTAGAGTTCAACAGCCAGCGTATGCTTGTGCGCGACACCGACAACGGCCGTCAGCTAGCACGCGAAGTTGACGAACTCCGCTCACTGCTTGTGGCGTACCGCTATGGCCTCGTCAAAGAGCGCAAATAAATAGACAGCACCTAAACAACAATCATAACCCCGTAGCCTCCAAGCTGCGGGGTTTTTCTGTCAAGGGAAAAGATTGTTCAGCCATCCGGGGAAGCCTTTGACTGCGATCAAAACCGCCCCGACGGTTGGTAGGAAGCAATCAGCTTATGACGGAAAGTTAAGACACAAAACGTGCGGTTGAAAGAAAAAAAGGTTGTACCTTTGCACAGAAACAAAAGCACTATCATGCCACAGAAACCTTATACCTTCGACCGCGTCGTACGCCTCGTCATCGGCACCCTCATAGTTGCCGCCATCATACTGCTCACACGCCGACTCAGCGCCGTGCTGCTCCCCTTCGTCATCGGCTGGCTGCTCGCCTACCTGGTCAATCCGCTGGTCGATTTCATTCAGAAGAAACTCCACGTAACGTTCCGTGTGCCAAGCATCATCATCGCCTTCCTATTCATCGTGGCGGCGACTATCGGCATCATCGAAATCGTGGTGCCTGCCGTCAAGGCCGAAGCCTCCGACATTGGATTTCTCGCCTCGCAGTTCGTCAACCGCGTCGGCGCCGACCGTCTGCTCTCCTCCGAAACCTACGACCTCATCGTCAACTTCATCGCACAGATAGACTGGGAGGAGTGGGTCTCCAAGAATGAAAATCAAGAGGTAATCAAACAGCTGCTACCACACTTTTGGAACGTCGTTTCCAGCACCATGCAGATAATCATCGGCATCTTCGCCACCGCCATCGTACTGCTCTACATGATTTTTATCCTCAAAGATTTTGAAAATATCTCCGACGGATTCATCAACATCATACCCGATAAATACCGCCGCTTCGTATCACGACTGATGAACGATGTGAGCCAATGCACCAACCACTACTTCCGCGGACAAGCCCTCGTGGCACTCATCGTAGGCGTACTCTTCGCCATCGGATTCAAAATCATCGGACTCCCAATGGGCATCACCATCGGACTCATCATCGGCGTACTCAACCTCGTGCCCTACATGCAGACACTCGGACTCATCCCAGTCATGCTCCTCGTCATGCTGCAAAGCACCTCGCCCGAAACTAACCACTGGCTCACCATACTCAACGCCTCCGACCCCTGGCAGTGCTTTTGGATAATGACCGCCCTCGCCGCCGTCGTATTCCTCATCGTACAAACCACCCAGGACCTCATCCTCGTGCCAAGCATCATGGGCAAAGCCATGGGACTCAACCCCGCCGTCATACTCCTCTCACTCTCTGTTTGGGGCTCACTACTCGGCGTCATCGGTATGATCGTAGCACTGCCCGTAACCACCCTGCTCATCTCCTACTACAAACGATACGTGCTGCACGACTTCTCCGCCAACCTCTTCGGAGACAAAACCACCGAAGCCGCCACAGCACCTGTCAGCAACGGCAAAAACAAAACCGCCGCTACCGATGAGAAAACAGACACAGCGGCCACCGGCACCAACGAACCAGCGTCGACCGTTGCCAATGAACAGACAACAACGTCACAACCCACCGACAACAATGAACAAAATTAAATTCCTCGGCACCGGCACCTCCGTCGGGGTACCCGAAATAGGCTGCCAGTGCGAAGTATGCACCAGCACAGACCCACGTGACAAACGCCTGCGCTGCTCCGCCCTCATCACCTACAAAGGCAAACGCATTCTCATCGACTGCGGTCCCGACTTCCGCATACAGATGCTCACCGTAGACTTCGCCCCCATCGACGCCGTACTCCTTACCCATGAGCACTACGACCACTCGTTCGGCATCGACGACCTCCGCCCATTCACCCGCGTAGCCCCAGTGGAAATCTACGCAGAGCACCGCCTCAACGAAATACAGCGCATCCGACTCCCCTACTGCTTCGGTCAGCGCTACCCCGGCTCGCCCAAACTGAGCCTCAACGACATCGAAGCTGACAAACCCTTCACCATAGCCGATGGCATCGAAATCATGCCCATCCGCGTTTTCCACGGCAGAATTCCAATCGTCGGATTCCGCATCGGCAACACGGCCTACATCACAGATGCCTCACACATCGACGACAACGAGCTCACAAAACTGCAAGGCATCGACCTACTCGTGCTCAACGCCCTTCGCATCGAGCCGCACCCCTCGCACTTCTCACTCAGCGAAGCCATCGACATGGCCAAACGCATCAACGCACCTCACACCTACTTCATCCACATGGCTCACACCATTGGCAAACACGCCGACGTACAGCGCTCGCTACCACAAGATATGGCGTTGGCATACGACGGATTGGAAATAGAATTTTAGCATTAGGAAATGTCAGTAAATTTGCTTACATTTGTACCCTCAAAAATAGACACACATCAAATACGAATATAAACCCCAAAAACATATAGCACATGCTAAACGAATTTGTAAAAAAATGCTACGACGAAGCCTCTGACAGCATGGAAGGCTCAGTAATGTTCCTTGACGATGCACTCGCTCACATCCGTGCAGGCAAAGCCAACGTACGTATCCTCGACCCAGTTCGCATCGATTACTACGGAACCATGTCTCCACTTGCCAACGTAGCCACAATCACCACCCCTGACGCCAAAACCATCTCTATCCAACCTTGGGAAAAGAAGATGATTCCTGCCATCGAGAAAGCCATTCTCGCCTCAAGCATCGGCATCACACCAGTAAACAACGGTGAGGTTATTCGTTTGTGCCTGCCTCCAGTAACAGAGGAACGCCGCCGTCAACTCGTAAAAACAGCCGGCACCTCAGTGGAAGAAGCCAAAGTGAGCATCAGAAACGCACGTCGTGACGCTATCGACAAACTGAAGAAAGAACAAAAGAACAACGGTCTTCCTGAGGACGTAGAAAAAGACGGCGAAGCAGAAATTCAGAAACTGCACGACAAATTCATCCACCAAGTTGAAGAGATGTTTGCCGCCAAAGAAAAAGAAATCATGACAGTATAATTCTGTCTGCAATATCCGACATAACAAATAAACCGCACCATTCACACCCATGAGGTCATGTGGATGATGCGGTTTGTTGCCAAAAACCTTGAAGCGACTTCTCTGCCATATACTTCTTGTATGCAGTCTGCTTCTTACGCAAAATATCTGTGCGCAAGAAGTGGACACGACCATGTCGCAACAAAAAGCCAACCGTTGGGAATCGCTACTCAACTGGAACTTCCTTGCCATTCCCACCGTCAGTTACCAGCCAGAAACCAACTGGGCATTCGGTGTGGCCGGCGCCTATTTCTTCAACTGCAAGAACCAACCCCGCACCAGCGACATCAGTTTCGACGCCTGCTATGCTTTGAGCAAACAATATGCCATCAACGTCAGCACGACCACCTATTTCAACGCTGACAGTAAATGGTTGCTGAGTGCAAGTGCCAAATACCGGAACTTCCCAGAGTATTTGTTTGGTTACGGAAACGAAGGCGACGAGCTCTTTGAAAGCCGTCAAGGCTATCAGTCGCAAGTATTGGAGATTAAAGGAATGCCTCAATATGCCTTCCCGAATCACATATACTTCGGTCCAGCCACATTGTTTCGTTGGGAAAAATCACAAGCCATCGATGCCTTGATGCAAGAGCAGGAAGGCATTGAGCCCTATCACATGCTGGGCCTTGGTGCCGTATTCACCTATGACACCCGCAATCAGGTGAACTACACACACGACGGCATGTTTTTCAAAACCATCATGCTATACTACGAGCCAATGCTCGGAAGCAGCTACCGAATGGGCAATATCACAGTAGATTGGCGACACTTCGTTCCCATCTACAAAGATTTCGTCTTTGCCTATCAGTTCTACGGAAATGCCATCATCGGAGAGACAAAACCATTTCAAATGCTTGCCACAACAGGCGGTATCGACCAATCACGAGGCATTCGCAACGGCTATTGGCGCGATGATTTCTCCATGATGCTGCAAGCCGAATTCCGCATTCCGATTTGGAAATTTCTCAAAGCCACCGTTTTCGGTTCAATTGCCGATGTCTACAACTTCCAGCATTGGCACTGGGCAGTGCCTAAAGGTGCCTATGGAGCCGGACTGAGAGTAGCAATCAACAAAGCAAAAGTTAACGTGCGCTTCGATGTCGCACGACAAACATACCTTCACAACTGGAGTTATTATTTCACTGTAAGAGA
The DNA here is from genome assembly GCA_024405895.1 of Paludibacteraceae bacterium. Lineage (GTDB taxonomy): Bacteria > Bacteroidota > Bacteroidia > Bacteroidales > Paludibacteraceae > HGM05398. The sequence continues at coordinate 15,786 of JAKSNW010000020.1, forward strand.
AGCGTTTTAAGACATGACAGGATTAGTAGTCAAAAATACCGGTAGCGATTATTTAGTACGCTGCGATTCCGACAGGGCCTTTTACCAATGCAAAGCAAAAGGCAATTTTCGTATCAAAGGGATCAAAAGTACAAACCCGATTGCAATAGGCGACCGTGTAGAATTCAATGCGGAAGGCTTCATCACCAAGCTTCAAGACCGCAAGAACTACCTCGTACGAAAGCCAACCAATCTGTCGAAACAGCTTCACATTCTGGCAGCCAATATCGATCAGGCTCTCCTGTTTGTCACCATCAAATATCCGGAAACAGACATCACCTTTATTGACCGTTTTCTTGCCTCCGCTGAGGCTTATAACGTACCGGCAAAACTCATCTTCAACAAGATAGACCTATTAGACGATGCTGACAACGAGTATCTCAATGCCATGATTTATCTTTACGAATCCATTGGCTACGAGTGTCTGAAACTGTCTGCAAAAGAAGGCATTGGCATAGAGCAACTCAAAACACTTTGCGAGGGTAAGACTTCACTCTTGTCTGGCAATTCTGGTGTAGGTAAATCAACACTTATCAACACACTTATACCAAACGCGAAGGCACAGACTGGCGACATTTCCCACTCGCACCTTAAAGGCATGCACACCACAACATTCTCAGAGATGTACATTGGTGAAAACGACATGTACCTGATTGATACTCCAGGTATCAAAGGCTTTGGAACAGTAGACCTGAAGCCAGAAGAAGTGGCACATTATTTCCCAGAGATATTCAAAATTTCTGCCGACTGCAAATTCTACAACTGTACCCACCGTCACGAACCGGACTGCGCTGTATTGAAAGCCTTGGAGGAACACAGAATTGCACAATCTCGCTACAACAGTTACCTGTCTATCATAACAGATGCTTCAGAGAAAAAATACCGCTAAACACATGAAATCAAGACTCGTTATAATCTCCCTGATTCTCCTTTCGTCAATAGGAACGCATGCCCAGCGTTTTCTCTATGACGTTGATTTTGTAGCATTTTTCGACAACAGAGAATATAAAGAACCCATACAAAAACCTCAAACCATCTTCGGAACTCGTTTGTCTCCGGAAATAGGAGTTGGTTTCACTGACAAGACCGGAGGTGAACACAAACTGTTGGCCGGTGTTCATTATATCCAACCGATTGGAAGCAATTGGCGCGAAGCAAAATTCATTCCTACCATCTATTATGACTACGGAATCAAAGGTTTCAGTTTTAGGATGGGTGCTATTCCGTTCAACAAACGAATAGAAGCTCTCCCTGATTATCTGCTCTACGACTCCATTGCCTATATGCACCCAAACATACAAGGTGCTCTGCTCCAATACCAATCAAGACATGGCTATGCAGAATTCATGTGTGATTGGCGTGGTCGCCAGACTCCTGAACGCCGTGAGATGTTTCGTCTGGTGGTAAACGGACGCTATCATTATCAAGGTCTATTCACTTATTTTGCCGGTGGTTATGCACAGATGAACCACAAAGCCAATTACGCTGCCCCCACTGAACGTGAAGGCGTGTGCGATGATATTCTGATAGCCCCTCATCTTGGCATCGATTTCTCCGGTCCGACGCCTTTTGATTCTCTTGCCATTCGTGGTTCTTACATCCTTGGTATTCAACGTTACAGAATGAAAGGTCGTTCGGAAATGCCTCAAGGTGTATTGCTTGAAGCTTTTGCCCGTTGGCGTTTCCTTGGTATTCGCAATACATTCTATGCCGGTGGCAACCTTATGCCTTACTACAGTTCTTTCGGTTGCGACCTCAACCAAGGCGATCCGTTCTATCAAGCTACGAGATACAATCGCACAGACCTATTTATTTATATTGTAAGAAAGAGTTTTGTCAATGTCTATTTCTCTTGGAACATGCACAAAGTGCCTAACGAAAAGCTTCAGCATCAGCAACAACTGATTGCCTCATTCCGTTTGAGCGGCATCAAACATGACACCAAGAAAATGAGAGGACCTTTCGACAAATAACGCCAACAGACAATGTCACCGTTTTCATCCAAGACATATCGATACATACTGATATCCACAGTCATTATTGTGGTAATCATGTCATTGCTTTATGCAAACCATTTGGTGAAAATCATCAAGTCGGATGAACGTCAAAAGGTAGAAACCTGGGCTAAAGCCATGTCATTGGTTGTGGATGTCGATGCAGAAGACCGCAGTTTCGATCTCATATGGAACATTATTGAAAACAACGAGAACATCCCCGTTTTGGTGATTAACGAAACGGGTGAACTGTTGGCATCACGCAACTTCTCCGATGAGACATTTGCCACCGAGACTACCCTGCTACAAAAAAAGATTGCCAGATTGCGGTCGCGACATCAGCCCATTGTCCTCGATTCCGGCGAAATGGGAGACCTCTACGTTTACTACGACGACTCTATTCTTCTAAAAAAACTCACCGCGTTTCCGTATGTACTTTGGAGCATAATAGCAATCATCCTGATTTTTGGAATCTGGATTTATTCTGCCGAAACTCATGCCGAACAAAACCGCGTATGGGTTGGACTTTCCAAAGAAACGGCCCACCAATTGGGAACACCGATTTCTTCTCTCATGGCACTTACCGAGATTTTGAAGGACACATCCGGAAATGATGAAATCGTTCAGGAAATTACCAAGGACGTTGACCGATTGAATACTATTGCCGACCGTTTCTCAAAAGTCGGCTCCAAGCCTGTTTTGGAAGCTTCTGACATTGCATCTGTCATGCAGCATGCTATCGATTATATGAAACGCAGGACATCCAGCAGAGTGCAATATCAGATAAATGCCCCGGAAGGCTTGACTGCGAATATCAACGTGCCTCTTTTTGAATGGGTCGTTGAAAATCTTTGCAAAAATGCCGTTGATGCCATGGGTGGCGAAGGTAGCATCTCCGTAAACATCGAAGCACAGAAAAACGGAATTGTTGCCATTGACATCACCGATACAGGCAAAGGCATTGAGAGAAAAAACTTTAGAAACGTATTCAAGCCAGGATTCACCACAAAAAAACGTGGATGGGGCCTTGGACTTTCGTTGGCAAAGCGTATTATTGAAGAGTATCACAGTGGCAAAATCATGGTGAATAATTCGGAAATAGGCAAGGGAACAACCTTTAGAATTTTGCTCAACGGAACAGAAAAACAACTTTCATAAAGAATAACTGCCTCAAGTAGTTCATCATTAAGAAAAAATACGTATCTTTGCACCCGCTTTTTGTACCCGCTTTGCATATTTGTATGGCATCAGAAAACAACAATTACACACTGCCTATCAAGCAATTGCCAGTTGGCAGCCATGACTTCAAATACACTCTCAATCGCGAATTTTTCGCCGATTTAGAGCAAGATGAGATTAGTGATGGCATAGTAAATGTTGTTGTCAACGTTGCAAAAAGCCAAAGAAACATCACCATGAACATTGCTGCAACAGGCAAAGTGGTGGTAACTTGCGACAGATGTCTCGCTCCATTGACACTTGATATGGAAGCAGATGATTTCTTCAACGTAATCTTTGGCGAAGAATATGCAGAAGAAGGCGACAATGTAGTAGTTGTTCCTGAACAGGACGGAGAATTTGATGTTTCCTGGCTTATCTACGAAACCATCCTCCTCTCCCTTCCGTTCAACCACACACACGAAGAGGGTGAATGTAACCCAGAAATGGAAGAAACCCTCAAACGCTACACTCCTAACGGAGAAGACGAACAAGAAAGTGAAAGCGACCCACGATGGGACGCACTCAAGAATATGCATAAATAAATTAAAGACATTGTAATATGGCACATCCTAAGCGAAAACACTCAAACACCAGAACAGCAAAACGTCGTACTCACGATGTAGCTGTTGCTCCAACCTTGGCACGTTGCTCAAACTGCGGAGCTTTCCATATCTATCACACAGTATGCCCAGAATGCGGCTACTATCGTGGTAAATTGGTTATCGCACCAAAAGAGGAAGCATAACGAGCCGACTTTCACAAGTCGAAAAAGCCATCGGTTATTCTTAGGGATAACTGGTGGCTTTTTTACATCTTATCTGTCTGTTACCCAAAGATATTAGACCAAACTTAGACAAAGATTTTACCCTTTGGGAAACTACCCATATTTTCCATGCCTAAAAACGGAAAACTCCAATAAAAAATCGTACCTTTGCACATTATGGATTTTACTCCTGCAAAATATAAAGAATTGCTTAAAGCACTCTTAGAATGCGGATACCAAAGCATTACGTATTCAGATTACTGCGAAGCACGTAATAACAAACGCGACCTCCCGCAGCGATTTGTTATCTTACGTCATGATGTAGATCTTCAGGCCCACCGTTCAGCTGTCATTGCCAAAATCGAAGCAGAGATGAAAGCCAAGGCTGTCTACTATTTCCGCGTAGTTCCAGAGAGTTGTGTCGAGGCAGTTATCGAAGAGATTGCACAGCTTGGTCATGAAGTAGGCTATCACTACGAAGACATGACAATCTGCAACGGCAATAGCGACGAAGCTTACCGTCATTTCTGCCGACAACTCGCCTATTTCCGCAAATTCTATCCGGTTCAAACCATTTGCATGCACGGAAGTCCAAGAAGCAGATACGATGCCAAAGATTTGTGGAAAAACCACTCATTCGAAGTATTGAACATCATTGGCGAACCCTACCTTACCACCGATTTCACAGACGTATTCTACCTTACTGACACCGGAAGATGTTGGGACGGAGCACGTTTCAGTGTACGCGATAAGGTAGAGCAAAACTTTGGTTTGAGTTTCCATTCCACCGACCAGATTATTGCAGCCATCAGACAAGGCAAGATGCCCGAACACCTGATGATTACCACCCATCCTCAACGATGGATCGGTTCAAAGGGCGCTTGGCTGAAAGAATGGGCAGTGCAAAACCTGAAAAATCAAGTAAAGCGCATCATAGCAAAACAATAATCTACACGATTATGAAAAAGACACTGAAATTCAACGGCAAGAACTTCATAGTGGATATCCTGATTTGGATTATTGCCACTGTGATTATGGCTTTATGGAGAGTTTTGAGCGATAAGGTTGAAATTCTCTCCTATGTTATTCTTTGCGTTGGATTGATGGTGTCATGGCTTCTCATCGGTCTCCAAGCCGGCAAATACAGACCTTTGGCAACGCAATCGCGCAAAAAAAACATATTGGAGGCACTCTACGTTTTCCTCTTAACCATGGCTATTTGCGCCACTGCCATTGCTACAAAGCTCTTCCCAATCTCTCCACTTACTGTTATGGGTGTAGTGGCTATCGTTTGGTTGATCAACATGTTCTATCTGTTCGTATTCTATGCCATGCGTTTTGCCACAAGTGCCGACATTCCTCTTCCGGAAATCATAGCCAGAGAGAATGCCAACGTGCTGTTTCCCAAAAGAGAACTGACACCGGAGAAATACGAAACCATCAAACAGTCCATCGTAGAACAGACCAATGGCATCGTCTTCGATTGGCTCAATCAGCATACACCACTCAACAGTTCAAACACCATCGTTCTTTCTACTGCAGAACGCTTCAATATCGACTCACTGGTAACCGATCGTTACGACTGCTATATCAACCTCAAGCAACTGAATAATGTGCTTGGTTTGAACCAGATGTTCTGTTCTGTCAACAAGAAACTTCCAGACAACGGTCTATATGTCTGCTGTTTCGTGGCTCAGGATGAGATAAAACGCAGTTTCTTGGCACGTTATCCCAAAGGCCTCAACTACATCTTCTATACCTTCAACTTCCTTGTGAAACGTGTATTGCCAAAGATTCTGCTCACAAGCCGTCTCTACTTTTCAATAACCAAAGGCAAACGTCGTGTATTCTCTCAAACTGAGATACTTGGAAGACTCTATTACTGCGGTTTTGAAGTCCTTGAGGAGACAAGAATCAATGGCGTCAGCTACGTAATTGCCAGACGGCACAAGCAACCAGAGAGACCGGAACATAAGATTTATGGTCCACTCATCACCCTCAATCGTGTAGGAAAAGACGGCAGGAAATTCAAGGTTTACAAGATGCGAACCATGCATCCTTACTCTGAATATCTGCAAGCCTATATGTTCGAAAAACAGGGACTGCGCGAGGGTGGCAAGATTGCAAACGACATACGTGTCAGCACATTAGGCGCTTTCATGCGTAAATGCTGGCTCGATGAATTCCCAATGTTCATCAACCTCTTCAAAGGCGAGATGAAATTGGTTGGCGTACGTCCGCTAAGCAATCACTATTTCAACCTCTATTCAAAAGAATTGCAAGAAAAGAGAACAAAATTCCGTCCAGGACTTTTGCCTCCTTTCTATGCTGATATGCCCAAGACTTTGGAAGAAATCGAAGCCTCTGAGATGCGTTATCTCACTGCCTGTGAGAAAAAAGGAGTTTTCCTGACCGACCTCAGATACTTCTTCAAGATATTGAACAACATTCTATTCAAACGCGCTCGCAGTCACTAATATGGAAGAGTATTTCAAACACGAATCATCCTACGTGGATGACAACTGTCAGATTGGCAAAGGAACAAAAATCTGGCATTTTTCCCATATCATGTCCAACTGTGTGATTGGTGAGAACTGTAATATAGGACAGAACGTAGTTGTCTCTCCTGACGTCCGCTTAGGAAATAACGTCAAGATACAGAACAACGTTTCGGTCTATACCGGTGTTATCTGTGAAGACGATGTATTTCTTGGACCAAGCATGGTATTTACCAACGTCATCAATCCCCGCAGCCACGTCAGCCGCAAGCATGAGTACAAGACCACACTCATCCACAAAGGGGCAAGTATCGGAGCCAATGCTACCATCGTCTGCGGCAACGAAATAGGTGCATTTGCCTTGATTGGTGCTGGCACAGTAGTCACAAAAAACGTACTCCCTTATGCTCTTGTTGTGGGTAATCCTGCCCGTCAGATTGGCTGGGTCAGCGAAAACGGCCAGAAACTGAAATTCGATGCCGAAGGTTTTGCTACTTGCCCAGAAACCCATGAACGCTATCAGTTGAAAGATGGAAGAGTCACCAAATTAGAAAAATAAAAAGATTCGAGATATATGAAAAACTTCGCCCTTATTGGTGTCGGTGGTTACATAGCACCACGTCACCTTCGTGCTATAAAAGACACAGGCAACAACCTTCTTGCTGCTTACGACCGTTTCGACAGTGTCGGCATCATGGATAGTTTCTTCCCTGAAGCTGCCTTTTTTACAGAACAGGAACTTTTCGACCGTCACTGCACCAAACTGAAAAAATCAGGTCAAAACATTGACTACGTATCTATCTGTACACCTAACTATCTGCACGATGCCCACATGCGCTACGGCCTTCGTTTAGGTGCCGATGTCATCTGCGAGAAACCACTGGTTTTGAATCCATGGAACGTAGATGCCTTGTTGGATGTGGAGAAAGAAACAGGACACAGAATAAACACCATACTTCAACTTCGTCTTCACCAAGCCATCATCGACCTGAAGAAAAAGATTGAAAATGGTCCAAAAGATAAAATCTACGACGTTGACCTCACCTACATCACCTCACGTGGCAACTGGTATTATACCTCATGGAAAGGCGATGTACATAAGAGTGGCGGTGTTGCTACCAATATCGGCGTACACTTCTACGACATGCTGCAATGGGTTTTCGGTCCAGTGAAACAGAACATTGTTCACGTCAGTTCACACGACCGCGTTGCAGGTTTCCTCGAATTAGAAAAAGCTCGTGTAAGATACTTCCTCAGTATCAACGCAGAAAACTTGCCAGAGAATGCAGTACAAGGTGAAAAACGTACCTACCGCACTTTAAATATCGATGGTGAAGAGTTTGAATTCAGCGCCGGTTTCACTGAGTTGCACACCGAGAGTTACCGTCACATCCTTGCTGGCAATGGCTTTGGCATTGAAGATGCCCGCAACGCCATCAACATCGTCTATGAAATCCGCAATGCCAAGCCAATCGGTTTGAAAGGCGACTATCACCCATTGGCAAAACTACCTCTTGCTGGACATCCATTCGGTTGGTAAACAACATACATAATAATTTACACATCAAGCAAATGACCAAGCCAACAGAAACCCCAATGATGAAGCAATTCGGGGAAATCAAAAAGAAATACCCCGACGCTATCATCCTTTTCCGCTGCGGTGACTTCTACGAAACCTACGGAAAAGACGCCGTTGTTGCTTCTGACATCCTGGGCATCACACTTACCAAACGCTCCAACAAAAATGCCGAAGCTTTGGAAATGGCAGGTTTCCCACATCATGCGCTGGAAACCTATCTTCCAAAACTCGTTAGAGCCGGCAAGCGCGTGGCCATTTGCGACCAATTGGAAGATCCTAAGAGCGTCAAGGCTGGCACTTTGGTGAAGCGTGGAATGACTGAACTGGTTACCCCGGGCGTATCCACCAGTGACAATGTACTTGAAAAGAAAGAAAACAATTTCCTTGCTGCCATCCATTTGAACAACGAATCATCGGGTGTAGCATTTCTCGATATCTCTACAGGCGATTTCTTTCTGTCTCAAGGCACCCTCGACCACGTTCAAAAACTGATTGACAGTTTTGCTCCAAAAGAAGTTCTTTACGAGCAGAACAAACGTAAGGTCTATCAGTCTGTCTTTGGCGACCGTTTCTTCACATTCGAACAGGACGATTGGATTTACTCCTACGAAGCTGCCAGCGAGCGTATCCTCCAGCAGTTCCAAACCACAGGATTGAAAGGTTTCGGTGTTGAGAATCTCACAGATGGCATCATTGCCGCAGGCGCAATTCTTTACTACCTCGACCAAACCAAGCACCTCCAACTCAACCACATCACAACACTATCACGTATTGATACCGAGCAGTTTGTGTGGTTGGACCAATTCACGGTCCGCAACCTGGAGTTGTTTGTAACACCATATGAAGGTGGAAAAGCATTGGTTCATGTGCTTGACCGCACGGCAACACCGATGGGCAGCCGTCTGCTTCGTCGTTGGGTTGCTTTTCCATTGAAAGACGTAAACCAAATTAATCAGCGACTTGACATCGTGGATTGTCTTTTCAAAGACAAAGTTTTGAGAAACAACATCTACGAACAGTTGCAATTGATTGGCGACCTTGAGCGTATTAACTCACGCGTTTCCGTAAAACGTGTCTCTCCTCGCGAACTCAACCAACTGCGTATTGCCCTCTCTGCCATTCAGCCTATCATGTCGTTGGCAGAGCAAAGCAACTGCGACACGCTGAAAAATCTCGCCGAACGACTCGATCCACTCACTACACTTTGCGACAGGATTCAGCGTGAGATTTCAGAAAACGCTCCTAACCTTGTTAACAAAGGCGGTGTTATTGCCGATGGATATAGTCCTGAACTTGATGAACTTCGCGAGATTGCCTATCGTGGCAAAGACTACCTGATGAAAATTCAGCAGCGTGAAATCGAAGCCACCGGTATTCCAAGCCTTAAGATTGGATATAACAACGTATTTGGCTACTATCTCGAGGTTCGCAACTCACATAAAGACAAAGTGCCTCAAGAGTGGATACGCAAACAGACACTTGTTAATGCCGAGCGCTATATCACTCAAGAACTCAAAGAATACGAAGAGAAGATTCTCGGTGCAGAGGAAAAGATCTTGCAAATAGAAACTCAGCTTTTCAACGAATTGGTCGACGAGATACTCAACTACATGATGCCTCTGCGTCAAAACTGTCTGATACTCTCACAGATTGACTGTCTCATTGGCTTTGCCATCGTTTCAGAAGCCAACCACTACAACCATCCTCTCATCGTTGACGATGATATTCTTGATATCAAGGAGGGACGACACCCAGTTATAGAACAGCAACTGCCGATTGGCGAACGATATATCCCGAACGACATACATCTCGATTCCGAAGAACAGCAGATTATCATCATCACCGGTCCTAACATGGCTGGTAAATCAGCCTTGCTCCGTCAAACAGCCCTCATCGTACTGATGGCTCAGATTGGCTGCTTTGTTCCTGCCAAAGAGGCACATATCGGTATCGTCGACAAGATTTTCACGCGCGTAGGCGCCAGCGACAACATCTCCATGGGCGAGTCCACCTTCATGGTAGAGATGAATGAAGCTGCCAATATTCTCAACAACCTCTCACACCGCAGCCTTGTGCTTTTCGACGAGTTGGGACGAGGCACCAGCACCTACGACGGCATCTCAATAGCATGGGCCATTGTGGAACACATACACACCAACACAAAGAACCTCCGACCAAAGACCTTGTTTGCCACACACTATCACGAGCTCAACGAGATGGAAACCCTTTTCCCTCGCATACAGAACTATAACGTGGCAGTCAAGGAGACAACCAAACAGGTCATTTTCCTTCGCAAACTGGAAAAAGGCGGCAGCGAACACAGTTTCGGTATCCATGTTGCCAAGATGGCAGGCATGCCTCAATCGGTTGTATCACGTGCCAAAGAGATGTTGGCAGCATTGGAGAAAGCCAACCGCAACAACGGTTCTACCAAGGTGGCAGAAAACAAAGACCCATTCCAACTCAGTTTCTTCCAACTCGATGACCCGGTGCTGATGGACATCCGCGACGAAATCAAGAACCTTGACATCAACAACCTCACCCCTATTGAAGCGCTCAACAAACTCAGCGAGATAAAAAAGATAGTTTTAGGCAAAGAATAAACACTCCTTGCAAAGTCTTTCACTTTTCAAAACAACTCACAACCAAAGCCTTACAGCTGAGACAAAACAGGAAAGAATTTGGTTGTCTCAAAAGATTGTGCTAATTTTGCATCCTTACAACAAACAAAGAAACTATCATCCTCTTAAACCCAACCACACATCATGATATTAGGACTTGATTGGCATGCCTGGCTCACCATTGTGCTGATTTTCGGCATGTTTGTCACACTCTTGCGCACCAAGTTACCTGCCGACATCGTCTTCCTTGCCGTCATGGCACTATTGCTCATCACGGGCTGTCTGCCAGAGAAAGACGCGCTGTCTGGATTCTCCAGTTCCACCGTTGTCGTCGTAGGTGTCCTATTCTTCATCGTGGCTGGTCTGGAACATACGGGTGTATTGCAATGGATAGTCACCTATCTGTTAGGCACACCAAAATCATTTGGTAAGGCCATTGTCCGTCTCATGGTTCCTGTGGCACTACTTTCTTCGCTACTCAGCAACACCACGGTAGTTGCCCTCTTCATTCGGGTAGTTAAGATGTGGGCAAAGAAACTCAACATTGCCCCTTCCAAACTGCTCATTCCCTTGAGTTATGCTGCCGGCATGGGTGGCGTCTGCACACTCATCGGTACACCTCCCAACCTGTTGATATCCGGTTTCTATGCCGATGCCACAGGACAAGAACTCAGCATCTTCACCACCACTCTACCCGGTTTGTTCTGCTTGGCAGTGGGCATACTGACAATCATTGTGTTGCAACGACTGCTGCCGACACGTAAGTCGCCAGAAGATGAACTGGTAGGAGAAGACACCGGAGCTGTTCATTATCTCAACGTGCCATCCAACAGCCACCTGCCAGGTCAGACCTTGGGCGAACTGGGTTGGATAGACGATTGCCGTCAGATGAAACTGTTGGGCATCGTCCATTTCGATGGCGAGACTGAACATTTCAGCAAGATGACCGACAAAGAAGCTGCCGACGTATTCCTCATGGGTGGCGACACGCTGCTGTTCACTGGTGAGAAGACTGCGGTTCAGTCATTCGGTCGTAAATACGGTTTGAAGGGAGAACGTCTGTCGGACAACGAAGAGATCAAGACAGGATTCCGTACACTGCTTTCTGCCTTGATTATGATAGCCATGGTGCTTCTTTCGGCTTTCGAGGTGATGCCGCTGCTCAACAGTTGTATGTTGGCTGCCATGCTCATGCTCATCACACGTTGCTGCAGCATCAAGCAGGCGAAGGAAGCTATCAACTGGGATGTGCTCATGGTGTTTGCCTGCAGTGTTGCTTTGGGCAAAGCCATTGATGCCACAGGATTGGCACAACTTCTTGCCGACCAGATGGCAAGTCTCTGCGGCAGCAATGCCATCGTGGCACTTATCATCCTCTGCTTCATCGGAACGTTCCTCACAGAGTTTGTCTCCAACACAGCCTGCGGTGCCATCATGGCTCCCGTTGCTATAAAGATAGCCACAGCCATGGGTGCCAACCCACTCACGTTCTGCGTAGCACTCATGGTCAGCGTCTCCTCAAGTTTTGCAACACCTATCGGTTCACCAACCCATCTGATGGTCTACGTTCCGGGCGGCTACCGTTTCTCCGACTTCCTCCGCATCGGCCTTCCGATGAATCTCATCATCTTGGCTGCCAACATCTTCATCTGTTTGCTCTGCTTCCCGCTGTAGATAGCATAAGTCTCTACCGACAGACATATACAAAAAAATAGAGGAGAATTGTTTCTCCTCTATTTGGTACCCAGAGCCGGGATCGAACCGGCATGCCTTGCGGCACTGGTGTTTGAGACCAGCGCGTCTACCAATTCCGCCATCTGGGCTTAAATCCGAGTGCAAAAGTACAACATTTCAAGAAACCCACCAAGAAAACAATCCATTTTTTTACCACTATTTTTTGTATATTTGCGTTGTCTAAAGTCAACTATGGAAAGGGTCTATCTTATCGGTTTTATGGCAAGTGGTAAATCCACTGTTGGTAAAGAACTTGCGGCACGTCTGGGCTATGAGTTCTACGACTTGGACACCGTCATCGAACAGGCTGTTTCCACTCCCATACCACAGATTTTTGCCCTTGGAGAGACGTTTTTCAGGGAAAAAGAGCGTCAGATTCTCCAACAGACAACGGAAAAATCGGCAGAAAAATCCGTCATCGCCGTCGGAGGCGGCACTCCTTGCTTTGGCAACAATTTAGCATATATGCAACAACACGGCACGGTCGTCTTCTTGAATGTGGAGGAAGATGTGTTGGAAAATCGTCTTAAGCAGACGTCGACCGAACGTCCGATGCTGCAACAAACAGACTGGCATGCCCTACTCCATCAACGTCTTCCCGTTTACCGAGAAGCCGACTACACCATCCAGAACAACGGCACGCCACAAGAGGCTGTCGACAAAATCATTGAAACAACAAAAAGAGAGACAATATGAATACCTACGAAGGAAAAATCGTAAGACTGCAAAGCTCACAACAGGATGCCTTTGAGCGACTTTCAAACCTTGAGATGTTGAGCCAAGTGCCAACCGACATGCTGCCTAAGCAAGTGAAGAACTTCCAGGCAGATTGCGACCACATCAGTATGGATGTGGATATGTTGGGACAGGTATCACTCAACATCATCGAACGCGAGCCCTGCAAGACCATCAAGTTTGAGGCCAGTCCATCACCCATACCCATGAATCTGTGGATTCAACTCATTGAGAAAAATGGCAGCACCTACATGAAGATGACTGCCAAGGCAGATATTCCCTTTATGCTGAAGGCTTTGGTTGGCAACAAGGCAAAAGATGCCCTCGACAAAATCTCCGAAGCCATTGCGCAACGACTCTAAACTACATACTATATAATATAAATAGTATCGTCGTCCACCAACGACAAAGAGACATCGTCAAACCAGACGACGTCTCTCTTTTTTATGTTTTCAGAACATATTTGGTGACTATGCAAGGCCTACACGATGTGCGCAGACAGCATCATGCAGCCGGGCTTTGCTTTTTCTACAGGCCAATGAGACTCAACTGAATAGATTCATACTTCTTTTTATGAAGCGAGAACACTGCCATTCCTGTTCCCCACAAAGCATATCTCAAGAATAGTTCACTAAACCATGGTTATTTGAACAAAAAGAAAACCCCAAAAGTTGTTAACTCTTGGGGCATTCTATATTATGTAAGTGAAGGTTTATTTGTTCATCAGGTCAACCAATTCCCAACGGTGACCGTCTCTATCAATAAACCAGATTGTACCTTTCCCACGAACAGCAATTCCGCCTCCGTCGTATGTTCCTTGTTCGTTTTTAAACGGTAAACGTAGATAGAGTGTGTCAGACAAAACTTCTGTTATATTGCTATAATCGCTTTTGATATATCCGCTGTAATTCGGTCCACCATTAAAAAAGAGATATGTTCTTTTTGACTCATCATAAAATTGTGTATTATAATCATAATAATTTATTCCGACTAAATAAGAAAATTGACGCAATATCAATTTATGATTAAGAAAATTGTGCTCTGAAATGCAAACATTTCCAATACGTTTGGATTCTGGTGATTCGACAAAATCATTTGGGTCATAATCATCATCTCCAGGTTTGGGATAACCTTCGTATAACTGAAACTTTTCAGTCACCTCGAAAATCATGGAGTCGTTTTCTTCATTGACATAGGCAAAAGTGTCTCCAATATTGTAGTCTTGCCAATAATCTAAATCTCCCCAGGTGATTTCTGAGACATTAGGTGTGTTTGGATTATTGCAAGAAAAGAGAGTTGCTGTGAGGATAATTGAACTCCACAAGACTAAAACAAGGGTCAAACTATGTTTTTTCATAAGATAATAATTTTAGTGTTGAATAACAAATTTTTCTACTATATGTTGATTGTTGTCTGACTTTAGCACGGCAAAATATAGTCCGTCAGGTAAAAATGAGACATCCATTTGGTTAGCGGTGCTTTTCAGAACAATTATTCCTGACGTATTATAGATTGTTATGCTTATCACATTGAAACCATTTGATGACACGATGTGAATTTCATTGGAAGTGACTGTCGGGTGGATTTTAGCTATTTCCGAAACATTGGCTTCGACTGATCTATTTCTTGGGTTGCCAGTTAATCGGTCTAATCCTAATATGTATAGAGATGGGTCACCGAAGAAATTATATTTTTTAACTTGTCGGCGTTTGTACTCTGTTCGACAACTTAAGAAGTACTTGCTAGCACCATCTATAGTCATAGAGGTGATTGTTTTGTTCTTTTGGTCCAATAATTGAGAAAATACGTTGAAACCTAAATTGTTATTTGCATTAGTAAACGAAACTACACTCGCTCCAAAATGAGAGACTGCGCCAGAAGAGAATTTTGTCAATAAATATCTTGCATACGAATAAAAATAAGAAGAACCCAATATGTGTCCACCAGTTTTGCAAGTAAAGGCGAAACTGAGAGGAAAGTATGAGATTTCATTCTGATGAAGTTCTTGAATTTGCTCGTACCCAAAATCATATGGGTTACATAATTTTGTAAAATCTCCATGACCACGGTAAATAAACATCCAAGTGTTACGTTCAAGTCTGTCTGATATAATATGTGAAGGATTTGGTTGACTTCTGCCGTCTGTCAAAACGAACGGATAGGACAATTGTTGATAGATTTTTGTTTCTATTTTTTTTATGGCATTGTAGAATTGCCAACTCTCCAATGCGTTGGGTTGTCCATCGTGATTATAATCATTACCAACGCTTGAGAATGCTTGTGTATATAGATTTGTCCTGAGTTCATCTGCCAATCCAAGTTCTGTTGTGATTGTTTTATTTACAATATTTGTTATGTCGGACTCTAATGTAACAGGCCATCTACCAAGATGAACGGACGGTGTAAGATAGCGGTCTTCTTGGTCTGCATTTGTATAATTTAGGCAAGCGTAAAAGATGTCTGTGGGCGGGTCGCTCCTCGTTTCCCATGTTCCTGCTGACATAGGTATCTTTGTGTCATCGCCAACTAGTAACACGAATCTTGGGCGAGTTCGTTGGTCATCGTAAAGGCCTTTCAGGAAAGACCTTGTTCCTGAAGCACCCAAAGAGGCATAGTCGTTTGGATAGACTTCAACATCGTAGCCCATATGCGTCTTATAATCAACGAAAGGCTGCAAGATATCGACAAATTCTGGACTTGTAAGAATGGCATAACGTCCTTTGTACATTGCCGTTTGTTCAAAACCGAGTCCCTCATAATTGTCATAGTATAGAAGTGCATCTTCAGAATAACTGCCCATAAGATAGTCCTGCATCATATCCAACAGGGAGGTGGTACCATCAAATTTGATTGTGTATTTTATGTGCGAAGCGATTCGAAGATTGTGTTCGAATATGGTGTTCATAGCGCGATGTCTAGGTGTATAGCACACAGGGACAATTCCAAAGTGAATACCTTTTGTGCCATAAATATTATAGACCTCTGAGATGTCGTACCAATGGTCATACCAACCATCGCCTGTAGTAGCATAATATACAGAATCATATTGCACTACAATCTCAGTTCCTTCAAAACCGTCTTGATATGGGTAATACGGCTTTTGCAAGTAAATACCTGTTTGATAATCGCTTCCCCTGTCATAAATCAAGCATTCTACCCTGATGTTGCGTGCGTCATCTGGGAGTTGCAGCTCTAAAGGTCTAATGGGAAGTGTAGGACGTCCAATATCATCCAATTCACGATATAGTCCAAAGTAGTCTGCAGGAAAAACAATTTTAGAAAAGACTTCTCCACTATAAAGTGTGTCTAATTGCTCCATATAATCCATACCTACATAGTCTATTACATAGGAAGAATCAGTGATTGTAATCGTAATGCCGTTACTTGGAGTAACCGTGATGTCGCACCAACCTTTGAGAGGTGCCAGTAGCAATAAGCATATTGCTACAAAGAAAAGTTTTGTTCTTGTCATAAGCATCATATATTAAGTTATTATCGTTTGGCAAAAGTACGAAAACGAAACGAAAGATGCGAAAAATTTGACATAAAAAACAGACAGTCGTTGTAATACGCTGACTATCACAACTGAGCGGTTTAACAAAACATACAAGTTTCCCCACCTACATAGCTTTTCGCAAAAATTGTAGGAGACCTTGCAAGGCCTGCACGATGATTCGCAAAAATTGTCGGAGACCATGCAAGGCCTGCACGATGATTCGCAAAAATTGTCGGAGACCATGCAAGGCTTGCACGATGATTCGCAAAAATTGTCGGAGACCATGCAAGGCTTGCACGATGGTTCGCAAAAATTGTCGGAGACCATGCAAGGCTTGCACGATGATTCGCAAAAATTG
>JAKSNW010000021.1 GCA_024405895.1 Paludibacteraceae bacterium
CGGCAGACCGTCGAAGACGCTCGAAAGCTTCCCAAAGACTTCGGCAGACCGTCGAAGACGCTCGAAAGCTTCCCAAAGACTTCGGCAGACCGTCGAAGACGCTCGAAAGCTTCCCAAAGACTTCGGCAGACCGTCGAAGACGCTCGAAAGCTTCCCAAAGACTTCGGCAGACCGTCGAAGACGCTCGAAAGCTTCCCAAAGACTTCGGCAGACCGTCGAAGACGCTCGAAAGCTTCCCAAAGACTTCGGCAGACCGTCGAAGACGCTCGAAAGCTTCCCGCTCGCAGCGGCAGACCGTCCAAGGGGTGGATTGTTCCGAAGAAGACTTTAGCTAACAGAAAAAACAGTGGAATAATTTGCACAGCAAAAGTATTTTCGTACTTTTGCAGGGCATTATAAAACAACAAAAATCTATGCTTACAATCTACGATTTTAATCCAACAAAGAGGGAGTTAAAGTTATACGTCGGTCACTTAACAAAAGAGGAGTATCTCAGTATTTTTGCACGAACAAAAGAGTCTGCTTATGAGGATATTGTAAATCTCCTACACCGAAGAGGAGACCAAAGATATAAGATTTATTACGACCAACTCCCCGAGGGAATGAAAACTCAAATGCGCTTTATTTGGGAACATCCATAAGCAATTTCATAAACTCATCTGGCTCTTTGTGTAGTCGTAAAACCATCATCAGCAAATCATTCACTTAAATAATATACAACTATGGCAGCAAAACTCGAAACAATCGCAGTCTCACGACTCCGCAACGAAGAACTCTTCGGTTTGGCACAGAAGCTCATCGAACACTTCCCACTGCTCAGCACAGCCACCGAGGTGAAACAGACGCTCACCAACTATCAGGCCGCCACCGACGCCTTCGACGCCGTGCTCAAACCACTTCGCAAAAGCACCGACACCGACGACATCGCCGCTGCCGACGCCACACGCGACCGCGTGCTCACCGGCATGGGCTACTTCCTCAAGTCGCTCGAGTACGACACCACCTACTCCAAAGCCGAGCAGGAAACCGTGCAGAAGCTGCAGTTCATCTTCAACAACTACGGCAACCCGCAGTCGCTCTCCTACATCGAGGAAAGCGGCACCATCGCCAACCTCCTTGCCGACCTCCAGGCCGTTCCGGGCTACGACCAACTCGGTCTCGACCGCTGGACCAACCAGCTCATCTCAGCCGAAAAAGCCTTCAACGACCTCTACAAGCAACGCACCGACACGATGGCCGGTGTGCGCCTGCCCGTCGGCTCAACCAAGCTGGCGTTCAACGCCCTCGCCGACGTGCATCGCGAGCTCACCACGCTGGTCAATGCCCTCGTCGTGGTCAAACCGACCGTCTACGAGCCGTTCATCCTCCGCGCCAACGAGATTATCCAACGTCTCAAAGCCGAGATGAAAGCCCGCGCCACACGCGCCAAGAAAGACCCTGAAGAAGCAGAGGCCTAACCGCCCAACGTTAACGTTAACCTTAACCTTAACGATAACCTTAACCTCCTCGTTCCCGTTCTCGTTCTCGTTCTCGTTCCCGTTCTCGTTCTCAAAGCAAATCCCCGCCACCTCACCATCGTGAAGTAGCGGGGATTTCTCGTTCATCGCCCCATCGCCTTATCGCCTAAGGCGAAGTGAAAAGTTAATAGTGAAAAGTGAAAAGTTCGCCCTATCGCCCAAACTCCCCCTTTAGGGGGCTGGGGGGCTTCGCCCCATCGCCTAATCGCCTAATTCTTTGTTGGGGAATGAAAAAGCGGGAGCCAAACGATGTTGACCCCCGCTTTTGTGTTTATCAGGTTAGATTATTTGCTGTAGTTTGGTGCCTCCACGGTGATGTCCACGTCGTGTGGATGGCTCTCGAGGAGACCGGCGTTGGTGATGCGCACGAAGACGCTCTTCTCCTTGAGGGTGGCGATGTCGGCTGAACCGCAATAGCCCATGCCGGAACGGATGCCGCCACAGAGTTGGTAGAGGGTGTCGCCAACAGCACCTTTATAAGCTACGCGACCCTCGATGCCCTCCGGAACGAGTTTGCGGGCAGAGGTGTCTTTGGATTGGAAGTAACGGTCGGCAGAGCCGCGACGCATTGCAGCCAATGAGCCCATGCCGACGTATGATTTGAACTTACGGCCCTGGTAGAGGATCTCTTCGCCCGGACTCTCGGTGCAACCTGCAAGCAGGGAGCCGAGCATGACAACGTCGGCACCAGCAGCAAGGGCCTTGACGATATCACCAGAGTATTTGATGCCGCCGTCGGCGATGACGCGGGCGTTGATGGTTTTGCAGTATTCAGCCACGTCGTTAACCGCTGTAACTTGAGGAACACCTACGCCAGCTACGACACGGGTAGTACAGATACTGCCAGGTCCGATGCCTACTTTCACGGTGTTGGCACCAGCTTTAACCAAGTCGGCAGCTGCCTCTTTGGTTACGATATTACCAGCCACGATGTCGAGGTTAGGGAACTCCTTGCGGATAGCAGCCACGGTGTTGAGGATGTTGCGGCTGTGTCCGTGAGCAGAGTCGACAGCAATGATATCAGCGCCTGCATTGACCAAAGCGCGCACGCGGGTGAGAGTGTCAGCACTTACACCAACAGCGGCACCGCAGCGGAGACGACCGTTGGCATCTTTACATGCGTTAGGATAGTTGACCACGTTGTCGATGTCCTTGCTGGTGATGAGGCCAACGAGTTCGCCATTGTCAGAAACGATAGGGAGCTTCTCGATGCGGTTCTCCCAAAGAATCTGCTTGGCATCTTCAAGAGATGTGCCCAATTTAGCGGTGATGAGACGTTCTTGGGTCATCACTTGGGTGATTGGGGTGTCGTCAAGGGTGAGATATTTCAAATCACGGTTGGTGATGATGCCGAGGAGTTTATTGTTGTCATCAACAACGGGAAGACCGCTGATGCGATATTTTGCGAGGAGGTCGCCGCAATCACGAAGTGTGTTGTTGGCATGAAGCACGATTGGGTTGGCAATCATGCCGCTTTCTGAGCGTTTAACCAAGTCTACTTCAGCAGCTTGATCTTCGATGCTCATATTCTTATGAATGAAGCCAAGACCACCTTCGCGAGCAATGGCAATCGCCATTTTTGACTCAGTTACGGTGTCCATCGCTGCGCTGACGATAGGAATGTTCAGTGAGATAGATGGTGAGAGTTGTGTCTTGAGACAAATCTCGCTTGGCAATATATCGCTTTGCTGTGGCACCAAAAGCACGTCGTCGAAGGTGAGTGCGGTGCGGATTGTATCGAATTTCATAGAGTTTGCTGTATTAAAAAGTTATTCTTTGATGCCGTTGCGTTCGAAGATGTGGTCAACCTGTGAGAAGTAGTACTCAAGGGTGAAGCAGGCGTCGAGTTCCTCGGAGGTGAGGTAGCTCATCACCTTCTCGTTCTGGTGAAGGAGTTCCTGATAGTCGAGACCCTCGCTCCATGCCTTCATGGCGATAGGTTGAACGGTGTCGTAAGCCTCTTCGCGAACGAAGCCTTTTGCAATCAAGGCATTCATGACGCGCTGAGCGAAGATGATCTTCTTGGTGCGGTAGATATTGTTGAGCATCTGCTCTGGGAAGACGGTGAGGTTCTCGAGGATACCTTTGAAGCGGTTCAACATATAGTCGAGCAACATGGTAGCATCTGGGAGGATGATACGCTCGGTGGCTGAGTGTGAGATGTCACGCTCGTGCCAGAGAGCCACGTTCTCGTAGAAGGTAGCCATGTAGCCGCGCATTACGCGAGCACAACCGCAGATATTTTCGCTGCTGATTGGGTTGCGTTTGTGAGGCATAGCAGATGAACCTTTCTGACCTTTGCCGAAGGCCTCTTCTACTTCGTGAACCTCGGTGCGTTGGAGGTTGCGAACCTCAAGAGCCATCTGCTCAAGGCTTGAAGCGATGACAGCGAGAGTTGCCATATAGTAAGCGTGACGATCGCGTTGGATAACCTGGGTTGAAACCAAAGCGTGGTCGATGCCGAGGTGATCGCATACGTATTGTTCAACGAATGGTGGGATGTTGGCGAAGTTGCCGACAGCACCGCTCATCTTGCCGACTTCAATATCTTTGCATGCACGACGAAAGCGCTCAAGGTTGCGTTGCATCTCAGCATACCAGAGCACCCATTTGAGGCCGAAGCTGGTGATGTCGGCATGGATACCGTGAGTACGGCCGATGCAAGGAGTCTTCTTGAAACGGAGCGCCTGTTTGCGGAGCACTTCGATGAAAGCTTCGATATCAGCAAGCAAGATCTCGTTAGCTTGTTTTATAAGGTAACCATTGGCGGTGTCAACCACGTCGGTACTGGTCAAGCCGTAGTGAATCCATTTGCGTTCTTCGCCAAGCGTCTCGCTGACGGCACGTGTGAAAGCCACCACGTCGTGTTTGGTCTGTTGTTCAATTTCGTAGATACGTGGGATGGAGAATGATGCTTTGTCCCACAATTTCTTGATGTCTTCTTTTGGTACGATACCCAATTCGCTCCATGCTTCTGCGGCATAGAGCTCTACTTTCAAGTAAGCATTGAACTTGTTTTCTTCTGTCCAAATGCTGCGCATCTGTGCGCGACTGTAACGTTCTATCATTGTATTTTCCTCTTAATTATCTTGTGTATAATATACAAAAAAAAGAGCATTGCTTATCCGCAAACACTCTTCATTTACACGCGTTTAACCCCAAGGCGCATACCTGCTCGTTCTCCAAAAACCGGAAAACAGAAACACATTGTATATGTTGCAACGCCATTGCCCATCAGTTAAACTTTTTAGGATGTAATTGCATGCAAAATTACACTTTTTTTCCGAGAGTTAAGCTCTTTGGGAAACACTATTTTTTGCCACATGCAAATTTTCTATCTTTTGTGGAGAAGTTTTCCTTTGAACGAATAATCCCAATCAGGGAAATAGAGATTGCCTCCGCTCCACTCTACCTCTCCACGCTGGAAATCAACGGTTTCGCTACGAGGAAATTGTTTTGGTGGGAACAAAGGTGCCGAGATATCGCTATTGACAGCCATGTGATATCCATCGCGATTGCCGAAATAGAAGCTACGCATCACATCATATTTCAGATGATTAAGCAGGCCAAACGACGTATCCACAGCCACCCAGCCATGATCAGGCAGGAAGATTTCTGCCCAATCGTGCAGATTCTGATGTCGGCTATGCAACATAAAGCCACTTTGCCAACGTGCTGGTATTCCATTGATTCGACAAAGTGTTATAAAGAGCAAGGTTTTCTGTCCACAATCGCCACCTCCCTGAGCAATAACATGTTCCGGAATATTCTCGATAGTAGAATATTCGCGTGCAGATGCCCAAGGCAACGTATCGCTAATCCATTTGAAAATAGCCATTGCTTTCTGCAATGGAGGTTGTTCTGGCGAGACGATACGACGTGACAAATCGAGGAGTTTTTTCGTAAATCGAATATGCGGTTCCTTCTCTGCCAGATACTGTTCCAATTCCGGCGTGAAGGAATCATAGTAAGGAAAAACCTTCAAGAAGTCGGTTGTTTCCGAATAGATTCTTACAGAACATTTTACGGAGAAAACGGTAGGCTCGCCAGCCACAGCTGTTCGCTCCATATATACGGTTTGGTGGGCGGCTTCGGCAGGGGCTTGCTGATGTTCTACGGGCGAGGTTAGAATTTTCGAAGTCACAGATTGCACATCTTTAATTTGCTGAGGGATAGGCAACCAGCAACGAATAACTTCGCCAGCAGGCACAGCATCAGGTCGCACAGTTAAACGAAAATCCCAAAGGAAATGATTGCAAATAGGAGGCAAGGCAGATTCACCATGCAAGGTAAACATCTGATACATGAATCGTTTCGTCCACGAAGTTCGCCACAGTCCAGGATTCAAGCCCAGTTCATCACGTAGCGGAACATACTGAGGATCGAGACGAAAGAGATTACGGGCAGCAGAACGGAAATATCGTTTCTGTCCATCAATCATGCGGAAGTCCAGTTTCGGACTCTGCATCATAGTTTCCAATTCTTCGGAAGTAGCGTTCGGAAGGAGACGTCTAAGTTCCTGACGCACTTCTTCTTCCGTCTTGCAATAATCGATTCCAAGACGATACTCCAACTCTTGTTGTGATAAAGTTTCCACGATTCTGTTATTCGGTTTTTAGGCTCGGCAGTATCACAAAATGACTACGTCCGAGTTGTTGCAAAGATACACAAATAACATTTAATCAGCGAATTTTTCCACCAACAATTATTCATCAACAAAACGGATTCTTTGATTTTTGTTGCAGAACTCCTTGCCACAAAAATGCTGGCACAAGAAATGAGAGAGAAATTCGATTTTCACAAACTGCCTTTTCCAAGAATGGAAGAAAAAACATCGGTTACATTATTATATAATGTTTCATGACGCAGAAATACACGATGCAAAAAAGGGCAATGGAAAAACCCACTGCCCTTTTTTAGATTTGAAAAAGATTCAGTTTCTTTCGAAACACGAAATCTTATTTGATAATGCCGTTGCGTTTGAGCAAAGCATTGATTGATGGTTCGTGACCACGGAAGCGTTTGTAGAGCACCATTGGGTGTTCTGTACCACCTTTCTCCAAGACATTCTCACGGAAAGATTTAGCTGTTTTGGTGTCGAAGATACCATTCTGTTTGAACAAAGAGAATGCATCGGCATCAAGCACTTCTGCCCATTTGTAGCCATAGTAGCCAGCAGCATATCCGCCTGAGAAGATATGAGTGAAGGTAGCGCAACGGCCTGTGCCTGCAACTTCAGGAAGCAAAGCAACAGAGGCTGTTGACTGACGTTCCATCTCAAGCACATCGCCAAGGAATGGAGTTTCGATTGTATGGAAAGCCATATCCTGAAGACCAAATGCCAACTGACGCAAGCAAGCATAAGCACAGTTGAAGTTGGATGCGTCAATAAGACGTTGAACCAAGTCAGCAGGAATAGAATCGCCAGTCTCATAGTGACGAGCCCAACCGTCAAGGAATTCTTTCTCGGTAGCCCAGTTCTCCATGATCTGTGATGGCAACTCTACGAAATCGCGATATACGTTTGTGCCAGAAAGTGAAGCATAAGTACCATTTGCCATCATGCCGTGAAGGGCATGACCAAACTCATGAAGGAATGTTTCAACCTCATCGAAAGTCAGCAAAGCAGGTTTGTTGGCAGTTGGACGGGTGAAGTTCATTACCACTGTGATATGTGGACGTGAGTCTGTGCCGTTGGCTGTTTTGTATTGTGGTTTGTACTCAGTCATCCAAGCACCAGCACGTTTACCCTCTCTTGGGTGAAAGTCGGTGTAAAGTACAGCCAAGAAACGACCGTTTGCATCGGTAACGTCCCAAGCCTCAACTTCTTTGTTGTACACAGGAATCTTGGTGTTCTTTGTGAACTGCAAGCCATAGAGTTTGGTTGCAAGACCAAATACGCCTTCTTTCACTTTTTCAAGTTCGAAGTAAGGACGAAGCATTTCGTCGTTCACATTGAATTTCTGAGTCTTAAGTTTCTCGCTATAGTAAGCAAAGTCCCAAGGTTGGATGGTGAAATAAGCACCCATCTTGTTGGCAAAGTCTTGAACAGCCTTGAGTTCCTGTTGTGCTGTTGGCATGTAGGCATCACGAAGTTGATTCAAGAGGTTGTAGACATTCTTAGGATTCTCAGCCATTACATTGCGGAGGTGATACTCAGCATAGTTCTTGTAGCCAAAGAGTTGAGCAATCTGCATGCGGAGATTGATAATCTCAGCAATCACTTTGGTATTGTCGTACTTGCTGCCAGAGAGGCACATGGTGTTATAAGCATGCCAGAGTTCGTGACGGAGGTCGCGGTTGTCGGCATAGGTCATAACAGGCACATAACAAGTAGCGCGAAGGTTAAGGAGATAGCCTTCTTTGCCAGCTTGCTCTGCCAATTCGCGAGTCATCTCGATAAAGTCGGCAGGAAGACCAGCCAACACAGTAGAATCCTTAACAAGGAGTTCATACTCATTCACTTCGTTCAATGAGTTCTGAGCGAAAGTGGTAGTTGCAAGGCTAAGTTTTGTGCTAAGTTCGCGATAGATTTCCTTCTTCTCTGGTGAGAGGTTGGCACCATTGTCGGCGAACATATCGTAGGTATTCTGAAGAAGTTTGGTATCTTCTACAGAAAGGGTGTAGCGGTTGCGGTTGTCATAGACAGCCTTAACGCGAGCAAAGAGTTTCTCATTGAGCACCAAGTCGTTCTCGTGCTGAGTGAGCAAAGGAGTAACGTCTTGGCTGATTTTCTGCATGGCATCGTTGGTCTCTGCACCATCAAGGGCAAAGAAGACGGTTGCCACACGGTTAAGCAGCTCGCCAGAACGCTCAAGTGCTACGATAGTATTTTCGAAAGTAGGTTCAGCCTTTTGATTGGCAATTTTCTCAATCTCAAGGTTGTGTTGTTTTATGCCTTCACGGAAGGCTGGCATGAAATGCTCATTCTTCAGTTTGTCGAAAGGGAAAGTCTCATGTGGATTCTTCGACTTGCTGAAGAAAGGATTCTGCGCCATCAATGTTGTTGCCACCATAAGTGTTGACAAAATAAGCGTTAATTTCTTCATAGTCAATTATGATATTGAATGTGAGAACTATTATTTTCTGTTATCCATTTCCTGCTGGGTTTTTGAACGGAAACGCTCAGGATTTGGTTTAACCAACTCTTTCTCAATATATTCTTGTGGATAACCAGGACGAACCACTTTGGCAGGAATATTACCGTTTGAACGGAGGAACTTGCCGTTTTCATCAGTACCTTTTTCGGCGTCGTCAAGGAATTGGACAAAGAGTTTCTCTGCCATCTGCTTCCAAGCCTTAGTTGCTTTTTCTGCTTGTTTGCATGAGAAGTTGGTAATCATGTTGTCGATAGCACGGATATCTGGAACAGCAATGAGTTCGCGACCTTTTTCGTCAACAGCTTTGATTTCGTTGAGGAAGTAAGCGTCCCATTTGTCCTGCTCAGCCTTAACATAAGGAATCAAACGTGAGTAACGTGCATAAACCATCTGACCAAGCCAGTTGTTGATCCAGAAAGCTGATGTCCAAGAGAGGTCAAGCAAAGAACCATTGTTTTCAGAGAAGCACTCAGGAACAGATTTCATACCACAGTACATTGGAACATAGCATGAAACAGTTGCATCGTCAACACCGAACCAAAGGATACCACCAACGTGGTCAGGAAGCCAATCGCGCATTTGAGCTACGAATGAGAAACCGGTCTGTTGTGTTGCAACTGGACGTTCGTGATAGTACTCTTTACCATTCTTGGCAGTATAGGTCAGAGGAGTGTTGCGATATGGAGAACCGAAAGCACCAGAACCCATGCCTGTAGTCATGTCGAGTGGTGTGCCTTCATAGTGGTCGCGCATGAAGTTCTTCATGTCTGTTACAGAGATTTTTCTGTTAGGTTTAATCCACAAAGGCATACGTTCTTTCACTTCACCGTTGATGTAAGGGAGGTAGCGATGAGCATCAGAAGAAACCTTATTGAAGAAAGACCAAACACGAGCTTCGCAGAAACGGATGCCACCCCAATCGAGTGGGTTGTAAGTATCAGAGAAGCTGAAATCTTTATCGGCACCTTTGAAGTAACCTTTTGCACGAGCAAATGAGATAACGTCTTCAGCATAAACGCAGTTGATAGTTGTATCGTTGATACGGTTCATGTGACGGCTGCTGATACTATGTTTGCTGGTTTTCTCAGTTGGGAAGGTGGTGATACGAGCTTGGTTAGCGTGAGCTGCAACACAGTCTGAAGGGATGAGACGTGCTACCCAAACAGCACCTTTGTTGCCAACACCTTTACCAATCATCTCCATGATCCAGATTTCGTTAGGGTCTGCAATAGAGAATGATTCGCCAGAGCTATAGTAGCCGTACTCAGCTACGAGGTCAGTCATGATACGGATAGCTTCACGGGCGGTACGTGAACGTTGGAGTGCGATGTAAATCAAGCTTCCGTAGTCAATGATACCAGTGGTGTCAATCAACTCTTCACGGCCTGTGAAGGTGGTTTCGCCGATAGCAACCTGATACTCGTTGATATTACCTACAACGTTATAGGTACGTGGAGCCTCTTTGATTTGACCGAGGTACTTGTTGGTGTCCCACTCGTAAACATCACGCATTACACCTGGCTGATGAACAGCAGCAGGATAGTGGGTCAATGAGCCGAACAACCAGTAGGAGTCAGCTGCATAGGAAATCATGGTTGAGCCGTCTGCAGACGCTTTCTTGCCAACAAGAAAGTTAGTGCAGGCATTGGCTGCTGTGGCACCTAAGCAAAGGATTGCCACCAAAATAAGATACTGTACTTTTTTCATAATGTACTTTATTTATTAGTTATTATTTTCTCTAACAGATATTTAATCATTACTTAGAACGGATAGCCGACAGCAAAGTTAAAGGCCACATCGTCTCTGAACTTAAGATTGGTTCGCCATCGTTCCCGTTGTGTAGCATAGCTTGGATCGAAAAGTTTTACGCCCATGTCAACACGTAGCACAAAGAACGAGAAGTCAAGACGCAAGCCAAGACCATAGCTGCAAGCCAATTGTTTATAGAACTCATTCCAAAGGAACTGACCTCCAGGTTGCTCAGGATAATCTCGGATGGTCCAGATGTTACCTGCATCAACAAAGACGGCAGCATGAAGCTTCCAGAAGAGTTTCAGACGAGCTTCAAGGTTTAAGACCAGTTTGATATCACCTGACTGGTTCATAAAGTCAATCTTAGAGAATTGGTTTTTATAGGAACCTGGACCAAGTCCACTGCTAACACCCCAACCTCTAACACTGTTTGCACCACCGATAATGAAACGTTCCTCGTAAGGAACAATGGTGGCATTGCCGTAAGGGACGACAACACCAAGACTCGTATGGAACACCAGACTATTACGATCTGAGAACGGATGGTTGTAGACAAAGTCGAACTCTGCCTTTGCATATTGCGAGTAGCGGGTGTTGAAAATCTTATATCCACCATCTTCAGAAGGTTTCTGATGGAAGAGTTTGCTCATGCCGTAAAGGAAATTGCCTGCTGTTCTTACTGAACCACGAATAACGTAATAGTCGCTGACACGCGATTCACTGCGTTTATTGGAATAGGATATACCGAATCCCATACGCATAATAAGGTGGTCTTCGTAACTAAATCTAATCGTAGACGACGGTCCAAGGTATTTCTCTTTGAACGCCTCGTCTAACCAAGGCAAATAGATATAGCTGATATCCAACAAGTCGAAGGTATAGTTAGCTCGACGATAACGCCAAGCATAACGCATAGAAGCGTTGGCAATGTTACGGGTATATTGAGGTCGGTGCTGATAGTCATAACTGATGGAGAAATCCGTAGTACCACCCGAATGGCGACGGAAATCACGTGAGGCAGGCAACCAGACGGAAGGAATACTCAACGAAGTACTTCCGCCCAGAGTGAAAGCGTGAAGGATAGACCCCACTTTACCCATCATCTCATACGAACCATGAGCACCAATTTTGAATGTCTCAGCGCCATGGAAGATGTTCTTGTTGACATAGTCGATATTGGCACCGATACCGATGTTACCGTCGGAGTTTGTGCCCTCAAGTTCTATGGTATATCCATGTCGTTTTTCCTGAGAGATATAGATGACGCAGCGTAACAGACTGTCAGCCACATCTTCAAAAGAGACACTCACATATTGTACGGCATAGAGGCTACTAAGGTTTTCATAGGTACGCTGTACACTACGTTCGTTGTAAAGTGAGCGTGGACGAACGGAGATTTTTTCTGCCAACATATTGGCACGGAAGGCATGTCTCGGACTGTCATAGATAATCGTGACACCATCCATAAAGACTGTGTCAGCTTCAGGCATTTGGCTATTGCGTCCTGAGTAACAATAGATAACGATATCTTCTACGGTCTTACGGCGGAAAATGACCTCTTTGACGGAGTCGATGGTGTATTGTGGCTGAAGCGCCATGATGACACCAACGCGGTTGTCGCCCAAGGTTGTATCTGCCAAGAAACCAACCCATTCTTTCTGGAAGTTGTAGTAGCCGCGACGGCGAAGAATACGGGTGATTCGCTCACGTTCCGCATTCAACAAGTCAATGTCAAACAGTTCGCCAGGCTGAATGGCGTTTTTATCGTCTTCCTTGACATAACTATTTGCCAACGAGTCGGATATGTATATCGAATAATCGTTGATGACATACGGCTCATTGGTGAGGATGGAATAGAACACGTTGGTCTTACGACGTTTGGTCTTGGTGTTCACATCCACTTGGGCATTCCAATAGCCTTTGTTGTGCATGGCTTTTGTCAGGTTCTCCACCGAAGACTCTGTCAGTTTAGGGTCATAAATCACTGGTGGTTCGCCCACTTTTCGCAGCCAACGGTTGCGCCATTTCGTTGTATCTGGTTTTGAAGAGCTGTAAAGTGCAAGTTTTATGCGCGCAATGCTCCAAAAATAATTGTTTGGTGATTGAAGAACATAACTGCTCAAATCGTCAACCTCAACTTCCGGATTATCGATTTTAATTTTGTTTCTGTTCAGCAATGTCTGATTTTCTGGCACATAGCGGGTGAGACTGCAGCTGGAGAGCAACAGAACAATCAGGCAGCAAAGCACTGAAACACTATGTTTAAGCAGACGTAGCACGCGCTAAGATACACTATTAGAAAATTGCCACAAATATATGAAATTCAAATGAAATAACGTACCTTTGTACGGACAAATAATCACATCAACATGTCACTTTCTAAAGCCAAATGCAAATTGATTAACTCGCTGCACATGAAAAAATTCCGCAACGAGCACCAACTCTTTGTTGCCGAAGGGAGAAAACTCGTCTCGGAACTTCTGCCACATTTCGTATGCCGACTATTGGCAAGGACAGACGAGCCGTTTGCCAACGAAGGCAACTGCAGAATCAGCGAGACAATTGTGGTGGAAGATGCCAGCGAACTGAAAGCCGCGTCTTCTCTCATGACACCTCCAACGGCAATCGCTCTGTTTGAGATTCCGCAACGCGAGTTGAAGATTGAGCAGTTGACAGCGAAACTCACGCTTGCACTTGACGACGTGCAAGACCCAGGCAACTTGGGCACTATCATACGCACTGCCAACTGGTTTGGCATTGAGAATATCATCTGTAGTCCAGGATGTGCCGATGTGTTCAACCCGAAAGTTGTTCAGGCCACAATGGGAGCGTTGGCTCATGTAAACATCATATACACAGAGCTTCTGCCTATTATCAAGCACTACGAGGAAAAGAACGTTCCTGTTTATGGCACATTATTGGACGGCAAGAACATCTACGAGACACCTCTTTGCAACGGACTTATCATTATGGGCAACGAAGGCAATGGCATTTCAGAAGCCATCAAGCCACATATCACTGCTCCACTCTTCATTCCAAGTTATGCCAACGGAATGGTAACTGAGTCGCTGAATGTAGCCATTGCCACAGCTATTACCTGTGCTGAGTTTCGTCGCCGAGGTATTTAGACAGACAAAAACCACAGACTCACCCGTAACACCAAAGCACTGTTTTACAAGACAGTGCTTTTTATTTTCTGTTTAAGTCAAAGTACAACATCCCCAAAAGTCTTCCACCACAAAAGCCGTTCTAAAACGGCTTTCTACGACTTGATTTTGTAAATCTACAAATGCCGACTCTCATTTCCAAAATCAAAATGGCAGTCGAGAAATGTAGACTCTCATTTCCAAAATTAAAATGGCAGTCGAGAAATGCCGACTCTCATTTCCAAAATTAAAATGGCAGTCGAGAAATGTAGACTCTCATTTCCAAAATTAAAATACGAGTCTACATTTGTAGATGTTAACGAACACTAATTTTTCAAAGTACTTTTGGTTTACTCATGCATATACAACAAAAAAAAGAGAGGCTCCGAAGAGTCTCTCTTTTTTATGATTGTTGGTATTATATTATTTTACTACCAAACGGCTCTCTTTTTCACCGGCTTTTACTACATAAACGCCGCTCTCAAGGCTTGATACGTTCAAAGTACCGTTAGCCATTTGTGAGAGAACGAGACGGCCTGTTACATCGTAGACATTTACCATTTCATTGTTGATGCCAACGAGAGTGACAACGTCAACAGCCGGGTTAGGTACGATTTCAAATGTTTCAACGGTTGCGTTTTCTACAGCGGTCTCTTCACCTGGTTCGTCAGGATTATCAGGACCTACAGAAGTTCCTGCTACTGAGATTTCGTCAATCATAAGAACATATTGATCTGAGCAGTTGTAGTGACGGATAGCAATGCGGAATGATTGATTGGTCCATGAAGCCAAAGACACACTATGATTTACCCAAGCATCAGAAGACAAGGTTTCCTCATAAACCTTGTTGGCAGCTGTAGGGTTGTTTACAAAAGTGGTAAGATCTGTTGTTGTTGGGATAATATAAACAGCATAGTTCTCCATCGAGAAATCAGGGTCGATAGCAGAAGCATACCAAGACAAAGCGGTAGCACCAGCAGGGATTATAGGACTAATCAGCCAGTTGTCTGGATACAGAGGCTCGTATTCATATTCATCATAAGAAACAGAGATTACGAGCGGGTCAGTCACGCCAAGTACACCATGGAGTTCTGGAGAAAAAAGGGTGTCATTGGGATCCCAAAGATACCAAGGGAATTCGTCTCCATCTTTGTCGATAGAAAACCAGTTGGTGTATGCACCTGGCACATCAAAGTGCTCAGTCCAAGGCAATGTTACAGTAGTATTGCTTGGCAGAGAAGCATCAAAGGTATAACCATAGTAATCCAATGTTTGAGCAAATGATGTTGCTGTCATAGCCACCAAAAGAGCTACTAAAAGAGTAATTTTTTTCATCATATAAAAGATAAATTGTTTGTATGGGCTCTAAAGTTTTTTTGTCTGACGATATAGATGAAACAGAGCCCACAGTTCCATCCATAAGGTATACTTTGTCTGCTGGAGTTGTATAACACATCAACAGATTCGGGTGTAAAAGTACATCTTTTACCTTATTCAACAGTAAGGCTGCAAGAACATTTTTTCAACATTCCGCATAAAAAAAGTCGCTCTGCAGCAGGAATTGCAGAACGACTTTATATATTGTATGGTCGTTAGATTAGCGAACCAATACCATGTCGGTACGACGGTTTGGCAAGTAATCTTTGGTTGGACCAGCTACAGCGCCGTGGCCTTGAACCAAAACGATTCTGTCAGCAGAAACACCATATTGTTTTACCAAAGCATCGCGAACGATTTTAGCACGACGCTCTGAGAGTTTCTGGTTAGCATATTGAGGAACGCCTTGTTCGTCGCAATAACCGTGGATCTCAAGTTTGAGTTCTGGGTTGTTGTAGAGAACACGAGCAGCTTTAGCCATTTCAGCGTGAGCAGCATCGTTCAAGTCGTTCTTAGCTGTTACGAAGTAGATTGAAGCGAATGTTTCGTCAGTAGCAACAGTTGCTTTGTCAATTGGTTCACCGTAGTAGTTAACTGGTGTGCCTTTTGGAGTGTTAGGGTGACGGTCGCGGATATCAGGTACACCGTCCTCATCTGAGTCACGGAGTTTGTCCATATCATCCTCGAGAGCTTTAACACGTGGTTTCAAATCGTTAACGTCGTCTTCGAGAGCCTTAACGCGTGGTTCGAGGCTATCCAAACGAGCAGCATTGCGACGAGCCAATTCAGCACCAATTTCTGGTTCCCATTGACACATTGACATGTTGCGAACGTGGTTGCGGTTTTTGTGTTTTGCGCTACCGATGTTCCAACGGAGACCGAGACCAGCATAAGCTACGTTATCATTGGTGTTACCTTTGATAGCCATCTCGTATGAATCCTGGTGGTGGAAACGATAGTTTACAGCAAGAAGGATAGCCAACCAATCAGTTGGAGTGTACTCAACGGTGGTACCTACACCTACGCTGATAGAACGACCTTTTTTGTCTTCTCTCCAAAGGATGTTAGGGTTAGTTGTTGAACCATCTTCAAGAGTAAGTTCATCAATCTTATTTTCAAATTTTTCGTCTTCAAATGCCTCTACATTGTAGAAAGATACACCCATATCAACATTCATGTACCAGTTCCATGTCTGACGACGGCAACGATAGAACATGTTCAACATGTTGAGTGAAACACCTAAAGCAGCTTCGTGGTTAACACCTTTGAAATACAAAGGATTGCCCTGAGAAGCGCCAAAGATTGTGCCATGGCTAGCAGAGTCGAAGTTTCTGTAAGTAGATACGCCAGCATAAGGGTTGTAGAAATAGTTGGCATAGATACCCCAGATTGGGTTGAATGTGTACTCTACGTTGGCATTGAGTGAGAATTTCACATCACCACGTGGCCAAATAACGTTGAAGTTTTGTCTTTGGTCACCATCAAAGAGACCAACACCGGCATTGAGCATCAAAGACCAGTGATTTGCACGTACGCGATAGCCAGTAACAGTGAAGTTAGTTGAATCAGGTTCGATTCTCTCAATCTTCACTTGCTCTTTGCGTTCAGCGAACAGCGATGTTGCGCAGAAAAGGAGCGACAACAAAAGCAAAGTTGATTTTTTCATAAAATACTGTATGAATGATTATTTAGTAATTTCCAAATATCACACTTAAATCTCTCATATTGAGCACAATTAAACAAGCGCTTGTGTGTGCAATATGAGAATCTAATGAGTGTGCAAATATACAAAAAGTTTCAATACTATGATACATAAGTAAAAAAAAACTCCAACAAGATAATCTTGCTGGAGTTTTTATGATTAAAACCTATAGGATTAGTATTGCCAGAGATCTTCGTCGAAGTTCAGGATTTCCAATTCTACGCGGTTTTGTCTCTCGCGGATGAGGTCTGGATCGTCGATATTTCTATCGATATCATAACCAAGAGCATCGTACTCTTTGATGATATAGCTATTGAACTGACGGCTTACCAAGAAGTTGTCGAAGTCAATCAATGGAGTTGTGTTACGACCAGTGATCAAAGCGAACTCTTGTTGGAGGTATGGACGCAAGTCATCGAATGGTACCCAGAACCAAACACCAGTACGAACGTCTGAACGTGTGTTGTAGTTCTCATCATAGATTGGAGCGATAGCCAAAATCTTGTTGTGTACGGTTGATGTAGCCTTGTTGAAGTACCATACTTCTTTAATATAATACTTGGTAACACCAGGTGTCAAATAGTTAACTTTGTCGTAAATGCCCTCATAGAAGGTCAAGTCGTTAGCCTCAAGGAACTCTTCTACATTGAACAAGTTTTCTTTTGTGAATGTAGGAACATAAGTTTGTTCCATGTTGGTTTGTGACTTATAAGCTTTGATTGAACCATCCAGAACGTGTGAGAAGATGATTGAGAAAAGGTTCTTCTGTGATTCTGGTGTCAAGTCTTCTGAAGGATAGTAAAGAGGACGGTTCTGCATTTCGCGCAAGTCAATTACACGAAGAACAGCCTTGCTCCAAGCGATATCATCGATACGAGGATTAACCTTGATGATACGAGCTTGTACCTCTTCTGGTTTTGGCATAATACGATTCAAACCACCGAGATTGTCGAAGAAAAGTTGAGTGCTGTCAGCAGAGAGTTTCTCTCTTACCTTTACTTCTTTTACAACCTCTTCTTCTTCGTCATCCTCGATTGAGTATGAAGAGAAGATTTCTTGAGCTTTCATGCTCATGCTGCAAAAGGTCATTGCAGCTGCAACCAAATAAAATTTTACTGCTCTCATAAGGATTTGAATTTTTTATGGTAATGCAATTGTTGGGAAAGACAATGTTGTTGTCTTAGCACCTGTAACTTTAATCTTGTCAATTACGACAACGGTACCAGATTTAACTTTCATCAAGTTGTTACGTTGAGCACTTGTGAAGTTAGGACCATCTGATTGAGTTGTTGAGAAACCACCACGACCGTCAGCCATCAACAAGTTGAAGCTTGCGATACGGAAGGTTGCTTGCAACAAACCGTCAGCGTACTCTGCGATCAACTCAGCATTTTGCAAGTTTGCACGTGACAACTTGTGGCTGCTGTTGATATTTGGGTTATAGAGTACATAGTTGCCGTTGGCATCTTTGAAGCGGAGGAATGCTGTTGGGTCAGGCAATGTTTTAACACGGAACTTCTGTGAACCGAAGCTTGATGTTTTACCATCAATGGTTGCAGAAACGCTGATAACAACATCTTGGTAAGTTTTAGGTTTGCAGATGTAGTTACCACTACCTGTTTTCTCCAATGTTGCATTAGGACAGCTTACGCTCAATTTCTCACTT
Organism: Paludibacteraceae bacterium; assembly: GCA_024405895.1. Lineage (GTDB taxonomy): Bacteria > Bacteroidota > Bacteroidia > Bacteroidales > Paludibacteraceae > HGM05398. Next base: position 18,261 of record JAKSNW010000021.1, read on the forward strand.
GGAATACCAGGAACAGAGATTGAGATTTTGTTGCTGTAGCCCATGTAAACAACGTTCATCTCGGTATTAGCGATTGTAACAGCTGGAGCCATTACAGTGTAATCGTCAGAGAAGTTGTAACCAACATCTTCACCAGTTACAGGGTCTTTTACATAAAGTGTACCTTGAATCTTGTGGTCACCGATGCCAGATGCACCGAATGAGAAGTTGCCTTTAGGATCTTTCAATTCAGAACCACCAACAACGATTCTTGGAGTTGCTGTTGTATCGACAGCAGCAAGGATGATACGACCGCGATATTGGCCACCTGATACTACGTTCTTAGATTCTGGGATAACTACTGCTTCGATTGAGTTAACCTTGAAGTCTTTTGCCTCAGTCTGTGACATGAAATATTGAATCAAGTCAGCTTCAGCAGAACGGATATCAGATTGATATTTTGTCAACATTGCGATAGACGCAGCCAAAGGCATTTCTGAGAACATTGACATTTCCCAAGCGATGTTTTCGCCTTCACGGTTTTTAGTCTTCTCAGTTGAGAACAATTTCTCGTAAGCTTTAGCTTTGGTTTGGTCTTCTACTGCAAGGCTCTCAGCGAATGCTGATGTTACATAAGTTCCGTACTCATCAATACGTTTTTTCAACTCTTTATAGTTGCCGCTTGTGATAGCGTACTCGTGAGCTGCGTGAGTATTGTCTTGTGCACCAACATTTACGCCTTCTGGGTCAGCTTTTGAACCGTCAGCAATTTTCAAGATTTCATATTTGAACTTCTTGATAAACTCGAACAATTCGTCTGACTTTACACTTGCTTCTTTTGCACGCTCGAACCACTCGCCTACCTTTGCAGGGTTTTCTTCGTTACGAGCAGCGATGCGTTTCATCAGGATTTCGTTACGATCTTCGGTGGAATTGATTGTCTCGTGCAACGAGTCATCCACCTTCTGGTAACCCTTCAAGATATCAGCAGACACATTCAATGCCAACATAGCAGTCAGCACCAAATACATCATGCCGATCATCTTTTGTCTCGGGGTTTCCGGACAGTTCTTAGCACCACTCATAGTTTACTTTATTATTAGGTTAAACGTAAGAATGTGTTAAGATTAATGGCGCATAGCGTTCAACATGTTGCCGTATACGCTGTTGAGATCGGTAACTTTTTGTACCAATTGTTCTGTAGCCTGTTTGTAAGTATTGAAGTCTGCAGCGATGCCATTAACTGAGCTTTGCATTTTCTGCATGCTGTCAGTAACAGCTTCAACTTGTGCGATTTGAGCTTTGAATGCGTCAGCTTGAGCTTGAGCACCTTTGAGCTGCATTTCGTAAACAGAGTTGATTGCTTTGAGGTTTCTGTCAAGGTTAACAGTCTCGTTAGCGCTTGCAGAGATTGTTCTGTAAGCTTCAGCCAAGGTTGAAGATACATTTTTAAGAGTAGCTTGTTGCTCTGCGATACCAGCCAAAGAGTTAGAAGCGTTTTGGATATTTCTTGTATAGTCACCTGTAGCAGCAACGGCGTCAGAGATAGTTCTCAAACCTGAAGCAGTTTCGCTGAGAGCTTTGATGCTTTCTGAAAGTTTTTTAGCATCAGACTCTTCGAGTTTGCCTTCAACGTTTGTATCAACAGAACCCATAGCATTTGACATGCCACCGAGGACACCGCCTTTTGATACGTCGATACCAACAGATTCCTCATCGCTGAGAAGAGCTGGGAAGATTTTGTTCCATTTGTAATCTGCGTGTGGTTTTTCAAATACACCGATGGTGAACAAGAAGGCCTCAGTACACATACCCAAGGTCAAGATTACACTTGCACCTGGCCAGTGTTGGAGTTTAAACAATGCGCCGATAATTACGACTGCGGCACCCAAGGAATAAACGATGCCTACTGTGCGCTGGCCTGCTGGGCTGTTATACCACTTATTGAAGCCAGATTGCTGCTTTTTTGCCGGTGTGGCTGTTTTAGCTGACATAATATGTTTTATTTTTTATTTTTTACTATTGTATATTCTCAGATTATTTACCAATGTAAGAGCGAACGCAACGGAAACCGATGTAAGAGCGTTGACGGTTCTGATACTCATAGTCACGGTAACCGCATTGGAGGAATGCACCAACGTCTTTCCATGAACCACCTTTGATGACTTTACGTCTCATTGTTGAAGGATCGTTGCGTGTTGAACGATACTCATAACTTGGGTTCATATCGTGAGTGAACACATTGAGTTCTTGGTCAAATGAAGTAGAAGTCCATTCAGATACGTTACCTGCCATATCGAACAAGCCGTAATCGTTAGGATCGAACAAGCCAACACGGCAAGCAATCATATAACCATCTTCAGTGTAGTTACCACGCATTGGTTTGAAGTTAGCCATGAAGCAGCCTTTGTGGTCGCGGATATAAGGACCGCCCCAAGGATACATAGCAGAGTGACGACCGCCACGAGCTGCATATTCCCATTCTGCCTCAGTTGGCAAACGATATTCCATTGCATATTGGAGACCAGCGTCCTTGTGGATTTGTGTGCGCCAGTGGCAGAATGCAACTGCTTGGTTCCAAGAAACACCAACTACTGGGTGTTCACCGAAGCCTGGGTGAGAGAAGTAGTTCATCATAGCTGGTTCGTTGTAGCTGTATGTGAATTCGCGCATCCAGCACAATGTATCAGGATAGATGTTGATGATTCTACGTCCGATGAGGTCGCTGCGATGGCGGAGAGGTTTTACCAAAACGGTGTCGCAGATGCGGCCACCCTCACCAATCCAAGCGCTATCAACGCGTACACGTGCATTGTCATTGTAACCTGCAGTGTAAGGGTTGTAAGCATTCTCAAGGAGAGCTGCCTGATCGTAGTTTACATATGTATATTGATAGATGAGAACGTGAGCATTGAGCTGTTTGCCTTCAATACGATCTTTGCCGGTGTAGAACATTTTGTTCACAGCCTCATACTTCTCCATTTCGTACTCGTCTTCCTCGTTGTATTTAACATTCCAAGGAATTTTTGTTTTCCAGTTGAGCACGGTGTCCGGTTCATCAGAACCTGGTTGGAACACTTCTTTGAAGTATTTGCCAGCTTCATCTTCGTCACTCATACGAGCGAGATTCATACGGCAAATAGAGTCACGTACCCAGAATACGAATTGTCTGTACTCACCATTGGTGATTTCGGTCTGATCCATCCAGAATGCGTCGATAGACACAGTTTTCTGGGTTGGTTGAATAGCCCAAGTAATGGACTGGTCGTTGGAACCCATGTTGTAAGAACCTCTTGGAACGAACACCATACCGTAAGGTGCTGTCTCAGGTTTTGACTTCTCATAGATACCAACGAGGACACCGTTTTGCTTGGAGCAACCCGTTATCACCAAAACCGCCGCCATGATAGCAGCTAACAATGAAATTTGTTTTTTCATATTGGTAAAAAATCTAATGTTTTTACACGTTTTGTTATTTATTATTTTCTAAGTTAATTACAAGTATCTCACGCTTTTGTACGATTGATCGCCTCGTCCGCCCATGAAATTGAATTCATAGCCGACATAGATTTCGTGCGATCCCGACGTAAACCTCATCATTCGGGCTCCCAATGGCAGTTCGTACGTGTATCCCAAGGTAAGCCCCTTGAAGAAGTTTGTTCCGAACACCAATCCTACGCCAGTGCGTCTGCCCGTCAATCCTCCCCAATATTTTTCTCGATATGAGAGGAGTGCCGTAGCGTGGAAGTCCCAGGTTTTCAAATCGGTCGTAACGAGAGCACTTGTTTCTATATGATAGTCAGGCGAGCGCAACTTGAAGTTGTAGCCTCCAGACACCATATATAATGGTGAGATATTGAATATCGTGTTTTCTCCGAGATGAATCTTCACTTTAGGAAGATGCGTTGCGGAAAGTCCGACATACCACATTTCACCAGAATACCAAAGTCCCAATCCCCCGTCAAATCCTACGCCAGATTTTTTTCCTGTCGGAATGGCCGGGTCGTTAGCTGTGTGGTATTCACTCTCAACCAATTTCACACTGTCACCATAACAAATCACGTTGATGGCTCCAACATTTGCGCCGACGCTGAACACGCCTTTGCCCAATTGAAACTTGTAGGCATATTCAGCAGTAATATACTGATTGGCGAAGATGCCTAACACATCGCTTTTGAATTGCAGTCCCACTCCATGCGCAGCAGTGCGTTTTTTTGTTTTGAATGGGGCATTCAATGATAGCAGTGTTGTTATCGGGGCATGTTTTATGCCCACCCATTGGTTTCGTTGCAATAAAGAGACCTGCATCATCTGTCGTTCTCCAACGGCAGCAGGGTTTTCTACGGTGTGATCGTACCAATATTGGTCGAATTGTGCATCAAATTGTGCAGTGATGTTCACAAACACGAGGAGAAATGCTGCAAGCAAAACTCCTTTTTTTCTTGATTGCGTCATCGAATTCTTCAACGAATTCCGACCTCCTGTAAATAGTCTCATCAGACTGTTTGACTAGTATTCTTCGTCATCAAAGAAGAAGTCTTCCTTGGTGGGATAATCAGGCCAAATGTCTTCAATCGACTCATATACATCGCCCTCATCCTCAATGTCTTGAAGGTTTTCTACAACCTCAGCAGGAGCACCAGAGCGCATTGCATAATCTATAAGTTCATCCTTGGTAGCTGGCCAAGGTGCGTCTTCCAATTTAGTAGCTAATTCCAAAGTCCAATACATATCCAGAACTATCTGTTTAGCGCTTTAGTTCGGCACACTATACATGTAGCCGAATTTTTCAGCCGCAAAGATATTACTTTTTCTCCAATTCAACCCTATTACCGACGGAAAAAATCTGCTTTTTTTTCGGAAGGCGATAAAAAACGTGCCAACACAAAAAGAAAGTCGGAAAGTCGGTTTATATATTTGAGCAATTCTTCTTCTACTATATGCTCCTGACTTACTGATATAATCAGTCGTTCAGAACGGCGGCAAACGGCACGGCAAACATGGCATACAGCAGACAACTCGTCTTCGCCATAAACGATAAATCTTGTCATTTTCGGCAAGGCTTCGTCCATGTGGTCAATATAGCGTTCCAAATCGGCAATCCATTCGGTTTTTACCTGAGCATATTCCGGGAATTGTTCATTTTCACCTATTTGACATGCCAACTGAGCACCTACAGCAAACAAACGGTTCTGAATATCCAGAATCACCGACTTGATTTCCTCATCTTGCAGTTTGCTGCGCAAAAGGCCCAAAAAAGAATTTAACTCGTCGACAGCGCCATAAGATTCGAGTCTAACATCATTTTTTGGTACACGTGTACCACCAATGAGAGATGTTGTGCCCTTATCGCCTGTTTTTGTATATACTTTCATCCTATTGTACTAATTATCTTAATTATACGCCACAATTAGATTTTGTTTCGGTATTTCATTATCGAACCAGCAGATGCCCATACGATACAAATCCATAGAAACGCAGATCTCCTTGCGGGCTATTATTTCATTCCAAGCCTCCTCCATCCCAGGAGACCAATGAATGTCATCAAACACAAAAATTGTGTGTTTGTGAGTTTTTTGCAGACACCATTCATAATATCTCAGCGTTGCCTCTTTGGTATGATTGGCATCGAAGAAGACGAAATCGAGTTGTTCCACTTGCTCGAGCTGTTTCGGCAGCGTTTCATCCAGATTTCCTTCTATTATATTAATATTGTGTCTATGCAATTTTTGAAAGTTCTTTTTTGCCTCTTCAACCAGAGCAGATTCCTGTTCGAAAGTGAATACACTACCCTGCTTTGCTACGGAAGAGAGATAGAGAGTTGTCACTCCCAACGAGGTGCCAAGTTCAAAAATTGTTTTGGAACAGTTGCTCAATGCCAAGCGAAAAAGCAACTGTGCATAGGTAGCTGGTTCGCCAGAACCTATTGCCACATCCTTCACACAGGTATTTTTTGCCTTAGCTGTTCCGCAGCCTTTGAGTTGAAGCGGCGTACTGTCAGCCAGCAATTGGCGGCGCAATCGTTCAATCTCGTCATAGCAATAATAGGCATCGCGAACATACACCACCTCGTTCAACGTGCTGAACACAAAGGGCGAATGAATGCCGAAACCCTTACGATGACGTGCTTTCAAAGCATAGTGCAACGCACTTTTTATTCTAAACCAATTATTCTGCATGAAAGGGGCACAAAAGTAATCTATTTATTAGACAACTGCAACTATTCACGCAATAAAATTAAACGAAATAACAGATTTATATTTTCACGGCAATTATAATTACAAAACTTAATCATACAACTCCCTGAGTCGGCACCTACTGCATGATTTTGCTTTCAGTTTATCACCTTCCACATTTTCAAAGTACAACAAAAACATCCCATTTTCAAGTTCTGCATTTTGGAATCGGCTCAACAAACATCAGAAATAGTTTCCGCAAAATGGAAAATCACGTTTTTATCCACAGAGCTACAATAAACAGAATGTCTCCAAACAATAGGCACTCAAAAATCTTTACAACAAATTAGCAAGTAGAAAACGGCAATTAGGAAAATCCAATGTCATTCTGCAAAAACAAAATCCGAAACATGGTTTCGCCTCGCATTTTGACAAGCAAGAATCGGGAAAGAAAAAAGGCAAAAACAGGGTTGCCTATACATTATTATATATTAGAAAAAATGTTGTATCTTTGCATTCTACCTTCGGGAACTATGCCCGAGCGAGCAAACAACACAAAAACAGCTGAATGATAAAGACAATTCTCATACTGCTCAAGCGTTTCGCCAAGCCATATAAGAAATTGGTTGCCACCAACTTCCTATGCAACATATTGGCGACAATCTTCAGTTTGTTCTCTTTTGCCACCATCATCCCAGTGCTACAGATTCTGTTCAATGTAACCACCGACAGACATGAGTTTCAGACTTGGGAGTTTACCAACGTGAACGATTTCCTGGCATTGGCAAAAAACAACATCTTCTGGAAGATTGAGCAAATCATCGATACATCAGGAGCAACAACCGCATTGATGTGGTTAGGATTGTTCCTCGTTGTCACCACTTTCATCAAGACAGGCACGTCCTACCTTGCCTCCATCACCCTCGTACCCGTTCGTACAGGTGTGCTCCGTGATCTTCGCAATCAAATCTACAACAAGATACTGAACCTGAACATCGGTTACTTCACAGAGGAACGCAAAGGCGACATTATCTCACGTATGACAGGCGATGTAGTGGAAGTAGAAGCCTCCATCATCAGTTCTTTGGAGATGATATTCAAGAACCCAATCATGATTCTTGTCTATTTCATCACATTGTTCACCATCAGTTGGAAACTCAGTGTCTTCGTGCTTGTTCTTCTGCCTGTCAGCGGTGCTATCATCAACCGTATCGGCCACAACCTCAAGCACAAATCACTTGACGGACAGATTCAAACCGGCGAGATGGTATCACAAATCGACGAGACCTTAGGCAGTCTGCGCGTAGTCAAGGCATTCAATGCGGAAAGCAAACTTATGGAGAAGTTCTCCGCATTGAACAACAAACTCCGCAAGACACTAACCTATATTAACTTGAAGTATCTGCTGGCTCACCCTACAAGTGAATTTCTTGGCACCGTGGTCATTGCTATCCTGCTGCTCTATGGCGGCTGGCTGATTATCGGTCACCAAGGCGGATTGGATGCTGCCGATTTTATCTACTATCTCGTTATTTTCTACTGTATTATTCCACCTTTCAAGGAGCTGTCCAAAGCCACCTATAGCGTTCATAAAGGTTTGGCTTCACTTCAACGTATCGATGAGGTTCTGAATGCACAAAACCCATTGGACAATGGCAAACAGCAACAAATCAGCGAGTTCAAGGAAAGCATCGAGGTAAAGGACGTATGGTTCAAATACCGCGAGCAATGGGTGCTGAAAAATGTCAGCCTCACGATTCCCAAAGGCAAGACTATTGCTATCGTAGGACAATCGGGTAGCGGAAAATCAACACTTGTCGACCTCTTGCCACGTTTTTACGATGTAATAGAAGGCTCCATTGCCATTGATGGCATCAACATCAAAGACCTCAACACAAAGAGTTTGAGAGGACTGATGGGCAATGTCAACCAGGAATCCATTCTATTCAACGACACATTCTTCAACAACATAGCCTTTGGCGTAGAACACGCCACACAGGAAGAAGTGGAGGCTGCAGCCAAGATTGCCAATGCCCACGAGTTCATCATGAACACCGACGAAGGCTATCAAACAAAAGTTGGCGATCGCGGTTGCAAACTGTCTGGTGGACAGCGTCAACGCATCAGCATTGCCAGAGCTATTCTGAAGAATCCACCTATTCTCATTCTCGACGAAGCTACATCTGCTCTCGACACAGAATCAGAGCGTTTGGTTCAGTCGGCACTTGAGAACCTCATGAAGAACCGTACGACTATCGTTATTGCACACCGACTCTCAACCATCAAATCGGCAGACGAGATTTGCGTGATGTGTGATGGCGAGATTGTAGAACGTGGTCGTCACGAAGAACTTATCAAACTCAACGGACAATATAAAAAACTTTGTGATATGCAAAGTTTCTAACCTATAAACACTTACACTTACTATGAACAATTTTGTATTTCAAAACCCAACCAAGATTCTCTTCGGCAAAGGTAGCATTGCCAAACTCAATACCGTGCTTCCTAAAGAAGCCAAAATCATGCTCACTTTCGGCGGTGGCAGTGTAAAACGCAATGGTGTCTACGACCAAGTAATCAAAGCCATTGAAGGCTACAACTACGTGGAGTTCTGGGGCATCGAAGCAAACCCAAAAGTTGAAACTTTGCGTAAAGCCATCGAACTCGGCAAGAAAGAAGGCGTCAACTTCATTCTCGCTGTAGGCGGCGGTTCAACCATCGACGGCACAAAACTGATTGCAGCAGGCATCAAGAACGATCACGACGCATGGGATTTGGTGCTCAACCCAAAACTTATTGGCGAGCTCGTTCCATTCGGCACAGTGTTAACAATCTCAGCCACTGGTTCTGAGATGAATGACGGCGCAGTTATCTCACGCCTTGAGACCAAAGAGAAGTTTGCCTTCCACAGTCAGCACCCACGTTTCTCTGTGCTCGACCCAGAAGTTACATACTCTCTCCCACTCTATCAGATTGCATGCGGCATTGCCGACACCTTCGTTCACGTTATGGAACAGTATCTCACCGCACCAGGTTTCTCTCCTTTGATGGACCGTTGGGCAGAAGGCATTCTGCAAACCTTGGTTGAGATTGCACCTGAAATCATGGAGAATCCAAAAGACTATGACCTCATGTCAAGCTACATGCTCTGTGCTACCATGGGTCTGAACGGCTTCATTGCCCTCGGCGTACCACAAGACTGGTGCACACACATGATTGGCCACGAACTCACTGCTCTCTGCGGAGTAACTCACGGTGAGAGCCTTGCTGTTGTTTTGCCTGGCACAATGACCGTTCTCAGCGAGCAGAAAGCAGCCAAGATTCTTCAATACGGTCAACGTGTCTGGGGTATCGACGACGAGAACGAGAGCGTAGCTATTGCCCACACTATCAATAATACAGAGAAGTTCTTCCGTTCACTTGGTTTGAAGACACGCCTCAGCGAATTGGATATCAAAGACGATGTCATCGATGAAATCGAACGTCGTTTCAACGAACGTAAAGTTGCTTTCGGTGAATGCCAGAACGTGAATGGCGCCGTTGCCAAAGCAATTCTTGAATGCTGCAAATAATCCGCAAGAAATGAACATCATAATTTTCGGCGACAGTTGTGCTTCATGCAAACAAACCATCAAGAATGTGACCGAAGCCGCTAACGCGATGGATTCCGATATTGACATCCGTCTCAGCGAAGACCTCATCGAGATGGTTCGCCTCAATGTATTCCAAACACCAGCAGTGGTAATCAACGGCAAGGTGGCATCAACAGGCAAATTGTTGTCATTCGATGATGCAAAAGCATTGATTGAACAATACAAATAATTATCACACAAACGACAAGACTAAAGTAACAATCAATGAACGAGCTACTTAATCTCGCGCAGAATAGCCAATCGCCAATTTGGGGCGTTGTCTTGCTTGCCATCGTCTTCGGATTGGACCCTTGTGCCATGCTTACCAACATCGCAGCAATGGGTTATCTCGGCAAGGACATTGACAGCAAGCACGTTGTCTTTCGCAACAGTTTGCTCTACACACTGGGTCGCACCTTGGCCTTCGGTGTCATGGGCATCTTGCTTATCATACTGCTCAAAATGGGCGGCAACGTGTCGGTCATTCAACATTTCTTAGGAGAATATGGCGAAATTATCCTGATACCACTGCTCATCATCACAGGATTGTTGCTTTGCTTGGCAGAATACATTCCGTTCCTGAACATCTCGTTCTCTGCCAACAAGTTTTCCAACACGGCAAAACGTGGCGGTTGGGGTGCATTTCTGCTCGGCACATTGCTCTCTTTAGGATTCTGCCCAACCAATGCTGTCATCTACTTCGGTATGATGATTCCTATGGGAGCAACCTCCGTGTTCGGTTACTCCTTCCCTATCATCTTCGCACTCATCACAGCCTTGCCTGTCGTAATCCTGGCTTGGCTTTTGGCATTTAGTCTGCGCAATATCAACCAAGTATACACAAAGACTAAAAACATCAGCAAGTGGGTACGTTGGATTGTCGGCATTTTCTTTGTTGCAGTAGGCATCTACTTTGCAGCAGAACATCTGTCGGAAGAAGGTTGCCACCATCACGATGAGGAATGTTCAGAAGAACAATGTGAGTGCGGCCATCATCATCACCACCACCATCATCACCACGATGACTTACCGATAGATTAGCCTATTGATTAAGAAATGATTACACAAGTTGAAATAGCAGGACTTGAGGCACCAAAACCTAATCGAGGCATTTGGACACTGAAGCTAAAGGAGAAAGAAGGCAACCGTCATCTCGATATGTTTCTGAGTGAGAAGGAAGCCTTCGTCATCACCAAGGGAACAACAAAAAACAACAACTTCCCCGATCTCCTTGCTTTTGTAGAAGAACTGACCGCCGATGTCAACATGCGATTCAACCGTATCGTTATCAACAATATAGTCAACGGCTACTATCAGGCATGCATGGAGTTTTCGTTGGAGAATACCAACTACGAATACGATATCCTCGCCACCGAAGCAATAGCCTATGCTATCTCGCAGGAGGCTGATATCTTCATCAACGAAGCATTCCTTCAAGAAGAGCCGAAACAAGAAAACATTCAGAACGACAACGTGCAACAACTCTCCGACATCGGTTTGGAACGAGCGCTCCAAGAAGCTATCCGCACCGAAAACTACGAGAGAGCCAGCGCCTTACGCGACGAGATAAAACGAAGAAAACAATAAACACAAGCTACGATGAATACCAAACTTAAGCTTATAGTAATGAACTTCCTGGAGTTTGCCGTTTGGGGAGCCTACCTCACCTGTATGGGCAATTTCCTCGGAAGAGTCGGAATGGGCGGCGAAATCTCATGGTTCTACGCCATCCAAGGCATCGTCTCCATCTTTATGCCTACCCTGATAGGTATCATTGGCGACAAATACATTCAGCCTCAACGCCTTTTGGGCCTTTGCCATCTCTTAGCAGGTATCTTTATGATTGGCCTGTTCTACATCGGCTCAACACAGGCCATACCAAACAAAGCGCTATTCCTGACTATCTATACGCTGAGTGTGGCCTTCTATATGCCAACGTTGGCACTCTCCAACACAACTGCCTTCACTATACTGAAAGACAGTGGTTTGGACACAGTAAAAGATTTTCCGCCAATCCGTGTATTCGGCACCATCGGCTTCATTGCCACCATGTGGTTTGTAAACTGTGCAGCTTTCAGCGATGGTCATTTCACCATGACATTCGGCGCCAACGACTTCAAGTTCCAATACACTCATTACCAATTCTTAGTGTCAGGCTTGCTGAGTATCGTGCTTTTCCTCTACTGCTTCACCTTGCCACAGTGTAAGATTGTTGCCAAAGAATCAAAGTCGTTGGCAGAGACCTTCGGTTTCGACGCCTTCAAACTCTTCAAGAGCCGTCAGATGTGCGTTTTCTTTATCTTCTCTGCCCTGCTCGGCATGTCATTGCAAGTAACCAACAGCTTTGCCACACCGTTCCTCACCAGTTTCAAAGAGGCATTCCCTGATTCATTCTGTGCAAACAACGCCACCATGCTCGTTTCTTTGTCACAAGTGGCAGAAGCCCTTTGCATACTCTTGATACCTTTCTTCCTTAAACGATTCGGTATCAAGGTAGTTATGATGATTGCCATGGGCGCTTGGGTATTACGTTTCGGCTTCTTTGGTATGGGTTCACCAGACTTCCCTGGCGTGCTGTTCTTCATCCTCTCATGTATCGTCTACGGTGTTGCCTTCGATTTCTTCAACGTCTCAGGCGGTTTGTTCGTCGACCAGCAATGCGACCCGAACATCAAAGCATCGGCACAAGGATTGTTCATGATGATGACCAACGGTCTCGGCGCAACCATCGGCACATTGTCAGCAGGTGCAGTCATCAATCACTATTGCCAATGGAACGAAAATGGTTTCTTGGTTGGCAACTGGCCTCGTTGCTGGTTCATTTTTGCCTCATTTGCACTCGTAGTATTGATACTGTTCAAGTTCTTGTTCAAAGAAAAAAAACAACAAGCATAATCCACTATGGAACAACAAGGTATGGTGCTTCGCACCGAACACCTCTTCAAGGTATATGGCAAACGAACCGTGGTGAACGACGTCTCCATTGAGGTTCATCAGGGCGAGATTGTCGGTCTGCTTGGTCCTAACGGTGCAGGCAAAACCACCACATTCTATATGACCACCGGTTTGGTAACTCCAAACTCTGGCAAGATTTTTCTCAACGACAAAGAAATCACCAAATATCCTGTCTATCAACGTGCCCGTGCAGGCATCGGCTATTTGGCACAGGAAGCCTCCGTTTTCCGCAAGATGACGGTGGAAGACAACATCCGAGCCGTTTTGGAACTGACCAATTTCTCCAAAGAGAAACAGGCAGAAAAGCTTGAAAGTCTGATTAGTGAGTTCCGTCTTGACCACGTTCGCAAGAACATCGGCGACCGTCTTTCTGGTGGCGAACGTCGTCGTACTGAGATTGCACGTTGCCTTGCCATCGAGCCTAACTTCATTATGCTGGACGAACCGTTTGCTGGTGTCGACCCTATTGCCGTTCAAGACATTCAAGACATTGTTTGGCACCTGAAAGACAAGAACATAGGCATTCTCATCACCGACCACAATGTAGACGAGACTTTGGCAATCACCGACCGCGCCTACATGTTGTTCGAAGGTACGATTCTGTTCCATGGAACACCTGAGGTGTTGGCAGCCGACCCTGTCGTAAAACAACGTTACCTTGGTCGCGACTTTGAGCTGAAACGTAAGTCTCACGTTGAAATCTAAGCGCTAACCCCATGGCACCCAAACGATTTCTCATAGAAGAAAAATGTGGTCGTCACGACTGCAAAATCGTAACCATCTGCCCCGTTCAGGCTTTTCACCAACAACCAGGCGAATTGCCAACCATCGATCAGGAAGCGTGTATCCGTTGTGGAATCTGCGAACGCGCTTGCCCAAGTCATGCTATCGGGCAGACAAGAGACGAATAAGGTCATTCACACATAGTTATAAAACAGAAAATACCGTCAGCAATGGCGGTATTTTTTATTGCATACGTTGAGGTATACAATATTAATATATAGAAACCGAAGAAAGTCGGCACTGAAATCATACAAAAATGACTACTTTCTGCATGCTGATTTTACGAATCTACAAATGTCGACAACCAAAATCAAGTTGATTTTACGAGTCTACAAATGCCGACTGCCAAAATC
>JAKSNW010000022.1 GCA_024405895.1 Paludibacteraceae bacterium
TTTTTTGAAGACGATGCCCGCCACACCTGTCAGGTCGTTGGCGATTGGCTTAATAGTTTGATACGCTGAAAGAGTTCTTTACACTTGTCCAATCAATGCTAATTTGTCGTAGCGGTCGCCGTAGCAAGAAGGCCGCCGGTATCCTGGTCGGCATGGGCTACACGATCGTCGAACTGAACTCCGGTTGGCTTGGTTGGACCGCCGCCGGAAAAGAGATAGAGAAGTGATTATCGCGCATTCCGCTTACTAATAGAATAAGTACACTATGCAGCAAAAAGTATATCATTGTTCACAAGGCGCTATATCCTATTGGATAAACAACTTGTCCATGGAGCGCAAGACCATCGTGTTTCTTCCCGGTTTGACGGCCGATCATCGGCTTTTTGAAAAGCAGGTAGATTATTTTGAGTCTCGATATAACATCATCGTGTGGGATGCTCCGGGGCATGGCGCATCACGGCCATTCACGCTGTCCTTCTCGTTGGAAGATAAGGCTCGGTGGTTGCATGAGATATTGTGCGCCGAAGGTGTCGAACACCCCATTTTGGTAGGGCAGTCTATGGGTGGCTATGTGGCGCAAATGTATATGCAACTCTATCCACATACAGTTGATGCTTTTGTATCCATAGACTCTGCTCCCCTCCAGCGTCAATATCTCTCTGGATTTGAAATATGGTGCCTCAAGCATGTGGAGAACATGTATCGTTGGTATCCTTGGGAGCGACTGAAAGTGGCAGGTGCTCGTGGATGTGCCGTGTCGGAATATGGTCGTCAGCTGATGTATACGATGTTGTCCGACTATACTCATGGCGAATATGCCTCATTGGCGGCTCACGGCTATCGTATATTGGCGGAGGCTATTGAGCAGAATCTGCCTTACGAAATCGATTGCCCGGCAATGCTTATCTGTGGAGAAAGAGATATGGCAGGTTCTGCCAAACGATACAATGCCGAGTGGACCAAGCGTACCGGAATACCACTTGTCTGGATACCCAATGCAGGGCACAATGCCAATACCGATCAACCGGAATTGGTAAATACGCTGATAGAAAAAATGCTACTAAAACGTGCTGCTTGCAGCTTGGACGAGCACTTAAAAGAACACCAGAGAACGAAACTAAAGCATGATAAAGAATCTCATTTTTGACTTCGGCAAGGTACTCGTGGATTACGACTTCGAGGGCGAACCGCACATCACCTGCTACGGCCCCACCTATTCACGCCCCGAGCTCGCCCGCCGAATCACGAAAGAATACGAATGACGCGCGAGGCACTCAGGTCTCCGCCGTTTTTTGTACGTTTGTATTGTAAAATTTGCATAATTCACAAAATGGTACTAATTTTGTAGGCAAAATTTGGTACAAACGGCATAGCAAATACATATATTCGTCATCTAATATCTGTAAATTCAACGAAGTAGTGATTGAAAGAAAGTAATAAATAAAAACATATAAAATGAAAAAAATCTTTTATTTTACTGCGATTTTGTTCGCAACCATCCTCTGCCTTTCTTCTTGTGACAGAAACAATGAAGATGTAAACATCACCCTCTCTCAAACCAGTTGGGAGTGCGCTACGAATGAACCTGAATTATCAGGCATGCTTACATTGTCCTTCTCCGACGATGAGAATGGCATTATGAAAGAAGATCTTAAAGATAAGGACGGCAATAATTACACTGCCTATCATTTGTTTACTTATGATAAAGTGAAAGGTAAAACCACTCTTCATGTCAATGGTGGACATGGTTATTTCAATAACGACTATATCAGCCGAGTGTTCTGTAATACGGACTATTCCATAACCATCGACAAGCAGGCTAAGTCGTTGATAATTACTGATAATGACAATCAGATGACTTTTACCAGAACAGATTATGCTCCACTATATCTTCCTTCCACTTCAATGCCTGACGTGGATGCGTCTTCATCCAAACTTACTGAAAGTATTGTGAAAGGTACCTGGGAATCGTACGTCGATGATGGTATGGTTAATATGAAATTTTCCTACGGAATTGGAGATGAAGATAGACATGCTAGATTGCGGGTGACCAAATGTTTTGGCAAGTTGCGTAATGATATTATTGATTCACGAGACTTGTATCCGGTTATCGAAGACAATAATACTGTGGCTTTGTATGCAGACCAAGCTCGCACTAAACTTGATTTCTGTGTGGTTTTTTTGGAGGAAATTCCCTATTCTGGTGGTGGTTACATGATCACGGTTTTGAATGACAAACGTGAAGAAATTATAACTGATTTTTGTGTCAAGACATCTGAGAATTGATAATTCCCCGTCTTTTCCCGACTTCTAAATTGTCCGTACCTTTGCAGCAAATACTGCAAACGTATGGACAATTCTTATTTTACCCCTACAGTAGAAGACCTCCCCGGGATCAATGCCCGAGCTATCTTTGTTCCTGATACTACCACTCTTTTCAAGGAGTCCATCGACACCACAAACATGTGCTCGCACCTCCAGAAGAAGCTATATCAATTCGTAGAAGGGGGGGCGAAGAGGTTGCAGCAAGCCGACTGCCTCTTGCCGCAATGGGCTCTTCAGACACTCTCTTCAAAAAAAAACACTCAATTATTTGGTTGCAAACACTATAAATGGTATTTTTGTGCGTGGATGTGTTATCTATTCTCAATAGGAATTGGGCCAAAACACACCTCTGATTATCAACCAATTATTCAAAAAAAAAAAAAAAAAAATGAAAAAGAAACTTTTTGTGTTGATTTCCTTCATTTTTTCCCTTTGTACGACGGCAGTAGCACAGATTACTCCGCCCACTTTGGACACTCCTTCCGACAGCACCGTCTACATCTCAACCGCCGCCCCGACCCTCTACTGCAATATAACAACGGGCGTAGAACGTTATATTTTCCAATGGGACACCGTCGCCACCTTCAACTCACCACTCCTCTCAACCCACAGTAGTTCCTACAAAGGCTACACTGCCCAAGACCTCAAGTTCAACACACAATACTACTGGCGTGCTGCTGTCACCAACGGCAACAACAGCGACACCTCAGCGTGGTCGGTAGTGAGAACGTTCACTACAATGAGCGCCCCTACCCTCTCCTCGCCAACCAACGGAGCCTACAATATCTCCCTCAATCCTACCCTCTCCTGCAACACAATCTCCAACGTAACCCATTATATCTTTGAGTGGGACACAGTGCCGACCTTCAACTCCCCAGCCTACAACACCTACAGAAGCAGTTACCGCAGCATCACCGCCAACAACCTCCTGACTGCCGACTACTACTGGCGTGCTGCCGTCACCAACAACAACGGCGACACCTCGCTCTGGTCAGAAGTCTGGCAGTTCTCCACACGCCCCGCTCCTGTCACCTCGGAGTTCTCTGCCACGGTTTGCGACAGTTACGTCTGGAACGGCCACAGTTACAACACTTCGGGCGACTACACGCAGACCCTACGCGCACAAAACCAAGCCGACTCTATCGTAACGCTTCACCTCACCGTCAACGTCAGCAAGGACACGCTCATCAACATCACAATCTGGGATAGAGAGATACCGTATGACTGGCACGGACAACAGATCACCGAAACAGGAGAATACACCTGGCTTGGCACAACTGCCGAGGGCTGCGACTCTCTCGTTGTTGCCGACATCTTCGTGATGGTCTATGACAATCTTGACTACACCGAAGAGAATCTCTTCACCATCACGCCTAACCCCGTAAAACGTGGCGAGACCGTCCTCATCGATGCAGAGGTCAGAGAGCCATTCATCGTAGAGGTCTACGCCTCTGACTCCCGTCTGCTCCAGCGCATCTCAGCCGCTGATTCTCCGTTCCGCCTCACCATGCCGACAACGAACGGTCTCTACCTCCTCCGTCTCGTCACCGCCTCCGGTCGTTTCCTCTACAGCAAGGTTCTCGTGAGATAGCCATAGTGGTCAAGGCCCTCCTCCCTACAAAATCGTAAGGCGTCTTCACACCACAAGCCCAAGCGCTGCGCGATTGAAAAGTGAAGAGTGAAAAGTTTTTTTGGGCGATAAGGCGATAAGGCGGAGCGCTGCGCGAGCAAAAGAAAAGCGAAGAGCGGATAGTTAATAGTGAAGAGTTTTCAGTCGACCAGCCAGAAAAGCGAAGCGGTCTGGATCAGCGAAGCGGTCCGGGTCAGCCGTTCTCTTCTTGGCACTCTCTAAGGCTCAAAAGCCCGCCATTTCATTTTTTTTGCTACCTTTGCAGCAGCGAACACCAAATGCTTCTATCACTATGAAAAAAATCATCTATATCGTCCTCGTGGCAGCACTGACCGTCTCACTGCTCCTCGCCTTCGCCACACAACAGTTCGGCATCGACCTCGGCGCCATGAGTTGGGTAGCCCATTGGGTCTCATCGCCTGTAGCCTTGCTGTTGGGCATCATCTATGCCCTCCTCTTCGGCTCCACCTACGGTAAGTTCACCGGCATGATGTCGAAGAAGATGCTCCAATACTCCGTCATCGGTCTCGGCTTCGGCATGAATGTCAACCAAGCCCTCGCCTCAGGCAAGGAAGGCATGCTCTTTACCATCGTCAGCGTCTTCGGCACCCTCGCCATCGGCTGGCTCCTCGGCCGTAAACTGCTCAAGGTAGACCGTGAGACCTCCTATCTCATCTCCTCAGGCACAGCCATCTGCGGCGGTTCTGCCATTGCTGCCGTAGGCCCTACCATCAAGGCGAAACCCGAATCGATGTCGGTGGCTCTCGGCGTGGTCTTCATCCTCAACGCCATTGCCCTCTTCGTCTTCCCTTATATCGGCGATGCCATCGGATTGTCCATGAAGCAGTTCGGCATGTGGGCAGCCATCGCCATCCACGACACCAGTTCCGTCGTCGGTGCTGGCTCAGCCTACGACGCCATGCACCCCGAACTCATGGCTTCCGAGGGAGTCTCAGCCCTTGAGGTGGCCACCACCATCAAACTCACTCGCGCCCTCTGGATCGTCGTCCTCGTGCTCCTCACCCCGTTCCTCATGAAAGACCACGAGAGCAACATCAACTCGCGCAAGCCTTGGTATCAAGCCGTTCCGCATTTCATCCTGTGGTTCATCGTCGCCATCCTCGCCAACACCTATATCCTCTCCAACGCCAACCTCATCGGCACTCAGGCTGCCTCCGTAGGCTCTGCCATCAGCAGCGCCATCAACCACCTCGCCAAGCACCTCATCACCCTCTCGCTCTTCTTCATCGGCGCCGGACTGACCCGCAAGACCCTCAAGGCCGTCGGCATCCGTCCACTCATCCAGGGCGTGCTACTTTGGATCACCATCAGTTGCGTCTCCTTGGCCTATATCCTTTGGGTATAATCCTAAAAAGGGGTAATGATAACCCGAATCAAGGTAGCCGCCAACCGGGAAACTGTCGTTACCTTTGCAGCGGAAAATAAACAAACCCTAAGCAAATATCAGACATGAAGAAACTTATTATTGCCATCATGCTTATGGCAACCTCAACACTGGCTTTCGCACAAAGCAAAGTGTATGTCACCCGCGAGATCACTCCCGAGTCGCTCGTCAGAATCTTTGAGGCTCTCGGCTGCAAGCCAGAAGGCCGCGTGGCTGTGAAAATCTCCACCGGTGAGAGCGAGAAGACCGGCTACCTCCGTCCCGATTTCATCAAACCGCTGGTCGACAAGGTACACGGCACCATCGTGGAGTGCAACACCGCCTATGCCGGCACACGCAACACCTCTGAGGCTCACTGGAAAACCATCCGTCAACACGGCTTCACACAGATTGCCCCCGTCGACATCATGGACGAGGAGGGCGACATGACGATTCCTGTGGCCGACTCCACCCATCTCCGCTACAACATCGTTGGCAAACACCTCGGCTACTACGACTGGATGATCAACCTCGCCCACTTCAAAGGACATCAGATGGGCGGTTTCGGCGGCGTACTGAAGAATGCCTCCATCGGCGTCGCTTCCGCCTCCGGCAAGGCTTATATCCACACTGCCGGCTACACCGAGAAGGTTGACGAACTCTGGGGCCATGTCGACGACCAGGACGGCTTCGTGGAGTCTATGGCTGCTGCGGCTCAGGCAGTCCACAATTTCTTCGGCAAGGGCGAACGCATCGTCTATATCGCCGTGATGAACAATATGTCTATCGACTGCGACTGCAACGCCAACCCTCAGAAACCGCTCATCGAAGACTACGGCATCGTCGCTTCCACCGACCCAGTGGCTCTCGACCAAGCCTGCTACGATATCATCAGCAAGATCCACAACGACAAGCACAACAACAATAAGCCGCTCCTCGAACGCATTGCCAAGCAGCATGGCACCCATATCCTCGAGTGGGGCGAGAAGATCGGACTCGGCTCACGCCGTTATACTATCATCAATATCGACAAATAAACAAGAAGAATGAAAACCCTCATAGCCTATTTCAGCCGACGTGGCGAGAACTACGTAAGCGGCAGCCTGAAAGACTTGAAGAGAGGCAATACGGAGTTGTTGGCAGAGATGATTCATGCCCAACTTGCCGACGCCGATATGTTCAGGATAGAGACCGTCAACGCCTATTCTGCCAGTTACAACACCTGCATCCAGGAGGCCAAACAGGAACTCAACGGAGGTGCACGCCCTGCCCTTGCTGCCGACTGCGACCCCGCCGCCTACGACACCATCATACTCGGTTTCCCAAACTGGTGGAGCCATGTGCCTATGGCTGTCCTCACCTGGCTTGAAGCCCACGACTTCTCGGGCAAGACCATCGTGCCGTTCTGCACCCACGAGGGCAGCGGCATGGCAAGTACCGAAGGGGATATCCGCAAGGCCTGTCCTACGGCAATCGTCCTGAAGGGCACTCCCGTATTCGGTTCTTCCGCAGCCACAGCCACACAAGAGGCTGCTGCCATCGCAGACAAAGCGAGATAGTCATCTGCGAACGACAACGCCCACACGACCCGCAAAGCAAACGCCACTGCCTACGGACACCGTCTCCGCAAGTAGTGGCGTTACTTGTTTTTTCCTTCTCGCCGACCGTCGGGGCGGTTTTGTAGGCTGTAATTTCCTTCCCGCTCGCAGCGGCGGACCGTCGACGACGTGCGAAACCTTCCCGCTCACAGCGGGGAACAATCCAACCCCTTGGAAAGCTTGCCGCTCACTTCGGGGAACCATCCAAGCCCTTGGAAAGCTTCCCGACGACGTGCGGGAGACTATCCAACCCCTTGGACGGCATTCCGCACATCAAGATGATCTGGGAGCGATAGACCCATTCCGATTTTTCTATTTATCAGCATAAAGACACAACACACTATGAAAAAGATCTTTACCCTCGCCACCCTCGTGGCCACCTTGATGCTCACCGGTTGTTCCACCAAAGAGCAGCCACAGCAAGTTGCCGACCAGAACGCTGAGGCTTCATTCAGCGAGGTCCTTATGAGCCGTCGCAGCATCCGCAACCTCGACGAGGTGGTCAGTTTCTTCTAAACAACGACACGGATGAAAAAGCGCTATCTGTTGCTTCTTCTGGCGGCATGTCTACTCTGCTCCTGCTCCTCGCGCTATCTGGTGCAAGGGCCTCAGGGGGGCATCGCCACCAAGATGCGTCTTTGTTTAGCCTCATGCCTGATTCCAACAACAAAAGAGTTCATGGAGAGGCGATGGGGCTTCGGTTACTTGATTTATCGATTTATCAAAAAAACTTCCCATATCCTTATCGTATGTAAGCCTAAAAATAGTTTCCGTTATCATCAACGTTATCATTGAAAATTCGTACCTTTGTCCAAATTTTTTTCGAGAAAAATGAAGATAATAAACCTCAAAAAACTCAGCCTGATGGCTATGGTCTGCGCTATGGCAATGACATCACTCAATGCTCAACAGAAAGAGTTGACTCTCAACGACCTGATTCCGGGTGGTAAGACCTACAGCAGATTCGTTCCACAGAGTCTGCGCCAACTCCAGTGGTGCGGAGACTACTACCTCTATGTCAGCGGCGACACCATCCATGCCACCATCCCTGGCAAGGCAAGCAAAAGCATCACCGTCGACATGCTCAATGCCGCACTCAAGTTGAAAGGCGAAGATGCCTACAAGCAGTTGCCACGTTTCATGGTGACCGACACGAAACGCAATGTCATCACCCTCAACTGCCGCGGCAGATACTACGACTACAACCTTGACAACGGCAAGATAGAACGCGACTATGCCTACAACAAGAAGGGCAGCCGCTTCGAACTCGACCTCAACAAACACCACGTTGCCTATACCGTAGGCCAAAACGTATGGGTTGACGTTGACGGCGACAGCCTCCAGGTGACCAACGAGACACAGGACGGCATCGTCTGCGGCACCGATGTCCACCAACGCGAATTCGGTATCACCAAGGGTCTGTTCTGGGCCCCAGACGGCGAGCACCTCGCTTTCTACCGCATGGACGAGAGCATGGTGCCTGAGTACCCTATCGTGACGATCACGACACGTGTGGCTGAGGTTCGCCCCGTACACTACCCTATGGCTGGCATGAAGAGCCACCATGTGACCTTGGGCATCTACGACCTCAAGACCAAGAAGGTGACCTACATGAAGACAGGACTGCCTAAGGAGAAGTTTCTCACCAACATCGCATGGAGCCCCGACAGCAAGTATGTCTACATTGAGGAGGTCAACCGCCAGCAAGACACCTGCTATACCGTTCGCTACGATATCGCAACAGGCAAAGGCAACCGTGTGCTGATGTTTACCGACAAGCACTATGTAGAACCTCAGACTCCAATAGCCTTCGTGCCTAACAACAGCGAACTCTTCGTTCGTCAAAGTTGCCAAGACGGCTACAACCACCTCTACCTTTATAATATCCGTGGCATCATGGTGCGTCAGTTGACCAAAGGCAACTGGATGGTGACCGATGTTCTCGGCTTTGCCGACAACGGCAAGAGCATCATCTTCCAGGCAACAGCCAGCGATGAAAAAGCAACCTCCGTTGACGGTCTCGAACGACACATCTGGAAGGTGGACATCGCCACAGGCAAGTTGACCCGACTCACCAAGGGTTATGGCGTTCACAGTGCCCAACTGAGTGGCGACGGCCGCTATTTCATTGACAACTTCTCTGGTCCGGAGACTCCACGCAGCCTTGATATCTACGACACCAAGAGCGGAAAACTCGTGAAACACCTGCTGACAGCCAAGGACACCTATACGGGCTACCCCCTCCCGGACGTTCGCATCGGCAAGTTGCTCGCCGACGACGGTAAGACAGAACTCAACTACCGTATCGTGACACCACCAGACATGGATCCAACGAAGAAATATCCTACCGTAATCTATGTCTATGGCGGTCCACATGCCCAGATGATCACAGCCAACTGGATGTATGGCATGCGTGTTTGGGATATCTACATGGCTCTTCGCGGCTATATCGTGTTCACCCTCGACAACCGTGGCTCTGCCAACCGTGGACATGAGTTTGAGAGCGTCATCCACCGCAACCTCGGCAAGAACGAGATGGCAGACCAGATGACTGGCGTGCGCTATCTGCAGTCGTTGCCTTACGTCGACAGCGAGCGCATCGGCGTTCACGGCTGGAGTTTCGGCGGCTTCATGACCACCAACCTCATGCTGACCTATCCTGACGTGTTCAAGGTAGGCGTAGCCGGCGGTCCTGTCATCGATTGGGAGCGCTACGAAATCATGTACGGCGAACGCTATATGGACACCCCCGACGAGAACCCGGAAGGCTACAACAACGCCAACCTCTGTCTCCGTGCCGGCGACCTCAAAGGCCGTCTGATGATTATTCACGGCACCGTAGACCCTGTGGTGGTTTGGCAGCACAGCCAACTCTTCCTCAAGGCTTGCGTTGAGGCGGGCACCATGCCTGACTACTTCGTCTACCCAGAGCACGAACATAACGTGATAGGCAAAGACCGTCCTCATCTCCACGAGATCATCACACGTTATTTCGACGATTTCTTGAAATAATTTATTCTACAAACCCAATACAATACTTCAGTTATGAAGCAATTCCTTAAAATGACGCTTGCCACCATCGTGGGTATAATCATAGCGTCTGTAATTCTCACGGTTATTACCTTTGGAATCATCGGTAGCCTTATGGCTTCTTCAGAGTCTTCCACTACTATCAGCGAGAAGAACTCTGTGTTCAAACTGACACTGGACAACACGATTGTGGAACGTTCAAGTGCCGAAGATCTCAACGCTTTCTATTCCCAATACAGCCGACAAGGCATTGGTTTGAACCTTATTCTCAAAGCAATTGAGAATGCCAAGGATAACAAAAACATCAGCGGCATCTATCTCTACTTCGACGGCATGGAGGCTTCTCCAGCCACTGTTGAGGCTATGCGCAGAGCTTTGCTGGAATTCAAGGAGAGCGGTAAATTTATCGTCGCCTACGGTGCCAACTACGGCAACGGCGAATATCACCTTGCCACCGTGGCTGACAAAATTCTGCTTAATCCTCAAGGTACCCTCTCACTCACTGGTCTCTCAATGCAGACTATGTTCTATGCAGACCTGATGAAGAAAGTGGGCGTAGAAATGGAAATCTTCAAGGTTGGTACTTTCAAATCTGCCGTTGAACCTTATATCCGCACTGACATGAGTGAAGCCAACAAGTTGCAACTCCACACCTACGCCGACGGCGTTTGGGAACGTATGAGCAAAGAGATGGCAGAAGCAAGACATATCTCTGTGGACATTATCAACGAGTTTGCCAACAAAGGTTTGGCTTATGCCGACGCCTCAGAAGCAGTAAAGATGGGACTCATCGATTCGTTGGTCTATCGCGATGAGGTTAAGACCGTGCTTGAGAAACTGAGCAAGAAAGATTATGAGGTCTACGACCTTGCCGACCTCTGCGACCAAACAACCAACACTAAAAAGGAGAAAAACAAGATTGCTGTGGTTTACGCCGTTGGCGAAATTGACGGTAATGGTGAAGGCATAGACTCAGAAGAGATTGCACGCACCCTTTTGAAACTGAAGAAAGAGAAAAACGTGAAAGCCGTAGTGCTTCGCGTGAACTCACCTGGCGGTAGTGCTTATGGCTCTGAGCAGATGTGGCATGCTGCCGAAATGCTCAAGAAAGAGAAACCTCTGGTTGTTTCCATGGGCGATTACGCTGCCAGCGGTGGCTATTATATGTCATGTAATGCTGACGTCATCGTAGCCATGCCTAACACACTGACAGGCAGCATCGGCATCTTCGGCATGATTCCAAACTTCTCTGGTGCAAGTAAGAAAGTTGGCGTAAGCATGGACGGCATCAAGACCAACGAATACAGCGATCTCGGCAATACCTTCCGCCCAATGCGCGAGGATGAGAAAGCACTGATTCAATCGTCTGTAAACCGTGGTTACGAGCTCTTCACCGGCCGTTGCGCTGCAGGTCGTAAGATGGATATCGACTCAATCAAAACTATAGCAGAGGGTCGTGTATGGAGCGGCGTCGATGCCCTTCGCATTGGCCTTGTTGACACCCTCGGCAACCTGAACGATGCCATTGCCATTGCTGCCGACTTGGCAAAGGTAAAGAACTACAGCGTAAAAGACTACCCTGCAGAAAAGAGCATGCAGGAGCAGTTGATGGAGATGCTGAGCGGCAAAAAAGACAAGGAAGAGCGCATGATTCAAAAGGCTTTGGGTCAAAACTACTTTATCTATAAAGCAGTGAAAGAGGCACAGAGTCGCCAAGGCATCATGGCACTCTCACCTTATGTTATCACATATTAAGGCTGACATGTGGAGGTGATACTTTATATATAGTATCGCCTCCCACTTTTGATATAGATGGGAAAAAAGTAATATTGTAATATAGTATGGAAAAAATCAAATCATTTCTCGTGGCCCTCGTTTGCCTTGCAGCAAGTGCCACACTGACAGCGCAAAGTCCGTATATGACCCGTGTGTTCGAGTTTACGCCTGCGCCAAGTCAGTTTATTCATGTATATCCAGCCGCCACCCTCGGCATGGATGAAGCAGCAGTAGCCAATCTGGCAGAGATAGAGTTGGCTGGTCGTGAAGACAGTTGGGTAACTCTCGGTGCCTTCGGCGGCTATATCGTAGTTGGTTTCGACCACGATATTCAGAATGAGGCAGGACAGAAAGATTTCCAAGTGCTTGGAAACTCATTCTATTCAACCTACGCCACCTATGGTGAGCCTGGCATTGTGATGGTGGCTGACGACGTAAACGGCAACGGACTGCCAGATGATCCTTGGTACGAAATTGCCGGCAGCGCCTATGCTTCCTGCGTCAAGAACTACAGCCTCACCTATTACAAACCAGCCGACTCGCTGGACAATGCCACTGGCATCATTGACGAGTATATCCGTTGGCGCGACAACCAAGGCAACACAGGCTATATGCCTAAAAACGGCTACCACTCGCAGAGCTATTACCCTTGCTGGTATGGCGACAGCTGCACATTCACTGGCACATTCATCCCTAATGACATCCTTTCGCAATGCAATTACGGCTATTGCGACGCTGTGCCAAACCAAGACGCAAACAGCGGCATCGACATTAGCGATGCAGTGAATGCTGACGGCACACCTGCTAACTTGCAGAAGATTCGTTTCATTAAGGTATACACTGGCACTTATAAAGTAGAGAATCCATTTGGTGAAAACTCCACAGAGTTCTGCGGAGCAAAAGACCTTCACGCGACCGTAGGCATTCAGAACAACACCGTTGAGGAATTCTCACTCATCAGCAACGCCAACAACCAACTGCTGTTCAATGCACCAGAAGAAGGTCAAGGCATGCTCTACAGCCTTGACGGCCAACGTATCGCGGCCTACACCATCAACCATGGTTTCAATGCATTGAACCTTGAAAGCATATCAGACGGCATTTATGTGCTCGCCATGCAAGGAAGAAACAAAACTTATCGTTTGAAAGTAATCAAGCGATAATTTTTTCAAATCATAATTAAAGGGAGAGGCTGGAAACGGTCTCTCCTTTTCTTTTTCCGTCAGTTTTCGGGTATTTTGACCAAATAAGTCAAAAAAAATGGCAATTCCGCATATTTTTTACCCCAAAAACTACCTTCGGAACGCATTTTTCAGTATCTTTGCCTTATGAAAAAAAATAAGGCGATAGTACTTAAGGTAGTAATGCTGCTGATGGCTTGCATGACTGCCATTTTGTGTCAAGCGGCACATAACTACGCCTCTCAGTCTGTGCTTCGCCAGGGCAAATGGACGAAGATAAAAGTGCGTGAAAACGGACTCTACAAACTGACCTACGAGCAGATTCAGCAGATGGGTCACGACCCTGCAACGGTACGTATCTTCGGCTACGGCGGTGCTATGCTCAACGAATTGTTCACAGAGCCTTATACAGACGATCTGCCAGAGGTAGCGACCTATGTCTACACTGGCGATGACAACACCTTCGGTCCTGGTGACTATATCATCTTTTATGGTCAAGGACCAATTTCTTGGCGCTATAACAGAGTGGACAACTACGCTCAACCGCTCTTCATTCACACCACCAATTACTACTCTACCTACGGCTGCTATTTTGTCACTTCTGGCGGAACGGCTTCGCATATTGTTCCCTCTACAAGCGAGACTGCCACAAGTGCAGAGACGATTCGTTCATTCACAGACTATATGGTGCACGAACTCGACTCTATCAATTTCATCAGTAGCGGCAGAGAATTCTTCGGTGAAGAAATCAATAGCAGCAAAATGCGTCGTAGCCTCAGTTTTAGCGTACCTAATATGCTGAGCGAAATGGCAACGATGCGATTCTCTGCAGCTGCCCGTGGCACAGCACCCACCGTACTGACCGTTCAACAAAACAACGATAACATCGGTTCTCTCTCCATCTCTGCCCGCAACACTTCGGCAAGTTACGAGTTTGCCCGTGTAAACAGTGAGGTATGGAATTTCACACCGAATATGGGCAACGTGCTCCCTATCACTGTAGCAAGCAACAACAGCAGTTCTACCGCATGGATAAACTTTGTGGAAGTGAATCTGCCTCGCATGCTTCAGATTACAGGTGACAGACCACTTTATTTCCGCGACATCACCCACTTGGGTCAAGGTGAAACCCATACTTTTGAAATCAACGGAGCAAATGCAAACACCAAGGTATGGGATATCACCCATCCGGAACAGGCGTTTGAGATACCAGCAACTTTCAGCAATGGCAAGCTCTCGTTCGCTGCCTTTACCGATACTATTCGCGAATTCGTGGCACTTGACCCTTCACATATTCTCCTTCAACCAGAAGTGGGAGCATCAGTTGCCAATCAAAACCTTCATGCGCTTCCTGCCACAGACTATGTCATCATCGCACATAACGAATTCCTTCACGAAGCAGAACGTCTGGCAGATGCCCACCGTTCAGAGATGAGTGTGGAAGTGGTGGATGCCGAAGCCGTTTACAACGAGTTCTCCTCCGGCACACCAGACGGCACTGCCTACCGTAGATTCATGAAGATGTTCTACGACCGCGGTCAAGCACCTAAGTATCTCTTGCTATTCGGCGACGGCAGCTATGACAACCGCAATCTCTTGCCTCGTGCTACAGAAGTCAATGTACGCCGATTGCTTACTTTCCAAAGCTTAAATTCCGTCTATGAGGGCATTAGTTATGTTTCTGACGACTACTTCACCTTCTTAGATGATAACGAAGGATTGATGGACCCTTCACAGACAATGGACATTGCCGTTGGCAGATTTCCAGTCAACACATTGGAACAAGCCAAGACTGCCGTCGACAAGACTATCTATTACATGAACAATACGCCAAACCGTTGGCACAACCAGATACTTTTCCTTGCCGACGACGGCGACTACAACGAGCATATCCTTTCTGCTGACAGTGTGGCCCGACAGACCGAGCGACTGAATCCGGATATGCTTGTGCGTAAGATTTATTTCGATGCCTACAAACAGGTTGTCTCTGCCACCGGAGAACGCTATCCTGAAGTAGAAGCATTGTTTGACAATTATATCAAACAAGGCACACTGGTAACCAACTATATGGGACATGGCGGTTATACAGGATGGTCAAATGAAGCCGTTCTGAACACCGAGAAGATTGTCAACATGTACAACGAGCACTATCCGCTCTACGTAACAGCCACTTGTGATTTCAGCGGCTACGACAACTTCAAGGCTTCTGCCGGCGAGTTGCTTTTCCGCAATGAACACGGAGGAACAATGGCACTTTTCACAACAACACGTGCCGTCTACTCCAACCCGAACCTCGTACTTAATCTTCACACCATGCGTCATCTCTTTGAGTTGGATTCCAATGGTCTTCCACGCAGACTTGGCGATGTGGTTCGTATGGCAAAAAACCAACAGACCAACAGTACGAACAAGTTCTCGTTCACGCTGCTTGGCGACCCTGCCCTCCGACTCACCTACCCTTACGAGTATAAAGTAAGAACCGACAGCATCAATCACCTTGCCATCGCAAGCGACATGGTGGCTGACACTATCTCAGCCTTGAGCGAAGTAACACTTCATGGCAGCATCATTCGCGCTACAGACAGTGTGAAAGCCAACGGTTTCAACGGCACCGTCTTCATCAATGTCTACGACAAAGAAGAAACCATCACCACCCTTTGCAACGATGCAAACAGCAAGCCGTTCAACTTTCAATATCGCTCCAACCCTATCTTTAGCGGTAGCGTCATGGTTGAGAACGGAGAGTTCAGTGTCACTTTCATGGTACCAAAAGATATACGTTACAATTACGGTACAGGCAGAATCGTTTACTTTGCCCAAAACGACGACAACACGATGGAAGCCAACGGATCGTTTGAACAATTTATCGTTGGTGGCGAGAATCCAAATGCTCCCGTTGACAATGAAGGTCCAGAGGTTCAACTCTACCTCAACGACCCATCCTTCCACAATGGTGAAGCCGTAGCCAACACCCCATTATTTGTGGCAAAAGTATTTGACCAAAGCGGCATCAACACCCTGGGTAGTGGTATCGGGCACGATATGATTCTTAGAATTAACGGCGAGACTGCAAATGAGATAGTACTAAACAGCTTCTATACCTCAGACCTTGGCAGCTATCAAAGTGGAACAGTTTGCTATGAGTTGCCTTCGTTGCCAGACGGCATCCATAAACTGATGTTCCGTGTATGGGATTTGCAGAACAACTCCACCACAGACTCACTCACTTTCACCATAGACAGCAGTCTGAAACCCCGTCTCACCAATCTTGAAGCATACCCTAACCCACTTCATCAAGGCGAGACACTCAATATCGTCTACACTCACGATCGTCCGCAAGCACCTCTAAATGTCACCGCCTCGCTTCACACCCCGTCGGGACAACTGGTGATGCGCGAATCGCGACAGATAATCACAGACAACAGTAACCGCTTCACTCTGGCATGGAACCTTGCCAACACATTCAGCGAGGGACTCTATATCCTAAGAATGCGTATTGAGGACGAAAACGGACTCTATGCTCAAAAAGCGGTGAAAGTCATACTGATAAAATAAGAACACATAATTAACACAATAAAAAATCTCACACTATGAACAATGCCTTATTCATGTTCCGTGAACCACAGAACGAGCCGGTGAAAGCCTACGCTCCAGGTTCAGAAGAACGCCGTCTGCTTGAAGCAGAACTCAACCGTCAGTACAATCAAGAGGTTGAAATTCCACTCATCATCGGCGGCAAGGAAATACGCACAGGAAACACTGGCAAAGTGGTTATGCCTACAGAACACGGCCACGTACTTGCCACTTATCACAAATGTTCAGAAGCAGAAGTAAAGATGGCCATCAAGGCTGCTCTTGCTGCCCGCCAACAATGGGCTGAGATGCCATGGATTGAACGTGCCAGCATCATCATGCGTGCTGCTGAACTCTTCGCCACAAAATACCGTTATGTCATCAACGCTGCTTGTATGCTTGGTCAGGGCAAGAACCCTATGCAGGCAGAAATCGACTCAGCTTGCGAAACCATCGACTTCATGCGTTTCAACCCATACTTCGCAAGCAAACTCTATACCGACCAACCTGCCTCAAGCGCCGGCTGCATCAACCGCACCGAATATCGTCCAATGGAAGGTTTCGTCTACACCGTAACTCCTTTCAACTTCACCTCTATCGCTGTCAACCTCAACATCTCACCAGTATTGATGGGTAATGTTACCGTTTGGAAACCAGCCACCACTTCCCTCCTCTCAAGCTACTATGCTATGAAGATCTTGATGGAAGCAGGCGTTCCTGCCGGTGTCATCAACTTCGTTCCAGGTTCTGGCGAGGTTATCTCAAGCGTAGTCTTGAAAGACCCAAATCTTGCAGGTATTCACTTCACCGGTTCAACAGCCACTTTCCAAGGCTTCTGGAAAACCGTTGGTGCCAACATCAAACGTTATAAAACCTATCCAAAACTCGTTGGCGAGACTGGTGGTAAAGACTTCATCTTCGTTCACAACAGCAGCGATGCCCGTGAGGTAGCCGTTGCCATGGTTCGTGGTGCATTCGAATTCCAGGGTCAGAAATGCTCTGCTGCCAGCCGTGCTTATGTTCCAGAAAGCCTCTGGCCTGCTGTCAAGAAAGAAATGGCTGACATGATGAAAGAAATCAAGACTGGTTGCGTTCGCGACTTCTCTAACTTCGTCAATGCCGTTATCGATGAGAAATCATTCGACAACCTCGCTGCTTACATTACTCGTGCCAAAGAGTCAAATGATGCAGAAGTTGTGCTTGGTGGCAAATGCGACAAGAGCGTTGGTTACTTCATCGAGCCAACCGTTATCTTGGCTAAGACACCAAAATACGAGACCATGTGCGAAGAGCTCTTCGGCCCTGTCTTGACCGTCTATGTATATGCAGACGAAGACTACGAAAAGACATTGAAACTCTGCGACAGCACCTCACCATACGCCCTCACAGGCTGTATCTGGGCTCGCGACCGCTATGCTGCCATCAAGGCTTGCGATTTGCTCCGCAATGCTGCAGGCAACTTCTACATCAACGACAAACCAACCGGTGCCGTTGTTGGTCAGCAACCATTCGGTGGCGCTCGTGCTTCTGGCACAAACGACAAGGCTGGTTCCATGCTCAATCTCATCCGTTGGACATCACCACGTGCTATCAAAGAGATGCTCGTGCCTCCAACCGATTACACCTATCCTTTCTTGAAGAAATAAGTCTATCTGACAACTCTTCAACATACGGCCTCATTCCTCACGGAGTGAGGCTTTTCTTTTCCCTAAAACCATTTACCACCCAACAGAAGCACCCATTTCCAAAAACAGTTTGAATAATGTTTTTAGTCCACAGAGAATCTATTTGACAAAAAGTATTCCCGGAAATGGAAACAAGCCGATTGATTCCAAACATCTATACAACCATTTGAGAAAGCAGAAAATTCCTTTCAAAACGTCTATCTGCAAATTGTCAGATGCTGCTTTTATCTCCGAAATTTCAGCCTCCATTTGGCAGCGAAAAAACAGCATCAAAGAAATGGCTATAGTCATTTGAAATTCTCCAATTTAACATCACAAAAATTGACTGCAGAAATGCAGCCCTAAACTCAACGTCTATTTCAGGAAAATGTTGTAATTTTGCACCTCATTTCCCCCTCCTTTTTACGAAGGCGGAAACAACTGACTCTGAACAAATTCACAGATTAACATGTCATATAAAATTCAAGATGTTTTTGCGCCTAAGCTTTTTCAGACGCTAAAAAACTACACTAAGAAAGATTTCATTGCCGATGCCATGGCAGGTATCATCGTCGGCATCGTAGCTATTCCATTGGCTATCGCTTTCGGTATTGCCTCTGGCGTAGGTCCAACAGAAGGTCTCGTAACAGCCATCATCGCTGGCTTCATCATCTCGTTCCTTGGCGGTACGAAAGTACAGATTGGTGGTCCTACCGGTGCCTTCATCGTCATCATCTACGGCATCATTGAGCAATTCGGCATCAGCGGCTTGACCATTGCCACAATCATGGCAGGTATCTTGCTGCTTATCATGGGCTTCAGCAAATTGGGTAGCGTCATCAAATTCGTGCCTTACCCAGTAATCGTAGGTTTCACTGCTGGTATCGCCTTGACCATTTTCTCAACCCAGATGAACGACTTCTTCGGTCTTGGCATTGAGAAAGTGCCTTCAAGCTTCATCCAGAAATGGATTTGCTACGCCAACAACTTCACCAGCATCAACTATTGGGCTTTGCTTATCGGTATTGCCACTGTGCTCATCATCATCCTGATGCCTAAAATCTCAAAGAAACTGCCCGGTTCACTGGTTGCTATCGTATTGGTAACAGCAGCTACATATTGTGCAAAACGCTTCACCGACTGGGAAGGCGTTACCACAATTGCCGACCTCTACACATTGCCA
The DNA here is from genome assembly GCA_024405895.1 of Paludibacteraceae bacterium. GTDB lineage: Bacteria > Bacteroidota > Bacteroidia > Bacteroidales > Paludibacteraceae > HGM05398. Next base: position 19,345 of record JAKSNW010000022.1, read on the forward strand.
ACTTCTATTCCTGCTCCTCATCTTCCAGACATGCAGTTGGCAGAAGGCGAGAATATAATGAGTTTGATTCAGAAACTCTTCCCTGCAGCCTTTACCATCGCCATGTTGGGCGCTATCGAGAGCTTGCTCTCAGCCATGGTAGCTGACGGTGCTATCAGCGACCGCCACAACTCCAACACCGAGTTGATTGCTCAAGGTTTCGCTAACCTTGTGGTTCCTTTCTTCGGCGGTATCCCTGCCACAGGCGCTATCGCCCGTACAATGACCAACATCAACAACGGCGGTAAGACCCCAGTTGCCGGCATCGTTCACACCTTGATTCTCTTGCTCGTACTCCTGTTCCTTGGCACCCTTGTAGGCTACATTCCAATGGCTTGCTTGGCTGGTGTATTGGTAGTTGTAAGCTACAACATGAGTGGTTGGAAGAGTATCGTTGCCATTGCCAAGAACCCTAAGTCAGACTTCGTGGTGATGCTCGTAACCTTCATCCTTACCGTTATCTTCGACCTCACCGTAGCTATCGAGGTTGGCTTGCTCCTTGCAATCGTTATCTTCTTGAAACGTACCAGTGAGTCTGTCAACATCAAGAAATTCCAGAACGAAATCGACCCAAGTCAAGAGTCAGACCTTACTCTCCATGAGGAGGCTCTCACCATCGCTCCAGGCATCGAGGTTTACGAAATCGATGGTCCTTACTTCTTCGGTATCGCTAACAAGTTCGACGAAATCATGCAGAACGTTGTGGGCGACAAACCACAGGTTCGTGTCATCCGCATGCGTAAAGTTCCGTTCATCGACTCAACCGGTTTGCACAACCTTGAGAACCTCTGCATCCGTTCACATCACGAGAACACCAAGGTGGTTCTTTCTGGCGTTAAACCAGAAGTAGCAGACACCCTGATAAAAGCAGGCTTCGAGCAGTTGATTGGCAAGGAGAATATCTGCCCTAACATCAACGTTGCTCTCGCTCGCGCCGAGGAATTGCTCTAATCCCTGACGACGATGCAATATCGCTTTGCCGACCTCATCATTCCTACGCCATTGGCTCAACTCTTCACCTATGAAGTGCCAGTGGATATGGAGTTGAGCGTCGGCATGCGTGTTATTGTAAGCTTTGGTAAACGCCACTTCTACACAGGCATAGTGGCCAAACTGCACAACGAGAAGCCCGACTTTGACGTCATAAAACCAATAGACCGCGTTTTAGACACTGAGCCATTAGTTACCCCTCTGCAGATTGAGCTGTGGCAGATATTGGCAAAATACTACCACACAACCATTGGCGAAGTCTACCAAGCTGCTGTTCCGCAGGTTTTCCGCTTGGAGAGTGAGACTAAACTAACGCTTACCAATCAGTTCTTCGACACAGAGACACTTACCCCAAAAGAAGCGAAAATTTGCTCCATGCTGACAGAGAACCCCAACGTGACAGCAAAAGCGCTGAATACACTTTGCGGAGGTGGTTATCTGGCAGATATTGAACGATTAAGAGAAGCCGAAATCATTCTTTCAGAAGAGGACCTTGATGACGACTTCAAGCCAAAGACAAAAGCATTTGTATCATCGCAGATTCCACTTACCGAAGAATCCATAAAAAAAGCTCTTGATACACTCAACCGTTCGAAGAAGCAGCAAGCCGTTTTCCGTATCTTTGCCGACCTCACCAAGTCCATGGCAGAGAAAAGGATGGAAAAAGCCTTGCTTCAGGATTTAGCCAACTGCACCAATCAACAGATTGTCCAATTGGAGCAGAAAGGTCTCCTAAAAATTGAGCACAAGGTAGTTAACCGACTGGAAAAAGCAACGGGGAAAACTATTGCGCCAAAGCAGCTATCCCAAGCTCAAACAAAGGCACTTCAAGAAATCCAGACTCATTGGCAAGAGAAGCAAACCGTTCTTCTACACGGCGTTACGGGAAGTGGAAAGACAGAGATTTACATTCATCTCATACAACAGGCATTAGAACGTCAGCAGCAAGTGCTTCTGCTTGTTCCCGAAATCGCCCTCTCCACACAATTAGCCCACCGACTACAACAGGTTTTCGGCGATGCACTGGGTGTTTATCACTCACGATATTCTGGCAACGAAAGGGCTGAAATATGGAACCATGTGCTTCATAATACCCGCTATAAAGTTATTCTTGGCACACGTTCTTCCATCTTCCTCCCCTATCAGAATCTCGGACTGATTATTGTAGATGAGGAGCATGATCCTTCTTACAAACAGCAAGAACCAGCACCACGGTATAGTGGACGAAACGCAGCCTTAATGCTTTCGCGATTAACTAATTGCAAAGTATTATTAGGCAGTGCCACCCCATCTGTGGAAACTTACTGCAGAACCCAACAACAGAAATATGCATTGGTGGAACTGAAAGAGCGCCACAACAACACGCCAATGCCTCAGATTGAAGTGATTGACATGCAGCAAGCACACAATCAAGGCATGGTAAGAGGTCATCTTTCACGTCCTCTGATAGAAGCCATAAAAGCCACCATAGAACGTGGCGAACAAGTCATTCTCTTTCAAAACAGAAGAGGCTTTGCGCCCTATACAGAATGCAACCTTTGCGGCTGGACACCAAAATGTAAACGATGCGATGTCACCCTCACCTATCACAAACGGATAGGTGCTATGCGTTGCCACTATTGCGGTTCCACACTTACCATCCCTACCAAGTGTCCTCAGTGCGGTAATACACGTCTGCAAATGCATGGTGCAGGCACAGAGAAACTTGAGGAAGAGTTGCAGAAACTTTTCCCTACGGCAAGAATTGAAAGAATGGACCTCGACACTACATCTGGCAAACATTCGCTTCAAGCACTTTTTGAACGAATCGAAACCCATCAAATCGATATTCTCGTGGGCACACAGATGGTAACGAAAGGACTTGACTTTCCTGGAATCAAATTGGTTGGCATAGTCAACGCAGACCAATTGATGGCACTATCCGACTATCAGGCTTCCGAAAGGGCATTTCAGCAACTGACACAAGTAAGCGGACGTTCTGGTCGCCAAGAACCCGGCAATGTCATCATACAGACCTCACAGCCACAACATCCAATCATACAAGACGTTCTCAATCAGAACTATGGTCGTTTCTTCCGTCTTCAGTTAAGCGAACGCCAACTGTTCAACTACCCTCCTTACTGCCGAATCGTCAGCTTGACTGTTCGCCACTTCATTGAACAGGCTGCAGCCGACTTCAGTAACCTTTTAGTACAGACATTAAAGCAACGGTTAAATGGTACGATTTTGGGTCCAAACACACCAGATATCAGCAGAGTAAACAATAAGTACATCAAGACCATACTGTTCAAACTGCCATTAACAAACACCGAGGCAGAGAAATCTGCTATCATGCAGACAATCGGGCAGTTAACAAAAGAGAAAGCGTATCGTGGCATTCAATGCACTGTAGACGTAGACCCGGAATAACATCAATATTACATTATAAATAAAAGAAATAGCACAAAGTACGCCCACTTCTCAAGAAAAAATAGTACCTTTGCGCCGCTAAAATGAAAAATAAAAAATAATACAAATATAATACGTAAGTATCACACTATGAACATCGTACGCAAAGACCTTGATGCAGTTAATGCTATTATCAGCATCGAGTTGACACCAGAAGATTACAACGAAGACCTCCTCAAGGCAATGAAAGACTGCCGCAAACGCGCAGATTTCAAAGGCTTCCGTCCTGGTATGGCCCCAATGAGCTTGGTAAAAAAGATGTACCGCAAAGGTCTCCTTGTTGATCTCTTGGACAGAAAAGTTGGCGAAGCTTTCAACAACTATATAAAAGAGAACAATCTCAACATCCTTGGTGAACCAATGCCAAACGAGACAGAGAACGTAGAAGAAATGGATTTCGACAACGAAACCGCAAGCTTCACATTCAAATTCGATATCGCCTTGGCTCCAGAAATCAACGCTTCTCTCACCAAGAAAGACAAAATCACACACTACACCATCAAAATTGACGACGCTACCATCGACCAACAGGTTAAAGCATACGCAAGCCAATTCGGTGATTTCGTAGAAGGTGAAGAAATCGGTGCTATCGACTTCGTTGAAGGCACACTTCGCGAAATGAAAGACGGTGCAGTAGACGCTCAAGGACTTACCGTTGAGGCTGCTTCACTCATTCCAGAATATTTGAAAGCAGAAGATCAGAAAGCTCTCTTCGTTGGTAAGAAGAAAGAGAAAATCGTCTTCAACCCAGCTAAAGCATTCGACAACGAAGGCGAATTGGCACGCTTCCTCAAAGTTTCCAAAGAAGAGGCTGCTGTTTACACCAACGACTTCGAAATGGAAGTAACCGGTATCCGTCATCGTGAAGATGCTAAAATCGACCAAGCATTGTTCGACAAAGCATTCGGCGAAGGCACCGTTAAGAGTGAAGAAGAATTCCGCACCAAGATTGCTGACGAAGTAATTGGTAAAGTATATCGCGAGGACGCTGACTACCGTTTCGGTATCGACGCTGAGAAACACTTCGTTGCTCGCATCGAAGACAGCGCATTCCCTGTAGAGTTCTTGAAACGTTGGGTACGCAGCAACAACCAAGACATCACCGAGGAACAACTTGAGAAAGACTTCCCAATGATGCTCGAAGGCTTGAAATGGCAACTCATCAAAGATCAGATTGCTAAAGATGCTGACGTAAAAATCGAAGAGGAAGACATCAAAGCAGTTGCTTACGAAGTTGCTCGCATGCGCTTTGCTCAATATGGTATGCCAAACGTACCAGAAGAGATGGCTAAGAACTATGGCGACAAGATGCTCGAAGAAAAGAAACCAGAAGACATCCGCAACTTCTACGAGCGCGCTTTCGAAAACAAAGTTTTGGCTGTTATCAGAGAAAAAGTTACTCTCGTTGAGAAAGAAATCTCATACGAGGATTTCGAGAAACTCTTCTCAAACGACGCAAAATAATCCAGCCCAGCTGATTAGAATATGGCACGACAGGCATCTGCTTGTCGTGCTTTTTTTGTGTCTTAAAAGCAAATATCAGTAACTCAACCAGAAAGAAAATATACCCAAAAAAGCCCTGCTGAAATAACGTGAGAACAAAACTATTTTTGTAACTTTGACCACTAAACAAGATTAAAAGCATACACATGAGCTTCACCCATCTACACGTCCACTCGCACTTTTCAATTCTTGACGGCATGTCGAAGATTCAAGACCTTATAGACAAATGCATCAAGAACAAAATGTATGCCATGGCACTTACCGACCACGGCAATATGTTTGGTATCAAAGAATTTCTCGACAAAGCCGGCGCCACAAACAAAAAACTTAAAGAGCAACGCAACGAAGCCAACGCTGCGATTGAAGAAATAAAAAATGGCGAACGCGAGAAAAAAATCAACGAGAAAATCGAGCAGGTAAACGCAACTATAGCCGAAGCAAGCAAAAGCAAGGAGAAAGCCGAAGCTGCCGAGGAGTTGAAGAAATTGCAAGAGGAACTGGAGCAACTGAAAGACGGCACACTTCTACAAAAAGCAGAAAAGAAATTAGCCTCTCTTCCAGAAAAAGACTTCAAGCCTATTGTCGGCGTTGAAGCCTATTGCGCACGTCGTTCACTCTACGACAAGGACAAGGAGTTGAAGTATGTAAAAAAAGAATCGGGCAAGGAAACGCTGGTGGATATTGGCGGTTACCACCTTATCCTCTTGGCTAAGGACAAAGTGGGTTACAAGAACTTGTGTAAACTGGTATCCATTTCCTGGATTGACGGTATCTACCGTAACCCTCGTATTGACAAGAAGATTTTGGAACAGTACCACGAAGGCCTTATCGTATGCTCTGCTTGCCTTGGCGGTGAGATTCCACAACTTATCATGCAGGATGAGGTTGACAAAGCAGAAGAGACCATCATGTGGTTCAAGTCAATCTTTGGCGATGACTATTACCTTGAGTTGCAACGTCACCAAGCCACCGATCCTAATGCAGACCAAGAAGTATTCCCACGTCAGCAATATGTCAACAAGATTATCTTGGAATTGGCCAAGAAAACCAACACCAAGGTAATTGCAACCAACGACGTACACTTTGTAGAAGAAGAACATGCCGAAGCTCACGACCGTCTCATCTGTCTCAGCACAGGACACAATGTGGCTGATACCAACCGTATGCACTACACCAAGCAAGAATGGTTGAAGACACCGGAAGAGATGGAAAAAGTGTTCTTCGACATTCCGGAAGCCATTGCCAACACGCAAGAAATTGTTGACAAGATCTCCGTGTTCAACATCAATTCCGACCCTATTATGCCGAAGTTTGACATCCCTGCTGAATTCGGCACAGAAGAAGAATACAGACAAAAATTCACAGAAAAAGACCTCTTCGACGAATTCACTCAGAACGAGCATCATGAAGTTGTACTTTCTGAAGAAGACGCCAAGAAGAAGATTGAAAAGTTGGGTGGTTATGACAAACTCTACCGTATCAAACTCGAAGCAGACTACCTTGCAAAGAAAGCATGGGATGGTGCCCACGAACGCTATGGAAAAGAATTAACCGAGAAACAGCACGACCAGATAGAGTTCGAGTTGTATATCATGAAAACCATGGGTTTCCCTGGTTACTTCCTGATTGTGCAAGACTTCATCCAAGCGGCACGTAACATGGGCGTATCCGTTGGTCCTGGCCGTGGTTCTGCCGCCGGTTCTGTAGTGGCTTACTGTCTGAAGATTACCAACGTAGACCCGATGAAATACGACTTGCTGTTCGAACGTTTCTTGAACCCAGACCGTATTTCATTGCCTGATATCGACGTAGACTTCGATGACGATGGTCGTGAACGTGTGCTTGACTGGGTAACAGAGAAATACGGCAAGACTCACGTAGCACATATCATCACCTATGGCACCATGGCAACGAAGTCAAGTATTGCCGATGTTGGTCGTGTTCAAGAAGTACCGCTCAGCACCGTCAACGCACTGAAGAAACTGGTGCCTGACAAATTCAGCGATTCCATCAAAGACGAAAAAGGCAAGACTCCGAAAGTAAACCTCAAGAACTGTTTGCGCTATGTGCCAGAACTTCGCGAAGCACTTGAAGGTTCCGACAAGAATGTCTCTTCAATGCTGAGATATGCCCAACAACTGGAACAAACGAATAGACAGTTAGGCATCCATGCTTGCGGCGTTATCATCGGCGCCGACGACTTGACAAAATTTGCCCCATTGGCTACCGTAACCGATAAAAAGACCAACAAACAGGTTATGGTAACGCAATACGACGGTCACGTGGTTGAAAGTGTTGGTTTGATCAAGATGGACTTCTTGGGACTGCAAACATTGTCTATTATCAAGGAAGCCATCAAGAATGTCAAGATAGCCCGTGGCATTGATGTGGATATTGACAATATTCCTATCGACGACGCCGAAGTCTATCAACTCTATAGCCGTGGTGATACTATTGGTATCTTCCAGTTCGAGTCCGCCGGTATGCAGAAATACCTGCGTGAACTACAGCCTACCATGTTCGGCGACCTCATTGCGATGAATGCCTTGTACCGTCCAGGTCCTATGGACTATATTCCAGACTTTATTGCCCGTAAGAAAGACCCATCAAAGATTACCTACGACATTCCTTGCATGGAGCTCTATCTTAAAGACACTTATGGCATTACCGTTTATCAAGAACAGGTGATGTTGTTGAGCCGTCTGTTGGCAGGATTCACCCGTGGTCAATCCGATGCTCTCCGTAAAGCCATGGGTAAGAAGTTGAAAAAGGTGCTGGACGAATTGAAACCAAAATTCATCAATGGCGGCGTTGCCAATGGTCATCCACAAGATATCCTTGAAAAGATTTGGGCAGACTGGGAGAAATTCGCTTCCTACGCTTTCAATAAATCACACGCCACCTGTTATGCATGGGTTTCATACCAGACAGCTTATCTGAAAGCCCACTACCCTGCTGAATATATGGCTGGTCTGATGACTCGTGTCAAAGACAGTCCTGCTGACATCAGCAAGTTCATGGACGAATGCAAACGTATGCGTTTGGCAACCAAAGTACCGGACATCAACGAGTCATTGCTTAACTTTGCCGTCAACGCACAAGGCGAAATCCGTTTTGGTCTGGGTGCTATCAAAGGTGTAGGAGAAGGTGCCGTAGAGGCCATCGTAAAAGAGCGCGAAGCCAACGGACCATACACCGACATCTACAACTTCATGGAGCGTATCAACCTGAGAGACTGCAACAAGAAAACCATTGAGAGTTTGACTTATGCAGGTGCATTCGACTCGCTCAATTCTTTGACTCGTGAAGAGATGACTGGTCCATCTACCACCGGACGACCAATGCTTGATGAGTTGATTGCTTACGGCAACAAAGTACAGCAAAGCAGACAACAGGCTAAAGAAGGCGACCTCTTTGGCGACCTCCTTGGTGAAGTAGAGATTGCGAAACCTAAGCCTATAACTGTTGGCGAGTATTCCATGATGGAACGCTTGAAAAAAGAGAAAGAACTCATCGGCATCTATCTCTCTGCTCACCCGCTTGATAAATACGAAGTTGTGCTGAAATATGGCTGCAACAGCAACACCAAAGACGCCACACATACACTCAACACCCACACATACAAAACAGTATCATTCGGTGGTATTGTGAAAGAATGTCGTGAAGGTTTGACCAAATCCGACAAGCCATACGGTGTTATGAAAGTGGAAGATTTCTATGGAGAAATGGAAATTGCCATGTTCAACAAAGATTTCATCACCTATGGCAAATACTTCAAGAAGGAGCTCTTCATATATATCAGCGGAACAATTCAAGAGCGTGAGTATAAATTCGGCAAGCCTCAGGGAGGAAATCCAGAGTGGGAATTCCGAGTTACCAAAATGGACATGCTCGATCAGATTGATCAGAACGCCATAATCAAGAAAGTTTCCATTGATTTATCGTTGGACGACATCAATTCCCGTTGTATCAGCGACATCTCCATGTTCTTGAACGATCACAAAGGAAAGACACCACTATACATAAATGTATGCGATAAAGAGCAAGCTCATTGTGAAGTTGAGCTGTCTACACCGCAAATGGGAGTCAGTGTGACGAAAAAGTTTGTTGAAGATTTCAATCAAATCAATGTAGACAATCTCTACACACTCAAGATCAACGGTAAGGCATGCAACGAACAATCTAATGATGTCGATATCAACGATGACGAGCAAATAAATGCCAACGACATTCCAGATGTCAACGATTAGAAATTATTTGGTTCAAAGCCACCGAGTATAAATTATTTATCTTACCTTTGCAGAAGAAATAAACAAATAAATAATAGCATAAAACTAAGCAGTTGCAGCTCAATACGGCAGCAACACTTTGTAAAAACTAAACGATTATGTCAATTCAAGTTACAGAATCAAACTGGGAAGAAATTCTCAAGAACAACCAATGCGTAGTTATTGAATTCGGCGCACCAGGCTGTGGTCCTTGCCGTAAGAATGCAGAACTCATCGAGACAGTTGCTGGCGATTACGAAGGCAAAGTAACATTCTGCATCACCGATATGGCAGAACACCCAGACGTAGCCATGGAATGCGGTGTTCGCAATGCAGCTACTATCCTCTACTTCAAGAACGGCGAGAAAGTAGCTAAAACAGTAGGTGCTGTTGATAAAGCCACTTTGAAGAAAAATATCGACGCATTGCTCTAATCTCTGTAGTCGAAACAGAAAAACAAAGCGGGATGCCACAAGCATTCCGCTTTTTTATTTTTTCATCTATTAACCAATAGCATCAAAACCTCGGCCGCTATTAACCATCTATAACAAAAACACATCGATTCTTGACTTCCACAAAATTTGGAAGTCAACAAGTGTAGCAAAGTATGGTTTCCACAAGATTTGGAAGTCTATTTGCGATGCGGGAATTGCGTTCCACAAAATTTGGAAATCAGTTTGCGATGCGGGAATTGCGTTCCACAAAATTTGGAAATCAGTTTGCGATGCGGAAATTGGTTTTCACAAAATTTGGAAATCAGTTTGCGATGCGGAAATCGGTTTCCACAAAATTTGGAAGTCAGTTTGCGATGCGGGAATCATGTTCCACAAAATTTGGAAGTCAGTTTGCGATGCGGGAATCGGTTTCCACAAAATTTGGAAGTCAGTTTGCGATGCGGGAATCGGTTTCCACAAAATTT
>JAKSNW010000023.1 GCA_024405895.1 Paludibacteraceae bacterium
TTTTGGGCAACAAAGGTAGTTTTTTTTTTGAAACCACCAAACGTTTCTCCGACAATATCCGCTGATACTATGAAGTTTGCTTGTTTGCTTACAGTCTTTAAGCAAACCATAGCCGCACCCCTGTTTCTCCCTCTGTGCAATACTTGCAGAATGAAACCATGCGCTCTGAATGAGGGTTTCTTGAACTATAATAAACAAAAACAGCCCCGCTGTATGAGCGAGGCTGAGGGGTATGAGGTATTGTTGGAGTCTACCAAATTCTTTTCTTTATGGAAGAGGTTGTTGAGGTTCTTGTAGTGTGAAGTCGTAGGTTAAGGGAATGTCATACGTCACTTCTTCTTTGCCGTTGAATCCTTTGATATGGATGTTCAAATGATGAATCATGTGTTGTTTAGGAGTAACAGTGAAACGAAGCAAACCTAAAATAGGTAATCTATATTCAAAGTTTGGTCCTTTCAAAAAGAATGATTGGCTGACGTCACCACCCAGCAACATCAAATCCTCAGGTTCAAGCTCTGTAAGCAGTTTCCTATATTCTGTCACATACGTCGAGAAAAAATCAAAATCATATTTGTCATAGATAGGCATTTGTCGATAAAAAAACTTAAGCAGGAGTGTAGACATGTTCGTTTTACGACCAATTCCTCTTTCATCTTTGATATCGGGGAATATGTATCCACTTTTAATATAAGGTATTGGATTGGCGGAACGAAAGAGTGCGATATCATTAAGTGGTTTCCCTGCAGGATGACGTGCGTCGAATCGTTTGTCGCTTGTCACTACAATTTCTATGATGTCAATAAGCGGATAAATGTTCGACATATATACTCTACTATAAATTTCTTCATCAAGACCAATTGCTTCTCCAATGTCATTTAAAGTATCACCATGCCGAATATTCATCTCTTGATAAATACGATATTTTTCCGATTGTTTGGAACTGGCACAGCTATAATACATCGCTAATTCATCTTTAAAGCTTTGAGTTCGTGCCCTTTTTATGTTGTAATTTGGAACTTTTGCGCAGATGCCAATCCAGCCAGAATCAATTTGCCAAGCTAATATATCCTCTACATCTACATAGCCAAAAGGAACTGAGTTTGTGGCATAGCCAACTGAATAAGCAACAGGTGACATTTCATCAATATTGTTTGGATGGCGTGTCGAGAAAAACTCTATGAAACTGAATTTTTGAGCTTGCACAGAGAAAACAGCCATAAACAATAGCAGTACAACGACAGACAATGTTTTCTTCATCGTGTTAGTATTTATAGAGTTCTATGTTGAGATAATAATTCGCGGTTTCGTATGCTGATTCTGCATTAGACAATGAAGGAGTACAGCAAACAAGAACGATAGCTGATAGAAGTAAGAAAAGGGAGAAGAAACGAGTTGAATTTATAATAAATCATTTGAATATTATTATGTGCCGCAAAGGTAATGCAATAAAACTAATCCACCAAACGTTTTTCCGACAAAAATCGCTGATACTATGAAATTTGCTTGTCTGCTTACAATCTTTAAGCAAACCATAGCCGCAGCCCCGACTTTTCGCTGTGCAATGCTTGCAATATGAAACCAAAAGCTCTGAAATGAGGGTTTCTTGAACTGTGATAAACAAAATCAGCCCCGCTGTGCAAGCGAGGCTGAGGGGTATGAGGTGAATGAAAATTATTTCTTGCGTTTGGCTTTCACGTAGCGAGGTGCAATGCGGGGGGTACCAAAGGACATTGGTCTCCATGAAACGGCACCATTACGGTGTGTGCCGTAAAAACAATCTTGTAGAACTATTTGACCATTTCTGAGCATCTCAACGAGGTCGTATTTATAGTTAAAAGTCACTCGGTTTTCATCAAAATACCATTCCAAAGCAAAACGCTTGTGGTCATCTACCCAATTTGAAGTTTCCACTATTGAATAAATGGTATCTCCGATGATTTCCATAGCACAAACCCAACCGAAATTTTCATTGATAGTCGTTCCATCAGTAATATTCCCCGTGTAATCATGACCATACACAAAATATTCTGTCTTAATAGGAGGAAAATCATCGTATATGGCCAAAATCTCTCCGTTTTTCCATATTATTGGCTTTTTATCCGCCCTACCTCCAACGTACAAATCATTTCCAACGACAGCCATACACCTGGCTTCTGATTCTTCAGTTCCTTCGGGAAGTGGCAGTTCTATGAGATTGGTCTTATCAAAAAGATAGGCTTTTTTTTCATGAGCACCACAAACTAATATTGTGCTGTCATATTCTACAAAATCGTAAGCTCCACCACCGCGGCCACTTAAATAAAGAGGATGTGCTAATTCGTTAGCTTCACAAAAAAAGCGACGTCATCCTTTGTACCTGCCATATAGAATTTACCGTTAATCTTTTTACATTTGTGAACAATTGCTTTTCTTGTGTCATAAATCAATTCCCTGTTGTCTGCTATTTTTTCTGGTTCTAATCCATTCTTAGATATATAGAATGCCTGCCCGTGATGAGGAAAACCTAATTGGTCGGTATCTCCTGTTTCATAGGTTGATTGAAATAAATAGTAAATGGAGTCATCATCTGGTATGATTGATACGGCACCACAATAATTATACGTGTTAACATCTGAGAGGCTAAAGAATTTACGAACTCCATTTGTCTCGATAAAAACTTCGCTGAGGGTAATAGTGTCATGAGTGATGTAGCCTCCTTGTTCTGTGCTTTCTACCCAAACCTCTTTTATGCGATGTGCTCCAATGTAATATACTTGATTGTCTTTTATATAGCAATCGTTATACCAAGACCCCTCATAACGCATGTGACGGTCCTCAGATGAGATTTCTATGACATTGGTTTTGCAAGGAAGGTAGGTTGCTTGATCATTTTGTAGCAGATAGTCTGTTCCAAACACAGGAGAATTCTCGTGTATAGTATAGTAATAATTGACACCAGACAACTCCAAAGTTTCTTCTTGTCGGCAACCGCAGAATAATGCTGCAACAAATAGCATTGTCGATAGTACAGAAAGTGTGTTCCTTGTCTTCATAATGATGATTTTTTAGTGAGACTATTTTTCGCTACAAAGTTAACAACCTTTTCTCAATCCACCAAACGTTTTTCCGACAAAAACCGCTGATACTATGAAATTTGTTTGTTTGCTTACAATCTTTAAGCAAACCATAGCCGCGCCTCAGGAGCTCACGCAGTGCAATGCTTGCAGAATGAAACCATGCGCTCTGAAATGATGGTTTTACATTTTGCAAACGATTGTGCACGTTGCGGAGGCGCGTTTTGTCTGTCTCAAAAAAATGTGGCTTCTCGTGCGAGGGGCGAAAACCATAAATTGCAAAATGCAATTCCTCGTGTGAGGTGTTGATACGACCGATTGCAAAATGCAATTCTTCGTGTGAGGTGGTGATACGCATAATTGCAAAATGCAATTCCTCGTGCGAGGAGGTGATACGACCGATTGCAAAATACAATTCTTCGTGCGAGAGGGTGATACGACCAATTGCAAAATGTAATTCCTCGTGCGAGGTGTTGATATGCATAATTGCAAAATGTAATTCCTCGTGCGAAGTGTTGATACGCATAATTGCAAAATGCAATTCTTCGTGTGAGGTGTTGATATGCATAATTGCAAAATGCAATTCTTCGTGTGAAGTGTTGATACGCATAATTGCAAAATGCAATTCTTTGTGTGAGGGGTTGATACGCATAATTGCAAAATGCAATTCTTCGTGTGAGGGGGTGGTAAGGCGGACTACAATTTGCAATTGTAGGTTGTGAGTTTGCGAAGATGGAATGACATTATTTTTTTCTTATATGTGAATGCGGAGAACATGGGCAGCATGTTTTTGTCAAATTGGAACGGTTTTTGTATTAGTCTCATCAAGATTATTAACCAAGATGGAGCCGCTTAACCTGGCATCATCGACTTAATAAATATTGTAACTTTATGACAAAGACAATCTTAAATTCTGAGGCTACAAAGCCTCTGGGCTATATCAAACGATTGCCCATTTCTTACGCACCTAATTTCTATAGAAAGGTGAGTGATTTACTTGTGGATATAAACAACCCGATTGTTGAGGGTTATGCCGCCTCGTTCCGCGAGGAAGTGCGTGTGATGAATGAGATGCTGATAGCGTTTCCCCCAATCTCGCACGAAGAACTTGTGGCTCTCTATCGTAGGACGGAGAAGATGTGGAAGTCATTTCGTCAGGTAATGATTGGTTATACGCTTCACCGTGACGAGGCTGTGGCGAGCATGGCTCGGCGTGCATTGACCATTTACGATAATATCCGCAAGGATAAGATGCTCCGCACGAATGCTGCAGAGTTGCTGAACCGGTTTGTGATAGATGTAGAGGATATTTTTACGTCTGATGAATTGCAGTCGTCGTTTCTTGGCGAGTGGGTGGATTTGCTTTCGACAACGGCAGACGAGTATAGTGCGGCATTTCTTCAATGTGTTGACTGGCAGAGTCACCGAGAGTTCTTTACGAATGCACGCCGACGCATTCATAGGCGCTTTGAGATGCTTTATTTTTCTCTCTTTGTGGCATCTGCAGAGGACAATGATGAGGCGTTGACTGTTTTGTTTGGAAATATCAACGAGTTGCTTGCTATCTTCACGCAGATTGCCAAGTCGCATGCTACACGTCTCTATAACCTCGGTCATGGTAACGATGACGAGTCGGTAGCTTCGTGAGGAATACAATAACCCCCGAGAGTTCGTGGTAAACTTTCGGGGGATATGTTCTTGATATGTTGTATTCGTTTAATCGATGACAGCAGAGGTGTCGAATTTGTAGCCTCGCATAAGTTCCTCGGCGGTCATGCGTTTCTTGCCTGGCATTTGCAGGGATACGATGTGGAGGTAGCCGTCGGCGGTTGTGATTTTCAGCGTTTTCTTGTTGTCGGTGACAAGCATGCCTGGTTTCAGGTTGTGCTGACATGTCTCCTGTTTGGTCTCAAACACTTTGAATGCAAGTGGTTCTTTGCCTTCTGTGGTGTAGGTGAACCATGCAGCAGGATATGGCGAGAGTCCACGTACGAGGTTGTGTACTTCGGCAGTTGTCTTGGTGAAATCGAGATGGCCTGTTTCTTTGAAAATCTTTGGTGCAGGACGCAGTTCGATATCTTCGCGTTGCGGAATGGTGGTGTAGTTGCCAGACTCAATGAGGTCCACAGTTTCTGTAACCAGTTTCGAACCTATCACCATCAGTCTGTCGTAAAGTGTGCCAACGTTGTCTTCCGGTGTGATAGGGGTGGATTCCTGACGAATAATCTCGCCGGTGTCAATCTCATGTTTCAACATGAAGGTTGTTACGCCGCTCTCGGTGTCGCCATTGATGATTGCCCAGTTGATAGGGGCAGCACCACGATACTGTGGCAGCAATGAGGCGTGGAGGTTGAATGTGCCTTTGGGTGGCATGTTCCAAACCACTTCTGGCAACATGCGGAAGGCTACCACGATTTGCAAGTCGGCATTGTAGCTTCGTAGTGTCTCGAGGAACGATTCGTCTTTCAGTTTCTCTGGCTGCAAGACTGGCAGTCCTTGTTCAAGGGCATATTGTTTGACCGGTGACTGTTGCAACTTGTGACCTCTGCCGGCAGGCTTGTCTGGCATGGTAACAACTGCCACGATGTTATATCCGCCTTCTACCAAGGCTTGGAGTGGGGCAACGGCAAATTCCGGTGTGCCCATATATACGATTCTCATACTCATACGATTGAGGGATTATCTGTTGTCAGCGCCCCACATCAGTTTTGTCTTCAGTGTGTTGAAGAAAGTGTGGTCTTTCGGTCTGACGATATTGATGCGGTAATATGCTTTTTTCAGTACGATGGAAGTCTTGCAGTCGAGCACTTGAGAACGACCGTCGAATGCAGCCAGATAACTCTGTGAGCGGCTCTCTGTGGTCAATTCTATCTCGCAGTCGTCTCTCAGCACGATAGGTCGCATGGTCAGACTGTGAGGAGCGATAGGTGCAATCACAAATACGGGTGTGTCTGGTGTGGTGATAGGTCCGCCGGCGCTCATGGTGTAGGCGGTTGAACCTGTTGGCGTAGCAATGAGCAATCCGTCGGCCTTGTAGGTGTTGAGCACTTCGCCGTTGACTTTGGCTGTGACCGAAATCATGGATGAGAGATCCTGACGGAGGATGGCCAGTTCGTTGAGCGCAAAGGGAAAGTTCAGTCGCTCGTTGTTGTTCTTGGCGCGTGCTTCCAGTAGGGTACGTTGCTCTATTTTGAAGCGTTCGTTCACGATGTCGTCAACAAAAGTGGCAGCCTCGTCGTTGGTGATGTCGGCAAGAAAGCCCAGATGTCCGGTGTTGATGCCAAGGATAGGAATACCTTTAGCTCCGATGCGTGCTGCCGTGTTTAGAAACGTGCCGTCGCCACCGAGACTGAATGCGATGTCGCCGGTGAAGTCTTCGCTGTCGATGGTGTGGAACATCGTGGGGTCGATACCAATCTCTTTGACAAGAAACTGTGCAAACTGTTGGTCGATGGCAATGTCAAGTCCGTGCTGCTTCAACTGTGTGAGCATCTGCTTCATCTGAGGCAGTCTGTTTACCCTGAAACTGTTGCCGAAAATCAATACTTTTTGCATAGAGAGAATTTTTAATTAGGCGATTGCATAACTCGACACAAAATTGTATCTTTGCACCTAAATCGCCACAAAGGTACACGAAAAGTTGCGACTGAAAAACCGATAAAGGAAAAAATCGCACGAAGAATCGTGAATTGTTTGTGACACAATAATTTATCTCTTGTATCGATAAAGGAATAAACTATGACAAAACTGAGTGTAAATGTAAACAAAATAGCCACCTTGCGAAATGCGCGCGGTGGAAATGTGCCAAACGTGCTAAAGGTTGCACTTGATTGTGAGCGTTTTGGTGCACAAGGCATCACTGTTCACCCTCGTCCAGACGAGCGTCACATCCGTTATGCAGATGTCTACGACCTGAAAGCCAATGTGACCACAGAGTTCAATATTGAGGGCAATCCTATCCCACAGTTCATCAAATTGGTGAAAGAAGTGTGTCCAACACAGGTGACATTGGTGCCTGATGCTCCAGATGCACTCACCTCGAATGCCGGTTGGGACTGTATCAACAACCACCAGTTCCTTACGGAAGTGGCAGAGGAGTTTCATCAGAAAGGTATCCGTGTGTCTGTCTTCGTAGGCACCGACCTCGATAATATCCGTGCCGCTGCTACATTGGGTATCGACCGCATTGAACTTTACACTGAGCCATACGCTGCCAATTATGCCAAAGACCGCGAGGCTGCCATTGCTCCGTTTGTTGAGGCTGCCAAACTGGCGCATTCCCTTGGCTTGGAAATCAACGCAGGTCACGATCTCAACACAGACAATCTTGCCTATTTTCACCAGAATATCCCATTCCTCGCAGAGGTGTCCATTGGTCATGCCCTGATTTCCGATGCGCTCTATTGGGGTTTGGAACAGACCGTTAAACGTTATCGCGACTGTCTGGTCTAATTTGTCAAACGAATAATAAACAGCTATACAATACACATTGATTATGTCATCTCTCCTGTTGCAACAAACAACTACAATGCTCAACGATTCGTTGGCTTCTGCTGTTCCTGTAAGTGCAGAACCTGAAGTGGAAATGAGTTTCTTCGACATGGCGCTCAAAGGCGGATGGATTATGATTCCGCTGGTGCTCATGCTCATTCTGGCTTGCTATATCTTCTTTGAACGCCTGTTCGTTATTCATGGCGCTTCGAAAGAGGACAATTCGTTCATGAACCGTATCAAGGATTATATCTACGATGGCAAGATTGAGAGTGCCGTAAACCTCTGCAAGTCTACACAAACACCTTCTGCCCGTATGATTGAGAAAGGTATCAGTCGTCTCGGTCGTCCAATGAGCGATGTTCTTGTGGCTATCGAGAATGTGGGTAACATGGAAGTTGCCAAGCTGGAGAAAGGCTTGAGCCTCTTGTCTGCCATTGCTGGCGGTGCACCAATGATTGGTTTCCTTGGCACCGTGCTTGGTATGGTTGAGGCTTTCTTCAATATGGCTAACAAAGGCGACAATACAGTAAACCTCAGCGACCTCTCTGGCGGCATCTATACTGCCATGGTAACAACAGTGGCGGGTTTGATTGTCGGCATTTTGGCTTATTTCGCCTACAACTATCTTGTGGCTCGTGTGAGCGCCGTAATGCGTCGCCTTGAGAGCTCAAGCATGGAGTTCATGGATCTTCTCAACGAACCATCTAAGAAATAGTTCAGGGTTTCTCTAAACAGACTGTTCTATATGGCATTAAAGCAAAGAAATAAAGTGGACGCGTCGTTCAGCATGTCGTCGATGACCGATATCATCTTCTTGCTGCTGCTTTTCTTTATGATAGCGTCTACGATGTCATCGCCTAATGACATGCGCATTAAGTTGCCGCAAAGTCGCAACAAGACATCTACCAAGGCACACGTGGTGAAACTTTCGATAGACGAGGAAGGCAATTACGCCATTGCCGATAAGGGAGAAGCACCACGCAACATCCTTTTCGACAATTTGGAAACGGAACTGCAGAATATCTACGCACAGGATACCGCAGTGTTCGTAGCCCTGCATGCCGATGAAAACGTGCCTTACAAAGAGGTTGTCAAGGTGCTTGACGTGGTGAACGAGAATAAAATCAAACTGGTTATTGCCACCCGTAGAGTGGAAGAATAACGTATTTGGAACATTGTCATACATTTCACAATCGAATAGATGAAGAAATCTGACATATACGCAACTATTTGTACCGTAGTCTTCTGTGGTATCCTTTTGCTCATACTTCTGCTTTGTGGACTCAGTATCTACAAGGAGGAGATGGAGGAGGGTATCATGGTGAGTTTCTCGGAGGATTTCGATGGCGGAGGTTCGCCTTCACCACTCGAACAGCCGGAAGCACCTGCAGAGGAGACTTCGGCTCCATCGGCTTCGGCTTCTGCTCCAACATCGGCGCCTCCTGTTATCACGCAGCAGCATGAGCAGACGGTGCCTGTGGCTTCCAACGATAAGCAACTGACTCAAAAAGAGAAAGACCGTCTGGAACGTCAGCGTGTGATTGCAGAGCGCAAGGCTGAGGAGGAACGTAAGGCAGAAGAGGCTCGCAAGGCTGCTGAGGCTGAGGCTCAACGCAAAGCGGCTGTTGCTGCCGCAGCATCAAGCAAGGTGACTGGTGCATTCGGCAAGGGCGGTTCTTCAACCACACCGTCTAACGGACAAGGTAACACCACTGGCAATACAATTGCCGGCAATCCTTTAGGCCATGGCTCTGAAGGTGGCAACTCGTGGTCGCTGAGCGGACGAAATCTGCGTGGTGAGTTTGTCAAACCAACCTATGCCAAGAATCAGGCTGGTGTGGTTGTGGTGATTATCCGTGTGGATGCGGCAGGTAATGTTACTTCTGCCGAAATCTCAAACTCAGGCACAACCATCACAGACAATGACTTGCGTAAGGCTGCTCGCGATGCCGCTCTCCGCACCAAGTTCTCATCCGGTGAAGGTATCTCGATGGGTACAATCACTTATAAATTCGTACTTAACTAAAATCGTTTAGAATCGTAATAATGAAAAAAGTATATCTCTTTCTTGCCGACGGATTCGAAGAAATTGAGGCTCTTGCCGTAGTTGACTTGCTTCGCCGTGCCGGTGTTGACGTAGAAACCGTTTCTGTATCAAATAATCAAGAGGTGGCTGGCGCACATAATGTTGTGGTGAAGGCCGACTCTTTGATTGCAGATGTGAAACCTCAGCAACCAGACATGCTTATCCTTCCTGGTGGTATGCCTGGCATGGAGAATCTCTATGCTTGTGAAAAATTGAGAAACATGCTTTTGGAGCAGAACGATGCAAAACGTCTGATTGCTGCTATCTGTGCTTCTCCAAGTATTCTTGGTCGTCTCGGCTTGCTCAAACAACGTCCTGCTGTTTGCTATCCTGGCTTTGAGAGTGAGTTGGTGGATGCCGTTGTTGGTCAGGAGAAGGTGGCAATGTCAGACCACATTATCACTTCCCGCGCTCCTGGCACCGCTATTCCTTTCGCATTGGAGTTGATTAAAGTGCTTTGCGGTGAGGCTATGTCTGACCAGATTGCCAAAGATATTCTGATAAAATAGGTGTGAGCAATTAGGCACTAGTGCCGCTTGCTTCATATTCAATGAAATAAAAAGCCGAATCCTTTGTGGGTTCGGCTTTTCTTATGTGTGTTGTGGAATGAAGTCTAAACTTCCTTGCCATGCTCAAGGAGCAGGGTGTTGGTTGGCTGGTCGCAAACTTCCGATGGACCGAAGTATTGGATAGGACCAGGATAGATGAAGCTGCTGTGGTTAGCAGCCCATTCGCGACGGTTCTTCTCGAGATATTTGAATGGAGCGTCGTTGAGGTTGACGAGTGCCTTGCGGATAACAGGCTTACGCTTGCCGTTGCGTTGCTCCATGTTCATGAGCATGGTGATAGGCACACCGATAGGTTGCCATTGCGATGCAGGCTCGCTGAGATTACGTACGGATGCCATATAGCCGCTCTTGCCGTTGGCGATGAGCAGGGATGAGGTGTAGCCTAAAGAGTAGGTGTAGTCGGCATCGAAGTTTGAAGGAATGGCGCAACGACCTTCGTAGCCGAAGAAGTGCGGAATGGCAGCAAATGAGCCTTTGTAGACACCTTCTGCTTTCAACTGGGCAAGACGCTTGGCAACCATTTCGATAAGCAGTTTTTCGGTCTCAATGAGCGAAACCTGGATGTTGCCGTGTGGGTCGCGTTCGCGTGTCAACTGACGTGCTATGCCGATAGGGAGGCTTCGGAAGGTGACGAGGTCTTCTTCATTGAGAGAGCCTTTGATATATTCGCGCTGTTCGTCTGCAGTAGGAAGAGCAGAGAACTCGTCGTTCTGTGCCAAGAGGTTGTTGAGCGATTGGATGAGCTTGCTGAAAGCAGGGATGAATTCAATCAGTCCCTCTGGAATCAGCACGGTGCCGAAATTCTTGCCGGCTGCTGCTCGGTCGATAATGATGCGTGCGATATCGTCAACAACATCGGCAAGAGTCATGTGCTTGGCAGCTACTTCCTCAGAAATGATGGTGATGTTAGGCTGGCTCATCAAAGCGCACTCCAAGGTGATATGTGAGGCAGAACGACCCATCAGGCGGATGAAGTGCCAGTATTTCTTGGAAGAAGCGGCATCGCGCTGGATATTGCCGATGAGCTCAGAGTAAACCTTGCAGGCCGTGTCAAAACCGAAAGAGGTCTCAATGACTTCGTTCTTGAGATCACCGTCAATGGTTTTCGGACATCCGATGACTTGTATGCCTGTGATTTTCTGCTTGAAGTATTCTGCTAAAACGCAAGCATTGGTGTTGGAATCGTCGCCACCGACGATAACGATGGCGTTGATGCCGAGTTGCTTGCAAATATCGATGCAGCTATTAAATTGTTCTTCTGTCTCTAATTTGGTACGGTCGGAACCGATGATGTCGAAACCGCCAGTGTTACGGTAGGCATCAACAATTTCTTTGGTCAGTTCGGTATATTTATGTGCTACCATACCACCAGGACCGCCGATGAAGCCATAGAGTTTGTTGGCGGGATTTAGGCGTTTGAGACCGTCAAACAAACCGGAGATGACGTTGTGTCCGCCAGGTGCTTGTCCACCGGACAGGATGACGCCTACGGTAATCTTTGGATATTCCTGCGATTTGCCAGGAACGAACTTGACGATAGGCTGTCCGTAGGTGTATGGAAAAAGATTTTTTATTTCTTCCTGGTCAGCTACCGATTCTGTGCTTTCGCCCTCCTCCAACTCGATGTCTGTCTGAAAGGCAACGGGCATTTTGGGCATGTACCATGCACGGGCGATTTGTAAAGGACTATGTTTCATGTTGATGTTAGTTGTATCGTTGTGTGGTTATTCGCCGCAGTCTCTGTTAGGGTTGTATTCGGCAGGAATCTCAAAGTTCTCTTCCTGACTGTATCCCAATTTCTTGTTGTTGTAGATTTTCTGCATGTATAAGCCCCAGATAGGCAGTGCCATGCTGGCACCTTGACCTTCTGCCATGTTGGTGAAGTGGATGTCGCGGTCTTCGAAACCAACCCATACACCAGTTACAAGGCGAGGAACGTATCCGATGAACCAACCGTCGGAGTTGTCGTTGGTAGTACCAGTTTTGCCGCAAGCAGGTGCTGTGATGCCGTAGCGGGAACGGATGCGTGAGCCTGTACCGCCGTCGACTACGGCACGCATCATGGTGATCATCTTGTATGATGTGCTCTCGTCGATAACTTCGGTTGGTGTTGAATGGAATTCTTCGATGACGTTGCCGTTTTTGTCTTCAATGCGGGTTACAAAGATTGGTGACATACGCACGCCTTTATGTGGAAAAGTGGTGTAGGCATCAACCATCTCACCAACGGTAACTTCGCATGAACCCAGACAGAGAGACACGGTTGGGTCAATAGGACCTTGTATGCCGAATGAACGCATCAAGGCTACCAGTTGTTCTGGTGTAAAGAGGCTCATCAGGTAGGCACTGATGTTGTTGTTTGAGGTTTGAAGACCTCTCAACAAGGTGATGACCTGACCTGTTCCTGCATTGCCACGTGGGGTGAATGGACGGCCAAGAGCATCGTAGAGCGTGATTTTTTGGTCTACGACATGGGTGTTAGGGCAATAACCCTCATTCATCGCCAAGGTATAGAGGTATGGTTTTACGGTAGAACCAACCTGACGGCGACCCATGGTTGCCATGTCGTATTGGAAGTAGGTGAAGTTTGGTCCACCAACGTATGCTTTGACGTGACCGTTAACTGGGTCCATTGACATAACGCCTGTTCTTGCGAAGTGCTTGAGGTAACGGATAGAGTCCATTGGAGTCATGATGGTGTCCAATTCGCCAGCCCATGAGAAGACTGTCATTTCAACTGGTGTGTTGAATGCTTTCTCAATCTTGGATTCGCTTGCGCCGGCTTTCTTCATCATACGGTAACGGTCGGTATTCTTCATCGCACGCTTCATGATGGATTCGATGCGCTCGTCGTCAACATTGCGGCTGAATGGTGCTTTTGGATTGCCTTTCTTGTCGGCGAAGAAATCTTTCTGAAGCTTGGTCAAATGCTCCTTAACGGCTTCTTCGGCAGCAACCTGCATGTCATAGTTGATGGTGGTATAAATACGCAGACCATCGTAGTAAAGACTATATTTTGAACCATCTTTCTTGCGGTATTTCTCAAGGAAACCATAGAGAGGGTCGTTTACCCAAGCTACTGAGTCTTGATAGAACTGACCGCGGTTGGAGAGTTGCCATTTGGCATAATCGCTACGCTTTGGCTCTTTGGCTTGCAGATAACGGCGGAGATACTCACGGAAGTAAGGAGCAACGCCGTCCTTGTGGTCTACACGGTGGAAATCAAGCGCAACTTCTGTCTGTTGGAGTGAGTCGCGTTCGGCTTTAGAGATGAAGTCGTTCTTGTACATCTGGTTGAGAACAACATTACGACGTGCTCTTGCACGCTCGCGTGTAGCCTCTTTTCTGCTTGCTGGGTTATAGAGTGAAGGGTTCTGGCACATGCCAATCAGCATGGCAGCTTCTTCTATTTTCAGGTCTTTCGGTTCTTTGTTGAAATATACACGGGCAGCAGTGTGAATGCCGACAGCATTATTCAAAAAGTCGAATTTGTTTAGATACATGGCAAGTATCTCTTCTTTCGTGTAGATACGTTCCAATTGCACAGCAATGACCCATTCCACGGGTTTTTGAATGGCGCGTTGGAAGATATTCTTGGCAGGGGCAGAGTAGTGCTGTTTTGCCAATTGCTGTGTAATGGTACTGCCGCCACCACGTTTTCCTAAGAAAAGGAAGGCACGAAGGGTTGATTTGCCATCGATGCCGCAGTGTTTGTAGAAACGCTCGTCTTCTGTTGCAACCAAGGCATGAATAACGTGTTCGGAAATCTCGTTGTAGTTACAGCTGACGCGGTTTTCCTCTGCAATGAAGAAGGTGCCAAGAACCTTGCCGTCACTGGAGAAAATCTGTGTGGCAGCATTGTTTTTGGGGTTTTCCAACTCTCTAAGAGGTGGTACGTAGCCAATCCATCCTTTTGCAATGAAGAAGAAAATGGCTGTAACGCATAATATTCCGGTGAGAACAGTTCCCCAGATAATTGTGAGGATCTTGGTTTTACTTTTTTGTGTAAATCCTTTTTGTGTCATGTTCTTTACTTATCTACTGTTTCTATTGCGGCTGTAATTGTCTGACAAATTGATTTTTAGAGGTTGTGAATTGCCAGACGATAAATCGCCTATTATGCTGCAAAGTTAACAAATATATTCGAATATAAGGGTTATTAAGATACTATTTTTTGTTATGGTTGTATGGGCAAAAAAATAAGAGGCTGCATTGCTGCGGCCTCCTATTTGTTTTCTCCTAAGAGAAGGAGCGATTAGTGCTTAGCTTGTTTCACAATAGCTTTGAATGCTTCTGGGTTGTTCATAGCGAGGTCAGCGAGCACCTTGCGGTTCATCTCGATACCAGCTTTGTGGAGAGCACCCATCAATTGTGAGTAAGACATGCCTTCCATTCTTGCAGCAGCGTTGATACGTTGAATCCACAATGCACGGAAGTTGCGTTTTTTGTTTCTGCGGTCACGGAAAGCATAGGTCAAACCTTTCTCCCATGTGTTTTTAGCAACGGTCCAGACGTTGCGGCGTGAACCGAAGTAACCGCGAGTGAGTTTCAGAATTCTTTTACGTTTAGCTCTTGAAGCTACGTGATTGACTGATCTTGGCATAAGTTTCTGTTTTTGAATGTCAGCGTTCCCTTTTTCAGGACTCTTTAATGCTGTTCATTCGGTTAATAAATAAATTGATTGCGGATTAGCGCATGCCCAAGAGGGCTTTTACATTGTTTGTGTCAACGCCACTAACCAAACCAGCGTGGGTAAGGTTACGTTTTTGTTTCAAAGTTTTCTTTGTCAAAATGTGGCTTTTGAAAGCATGTTTGCGCTTGATTTTACCTGATCCGGTAAGGGCGAACCTCTTTTTGGCACCGGAATTAGTCTTTGTTTTTGCCATTGTTGATTATTGTTGTTTAAAAAATTAAGTACTTAGCTTTTGTTTGATTTCGGTGAAATCATAATCATCATGCGTTTGCCTTCGAGTTTTGGCAGAGAGTCTACACGACCGAGCTCTTCCAAGTCGTTGGCGAAACGGAGCAACAGCACTTCTCCTTGTTCCTTGAACATGATGGAGCGTCCGCGGAAGAATACGGAGGCTTTCACTTTGTTACCCGTTTTGAGGAACTCCTCGGCGTGACGGAGTTTGAAGTTGTAATCGTGTTCGTCGGTCTGTGGTCCGAAACGAATTTCTTTGATTACCACTTTCACCGACTTGGCTTTCATCTCCTTTTCATGCTTTTTCTGCTGATAAAGGAACTTTTGGTAGTCGATGATTTTGCATACTGGAGGGTTGGCGCTGGCGGAAATTTCTACCAAATCCAAACCCATTTCTTCTGCCAATTCCAATGCGCGAGAAAAAACAAAGATGCCTGGATGCTCAATGTTATCGCCTACGAGGCGTACTTCTTGCACGTTGCGAATTTCCTCATTTACACGATGTTTGTCATCGTTTTTCTTTGCTGGTGTTGCGGGCTTAGCTATGACTTTGTCCTCCCAAAAAGTTGTTTATATTCTGTTGCGATATTTGTTCTCAAAATGAGAGCGCAAAGGTACAAAGAATTTGTAAATTGCGTCTATCTGAGTGGCTGTTTTTTTCTTTTTTGTTTGAAAGTAATGTTTCTAGGCGTTATTTCACCAGTTTATTGGTGGCTGTGTCTGGGAAAATTACTGCTGGTTTGAAGCTTTTGGCTTCTTCGTGTTCCATCCATGTGTATGCCATGATGATGACCACGTCGCCAATGTTTACCAGGTGGGCTGCTGCGCCGTTGAGGCAGATGACGCCAGAACCTTTTGGGCCAGGGATGGCGTATGTCTCGAAGCGTTGTCCATTGTTGTTGTCCACCACTTGTACGCGCTCGTTAGGCAGGATGTTGGCTGCCTCCATGAGTTCTTCGTCAATGGTGATGCTTCCGATATAGTCGAGATTGGCTTCTGTTACAGAAACACGGTGTATTTTTGATTTTAATAAATTGATATACATCGCTTCGTGTTATTTATAGCGGATGTTGTCGATAAGTCTTACTTTGCCGCAGAATACGGTGATGCATCCTACGATATCTTCCGACTGGTTCCAGTTGTCGAGTTCGCGAAGGCTCTTGCCGTCTACGATTGAGAAGTATTCTGTACGGAGACCCTCTTTGGCGTCGATGGCATTGACTACGGCATTGCGAAGTTCTTCCAATGAAGTCTGTGAGAGGAACTGAACGCTCTCTTTCAGAACGGCATGGATATGAGCTGCAGTCTTGCGTTCTTCCTCGCTGAGGAGGGCGTTGCGGCTGCTGAGTGCCAAACCGCTCTCTTCGCGAACAATTGGGCATCCTACGATTTCTATCTCAAAGCCCATCACGTCCACCATGCGGCGGATGATGGCCAGTTGTTGGAAGTCTTTTTCTCCAAAGTATGCGCGTGTTGGGCGAACCAGTGTAAAGAGTTTGCTGACCACTTGAACCACGCCGTTGAAGTGTCCTGGGCGGAACTTGCCTTCCATCACCTTGTCGAGTCCGGCAAAGTCAAATTCAAACACCTTCTCCTGCTCTTCTTTTGTGTACATCTCGTCAGGTGTTGGTGTGAATACGATGGCGCAACCGACCGACTCCAGCTTGGCTGCGTCGGCTTCGATATTGCGAGGGTAAACTTCGAGGTCGTGTTTGTCGTTGAATTGTGTAGGGTTTACGAAAACGCTCACAATGCAGACGTCATTTTCTGAAACGCAGCGTTTCACCAACTGAAGGTGACCATTGTGAAGCGCGCCCATTGTAGGCACGAAACCGATGTTCTTCTTGCTGGCAATCAGTTCGTTTACACGTTCTGTAAGTGCTGCTTTAGATGTGATAATTTCCATTGAAATATCTTCTTTTTTTCGCGTCGCAAAAGTAGTACAAATAATAATAAATGTATAAACTTTTTACGGAAATTTACTTTCCGCCTTAGACGCGATGGTTGTTGTTAACGTAATGAGGCACCGAGTTTGTCTGTGAATGCCTTGGTAAGGCGTTCCATAACATTCTCGATTTGAGTGTCGGTAAGTGTTTTCTCGTAGTCTTGGAGAATGAAACTTACCGCATATGATTTCTTGCCTGCTGGCAAGTTTTTGCCTTCGTATACATCGAAGAGGCTTACTTGTTTCAAAAGCTTGCGTTCGGTGTTGTATGCCAATGCCTCGATTTCACCGAATGTGATGGCTTTGTCGATGAGGAGGGCGAGGTCGCGTTTTACCTCCGGGAATTTGCAGAGTTCCTGGTAGAGAATCTGGTGCTTGCTGCCGATGGTGATGGCTGGTTCCCAAAGGATGTCAGCGTAATAGACTGGCATGTTGATGTCGAACTGTTTGCGCAGTTTCTTTGAGAGGATACCGAGTGTGGCAATCACCTTCTTGTTGACGGTAAGGGTGATGGCGTCGCTGAAAATCTCGCTGTTGTTGGCGTCTGCCACCTTGCAGTCATTAGGATTGATGCCGATAGCGGTGAGGATGTTGTCAACGTGTGCGCGAAGTTCGTAGAACGAGGTTGGGGCATCTTGCATGCTCCAGCTTTGTGCGTGTGTCTGACCGCAGATCCACAAGCCGAGGTGATAGTCCTCGCGATAAGCTTTCAGAGGATTCTCGCCTTGATATTGTGTGTTGAAGTATGCGCAGTTGCCAAACTCGTAGAACTTGAGGTTGGTGTTCTGTCTATTAATATTGTATGCGAGGCTCTCAAGACCGCCGAACAGCAAAGTCTGGCGCATTACGCCAAGGTCGTTGCTGAGTGCATTGAGCAGTTTTACGCTCTGGGTCAATGGCCAAGTCTCGCAGTTTTCGTAGTAGCTGATTTTTGTGAGCGAGTTGTTGAGAATCTCGTTGAAGCCACAGGCAGTGAGTTGGTTTGAAACCTTGTTCTGCAGTTTTGTGGTGTCAGGATTCTTGGTGTAGCTGATGTTTGATTTCAGCGACTCGCTAATCTCTACGTTGTTGAAACCGTAGATACGGAGCACATCCTCCACAACGTCGGCTTCGCGTTGAACATCTACACGGTAAGCAGGAACACGGAGAATGAAGTCGTCACCATTCTCTTGGAGAATTTCAATTTCCAAGCCAGCGAGAATTTCTTTTACTGTTTCCACAGGAATCTCTTTGCCGATGAGTTGAACAGCACGACGGTAGTTGAAGTTAACTTCGAAGTCGTTGATTTCGTTAGGATAGAGGTCAACTATTTCGCTTGAGATAGTGCCGCCTGCCAATTCTTTGATGAGCATGGCGGTATATTTCAAAACGTAGATATTGTTGTGTGGATCGATGCCACGTTCGAAACGGAAACTTGAGTCGGTGCTGAGACCGTGACGGCGTGCTGTCTTGCGCACGCTTACAGGGTTGAAGTAGGCGCTCTCGATGAAGACATTCTTTGTGGTTTCGCTGATGCCAGAGTCCTGACCTCCGAACACACCGGCAATACACATAGGCTCTTTGGCGTTACAGATCATGAGATCTTGGTCGGAGAGTTTGCGCTCTACACCGTCAAGTGTTACGAATGGGGTATCTTGTGCAACGTTCTTCACGATAATCTGGTTGCCTTTTACCTTGTCTGCGTCGAAGGCGTGAAGAGGCTGACCGAAAGCGTGGAGAATGAAGTTGGTGATGTCGACAACGTTGTTGATTGGGCGTACGCCGATGGCGTTGAGACAGTCTTGCATCCATTGTGGTGATGGAGCGATGTTCACTCCTTTGATGCTGATACCGCTATAGCGTGGGCATGCGTCGGTGTTTTCTACTGTCACCTTGATGTCGAGGTCGTGGTTGTCAATCTTGAAGTCTTCAACAGAAGGACGTTCCAGTTTGAATGCCTCGTTGTGGGCGTGGAAGTAGGCTGCGAGGTCGCGGGCTACGCCGTAGTGTGAGATGGCGTCAGCGCGGTTCGGGGTGATGTCTACCTCAATGATAGTGTCGCTTTCGAGGTGGAAATAATCTTTGGCTTCCAGACCTACTGGGGTGTCTTCAGGAAGCACCATGATGCCGTCGTGGCTGTTGCCTACGCCTATTTCGTCTTCAGCGCAAATCATGCCGAATGATTCTACGCCACGAAGTTTTGATTTCTTGATTGTGAAGCTCTCTTCGCCGCTGTAGAGCACGGTGCCGATGGTGGCAACAATCACTTTCTGACCGGCAGCCACATTCTTGGCTCCGCAGACAATCTGCAGAGGTTCGCCTGTGCCTACGTCTACTTTTGTGACGTGCAGGTGGTCGGAGTTTTCGTGTGCTTCACAGCTGAGCACATGTCCTACAACAAGGCCTTTTAGTCCGCCTTTGATACTTTCGCGTGTTTCAACGGTGCCAACTTCCAGACCGATAGAGGTGAGGATTTTGGCAATTTCGTCTGCCGAAGCATTGGTGGTCAGATATTTTCTGAGCCAATTGTATGATATATTCATAAGAGAGTTGTTTTTTCGCTTGTTTGTGTGTTAGATTTCTGTGTTGAAATCTTCGTCTTCCGACTGTTTGATGAACTCGATGGCATCGTGGAGAGCGTTGGCGAATTTTTCAAAATCTTCCTTGTAGAGGAATATTTTGTGTCTTTCGTGAACGGGCTCCTGGGTCGAATCATTCGACTGCAAGCGTTTGCTTTCGGTCACAACGATGTAGTTTTCGTTGTTTCGTGTGCTCTTTACATCTATAAAATAGGTGCGTTTGCCTGCCTTTATCGACTTTGAAAAGAGCGGAATGCTCTTGTTCTCGTCGAAAAACTGCTGTTCTGCCATGTTTGTAATCTGTTGATTGCGTGTTCGTTCTGCGATTCTTCCAAACGGTGTGCCGTAGTAAGCGCATATTTAGGAAAAATCGCCACAAAGTTAGTTTTTTTCTTTGGTTTCTTGGTCTTTAGAGAACGATTTTTTCTTTTCTCTATTATCTTAGTCGTTTGTATGTGCTTGAAAGGTCTGAAAAATGAATCTTTTCTGCCGTTTTTCTGGGACGGTTTTGTGAAGGATTTTGATGACGCAAAATGGTTTTTATGTGTGTCTGTTTCTGGGTAGTCTGTAGCCAAATAGTCATTTGTGATTTTGCTCAACAGACTTGTTTATGCGAAATGGATTCGGTGGTTTTTCTTGGGGAAATAGCTGCTGCTAAATGGTGACGAATGGTTCGAGCCTAAAAACTTGTTTCAACAAAATGATATAACCTCATTCGCTCATGAGAGTGGCTTCTGCAAAAATGGCAGCAGACATTTCCGAATGCAAATCGGGCACTTCCGTTTTGTGGAAGCGCCCGATGAGTTTGTGGTGTTGACGTTGGGAATTAGCGAACGGGTCCGTTGCCTTGCTCAACATCGTATACATAGCCGTTGTGATAGGTGGTTGAGCCGTCGGGGTCGGTGCGTTCCACGATATTGAGTTTTGCCCAATCGTATTTCTTGAGGTCGATTTGAACATGGGTCTCACGTTCTCCGTCTTCTGTTCCGTGGCCATCAGCGCGGAAGTAGTAGCTTTGGATGACTAAAGAAACTATTCTTCTGTTTTTTGGAACTCTGAACATAAGATAGTCGTAGCCGTTGATGGTGACGGTGCCTAAATTCTTTTCAAGGATGTTCTCTTCATTCTTGGAGGCCTCGTAGGCAACTTGACATATAACTTCCTTAATATTGAATTCGTAGTTGTCGTTAATGGCATTTAGAGGCTTTTCTATGAAGAGGTTGACGCCTTGAGGTTCGTTGCCGCCACCGCAGTTGGAAAAAAGTCCAACCATCAATACGCAAACGAATGCTAATGCAAGTTTCTTCATGTCTTCAACGTGTTGGTTTTGGTGTTATTGAATAGGTCCGCTACCTTGAACGGCACGATACATGATGCCGTTGTGGTCGTTGCCTTCGGTGTCGAGGCGTGCCCAGTCGTTGGCTCTAAGATTTACGCTGACGCGTTCGTTTGAAAAGTGGTCGCCGTAATAGGCTGCGGTACCGTAGTAGTCGTAGTGTGCTTCGATATAGATGTCCAGTTGCTTGCGAGGGGCACGGAACATGTAATAATCGTAGTTGCCAATTCTCGTGATACCGAGACATTTATTCCATACGTTCTTGCCGTAGCCAGCGCTCTCTCCTGGAGGGAGGAACATCACGGTGTAGATATCGTAAACATCAATTCCATCTGACTGTGGCACCTCAATGAAGAGGTTTGCGCCTTGAGGGTCGTTGCCACCACCGCAGTTGGTGAACAGTCCAACCATCAATACGCAGACTAATGCTAATGCAAGTTTCTTCATAATTGAATGAGGTTGAAAGGATTATTTTTGTCCGTCAGGGTAGAGGTAAGGGATGTTGTAGCCCTTCTTTGCATTGGCCTTTCCAATGATGATATCAAAACTGAAAAGGTATTTGAAAGAGAACTCGAAGCCTAAGTCAGAAAGGAAACGTGCTGCAGGAATAGCCGCAGTGTCCCAAGTGGTTAACTGACTGCATCCCATGCTGAATACCATGTTACCAGTAGCGATTTCTCGCACAATCATCTTGCCAGAGAAAATCACATTGCCTTTGCTGCCGCCAGCAATTCCGCCAAATAATTTACCTACGGTGTTACCAGTGTCGATGGTGTCGATTTCAATGGTGAGTTCGTATTTTGCTTCGTCGCGGTTGAGAGTCATGCGGGTTGGGTAACTCTTGCCTGCCACTCTGTTGTATTGCTTGACATACATATTCATGAAGTTCGGAATCACCTGGTCGTGGGTGGCATTGCCTTCTTCGAAGATGCCGTGACCTTTGACCGTCTCAACTGTTTCGCCGTCTTTTGCATACTCCACCTCAACGGCATGGCTGTAGTCGAGGTTGAAATAAACCAAGGCATCTTCCAATACGAACTGGGCGTTGCCATACAGAAGTTTTGGAGCATTGCGGTTGGACGCACTCAAAGAAAAGACTGAGACAATTGACAAAATCAATGTCAAAATAGTTGCTTTTTTCATAGCTTTGTGAATTATTTGTTGTTTATAACGCTGCAAAGATACAACTTATTTCCGCAACTTACATAATATATAAGGTTTTTTAGTTCTGTTAAGTGTTGAAGGCTTGCTGTCGAGGTCAAAATAGACGGTGTGACAAAATAGTGCAAGCGAAACATGGAAAGATGCTCGATAAACAAATAAAAAGTTGTATCTTTGCACTCTGAAAAAGTAGTAATATATGATTACAAGAGCTCTCTCACGTGCTAAAACCTTACAAGTCCTCTATGCCAACATCAATTGTGGCACTTTCTCCATTACAAAAATGGAGCGCGACTTGACTGATAGTTTGAATAAAACTTACGAACTATACCATTATCTCCTCCTGTTTCCTGTTGAATTTACTGGCTATGTAGCTCGTCGTCTCGAAGAGGCACGCACTATGAAGCTTATGCCTACGGCAGAAGACCTTAACCCGAACCTTCGTTTCGTTCAAAATAAAATTGCATCGCAGTTGGCAGACAATGTGCATCTGCTTGCCTTCGTTGAAGAGCATGCTCTCACATGGCACGATGCACCGGAACTCTTCTCGAAGATGTACAAGGAAATCTGCGAACAACAATTCTATCAAGACTACATGGCTGCCGATGAGGTTAGCTATGCAGCCGATGTAGATGTGTGGCGAAAAATCTTCAAACATGTACTTCAGGAGAACCAACTGTTCCGCGATACTGCCGAAGAGTTGAGCGCCTATCTTTGCGATGATATCGATGTAGTGCTCAGTTTCGTTGACCGTACGCTCCGCTCATTCAAAGAGACTGACGATGAAAATCGCGAACTGCTTCCTTTGTTTATGGACGAGGACGACAAGGTGTTCCCACACAAACTGCTGCAGTTGACCGCCAACCAGTACAAAGACAGTTGCGAAGAATTGGGAACATTGGTGGAAAACTGGGATGTCAACCGCTTGGCATTCATGGATACGCTGATCATTGCCATGGCTATGGCAGAGTTAGCCGATTTTCCTACCATTCCGGTCAATGTAACTCTTAATGAGTACATCGAACTGGCTAAATCGTACAGCACCAACAAGAGCGGTAACTTCGTCAATGGCGTTCTGGACAAAATCGTAGCCCGTCGCCGTGAAGCTGGCTTGCTGTTCAAAATGGGTGAAAAACTTAACAAGTAAATAATTAGTAAACAATAAATACACATATCCAATATGCTTAACAACCTCCTTCTCCAGTCAATGGCTCAGCCAGGTGGCTCATGGCAGGGCATCTTGATGCTCGTGCTCGTTTTCGTGGTGTTCTATTTTTTCATGATTCGTCCACAGGCAAAACGTCAGAAAGAGATTCAAAAATTCCAAGACGCACTCGTTAAAGGTGCTCGCGTAGTAACCCAAGGCGGCGTTTATGGCAAGGTGAAAGACGTGAAAGGCAACATCATCGTTCTCGAGATTGCCAAAGACGTTTGCATCGAAGTAAACAAAGGCATGGTGTTCTCAGCTGAGGAACCTGCAGAAAACCAAAAGAAAGAAGCCGAGAAATAATAGCCTCTGCTTGTCCCCGCTCCGACGGCATATTCCTGCGGTGAGGTCAAGTAATCACTTTACATACCTATGAATCGCATCTGGAATGCATTGGTAAACATAATCAAAAAGGTTGTTGGTAAATTGTTCACCCGAACTACCGCAACCTTTTTGCTGTTCCTTTTCCTGGCGTTTGCTCTCTGGGTTTTCCAGAAACAGACATCGGGCGAGTTTAATGCGAACATCCCTGTGGCTTATATCAACAAGCCTGGCGATATCCGCATCGATTCCGAGTTGCCACAGTCGGTAAGTGTGGCAATGAAGATGGAGCAGGGTGGCACTTTTTCTCTGTTCAAACGCAGGGCACACGACACGATCTATGTCGACCTGCAGACTTTCCGCTTCAACACTTCCGGCGTGGTGAAGTATCCGTCGGATTCTATCATGACAGCGGCAGCCGAACTCTATCAGGGCTTCACAGTGCTCCGTTGCACACCTTCTGTCATCGATATCCGCTATAGCCGTCTGCGTCAAAAGACACTCAAGGTAATTTTTGCCGACACCGACAGCATCCAAGTGGGACCGGCATGTATGCTAAGCGGTCCAATCACGGTGGAACCGAACGAGATTACCGTCTATGGCTCTTCTGTCGACACAATGACGGTAGTTCGTCTGAAACATCTCAAGAAGAAAGCCTACGATAGCCCGACAACCGAATATATCCCTGTGATAAATCGTGTAAAAGGCTTGACCTATTCCGATACCGTGGTCAAGGTGCATATCCCTGTGGAGCGTGCTTTGGAGCGAGTGGTTACTTTGCCTGTTGAGGTGGAAAACCAGCCTTCCGATACCATCCTTCATATCTTCCCGTCGGAGGTGGAACTCACATATCTTATCTCAGCAAATCAGACCGAGCCGGTGGATGAAAGCCTGTTCAAGGTTTGTATTGACTTCCGTCAAATCGATGCGTCAAAGAAATCGTGTCAGGTGATGGTACATGCCATGCCTCCTGCCGTCAGTGGCGTAACCTTGAGTAAGAAAGAGGTGTCGGTGTTGATGGAAAAAGTGAACCGATGAACACTATGTCGAAAGTTTTGGTCGGAATCACTGGCGGCATCGGCAGTGGGAAAAGTGTAGTCTCTAAGATTCTCAAGATTATAGGCTATCCTGTCTACGACTCCGACACGGAGGCTCGCAGACTCAATGAGCAGGACCCAGATGTCAAACAGCAACTGATGGCTGCGTTTGGGGAGGATATCTATGCCGACGGCAATTTGAATAAACCCAAACTGGCTTCGCTGATTTTCCAATCGGATGAAAACAGACTCTTGGTCAACAGTATCGTTCATCCTGCTGTAAAGCGCGATTTCCTACAGTGGGCAGAACGTCAGCAAACAGACATTGTATTTCTTGAGGCTGCCATTCTCTATGAGAGCGGCTTCAATGAGTTTATGAATAAGGTGGTAGCGGTTACAGCTCCCGAAGATGTGAGGGTTCAACGCGCTATGAAACGCGACAATGCCACCGAACAGCAAGTTGTTAATCGCATTCATTCGCAGATGAATCAGGATGAACTTGCACGTATGGCAGATTACGTGGTAGTCAATGATAACTGTCTGCCGTTGTTGCCTCAGGTTGAGGCTTTGGTAAATAATTTGAAGCAATAATATCCCTTCGATAAAATGAAAAAATTCTTTCGTTTTATAGGTAAATGTATTCTTGCCTATTTCGTAGGCACGCTGTTACTTGTGTTTATTTGGAAGTTCGTTCCAGTTCCTTTTACACCATATATGGTGCGTGTGAAAGTGCAGGAACCTTCGCTCAACATGCAGCACCATTGGGTGCCGATGGACGAAATCTCTCCGCATGTCGTCTATGCTGTCATCTCGTCGGAGGACAACCGCTTCATGAAGCACAACGGCTTCGAGTGGGAGATCATTATGAAACTCCTGGAGGACCACGCCAATGGCGACAAACGCCGCGGCGGCAGCACCATCTCCCAGCAGACGGCCAAAAACTGCTTCACCTTGGCCTATCACAACTGGTTCCGCAAGGGTGTTGAGACCTATTTCACCTTCCTCATCGAGAAGATTTGGGGCAAGGAGCGCATCATGGAGGTCTATCTCAACAGCATCGAGATGGGCGAAGGCATCTTTGGCGTTGAGGCAGCAGCCCAGGCCTACTGGCACAAGCCGGCATCGAAACTCACCAAAGGCGAAGCCGCACTGATAGCAGCCTGCCTCCCGAGCCCAAGGAAATACAGTGCTTCCCACCCTGGACCTTACATGCAGAAACGTCAGCGTCAGATCATGAACCTCATGCCTAAGATGGCGCGAGTAGACTTTCTGGAAGAGCGCAAACACAACAAAAACAAGAAGAAATGATGAAATTTCAAGACTGGGGCGAAGTGCCCTACGAGATAGCCTGGAAGCGTCAGGAAGAGATGATGCAGATGCAGGTCAGCCGTAAGATGAACGGCGAGCCTACCGAGAGCACCCTCGTCTTCTGCTCCCATCCTCATGTCTACACCCTCGGCAAGAGCGGCAAGGCTGGCAATATGCTTTACGACGACGGCACGATTCCTTTCGTCAAGACCAACCGTGGCGGCGACATCACCTACCATGGCCCGGGGCAGATTACCGGCTATCCTATCTTCGACATCGAGAACTATCATCTCGGTCTGAAGCACTATATATATAATGTAGAGGAAGCCATCATCCGCACCATCGCCCTCTACGGCATCGTAGGCGAACGCCTTGAGGGTGCCACTGGCGTATGGATAGAAGCCCATACACCACGTGCCCGTAAGATATGCGCCATCGGCGTTCGTGCCAGCCATTTTGTCACGATGCACGGCTTCGCACTCAATGTCAACACCGACCTCACCTATTTCCAGCGCATCAACCCTTGCGGCTTCGTTGACAAGGGAGTCACCTCAATCGCCAAGGAGATTGGTGCTGAGGCCGACTACGAACTGGTGAAGCAGCAACTGCACCAGAAGTTCATCGAAGTCTTCGAATCCGACAAATAACATATCCCTCTGACAATGAAAAAGACACTCTCTCTCCTTGCCTTGATGCTTCCGCTGATGCTCTTCGCTCAGAGCCGTCAGCCTGAACCGGCCGAAAAGCCGATGTCGCATGCACAGGTCGTTTCACCAAACATCCCCGATTATGTGGTCTTCTGTGGCGACACGATTCGCCTGAACCGCTACGACCTCCGCGAACGTCTCGACCGCGAACTCACCTCCTTCTGCTATACCCATGCCACCACGCTGATGATCTTCAAGCGTGCCAACCGTATCTTCCCTGAGGTGGAGCCGATTCTGAAGGCGAACAATGTGCCTACCGATTTCAAGTATCTGATGGTTATTGAGAGCAACCTCATCGCAACCTCCAAGTCGGGCGTCGGTGCTGCCGGCTACTGGCAGTTCATGGAGGCGACAGCCAAACAGTACGGCATGGTTGTCAATGCCACTGTCGACGAGCGTTACAACACAGCGGTGGCTACCGAGGCAGCCTGCAAGTATCTGAAGGATGCCAAACGGGTGTGTGGCGATTGGATCTCTGCTGCAGCCTCCTACAACGCCGGTCAGCAACGCATCTCCCTCTCGTTGAAGAACCAGGGAGAAAAATCGGCTACCGACCTCTGGCTTAATAGCGAGACCTCACGTTATATCTTCCGCATCCTCGCCATCAAACTCATCATGGAGAATCCTCGCGCCTATGGCTTCCACCTCCGCAAGGAGCAACTCTATCCGCCGTTTGAGTATGACGAGATTGTCGTCACCTCCTCAATTGCTGATTTGACGGAGTTTGCCAAGAAGAACAACGTATCTTATTTCCTGCTGAAGGACAACAACCTGTGGCTCCGTTCCACAAAACTGGATAACAGCAGCGGCAGACGATATGTCATCAAGATTCCTACGAAAGCCTCTGCCCACTACAACCCATCCAAAACCAAGGTCTACAACCAGAAATGGATTGGCCGGTAACTGCACTGCAGAAGAAAAGCCCTCGCTCAATCGGCGGGGGCTTTCTGCTTTTATATGGCAAAGAAAAAGCCCTCTCTTTCGGGCTGCTTTCCACATTTTTAGGAACTCAGTTTTCGCAGCGGTTTGTGGTTTCCTAAAAATGTTCCTTAACATTTCCGCATCGCAAACTGACTTCCAAATTTTGTGGAAACCAATTTCCGCATCGCAAACTGATTTCCAAATTTTGTGGAAACCAATTTCCGCATCGCAGACATACTTCCTAATTTTGTGGAAACCGATTTCCGCATCGCAGACAGACTTCCAAATTTTGTGGAAACCGATTTCCGCATCGCAAACTGATTTCCAAATTTTGTGGAAACCAATTTCCGCATCGCAAACTGATTTCCAAATTTTGT
>JAKSNW010000024.1 GCA_024405895.1 Paludibacteraceae bacterium
ACCCGCGACCCCAACCTTGGCAAGGTTGTGCTCTACCAACTGAGCTATTTCCGCGTTGTTAAGAACTCTGCAAACAACCACCGTTTGTCGGTCTCGTTTGCGGGTGCAAAAGTACAACAATATTTTGAACTGACAAACTTTTTTGCAAAAAAAATATTTTTTTCTTCTACATCACTTTTCAACCCCTAAATAAGAGCAAGATAAGAAGATTTTCGTTACCTTTGTGGTTTGAAATATTAATATATAAAGCAGTATTCTTCATATGATAGAGACTAAGGAAAATGATTCTCCAAAGAAAAATCTGAACTTCATTGAGCAGATTGTAGAGTCAGACCTCGCAGAAGGCCTTAATAACGGACGTATTCAAACCCGCTTTCCGCCAGAGCCTAACGGATACCTGCACATCGGTCACGCCAAAGCTATCTGCCTCGACTTCGGCATTGCCGAACGTTATGGTGGCGTGTGCAACCTCCGCTTCGACGACACAAACCCTGTAAAGGAAGACGTGGAATATGTTGATTCTATTCAAGAAGATATCCAATGGTTGGGATTCAAATGGAACAAAATTTTCTATGCTTCCGACTATTTCCAACAGCTTTTTGACCTTGCCATCCGCTTTATCAAGGAAGGAAAAGCATACGTAGACGAGCAAAGCGCCGAAACTATTGCGCAACAGAAAGGCACTCCAACCAATCCAGGAACCGAGAGCCCATTCCGCAACCGTCCTATCCAAGAAAACCTCGACCTCTTCATGAAGATGGCCGCAGGCGAAGTGGAAGATGGCAAGATGGTGTTGAGAGCAAAAATTGATATGGCATCGTCAAACATGCACTTCCGCGATCCTATCATGTATCGCATCATCACCACACACCCTCACCACAAGACTGGCGACAAATGGAAAGTTTACCCAATGTATGACTTTGCACACGGTCAGTCTGACTATTTCGAGGGCGTAACCCACTCTCTCTGCACACTCGAATTTGAGGTTCACCGTCCACTTTACGATTGGTTCATTGATCAATTCGCGACACCAGAATACAGACCAAAACAGCGCGAGTTCAACCGTCTGAACATTACATATACAGTAATGAGCAAACGCAAGATGCTCCAATTGGTAAAAGAAGGTCTCGTTAGAGGTTGGGATGATCCTCGCATGCCTACAATCTGTGGTATGCGCCGCAGAGGCTACACACCTCAATCTATCCGCAATTTCATCGATAAGATCGGCTATACAAAATATGAGGCAGTGAATGATGTATCATTGCTTGAAGCAGCCGTTCGCGAGGACCTCAAGCCAACAGCTCCACGCGTTTGCGCCATCATCGATCCTATCAAATTGGTTATCACAAACTACCCAGACAACCAAACAGAGACACTCATCACAGAGAACAATCCAGACAATCCAAACGGTGGCACACGCGAGCTCACCTTTGGCAAGGAACTCTACATTGAGCGTAACGACTTCATGGAAGAGGCTCCAAAAGATTTCTTCCGTCTCTCACCTGGTGGTCGCGAAGTTCGACTGAAAAGCGCTTACATCATCCAAGCTACAGGATGCGAGAAAGATGCAGAAGGCAATGTAACAACAGTATATTGCACCTACGATCCAGACAGTAAGAGCGGTACCGAAGGCGGCAACCGCAAGGTTAAGAGTACTATCAACTGGGTAGAATACAATAGCGCCATCGACGCAGAAGTTCGCATGTACGATCGTTTGTTTGCCGTAGAAAATCCATCTGCTTCAGACCAAGACTTCCGCGACCTGCTTAATCCAGAATCTTTGAAAGTAATGACAGGATGCAAGGTTGAGGCTGCAATGGGCAATGTAAAAGAATACGATCACTTCCAATTCCTCAAAGTTGGTTACTTTACTGCTGACCGCGATAGCCAACCAGGCAAACCAGTCTTCAACCTTACAGTTTCACTGAAAGACAACTGGGCAAAAAAGAAATAAACTACAAAACATATAATTATGGAATTTCAATTTTCAGAATGTGTAAACCAATTGCGCTCATCAGCTATTCGCGAGTTGCTCAAATTGGCTACACGTCCAGACATCATCTCATTTGCCGGCGGCATGCCAGGCAACGAGCTCTTCCCTGTTGAGGAAATGCGCAAAATGAGCGCTGAGTTCACCCGCAAAGAGTGGGAAGAGGGTATGCAATACGGACCAACTGACGGTTATCCAAAGTTGATGGAATCACTAAAAGAGTGGTTGAGAGGCCGCAACTTCCCTGTTGACACCAACGAACTTATCATCACCACCGGTTCCTTGCAAGCCATTGACATCATCGGCAAATTGTTCATCAACCCAGGTGATCTCGTGCTTACAGAAAACCCAGTATTCATCGGCGGCGTATCTGCATTCAAATCACACCGCGGCGTTGTCAAAGGCATCGACCTCGACTCTGACGGTATTGTCATCTCACAACTCCAAGAAGCACTGAAAGAGAATCCAAAACTCCTCTATATCACCCCTAACTTCCACAATCCCGCAGGCTTGACCTACAGCCAAGAACGCCGAAAACAACTCATCGACGTGATGCGAAATAGCGACTGCCTGATTATCGAAGACGATGCATACGGCGAGCTTTATTTCGACGACGAAGCCTACAAGAACTCTCGTCCAATGAAGACATGGGTAGATAAAGAGATGGACAAAAAGATTCTCTACGTAGGTTCTAACTCCAAAATCTTCGGTCCAGGTCTCCGTGTAGCATGGGCATTGGTTCCAAAAGAGATTCGTGAGAAGATGTCAATCAGCAAACAATGTATTGACGCCTGCACACCATCACTGTCACAGCTTTATTTCCACAAATTCCTGTCAACAGGTCAACTTGACAAATACATCACCCACCTCAGAAGCGTATACAAAGGTCGCCGCGACTGCATGGAAGAATGCATCGCCAAATATTTCCCAAAAGAGATATCCTATGTCAAACCTCAAGGCGGTTTCTATTTCTGGGTATATCTGCCAGAAGGCGTTGACGAGAAAGAACTCTTCGACCTCTCTGTTGAACGAGGAGCAGTATTTGTAATCGGTAGCGTATTCAATCCATACGCAGAGAAAAACGGCTACGTTCGTATTTCTTACTGCAACACTCCAGAAGAGCAAATCGAAAAAGGCATCAAGATTATCGGTGACGCCATGAAAGAAATCATGGCTAAGAAGAAATAATCCAAGCCCCACAAATAAAAAAGGCCGACAATTCATTGCCGGCCTTTTCTTTTATTCATATTGTATTATTCCTAACGAACGATTACATTACCCAACCATACAGCCGCCAAGCCCAATACGAGGCTCAGAGCCAGATAGCAGACAGAAGTTAACATCTGGGAAGATGTAAGCATTAGGAAGTTTTCATTTGCAAATGTGCTGAATGTGGTAAAACCGCCACAAAAACCCACTACAAGCAGCAAACGGAGAGAGTCGTTATTCGGCCAGTATTTTGCCAGTAAACCACACAAAAGCCCCATACAGAAGCATCCTAGTACATTTACCACCAACGTTCCGAACGGATAATTTCCATTCAGCCAACGCGACACAAGCCATCGAAGTACTCCTCCGAAGCCTGCTCCAAGAAAAACATACAGAATCCTAAGCATAGAATGTATACATACGCAAAATGGCAGCAAACAATAAAATTTACTGCCTATTTGTGTCTAAAGCGTGACAATAATCTTAACCTTTAGCGCATGAGCATGAGACAGTCAGTCTCTTTCTGCCCTTAGCACGGCGTGCTGCCAAAACGCGGCGACCATTGGCTGTAGCCATTCTCTGACGGAAACC
The DNA here is from genome assembly GCA_024405895.1 of Paludibacteraceae bacterium. Taxonomy (GTDB): domain Bacteria; phylum Bacteroidota; class Bacteroidia; order Bacteroidales; family Paludibacteraceae; genus HGM05398. Next base: position 3,791 of record JAKSNW010000024.1, read on the forward strand.
GTGTTTGTTTCTACGCTTTCTGTTAGATGGTTGAAATGTCCTTTTCATTGTAAATCAATATTATAGTGTTTATTTTTTCAATATTTACTCCGTAGAATTACGGACTGCAAAGATACTACAATAATTTATATATGCAATAGGTTTGCGCAAAAACTTCACTTTTTAGTTTCAATACATTATATCACAGCAAATTATCAACGGTAACGAATACGTTGTCCAAGGCTAAGGATTGATGTTTTGCTGATATGATTGAGCTTACAAAGTTTATCTACAGTAGTACCATAGCGTTTGGCAATGCCACTCAACGTATCATTCTGCTTAACCTTATGGTAAGCAGAGCCACTTGAAGAAGAGGTTGATGGCGATGTTGGTTTGGCATGCAAACCTGGAGCAGAATTAACCTGAGTATACTTATGGTTGAAAGTTTCGCGTTTAGTTATCTCATAACAACCCGTATTGATACATTTGTGATCAAAATCAATCAACTTGGTCGGATTGAACGGATTGCCAAGCATGCGCATTTCATAATGAAGATGAGGACCTGTAGAGTGACCCGTGCTACCACCAAGACCAATCGGATCGCCAGCCTTTACCACTTGATTCTCCTTTACCAGAACCCTTGAAAGGTGGGCAGAAACGGTCTCCAAGCCATTTTCGTGGCGAATCACCACATAACGGCCATAACCTTTGGCTTCATAGTCTACAATGCGAACTTTTCCGCAAAATGAAGCTCGAACGGTATCGCCAGTCTGCAAGCCTATATCCACGCCATAGTGATAGCGATAACGACGAAAGCCAAAAGTAGAGGTAACGTGATTACTTTTTGTAGGAAAAACGAACTCACACACATCAATTTCAATGGAATCAGGCATGCTATCCACAGTTGTATGATATGGATTAAGACGTTCGGAAGTCCAGATATACTTGTACAAATCGCCTGCAGGAGAAAGGCTATCTACCTTGAATGACTCCATTTGGGAAGGTGAAACAGGCGTCACATTCGTGCCACGTGTTTCTGTATTTTGTGCGGTTGCCATCAGCACGGATGCCGGAAATAGCAAACACAGTATTAGTCGTTTGAAATTCATTTCTTTTTCGTTAGTTTTAGTGGGGCGTCATCAAAATACATCCAACACACATTAGTGCCGATGTGTCTGTATCATTACTTTTGATTCGTTATGACAACATACCAAATTTAGTAACAACACATCTGCAAAGGTACAGTTTTCTATTGGAAATACCAAAACATTAGACTACAAAACAAGTTAAAGGTTTGATTTTACTACACGAAGGGCATCATTATATTCTATATTCCAAACATTTACAATCAATCCCCTTCTTCTTATTTTTCGCAATTCCTTCCTAGCATCTCATCCAAAAACAAAATGAGTCAATTCCCCACAATAAAATTCACAAAGAAGAAATCCCTTGAAGGGATGTACCAAATCCAGTGTTCTTCACGGGTACTCTTCACAAAAAAAGACCTCTGCTCAAAAGAACAGAGGTCTTTGTAATCATTGAATTAGCTTAGAGATTGGCGCCGCAGCAGTTTTTGTATTTCTTGCCGCTTCCACAAGGACATGGATCATTACGGCCGACAGTTTTCTCTGCACGGATTGGCTGAGTTTTCTGTTGTGCACGAGTATCTTGCGCCTGAGCAGCCTGCTGATTTGGATCGCTTGTAGCAGCTTCGTCTTTCTGAGTATTGTACTTGCTATAATCAGAACGGCGTTCCTCTACATTACGACGAGTTTCAGGTGCCTCTTCAGAGATATTGATACGACCTCTCATCAAAATAGCTGCCACCTTGTCGTTTACACGGTGAAGCATATTTTTGAACAAATCGAACGATTCCAGTTTATAGATAACCAGCGGATCTTTCTGCTCGTAAGAAGCATTCTGTACTGAGGTCTTGAGATCGTCGAGGTCACGGAGGTGTTCCTTCCAAGCCTCGTCGATTGTATGAAGCATGATAGTTTTCTCAAAGCAAAGAATCAACTCCTTTCCTTTAGAGTTAACGGCAGCCTCAATATCCACCAAGATATTATAAACATGCTTACCATCGGTGATAGGCACATAGATTTTCTTGATCATATCGCCACGTTCAGTATGAAGTTTCTCGATGATAGGCATTGCCACCTCAACCATCTTATCCATCTTACGTTTGAATGCCATGAATACTGCATCTGAAGCATCATTCACAAGATCGGCAACGCTGGCATTATTGAAGCGTTGATGATCGAAAGGAACTTCTACGGCGAAAGTCTTGGTCATCTGCTCTTGCAAGGTCTCGTAGTCAGCCTGTTTGCGGCAATAGGTAACGATAGCCTCGATGCAATCATAGAGTGTATTGACAACGTCGACACCGATACGTTCGCCCATGAGAGCATGGCGACGACGGGCATAAACAACGTTACGTTGAGCATTCATCACGTCATCGTACTCAAGCAGACGCTTACGAATACCGAAGTTATTCTCCTCTACTTTCTTCTGGGCACGTTCGATGCTGCTGTTAATCATCTTATGTTCGATACGTTCGCCCTCTTCAAAGCCCATACGGTCCATAACCTTAGAGATACGTTCTGCACCGAAGAGACGCATGAGGTTATCTTCCAGAGAAACGAAGAATACAGAAGAACCAGGGTCGCCTTGACGACCTGCACGACCACGCAACTGACGGTCTACACGGCGGCTTTCGTGACGTTCTGTGCCGATGATGGCAAGACCGCCAGCTTCCTTAACCTCAGGCGACAGTTTAATATCGGTACCACGACCTGCCATGTTGGTAGCGATGGTTACGGTACCCAACCAGCCTTCTTTCATTCCACCGTTGCCGTCAGGAACCATGCCTTTGGTGCATTGACCAGCAAGAGCAACGATATCAGCCTCACGTTGGTGCAACTTAGCATTCAACACCTGATGAGGCACTTTACGACGGGTAAGGATATTGGAAAGCAACTCTGAAATTTCGACGGAAGTTGTACCTACCAAAACAGGACGACCAGAATTGCGCATAAGCATAATTTCGTCGATAACGGCGGTATACTTCTCACGTTTAGTCTTATAAACGCGATCGTCCATATCGATTCTGGCAATCGGTTTGTTGGTTGGGATAACTACAACGTCGAGTTTATAGATGTTCATCAACTCGCCAGCTTCGGTCTCAGCAGTACCGGTCATGCCAGAGAGTTTGTTGTACATACGGAAGTAGTTCTGAAGCGTGATGGTAGCAAATGTCTGAGTGGCAGCTTCCACTTTTACATGCTCCTTAGCCTCGATAGCTTGGTGGAGACCGTCGGAATAGCGGCGACCTTCCATAATACGGCCAGTCTGTTCGTCAACGATTTTCACCTTATTGTCAATAACGACGTATTGTTCATCGCGGAAGAAGAGGGTGTAAGCCTTGAGCAACTGAGTTACAGTATGGATACGCTCGGTCTTCTCAGCGTAGTTCTGATAAATTTCATCTTTCTTAGCGAGACGTTCATCCTCAGACACTTCCATCTTTTCAAGGTCGGCAATCTCAGCGCCTACATCAGGCAATACGAAGAAGCTTGGGTCTTCAGACGCAGAGGTAAGTTTCTCTACACCTTTATCGGTCAGTTCAATGGTGTTATGTTTCTCATCGATAACGAAATAGAGAGGATCTGTAGCAATATGCATGTTCTTGTTGTTCTCCTGCATATAGAATTCCTCTGTCTTCGTCATAGCAGCCTTCATACCCTGCTCTGAGAGGAGTTTGATAAGCGCCTTGCTCTTAGGAAGTGCTTTATATGAACGGAAGAGAGCCAAAGAGCCTTCTTCGATACGTTTGTCAAGTTCTTTCTTCTCATCGGAAGAGAGACCGGAACGGTCTTTGTTCAAATCCTGGAGTTTGGTTCTTGCTTCGGCCAAGAGAGAAACGGCAAGTTGACCTTGAAGTTTTACAAGGTTCTCAACACGCTGACGATAGGCATCAAACAGTTGGTCTTCGCCTTTTGGCACAGGACCAGAAATGATCAAAGGAGTACGGGCATCATCAATCAATACTGAGTCAACCTCATCGACAATAGCATAGTTGTGAGGACGTTGAACGAGGTCAAGTGGCGAAATAGCCATGTTGTCACGGAGGTAGTCGAAGCCGAACTCGTTGTTTGTGCCGAAAGTGATGTCGGCATTGTAAGCCTTACGACGTTCATCGGAGTTAGGTTGATGCTTATCAATGCAGTCAACACTGAGTCCATGGAACATATAGAGAGGGCCCATCCACTCGGAGTCACGTTTTGAAAGGTAATCGTTGACGGTTACCACGTGAACACCGCGACCAGTCAAGGCATTAAGGAAAACAGGCAAGGTAGCCACGAGGGTCTTACCTTCACCAGTAGCCATCTCGGCAATTTTACCTTGGTGGAGCACCACGCCACCGAAGAGCTGAACGTCGTAGTGAACCATATCCCAAGTCAAGAGGTTGCCACCGGCCACCCATTCATTGTGATAGATGGCATCGTCGCCATCGATGTCCACAAAGTCGTGTTTCACAGCCAAAGCACGATCGAACTCGGTAGCCTTGACGCGAATGTCCTTGTTCTCGGCAAAACGGCGGGCTGTGCTTTTCATCACAGCGAATGCCTCTGGGAGTGCCTGATTGAGGGCTTCTTCCAGATTGTCCTTTATTTTTTGTTCGAGGTTATCAATTTCCTTGTAAAGTTTTTCGCGTGCCTCGATGTCTGTGTTTTCTATTTGAGCACGAATGTCGGCGATTTTCTGCTGCTCTGCCTCTGCCGACTTAGCGATACGAGCTTTAAGTTCCTGGGTACGGGCGCGTAATTCGTCGGCTGAGAGTTTGTCAACCTCAGTATAAACAGCCTTGATTTTGTCTACGATAGGCTGAATTTCGCGCATGTCTCTTTGGGCCTTAGTGCCAAAGATTTTGGTGAGAAAACTGCTGAATCCCATATATGTATAGCGTTATTTTTTTCTTTTACTTGATGCAAAAGCAATGCCAAATGTTGCATCTTATCATTTTTCAAAGCAACAAATGGACACTTTCCACAATTAACGTGCAAAGATACAATAAATTCGTTGAAAGTTTCCCCTATATTATCTACTTTTAAGTGGCAAGGGTTCAGTTTTTTCGTTTTTTATTTCTAAAAAGGACATAAGGCTCATGGTATAACTGTCATTATTTCCTATTTACAGTATTGATTTTACTATAGGTTGCAAAAGTATTATTTCAAGAATCATGCCTTCAGTCACAAGAACGTATGGCTTTCAAAATACGTTTTCAAAATTACTATTTCATTGATATTTCCGCAACCTACTATTTGGTTTCCGAATGATTTTTTGCGGAACTGCCAATAGAGTTTCTGCGGCAAGGTTTTCATTTTTGTTTTCAGGTCATGCGTTTATCTTTGTTTCTATTTAATTATATGATTTTACTGTGAATTTCAACAGGGCAGTTTTTACAAATAAAAATAGGCTGCACAAAACGATTTATGCGTTTCTTGCAGCCTAATTTTTGTATTGCAATCGACTTGAGAGTTTAATGCAATCCTCGCCAGAACTCCCAAATGACAATTCCCGCTGTTACGCTTACATTCAGTGAGTGTTTGGTGCCAAACTGAGGCAATTCTATGCAGCCGTCGCCCATGTCAATTATCTCCTGATTGACGCCACTGACCTCATTGCCAAGCACTACGGCATAGCGTTTGTTTTTGTCCAGTGAGACATCTGTGAGCGAAGTGCTGCCTTCTGCCAGTTCGATAGGAAGAAGCACATAGCCCTGCTCTTTCAGCTGACGACAAGCCTCTACAGACGATTCCGCATAACTCCAGTCGACACTATTCTCTGCACCTAATGCCGACTTGTGAATTTCGGCACTCGGAGGTGTAGCAGTGATACCGCAAAGAACAATATGCTGCACTCTATAAGCATCGGCAGTGCGGAAAACAGAGCCTACATTATGTAGGCTGCGTACATTATCCAGCACTACAACCAACGGTAATTTGTCGGCACGTTTGAATTCGTCGGAACTGAGACGAAGAATTTCTTCGGTAAGGAGCTTGCGTGGCATAACGGAATGTATTAGATCTTGGCAATGATTCGTTTGACAGCCTCGAAGGTGGTCTGTGGAGCCTTGGTCCAGAAATCGTGATATTGCGAGGTGTTGTCATGCTCCATACCCGGAGTGTCGCTGATGACACGAATAGCCAGGAACGGTATGTTATAGATGTGAGAGGTTTGAGCAATAGCACTACTCTCCATGTCGACAGCAAGTCCCTCTGGGAAGTTTTTCTTGATATCAAGCACCATCTGCTCGTTGCAGATGAACTGGTCGCCAGTGCAGATAAGTCCGAAATGCATGTGTTCGGAAGCATCTTTCTTGATGTTTTCAATGAGAGTCTCAGGTGCTTTGTAACGGGCAGGGAATCCTTGAACCTGTCCCCATTCGCCACTGCCACACCAGACATCATGATAACTGCACTCTGTTCCAACTACTACATCGCCCACGCGGACATTACGTCCAAGTCCACCAGCTACGCCGCTATTGATGATGATATCGGGAGCAAAGGACGCGATGAGTTCGGTAGTCATTACGGCAGCATTAACCTTGCCGATACCACAGCGAAGGAGAGCAACCTGATGGTTGCCAACAGTACCCATAGTATAGGTGGTGCTGACAAGACGTTCCTCACGTTTATCTGTCAGTACGTTTTTCATCAGTTGTTCTTCGTCGCCCATGGCAACGATGATAGCGATTTTCTTTGTTGATGTCATTATAGTATTGTTTATTCTGATTTGTCAATGATAGCACCGCCCACCAGACGACCATCCTGGAAGAATACGACAGACTGACCTGGTGTAACACCCCAAACAGGCTCGTTGAAACGGACGCGGATGTTTCCGTCAAGAACTTCAACGGTGGCTTCAGTAGGAGCACTGCGATAACGAATCTGAGCCATTACGGCAGGATGATTACGTATGTAGGACTCATCGGTAAAACGGTAGCACGAGGCAAGCAATGAGGAGGTAAAGAGTTCTTCACGATGACCCAGAGTAACAGAGTTGGTTTGGGCATCGATATTACAAACATACATCGGAACACCGGTAGCTATACGAAGTCCCTTACGCTGACCAATGGTATAATTAGGAAAGCCTTGATGCTGTCCTAAGATTTTTCCCGTAGTGTCAAGGAAATTGCCTGGTCGGCAAACGGCACTGAAGTCAGGAACATTGGTGGCAAGGAAAGAACGGTAATCGTCGTCGGGGACGAAACAGATTTCCTGGCTTTCACTTTTCTTCGACAGTTTCTCGAAGCCATGGCTGGCTGCGATTTCACGAACCTGAGGTTTGGTTAGTTGAGAGAGCGGGAAAAGGGTGTGCGAGAGCATCTCTTCAGACAAGAGCCAAAGGAAATAGGTCTGGTCTTTATGGTTATCAACGGCATGTTTCAAATAATGATGACCATCGAACTGCTCAATCTGGGCATAGTGACCAGTAGCAATAAAGTCGCAGCCAAGTTCCTGGGCTTTCTCCCAGAGTTTGCCCCATTTTATTTTAGCGTTACAGATAACACACGGGTTAGGTGTGCGGCCGTTGAGATATTCTCCGATGAAGTTGTCGATGACAGAAGCCTTGAAGTCTTCGCGAAGGTCTAGGATATGATGTTCGAAGCCCAGACGGTTCGCCATCTGTTTTGCTTCCATGATGGCATCGATGGTACAACAACCTTTCTCTTTGGAGAGACAGCTTTCCGACATCGAATCATAGGTGCGATAGGTAACGCCTACAAGTTCGTAGCCCTGTTCTTGCAGCAAGATGGCAGAAACGGTACTGTCGATACCGCCACTCATAGCCATCAGTACTTTTCCCTTCTTCATTGTTTACGTTATATTAAAAAGAAGGAAGATGATTGCGCACCTTCCTTCCTATTCATTCAAAACAAATGTTCAAGATTATCTCTTGTACTTAGTGTTTTTGCTAGCTTTCTTAGTTTTGAACTCAGAAATGTGGTGAGTGTGAGGATAACCCTTTTCGTTCTGACGTTCCCACTTAGTATGGTAAGGAATGTAGCAGTTACAGGTGTGACGCTCGCCAACATGCCAGAGAACAGTGAAACGACAACCAAGCATGGCAGGGTTCACGTTCTTGTCGATGAATTGGTTTGAAGTGAACAAGCTGTTCAATTTAACGTCGGTTACGTCAGTGTTGCCACCTGTAGGGATACCGATAACGTTACCTTTGTCATCGTTGATATGAACATTCAAGATGCCGTAATCAGCAAAGAAACCTACGCGATAGTAGTGTTTTGCCTTACGGTTGCCTGGATAGATGCTCCAACCCATTTCGAGAGTAGCAGCTACGTTCAAGCCCATTTTGAAGTTATTGCTTCCTTTGAGGTCTTTGTCCAACCAGAAGTGGTCAGGTTGGTTCTCGAAAGGATCTATTGACCAAGGATATTCACCAGAAGTATGGATATGTGACCAAGAGTTGGCAGCGCCAAAGATATTCAAACCAGCTTTAGCACCAATCAAGAAGTAGAAACTTCTGAAACGAGCACCCAAGCGGATTGGCATGTTCACATAACCTACGTTGTAGTTATCGTTGAATTTTGTGAAGTTGTAACGATATACGAAGTCTTCGCCCTCGGTATCGGTCATGTTCACGTCAACGGTAAAATCTTCACGTTTTGAGAATGTATTCTTCCAGTCGAACTCAACGCCTACGTTGAAGATAAATTTCTTTTTCTTTACCTCATAGCCAACACCAAGCAAAGCGCCTGGGCCACCATAAGAGGTTACGTATGGAGCTTGGTGCCAGAGGTTAGCATAGCCAAGGCCACCCCAAGCACAAAGGAAGTTGTCAGGATAGTTCAACTGAGCTTTCGCAGGTGATGCGATGGCCATAATGGCCACCACAATCATCGCTATTGATTTGATAAGTATGTTCTTCTTCATCTCTTTGCTTACTTAACTACAAGTCTAAAGGTCTCTTTCTCGCCAGCTTCTGTGGTTACATCCAAGAGGTACATACCCTCTTTCACTGGAGCGATCATTGTGTTTTGGCCTTCAGTCATTGGTTGACTCTTAAGGAGGATACCTGTTACAGTCCAGAGTTTAGCATTACCTACACTTGGAACATTGATTGTTACAGGAGCACCATAGGTGATAACTGATGGGTAGGCAGTAATTGAAGGAAGAGCAGCTCTTGGTGTTACTGGGCAGGTGAACAACTGAGTACCGTCGCTCAAAGTAACGAGTACTTGGTAAGTGTCGCCGAAGTTGAAGGTATTGCCTTCACCAAGATAATAGTATGAGCCGGTTGCACCTGGGATAGCAGAACCGTTAACATACCATTGGTAGTTTTTGAAGGTCAAGCCACCGTTGTGCTGAGCATTCTTCAATGAAAGTACGTTGCCGAACTTTTGAATGACTACAGAGTCAGGAATCAATACTGTATATTCGAATGGAACCATTGTCTCACCGCAGTGATAAACACTGTCCCAAAGAATGAGGGTTGCATCGTAAACGCCAGGCATGAGTGGTTGTGGCATTGGTACCTCGATGCTTGAGCCGTCTTCGAGTTGACCAGCGAAGTTATCGAAGCCTTGTGCCTTACCTTTTGTACCGAATTCAATGCGGTAGTCTGTTGGTGTTACAGAACCTCGGTCGACGAACGAAACCGTGAATGACTCGTCGTCAGCGCAAATCATGCTGAGGTCGTTGATGGTAACATTGGTTGCTGGGTTAACCACGAGGTTAAGAGTTACGATAGAGTCGCAACCAGCTGCTGTTGTACCATTCCAAGTGTAAGTACCTGTTGTTGTATATTGTGTACCATGGAAGTCCATTACTGAGCCTTCACAAATGATAGTATCAACTTCTGTACGGAGTACTTCGTTTACGGTAAGATCGAGAATCAAGATACTGTCGCAACCAGAGACTTGTGGGATAGTGTCTTCAACGTGACATGTCTCGGTGAAGTCACGGCCACGCCATCTGAATGTCTGACCTTGACAGATTGAACGTGTTGTTACTTCGGTTGTAGAAGCGATAGCAGGAACGGTGAGGTTGAACTCGGCAGTATCGCGACAAGCACCGCCACCCATACTTGCAATCAGTTTGACAAGATAATTACCACCAGCATCAGGGAATTCCACTACTGGGTTCATTTCGGTATAAGTCTGACCGTTTACGATCCATTCGTATTCCTCAGGGTCTTGACCAGTGAGGTTGCCGTTAACGTCCTTCACAGTACTTTGGTTGGTGAAGGTCATCTTGTTCTTACAATCGGCAGGTGTGTGTGTGAAGGTAGCAGCTGCATAAGGCCAACGTGGAGCCATTGAGATGCGGAGGTTGAAGAAGCAGTTGTGCATGCCTTTGTACATACATTTACAAATATATGTGCAGGTATCACCAGCACCAGGACGGAATGTCTGTGCTGTGCTTACTACAGTGTGGTTAGGGTCGAAGAGACGATACCATTCGTAGTCGAAACCGTCAGGAGCAGTTACCTCGTCGATAGCCTCGGTACCGCAGCTCAAACCTTTAACTTCGCCAGAAGCGCAGTTGAGGAGGAAGTATGCATAGCCATAGTGACCAGATTGTGAGCAGTCGTATGTTGTCAAACGGATCTTGATGTTTTGACCCATGAGGTTTTGGAGGTTCAAGCCCATCAATGTCCAGTCTTTCCAACGAACAGAACCGTTAACGTTGTTCCAGTCTGTGGTGTTGGTACCAGGAATAAAGTCGGCAGCACCGCAGGTAGGGTCAATCAACTGGTTGTTCTGGTTAAGGATTTCAATTGTGAAACGAGGTTGTTCAGAAGAGCTGTGACTTGGGTCTTCCAATACAACTGCGTATTGCAACATCAAGATGCTGTTCAAGCTATCTACGGTAAAGTTGTAAACCAGAGATTCAGCTTGTGCGCCTGTAGCCCAGTTACCGAGGCGTACAGAAGCAAGTTCACCGTTAGGAACGGTACGGAGACCGCCATTGGTATTAGGATCAAGTTCAGGAATGTAGTGAACGGTGTGACGGCTTGATTGAGCTGCATAGCCGTTATCTACGATACCTACGGTTTGACGTGGGTTAGCGAATGAGCCATAGTAGCAAGTTACAACCTGTGAGTTGTGAAGGTCGGTGTAGTTGATACAACCGTCGCCTGATACAACGAGGTGGTTCAATGTTTCAGCCCACATACTGTATTCGCCGTTACCGCAGTCAGAGCGAACCCATACATCGTATCTACCTTTGGTTACGTTTTGAATGGTGTAAGAGTTACCGGTTACACCAGGGATTTTTGTCCAAGGGTCGTTTGTGTATGAGTTACGATACCATACATCGTATGTAGTAGCATCACCAGTCCAAGTAACGTTGATGTCAGAACCGGTTACTGTTGCTGTCAAGTCTGAAGGAGGCAAGCAGTCGCGACGTGAAATCTGGATATTGTCAACGGCTGCAGGTGGGATACGGTGTGTATTGGCGTTGTTCATCCATACAAACACGAGTTTTGTAGGAGCACCAGTACCTTGAACCTGGAAGACCTCATGTTTCCATTGCAAACCGCCACAGAGCTGACGTGAATTGTTTGCGCCGAATGATCTTGCAGAAGAGTTTGCCCATGTAGGCAATGAGGTGTTGGCATTACTTGAGATGTTTACTGTGGTATCTGTTACCCAGCAGCACATCAAGTAGTCGTAGTCAGCTTCGCCGAAGCAGCTCCAGTCGAATGCTACGTCACAAACAACTCCAGGAGGCAAGAGGAATTCGCGATAAGCGGTTACCCAGCCTGAGTTATCGGAATAGTCATTGGAGATGCCGCCGTCGTTAGAGATGTACAAGCCTTTGTTAGGAGACTCGTAGGCAGCGCTGCCGATGTACCATTTGTTTACGCAAGATGTGTGGTTTTGAATGTGCCAGTTGGCTACCTCGTTAGCGTCTGTGAAATCGCAGAAGTAGTTGAGGTCTGTGATTTCTCTCACGTAGATATTGTCGACGCAAGCACCTGGGTTAGTGGCAAGTGCGTTGTCGTTACGCCAAACGAAAGCGAGTTTCACTGTAGCGCCAGTACCAACTACTTCGAATGAGTTAGTACGCCAGATGGTTGAGTTGCGCAAAGAGTCCAATCTCTTATAGGTATTCACCCATGCTGGAACAGTGTTACCACCTGTCAATTGTACAGTTGGATTATCTACCAAGCAGACAGTCATATAGTCGTTGATAGCATTGTCACCTCTACCTTTCCAGTCGAAGGTGAAAGCATAACGATGACCAGCTGGGAGAGTAAACTCACGATAAGCAACTACTACAGCTGACTGAGTAGCAGAATAAGCGGCTGTCGTACCGTTGTCGTTTGATACGTACATGCCATTACCGCCTGCGTTTCGGGCTTGAGCTGTGCCAACACTCCATGAAGTCTGGCTGCCAGCATGGTTCACGAAACTCCATGCGTTGTTTTCTGCAGTCACTTCAAATCCACAAAAATATGGATACTGAGTTACCTGAGCAACTATAGAATTGGCGAAAAGGCCCATCATAGCTGCCAATAAAAGCACATAAAGTCTTTTGGTTCTCATAGTAATATATTTATTTTTTTATTTTTTCTTTCAAAAATAAAATCCTGAACACCATACGGTTAGGTACAACATACACCTATATTAAACAGTCTATGTAGTCACCAAACCCAATATGGCAATATTTCAGGCTGCAAATTTAATTTTTTTTGTCCGCATTTCCAAACAGTTACTATTGTTTTTTTTCGGTGTACACTGTTAAAAATTGGTCACGCTTCAAAAAAGTATTTCTTGAGGTCAGGCTACGAACCACACATTTAGTCTATTAAGGTCGGTAGATTTCTTTCTTGCGGGATTAAACTTTCTGTCTATTTTAGTATCGTGTCATGACTCGGGAGCAAGACATTTCAAGTTCTCGATATACTATATATAATATAAAGGGAATGTCTGGCAAACATATGTTCTTTTCGAACGACCATAATATATAATAGATGTAAGAAGCCATTATAATGGGCTCTGCCAAATGGTTTCTATTTTTGCGATGCCAGGAAATCTTTATGCCAAATGAAAGGTAGGTTTTTCCGATTCACAAATCCTTCCTGTCAAAACGACGGATTATTTTGTTACCAGGAAATCGTTCTCAGTTAAAATGTTTCTGCATTTTTTATCCGAAAAATTCGTTCGTTCAAATTGTTTTTGTCGTTTATATCAGAAAAAAATCTTACATCGTTTTGCTACGTTAATTTGTAATTACCAAACGATTACAGTCATTTGGAAAGCTGCAATTTTTCATGCAGAATATTTACTGCGAAACATTCCTGTTACATGCCAACCAGGTTCGTTTCCCAATCACTTATAATTGTAAAGCAAGAGTTTCCGTGGCATTGAAACCGCTGCTACTCTACTCTTTATCTTTTGAGAATGCTTGTAGAAGGAGTTTTGCCTTCGATGCTCCAACGAGACTTGACAACTCGTCAGCAGAAGCTTCTTTGATTCGTTTTATACTCTTAAAGTGCTTTAGCAAAGCCTCTTTCGTCTTTGGTCCGATGCCAGCAATGGTGTCCAAATCCGACTGTACCTGACTCTTGCTACGTTTATCCCTGTGGAATGTGATGGCAAACCGGTGCACTTCATCCTGAATGGAGGTAAGAAAACGGAATAGCGTATCAGTGGGTTTCATGCCGATGGCAACGGGCGGAAATCCGAAGAGCAACTCATTGGTTCTGTGGTGGTCATCCTTCGCCAAGCCGGCAATAGGAATGGAAAGATGCAGTTCATCAACAACGACTTTACGAACAACTTCCATCTGACCTCTACCACCATCGGTAATGATAAGATCCGGCAACGGCTGCTCCTCATTCATCATGCGGGTATAACGGCGACGAACCACTTCTTGCATGCTGGCATAGTCGTCAGGACCTTCCACTGTCTTGATGATATATTTGCGATAGTCTTTCTTCGATGGCTTGGCATGTTTGAAGACAACGCAGGCAGCTACAGCATCTGAACCAGAGATATTTGAGTTATCAAAACATTCTATATGATGAGGCACTTTGTCCAAATGAAGTGCTTCTTGCAAAGATTTGCCCAGTTTCAAAGCCCTCTGCTCCGGATTAAGTTTTTCTGAGCGTTTATATTTGTCGGCTTTATATTGGTGAACGTTCTGTTCCGAAAGTTCCAACAATTTTTTCTTGTCGCCACGTTGAGGGATAATCACCTCAAAATCGGTACAATCCATTTCCGGCAAGAAGGGAACGATCAACATCGTAGAGAAGCTTCTTAGCCTTTCACGCAGTTCTACGATGGCCAATGCCAACAACTCTTCCTTTGGTTCATCAAGGCATTTATGAAGCTCCACAGTATAACCCTGAACAACAGCACCATTCGAGACGTGTAACATATTGACATAGGCGATACTTTCGTCCTCGTCATAAGCAAAAACGTCCATGTCGCTATCGGAAGTGGAAACGATTACGGTTTTCGACTGATACTTCATCAGCGCATCGTACTTGTTTTTAAGCACCTGAGCCTCTTCAAACCGCATTTCCTCAGCTAATTGCTGCATTTCTTTCAGCAGATAGCGTGTGATGACATGACTTTCGCCCTTGGCTATCGCCCTGATTTCATCTATCATGGTGGCATAATCCTCCACCGACCGCCTTTGTTCGCAAACGCCTTTGCAGTTGTGAATATGATACTGCAGGCAGACATGGTATTTGCCACTCTCTACGGCATCACGTGTCAAGGGTAAGCGGCACGTACGAATCGGATAGAGTTCGCGAATCAATTCGAGCATGGTGTCGATGGTCCACGAAGAGCTATAAGGACCGAAATATTCGCCACCTCGGCGGTCAACCTTACGGGTTTTGAAAACTCGCGGAAACTCCTCCTTGGTGATACATAGCCAAGGATAGGTTTTGCCGTCTTTCAACAGGATGTTGTAGCGGGGCTGATATTTCTTGATGAGATTGTTTTCCAAGAGCAACGCTTCGTTCTCCGAATTGACCACGATGTACTTCATCGAGTGGATATTACGCACAAGCATATTGGTCTTTACGGAATCATGAACCTTGTTAAAGTACGATGATACTCGTCGTTTCAGATTCTTGGCCTTACCCACATAGATAATCTGCCCCTCCCGGTTGAAATATTGATATACACCAGGTGAGGTAGGAAGGGTGTCTATGGTAGCCTTTAAGACGTCGTTCATTGGTAGGGAAATCAAATACAACCTGCTGCAGAAGCAAGTTGCCACATACAGCAGGTTGTAGTTTGTGTGTTATGGTTTTATTAGGAACAAGCCTTATTTCTTAGGGCTCATCACTACTTCCACTACATTGTGTTGGTCAACGATTACTTTGAGCCATTCTTGGATAGCCTTTTCATCGATAGACTTAACGATTGACTCGTAATCTTTTACGATGTTGGTACCGTAGATATAGTAGCTTCGAACTACGTTTCTCCAGTAAGAGTTCTTCTCGAGGTTATCTTGGTGTTCTTTCAACATGTTCTCTTTGGTTTTGCTGAGGTCGTTAGCCAAAGGACCGTTGTTGATGATTTCTTCGATTTCCTGGTGAATGATACCCATGAGTTTCTGTTGTTTCTCTGGGTCGGTATCAAACTGCATGATGATACGTGCGATGCTCTCTGGTTCTCTGCCGAGCTGGCCGTATGTACCTACACCATAAGAACCACCTTCACGCTCACGGATGCTTTCGAGGTAACGTGTGCTGAGGATTTCACCGATGATGCTGGTCATCATAGCGTTGCGTTGTGAGTAGTCAACCTTAGCTGAGTAAACGATAACGTTAGAAGCGGTGTTGGTGCTCATTTCACGTGTGAAGTAGTTCTTCACCATGCCTTTAGGAGCAGATGGGATAATCTCGCCAATGCCCTCGACATTCTTATTGGTCTTCAAACCACCAAGGTAGGTAAGGATAGCGTTCTTAACGGCCTCGTCCTCTGGGTTGATGTTACCAACGAACATGAAGGTAAAGTCAGCAGCATTAGCAAAACGCTCTTGATAGATTTTGAGAGCTTTCTTGGCATCGATACGGTCAAGAAGTTTCATATCGATTGGGAATACGCGTTTGCTGTGTTCGCTGAGGGTTGCTTGGATAGAGTCGCTGAATGATACTTGTGGGTTCATGTCACGGTTAGCCAAAGCGGTACGCAACTGGTCCATAGTAGCATTCCATGCAGCCTCGTCGAGGTGAGTTGAAGTGAAGTAGAGATAGGTGAGCTGCATCATTGTCTCGAAGTCAGACACTGAAGAGCTACCTGAAATTGATTCTGAGTAGTTAGAGATTGAAGGGCTAACACCAACGCTCTTACCAGCCAATACTTTGCCGAGTTCGTTAGCAGAGAATGAGCCGAGACCGCTAACTTCAACAACGTCTGAAGCCATCATTGCAGATGGGAGGTCTTCGGTTTTAACCATTGAGAGACCACCGCGGCTGAATGCAGTCATTGTGATTTCGTCCTGTTTGAAGGTTGTTGGTTTGAATACGACTTTCACGCCGTTTTTCAACACCCATTCGGTAGTACCGATTTCGGTGTTTTTGTTTTCACTCTTGATAGAGCCCTTCTTAGGCATTTTTGCTACCAATGGACGATCGATTTTTTCTTCTTTTGGAGCCTCAATTTCTGAGTTTCTAACCTCAGCCATCAAAGCAATTGCCTCTTCGTTTGAAACAAAGCCTTCTGCTGCTTTAGGTGTGCCTTGGAAAGCAATCACGATGTTTTCCTCAGTGATTTCTTCTTTGAGAACATCGTTGAGCATTTCAGAGTTGATTTCTGGCAACAATTGTTTTACCAACATGTACTCTACTTCCATGCCAGGAGCTGGGGTACCGTCGAGATAGTTACGGATAAGTTCCTGTGTGAGGGCTCGGTTGCGTTGGTTGTTACGTTCGTTGTAAGCAGTTTCGTAAGCTTTCATCATAGTAGCTTTTGCACGCTCCAACTCAGCAGAGGTGAAACCGTAACGTTCAGCACGATAGAGTTCGGTAAGCAATGCTTTGTAAGCTTCTTTCTCACGGCCAAGTTTTGGGATAACGATAGCACGGAGAGCCTCAGTTGATTTTGTGAGTTCGCCGTAACCTACGTAAGCCTGAAGGAATGGGCAGTTGGCATCAGCTTGGAGTGTTTCGAAACGCTCTGAGATAACAGAACTGATGAGTTCGTTGAGCAAGTCTACAACATAACCTTGAACAGTGTTACGCTCTTCTTTTGTAGAAGCCTTGGTTTTGAACTCGATGTCAATGCGGGCATTCTGTGCCTCTGCATCAGTTACGATAGCCACAACTGGCTCTTTATTGTCAAGGATAGGATAGATAGGACGCTCACCACGGTTTTTACGTTCTGGGATAGGACCGAACAAAGCCTTGATTTTAGCTTCCATCTTGTCAACGTCGATATCACCAACTACGAAAATAGCCTGGAGGTCTGGACCATACCATTTCTTGTAATAGTTACGGAGAGCTTCGTATTTGAAGTTGTTGATAACGGCAGTATCACCGATTACGTCGCGCTTTGCGTACTGTGAACCAGGATATTTCTTAGCGCTTGATTCCTTCCACATACGACGTGAAGCAGTAGCGCCTGTACGCCATTCCTCGCGGATAACACCACGTTCTGCATCAATTTCTTCGCCAAGAAGCGAAAGACCGCAGCTCCAGTCGCGCAATACCAAGAGAGCGCTATCCATAACACCTTCGCGTGTAGGAACGTTAGAGAGACGGTAAACTGTTTCATCCAATGAAGTGTATGCATTGATGTCGCCACCAAAGCTAACGCCTACACTTTCGAAATAGTTGATGATGCCCTTACCAGGGAAGTTTTCTGTACCATTGAAGGCCATGTGCTCAAGGAAGTGAGCCAAGCCGTTTTGGTCGTCATTCTCAAGAATTGCGCCCACTGCCTGAGCGATGTGGAATTCGCAACGTTCTTTTGGTTGTTCGTTGTGACGGATGTAGTAGGTCAAGCCATTAGGCAACACACCTACACGAACTGCAGGATCCACTGGCATAGGCTGAGCCATTGGATTGCCCTGAGCGTTCATCATTCCTACGAATGAAAGAACCATCAAAACAACGAGTAAAAATCTCTTTTTCATTGTCTTATAATTATTGTTTAATTACTATTATTCTATATTGTGTCAATAAGACATTTAAGGGTGCAAAGTAACGAATAAATCTTTGAACTGCCAAATTCATATTCCGTTTTTCGATAAGAAAACACTACTTTTTCTTCTTTATAACTTGTAGCTTGTAAATTGCAGATAAGACGTACGGAATGAATCAGAAGTTTTTTCTTATCTTTGCAATTCAAAAATTATTCATCATGCGCAGTTGGACCAACATTGACAAGCAAGGCATCATCGGTATTCTTGTGTTGATTACGATTTTCATCGTGCTTGCAACTTCCTCGATTCTACTACGTTACTGCAAACCTCAGAATGAGCCGCAAAGTAGTGCCGATTCTGTTTTCGTAGTCCATATCAGCGAGCTCCAACAAGAGCACAGACAACGGCAATACAATCGACCTTCATCGCATGTTCATAATAATAGACGCACGATTACCCCATTTAACTACAACCCGAATACATTAGATTCTGCAGGATTTGTAAAATTGGGCCTTTCACCCTATGTTGCAAAGAACATCATGCATTATCGTGCCAAAGGAGGTCTGTTTAGAAAGCCAGAGGATTTTGGCAAGATATATGGTATTGACAGTGCTGATTTTCAGATATTGAAGCCTTATATTGTAATTCCTGAGCAGGAACAGCATTCAGCTCTGGTGGAGCAGGAGAAAAAGAAACAGAGAGAACCAGAAAAATTTATAGTCGTCGACCTCAATACAGCCGACACAACCACATTGAAACAACTGCGCGGTATCGGTAGTGCAAGGGCAAAGATGATTGTCAACTACGGCAAGCAGTTGGGCGGTTTTGTCTCAGCAAACCAACTCCGTGAGATTAAGAACCTTCCTCCAGAACTGATAGACAGTCTGATGACTCATTTCACAGTATCAGTCAACCAAATAAAACCTATAAAGGTTAATCGTGCCAATGTGGAGACGTTAAAAAAACACCCTTACCTGAATTATTATCAGGCAAGGGCGATATATGATCTTCGCGTCAAGAAAATCGAATTACATTCTATAGACGATTTGAAATCTTTGAAAGAGTTCACAGAAAGCGACCTGGAACGCCTTCGTCCATATCTTGATTTTAGCAAAGCATACTAACAGCTATTTTTTGTCACCGTTAGACATGAGCAACAGTTTTGGTTTCTGCTCCAACAGCGGAATCTCTTCGTAATCCCAGTATTCCTCCAAGTCCCAGAAAGCTCGCAGAGTGAGTTTATATGGGTAGTAAAAGACAGGTTCTGCCTGTTGCTTGTTATCGTAGACACCAGGATCCCAAGTTTTGTTACCGTTTTTGTCAACATACAGACGAGCATAGTATTCGCCAGGCTCAATGTACGGAATCTCAACCATAGTCTGCTCTACCGGAACTTCACGAACCACTTTGTCGTTTTTGTCGAGCAATTGAACGATTTCACCACCTTTATAGTTGCCAATCTCAAAAATAAGTTTTGAATAGGCTTCGTCATTCTTGATGGTGAAATTCATCTGGTATTTATTATTTACTCTGCCATAAAGCTCATGGCAAGCGGCTGAGTCAATGGTAATTCTGTAGGTTTGATCCTGTTTAAGCGTAGCATTCACATGGTAGGTCAAGCCAATACTATCGGCAGCTACCAACTGCGAGTTATAGGTACGCCATGTTGTATCTTTTTGCACCTCCAACCGAACGCCGGCAGGGTCAATGTTTGTAGGTGTAGTGAACTTAATCTCAATAGGACGGAAGAAGTCGTACTTCTCTGCCAGATTGGTTTTAAGATCAATGAAGAGGCTCTCCTTTTTCGAACCACCGCCTCGAGCGGCATTGGCTTTGCTTTGTTTAGACGCACCACCACTCTTTCCTGAAGCCGAACCAGCCATTTTCTTTACACGAAGCATAAGAGTATCAGTGGTTTCAGAAAGCTGTTTCAAACTATCGGTACGAAGATAGGTCACTGCCATCTCCAAAGTATCGGTCTTCCACGCCACTGAGTCAGTAAGCCAATAGTGAATGGAGTCGCCTATGGCATTTTTCTCCACACGGACAGCCCCCTCAAACGGAAAGTTAAGTGCTTTGACTACGGGCATTTCCGTAACCGGCAAATTGAAATAGAACGAGAACTCGTACTTCGAGTTACGCTCCGGCTTCACCATATACTGCAGATTGCTTTTCTCCGTAAATGCCAGCAACAGCACGCTATCTGGGGTATATTTCGTTGTAGTTTTCACAGAGACACTGTCGACCAATCGAATCGTATCGAGAGGGATGGAATCGACACCGTAATTGATGGAATCGCGCCATACAGTATCTCGTTTAATCTCAGTTTCAGCCACAGGAACGAAGACAGAATCGCAGAAAGCTATCACTTCATTGGGTTGATCAAAGAGGAAGTTATTTCCGATATCCTGCAGTGCATAGACACGATAGGTTCCCGGATGAACATTCTTTACGGTAAAGCGTCCCTCGGCATCTGTTTTAGTGATACGGTCGAAGATATTCTTACGGAAAGCACTATCAGCTAAATTGCTATGGATACCAACCATGATATTTGCCACAGGGTTGAGCGTGGCAGCATCAATCACCTTACCAGATATTTGCAACGAGTCGAACTGGTCTCCTGTTGCAAATGAATAGGAATATGACTGCAAGACGTTACCCTCGTTGTAATCGATGATAGCGCCATTAAAATCAATGGTGTAGGTGGTGTTTTCTTTTAGGGAATCATTGAAAGTCACGTAGACTTTCTTGCTGATAGCCTTGACAGTAGCAGCCTTTTTCTGAGGTGGCGAGATTGTTACATTCTCATTGGTATTGGAAGTTTGAACAATCTCATCGAAAATAATCTCAATTTTCGGACTTATTTGCTTGGTTGAACCGTTTTCAGGCAGAGTCTTGACCACTTTAGGTGGAGTTTCGTCCTTTGGTCCTCCTTGAGGACCTTGACCACGGTTGGCACACGCCATGGCAACCATTGCTGCCAAAACGAAGGAACACAACCCCCAGACACCTCCTATCGGCGAGTGGTCAAGATGGTATTTGATTTTCGCTAAAAGTTTCATTATTTGCTTATTTCGTTGAACAAAGCCAAGGCAATGTTCTCTTTTTGTTTCATCTCATCGAACTCAGCTGGGGTCTTGTCGTTTTGGCCACACAGATGAAGAATGCCATGAATGATGACACGACGGAGTTCATTTTCAAAGGTAACGCCGTACTCTTCGGCATTGCGACGCACGGTATCGACACTAATCATGATATCGCCGTTCAAGACGTTATCCTCGCAGTCGTCAAAGGTAATAATGTCAGTGAAATAGTCATGTCCCAAGAACTGTCGATTCACTTCAAGAAGTCGTTCATCGGAGCAAAATACGTAAGCCACGCTACCCACTTTCTTACCATAGCTTTGGGCTACGGTTTTAATCCAATTGTTATAGAGACGCTTCTCTATTTTAGGGAGTTTAATGTCTTCGGATTGATATGATATCATAGTGTTGTATATTATTGTCTAATGAAAGAAGATATAACTGACCACAATGGCAGTAACGATTCCGGCAAAGTCGGCCAACAAGCCAAGCGGCAATGCATTGCGGGTCTTGGTTATGCCCACAGAACCGAAATAGACAGCCAGGATATAGAAGGTAGTGTCTGTGGCACCTTGAATGGTGCATGCAACCTTAGTGGCAAAAGCATCAGGGCCAAGCGTTTCCATAGTGCTGAGCATCATACCTCTTGCACCACTGCCACTCAAAGGTTTCATCAAGGCTGTCGGTATGGCGTCGACAAAGTCGGTATTGCAACCAAGTGCAGAAAAGAGGGCAGCACATCCGTTTGAGAAGAGGTCCATGGCTCCTGAAGCACGGAACATGCCGATAGCTACAAGGATAGCAATGAGATATGGGATGATGCCAATAGCTGTTTTGAATCCATCCTTAGCTCCGTCTACAAATGCTTCATAGACATTTACTTTTTTCAACATTCCCATTATAATAAATGAGATGATGATAGCGAAAAGAAGCATTGCAGTAATCACGCTTGACCATGTTTTGACATTTTCAGGGTCCATGCCATAGAACAACCAAACCATACCGCCAATCAAGGCTGTAAGCACTCCCAAAGTACCGATAATAACGGGTTGGAACAGGTTTATTTTCTGACTTATTGCTGTAGCTACCAAGCCTACAAGCGAAGAGGCATATGTAGCAATGAGGATTGGCAAGAAGACGTCCGTTGGATTCATTGCTCCAAACTGAGCACGATAGCTCATGACTGTGATAGGGATAAGCGTCAAACCCGAGGTGTTGAGCACAAGGAACATCACCATTGCATTGGAAGCGCGAGTACTGCCACCATTAAGGTCTTGCAGTTCCTTCATAGCTTTCAATCCCATGGGGGTTGCGGCATTATCCAAGCCAAGCATGTTGGCAGAAATGTTCATGAAGATGGAACCCATCACAGGATGTCCTTTAGGTACTTCTGGAAAAAGACGCGAAAAGAACGGTGCACTGAAGCGGGCCAAAGCATCAACGGCTCCACCCCTCTCTCCTATTTTAAGTATGCCTAACCATAAAGCAAGCACACCAGTAAGACCGAGTGAGATTTCAAAGCCACTTTTGGCACTGTCAAACATGGCTTGCATGACAGCAGACAACACGTCGGCCTGTCCCGTCACGAGCCATGAGACAACGGCAACGACAACAGCAATAAGCAATAGGGCTATCCAAATATAGTTGAGTACCATAGGTTTCGTTTATTTATCACATTGTACGACATAGGTTTCTCCTTGCAACTGAGATGACACATAGCCTTGCCAACCAGTTTCTGCATGCATTGTACGGAGGTCTGATCGAGTATAGGCAGTTTCAAATTCCTTACCATATTCCACGACGACAACATCATTTGCCGTACGTTCGCCAAACTGAGGTATATCAAATTCATGAACACGCCAAGAGCCTCGGTGCAAGGCTCTCCAACCTTTTGGTATAGGCATGCCAACGGAGACTTTTAAAAGTGTGGTTGCTATGTTTTTGTCCACGAGTTCTATTCCATTGCTCGATGCATGAACGATTACAGCGCTTGTATTATAATGTTGAATAGCATCTATGATACATGATACTGGAGAAAACACAACGGTAGCCTCTAATTTGATGATGGCAGTCAGGACGAGATAAAGTTCGAACGTGTCTTCAAGTCCACAAACCACAACGGCATCACCAGGTTTTACCCCTTTGAAACGAAGAAACTCAGCCATAAGGTCGGAATGATGACGTAGGTCATCGCAACTGATAGGAAGACGTTTCCCTTCAGCCGAAATGAAGTCCAGACCTATGCGTTTTGAATTGGAATAGGCAAGGGCATCCACCGTATCAAAACCGAAATTATAGCAAGCGTCCTTTTGCATTAGGCTTCCACTACAATTTTAGTATTCTGAAACTCAATAATATCACCTGCTACGATTTTAGCTCGTTTGCGTAGTTCCACCACGCCGTTTCGCTTAACCATGCCAGCAACGACAACTTCTTGAGCCTCGCTACCGGAATAAACCAAATTAAGCACTTTAAGCAGTTGAATCAGAGGAATGAACTCGTCACCCTCGCGAAGTGTAAATGTGATAGTTTGCATGGTGCAAAGATACAGAAAAATAATAAGAATTAAACCATCAAAACGAAGTTGACACAAAGGTTATTTGCAACATTTCCAATGGAGGCAATCAAGAAGCCACTTTAAACGATTATTGCAAATATTCTCGCATAGTTTTTCTCCGAGCGGACAAGTCGTAATTTTGCTTCAATCTACATACAATGGTTCTCTCATCACGAAAAAAGCGACCTCCTTTTTTGGGGAGGTCGCTGTGAGTATGTCAGGGAGACGTTGGAGGTCGGGGATTATTCCTCGTCGAGGTCAAGAAGACCTACTAC
>JAKSNW010000025.1 GCA_024405895.1 Paludibacteraceae bacterium
GTGACATCATCCACTATGGGTTGTGGTTTGATGTAGATTAGATATAAAACCCAACCAAAACATACAACAGCAACTGGCGACAATGTTGTGGTTTGATGTAGATTAGATATAAAACCCAACACTCGCAGCAGCACCTTACGCAGCCATCACGTTGTGGTTTGATGTAGATTAGATATAAAACCCAACCCCAAGCAAAGGAACGTTCGGACAGCGAAGGTTGTGGTTTGATGTAGATTAGATATAAAACCCAACCTGTGCTTTTTCGCTGACGTGACCTTTGTGTTGTGGTTTGATGTAGATTAGATATAAAACCCAACTTGCGCTGATAATGTCGCTATAGTAGTGTAGTTGTGGTTTGATGTAGATTAGATATAAAACCCAACACCAAAGCAATATGAAAAAGTGATGGATGGTTGTGGTTTGATGTAGATTAGATATAAAACCCAACTTCGCTGGTCAATGCCTGCAAGGTTAATGAGTTGTGGTTTGATGTAGATTAGATATAAAACCCAACAGAACTACTTTTTTTACATTAATTCTGAGGGTTGTGGTTTGATGTAGATTAGATATAAAACCCAACTGTCAATGCGATTCTCACTTTGTGCCAGGAGTTGTGGTTTGATGTAGATTAGATATAAAATCGGTAAGTTTTATCACAAAAAAATGGCCCGAAGGATTGCTCCTTCGGGCTTTTTGTAGTCATGCTATCTCACGACGGCATGGTCATTTAATGGAGTTTACTATGCCACAGACTCGTCGTCGGCTTTGGCTGCTGGCTGACCGACTGAGGCTGCCTGACGAAGCAACTCGTCAATCTCTGCCGGCGTTTCAGTCTCGTCGGTAGAGCTCTCATCGGTAGGGTTACCACTCTGGGTGCCGTTCTCTTGCTCTGCCTTGGCTTTGTTGCGGTTAGCTACAAAGGTGGCATGAGCTTTGTTGATACGACCGTAGATGTCGATGAGCTCTCTGATATTCTCAAAGATTTCACTGACAGCTACATCGCCCGTGCTACCTACATAGACATACATGCTGAAAAACATGAAGTAGAACTGCTCGAAGAGCTTGGCACTATACTGGCTGACGCTGAGATGAGCACGAGTGCGACTGACACGACGCTGATAGAGCGTGGTGAAGTTGTTGGCTGCTGTAACCAACTGCGTACTCCATTGAGAGATGAAAGAGTTGGTCAGCTCAGAAGCACTCCACGCATTGGTTATGCTGGTGGTCAACGCCAGAATCTGCTCGCCAGCATTGGTGCGTTTGAGATGTTCCTGACGGTAACGCTTCAGCAATGCCAATGCCTTGGTAGCCATGGCTGCTTCGGTAGGGTTGACACTGCGAGTGTGACCCTGGAAGATGCGGTGAGTGCCATTCCACATCATGCGAAGCTGACGGAAGGCCTCTGCTACTTCTTCCGGATCGACTTCGATGTCATTCCGCAAAGAGTTAGTAAACTCGGATACTGTGTCAGTAAAGACAGCAATGGTATCCACAAGACTTTCAGCCTCGATGCCACTGACAAGGTCTACAACTTTCTGATAGAAAGTGGCAACGTAAGGCTTTTGAAGGCGTTTGATAACGCCTACAGACAGGATTTCTGTCTGATTCGAGTAATTTTTACTCATAAAAAAAATATTTTTATTGATTTTGAAAATTACCTCCCGGAAATTTATGGCACGGAGGATGTTATGGTTGCCGATTTTTCTTCCAGTTAGAAAAGAATAGTCGTGTTTTCATGCGAGCACAAAAAAACGATCGCAATTAAACTGGAAAAAAATTTTCCACCTTTAAGTGTATTAGCCCTGTAATATCGCGCCATGGTTGGTGGCGTGTCTGCAGTGCCGTTCAATTATCATCTGTCAGATGTGCTGTTATGAGCACAAATATACAAAAAAAATCGGAATAATCAAACATACAATATATAATATATATGCCTGGAAGATCGCGATTGTCTGTCGCCATGAATGGGACTGACGAGTTACGTTAGTGCAAATGTTAAGCCAATTTAATGATTTTGGTAAGTTGCGCACAAAAAAAACGCCAGACAGCGATGAAACTGTCTGGCGCATATATGTTTGGGTTCTAAATCTCGAGGATTAGAAGAGTTTCTCCAAACGCTCGCGGATAGCGGTGATGAATTGTTTGCTGGTTACGCCTTGAACTTTCACACCTGGTTCTACGAGGTTAACGAGGTCTTTGGTCATGATGCCGTCAGCGAGAGTGGTGTAGCATGCTTTCTCGAGTTTGTCGGCATAAGCCACGAGGTCGTTGAGGCCGTCGAGTTGACCGCGTTTGCGGAATGCACCGATCCAAGCGAAGATGGTTGCCATTGGGTTGGTTGAGGTCTCTTCGCCTTTGAGGTGTTTGTAGTAGTGTTTGGTTACGGTGCCGTGAGCAGCTTCGTACTCGGTGGTGCCATCAGGAGCAACGAGAACAGAAGTCATCATAGCCAATGAACCGAAGGCTGTTGATACCATGTCAGACATTACGTCGCCGTCGTAGTTCTTACAAGCCCAGATGAAGCCACCTTTGCTGCGGATTACGCGAGCAACAGCGTCGTCGATGAGGGTGTAGAAGTATTCGATGCCGAGTTCGTCGAATTTAGCTTTGTAGTTAACGAATTCTTCTTCGAAGACTTTCTTGAACTCGCCGTCGTAAACTTTGGCGATGGTGTCTTTGGTGCTGAACCAGAGGTCTTGTTTGGTATCGATAGCGTATTGGAAGCATGCCTTAGCGAAAGAGCGGATTGATTTCTCTTTGTTGTGAGCGCCTTGCCATACTGCTGGGCCGTCAACTTTTTGTACGGTGATGGTTTTCTCCTCGCCGCTCTCACCTTTGAAAGTCATGGTGCAAGTACCTGGCTCGGTGGTGTACATGTCTACGCTTTTGTAAACGTCGCCGTAAGCGTGACGAGCGATGGTGATAGGAGCTTCCCAGTTTTTAACGACTGGTTTGATGGTTGGGATGGTGATAGGAGCACGGAATACGGTACCGTCGAGGATTGAACGGATGGTGCCGTTTGGTGATTTCCACATCTCGGTGAGTTGTGGATACTCTTCCATACGTTGTTTGTTAGGAGTGATGGTAGCGCATTTTACAGCAACACCGTATTTCTTGGTAGCGTTGGCAGAATCAACGGTTACCTGGTCTTTGGTCTCGTTGCGGTGGAGAAGGCCGAGGTCGTAGTATTCTGTTTTCAAGTCAACGAAAGGAAGAATGAGTTCGTCCTTAATCATTTGCCAGAGGATTCTGGTCATTTCGTCGCCATCCATCTCTACCAATGGAGTGGTCATTTTGATTTTTTCCATGTTGTCTATGTTTTGTTTAATGCTCCCCGAGGCAAACCTCAGGGAGCGTGATGAAAAATCAGTAGTTAGAGATTATTTTTTGCGGTTTTGAGCAGCGTAGAAGTTCATCAAGCAACCCTCTGAGAGGATCTCTTTCTCCTCGTTGGTAAGACCTTTGACGTGGAGTTGGATGTCGTGAACGCCGTTGGCTGTGATTACCTTACCCATGATGTCTTCAACGCCGTCGAGGATAGCCTTGCGGAGACCTGGAACGAATACGAAGTCGCCTTCGTTGTAGTTGAATTCTGTTTCTGGGTCGATGGTGAATGGGATGATACCCCAGTTGATACAGTTGCTGCGATAGCGTTTGGTTGCGTATTCGTAGCAGATGTTAGCATCACCGCCGAGCACTTTCTGACATGAAGCAGCTTGCTCACGAGCTGAGCCGTCGCCTGGTTTGTTGGCGAATACGCATGAACCGAATGAGGTAACTTTTACCAATTCAGCAGCGTTGCCTACTTTGGCGAGTGCGTTCATGATCTTGTCGCATGGTTTGCCTTCGCGACGTTCTGCATCCTCAGCCTTGATAGCTTTGCTCTTGCCAACATACTCTGGGCAACGACGTGAGAGTGCGAACTCAGAGAGTTTCAATGGGTTTGAACGGTATGATGAGGTCTCACCTGAAGGGATCAACTCGTCGGTTGTGGTAACTGCGTCGTGGATTACGGCTGCGAGTTCAACCAACATGTTGTCTTGCATCTGGTGCATCTTAGGCCAGTCTTTGATGTTAGGACCGAATTTGAGTTCTGCCTTAGCATCTGCTTTGCCGTAGCCTTGATATACGCGTTTTGCGTAGATTGATGAGTCGAATACGTATTCCTCGTGACGTGGGGTGTAGTCGATTTCTGTAGCAGCGGTAAGAACACCACCGTTGGCTGCTGTTGCTGCGATAGAACGTGCGTCCATGAGGGCAACGGCTGAGATTTGACCCTGACCTGGTTTTGAACCTTCACGGTTAGGGAAGTTACGTGTGGTGTGACGGATTGAGAGGCCGTTGTTTGAAGGAACGTCGCCTGCACCGAAGCAAGGACCGCAGAAGGCTGGTTTGAGGATAGCACCGCACTCGAGGAGGTCGGCTGCTACGCCGTTGCGGTAGATGCTCATGTATACTGGTGTACTTTGTGGGTATACGCTCAATGAGAAGTAACCGTTGCCTGTTGATGCACCTTTGAGGATTGAAGAAGCCTCGCAGATGTTGTCGAATGTACCACCTGAGCAACCAGCGATGATACCTTGGTCGCAGAGTACTTTGCCGTCAACGACTTTGTCGGTGAGGTTGAAGCCTACGTTAGGGAATTTCTTCTGACCTTCTGCCTCAACTGCAGCCATGATCTCTTTTGGATTAGCGCAGAGTTCTTTGATGGTGAAGGCGTTTGATGGGTGGAATGGGAGCGCGATCATAGCTTCCTCGGTTGAGAGGTCGATACGGATCATGCTATCGTAGTAAGCCACTTTGCCTGGAGTCAATTCTTTGTAGTCAGCTGCTTTGCCGTGAGCAACGTAGTGAGCTTTTACGATGTCGTCGGTTACCCAGATTGATGACAAGCAGGTGGTCTCGGTGGTCATGATATCGATACCGTTACGGTAGTCGATTGGGAGGTTTTTAACGCCAGGACCAGCGAATTCCAATACTTTGTTTTTAACGAAGCCGTTAGCAAATACTGCTTTTACCAATGAGATGGCGATATCGTGAGGACCTACGCCACGTTTTGGAGCGCCTTCCAACCAGATGAGAACTACTTCTGGAGCTGCTACATCCCATGTGTTGTGAAGGAGTTGTTTTACCAACTCACCACCACCTTCGCCGACACCCATTGTACCGAGTGAGCCGTAACGTGTGTGTGAGTCAGAACCGAGGATCATGCCACCGCATTTTACCATTGCCTCGCGAGCATATTGGTGAATTACGGCTTGGTTGGCTGGAACATAGATGCCACCATATTTCTTGGCAGCAGAAAGACCGAACACGTGGTCGTCTTCGTTGATAGTACCACCTACAGCACACAATGAGTTGTGGCAGTTGGTCATAGCATAAGGAAGTGGGAACTCTTCCAAACCGCTGGCACGAGCAGTTTGAATGATACCAACGTAGGTAATGTCGTGTGACATCATTGCGTCAAATTTGATGCGGAACTTTTTCTGATCGTCAGAAACGTTGTGTTTGCGCATGATTTGATAAGCAATTGTCTCTTCACGAGCTGCATCTGGTGAAGGGAGGTTGTCGCCTCTGTTCACGATTTTGCCATCTACCAAGTAGACGCCATCTTTAATAAGTTCAATCATAGCGATTTAATTTTATATTATGTTGTTTAGTTTGTCTAATAAAATTGTCATTGAAAGGATGTCGGCACTGCCGCCTGCACTCACGTTGAGCGAGATACACTGGGCATCGAATGCCTGGAGGTCTTCCAATGAGGCTTGTACGCAAAGGGCTGCTGCCTGTTTGCGAACTTCCAAAGCGACCCGTTCTCCACCACGGTGGTAGAGGTTGGTGTCTTCGATGCGCGACATTATATATAATAGTGTGCGCACACGAGCCATGTTTTCATCCGTGCTTTCAAGTTTTGCTTTCTGATACCATGGGAGGATATCGTTGAACACGATGTCGTAGCCATGCTGAGCCATAGCCAAGGCTCCCTGAACGCGATAGCGGAGAGCCGCCATGACGCCGTTGGTGTTCTGCTGTGGCTGAAACTCCTGAGCGGTGTCTTCGATGACTTGCTGAAGTTGTCCGAGTTGAACCGGTTGACCGCCGTTGGCTGCCAAGAGATGAGCATAAGAGGCTACCAGCAAGCCGAGGCAGAAGATGGCACCTTTGTGGGTGTTGACTCCGCCAGTAGCCTCAAACATCGCATGTTCAGCTTCAAGACCGATGGCCCGAAGTGTCGCGACGTCGAGGGTCTCGCAACTTGCCTCTGCCATCTTCTCAAAATAAGGAGCTATGGCAGCGATGCTTTTGGACATCAACGCATAGTCCATGTCGCGGTGGGAACCGTTGTTGCTGCGGTCCACAAGTCCCGGTTTCGGCGTGGTGTCCAACTCAGCCATGAGGGCTTCGGAGGTGAGTTTCTTCCAGTCTATCTGTGTCATCTCAGCGATTTCTTTATTCGTTCTACGACTCTGCTGCCCTGCTCTGTGCCAAGAAATTCTACGACACAAGGAGGCAAGAGTTGGGAGGCTTCGGCGATACGGTCGTCTGCCAGGAGTTGTCTTACTCTCGACGCACTGATTACGCCGCCGACGTCTTCCTTGCGTTGGAGTTCCTCTACCCTTACGCCATGGTTCGGAAGCATCTCTTTCATCAAGGTGTTGTAGTTGTTGGTCAACACATCGAGAGGTTCTGTTCCGACAAAACGGACGGTGATATTCAATGCCGGTACGATATAGCGTACAAAGAGGTCAAGGTCGAGTTTGATCTGATTCAGGGCCACTTCGCTTGGTTCTTTGATGAAGTAACTTGGGAAAGTTGCCTTCGACAAGACATAGCGGCTGCCACGGTGGACGACGACGTTGTCCAAATGGCGTGTGGCTTGCTTCAAGAGGTTGTATCTCACTTCGTAGGGGAAGAGCGATGCGTCTTCCTGAACGCAGATGATATGCAGACGGTCGACCTGACTGGCCGCTGTCTCGATGAGATAGAGGTGGCCGAGGGTCACAGGATTGCAGTTCATGACGATACATCCCTGAACGCCACTGCCCTGCTCTTTCTTCAGGTCGCGGCAGTAGGTCTCGATGCCATGGGAACTGCTCTCGCAGAGAATCGCTTTTGGCGACTCGGCAATAACATTGAAAGCCAGATGTTCAAAGAGCTCTCGGTTCTGCGGCTTGGTGAAGGCGTAGAGGTTGGAGTAGCCTCTTGCCATGCCGGCAGACCGTAAGTGTGAGATGAGTGAGCCTGAGAGATTCATCTCGCGTGCATTGGCCGAGACGGCGATGCACTTGATGATGTCGTTGGAGAGACCGCCACCAGCCATCATCTCGTCGTCAAGAAAGAGGCCTGCGTAGTAGTCCAGGTCGTTGTCCAAAAGGAGGTCGTTGGCATGCAGAAACGATTCCACCTGTGTGCGAACAGACTTCATCGTCAATGGCATCTGCCTTAACTCTACCCCTTCAAACATTACGACATCTTTTGTTTGTAGTTCTCTACGATGGCGTTGATTTTGCTCATCACCTCGTCGAGAGAGTGTTTCTTGTTGCGTATGCAATCCACCGATTTTTCGCCACAAACCAAACATTTGCGCGATTCTTTGCCTACCTCTTCACGCATCACAGGCACGAGGTTGGATTGCAAGACGTCGATATCAAACAGACGACCCATCGGATGGGTGTCTTCTATCTCGGTGGTCAGACGCTTTGCCTCGATGGCAGGGAGGTCGACAACATAGAAGCCTTCTGGACCCGTAAGGGCGTCGTTGAATTCGGTGTATTTGATATAAATTCCCAAAGCGTGCAACAGATACTCGTGAGCCACTTTTGCTACGTAAAGTGATGTCTCATTGCGTTTTTCGCTTCCCGGCATCACTATAGTAAGACAAACAACAGTCAACTGATAGGTGTCTATCAGTTGCTGTTGTTTATTTCTGCGCTGGTCTCTTCCGGCCAGCAACTCTGCGAGTGTTACACCCATAAGGGGAAATTACACGTTTGTATCGTCAATATTCTTGATTACGTCGAGAACAGAGCCGTCGCGGTTGTAAACCACACCTACTACTTTGTCGCCGAATGGGAGAGCAGCAGGTTCGCCGATGATGCTCTTGGCTTTGTCGCGGAGATAGGTAATGTCCACGATGTTCAAACCAGCAGCCTTCAAGCGCTCTGCAATCTCAGGACGGCGTGGGTTAACGGCTACACCGAAGTCGGTAACAATAACGTCTACGCCATCGCCAGGAGTGATGTAGGTGGTTACTTCGTCTACAACGCATGGGATACGGCCACGCAACATTGGGCAGACAACGATTGAGAGGGCTGAAGCTGCTGCGGTGTCTGGGTGACCGCCGATAGCACCACGGATGATACCGTCGCTACCTACCAATACGTTGACGTTGAAGTTAACGTCGACCTCAAGGGCTGAGAGGATAACCATATCCAACCAGTGGATTGCAGAACCGAGTTCTTCAGCAGAAGCATACTCGTTGGCGCAAACCTGTTTGTGGAAACGATTGTTCTTCAAAGACTCTGCAGCAACCATGTCGAATGATTGTACGTCGAGAAGTTTCTCGATGAGACCCTCTTCGTGCATTTTGACCATGTGGCTGGTGATACCGCCGAGAGCGAATTTGGCTTTGATGCCTTTCTCAATCATCTTCTCGCGGATGAATTTGGTTACTGCCAAAGAAGCGCCGCCAGAACCGGTTTGGATTGAGAAGCCGTCCTCGAAGTAGCCGCTGTTGATGACAACTTTGGCAGCTGTTTGAGCGAGGAGGATATCGCGTGGGTTCTTGGTGTCGCGGATAGCACCTGAAGAGATTTTTGAAGGATCACCTACTGACTCTACCTCAACAACGTAGTCTACGTTGCGCTCTGAGATAGCGTTAGGGGTGTTAGGATATGTTACGAGGTCATCGGTAAGGATAACCACTTTGTCTGCAAATTGTGCGTCAACCATTGCGTAGCCGAGTGAGCCGCAGATTGACTTAGCGTTCTCTGAACGGCTGTAGCCGCTTGCATTACCCAGAGGGTCGCAAGAAGAAGCACCGAGGAAGGCAACGTCGATGTGGAGTTCGCCTTTCTTGATTGCCAAGGCACGACCGCCGTGTGAACGGAAGTTTACTGGAGTTTCCATCAAGCCTCTTGATACAGCGTCAGCCAAAGCGCCACGCATACCTGAGGTTGAAATCTTGGTGATTACGCCGTTTTTGATGTGCTCAATCAATGGACGGTGAACATCAGCCAAGGAAGAAGCAGCCAAGTGGAGGTTTTTGAAACCCATCTCAGCGAGTTTGTCAACCACGAGGTTAACGACTTTATCGCCGCCACGGAAGTGGTGGTGGAAAGAGATGGTCATGCCATCTTTCAAACCGGTCTTACGGATAGCCTCTTCGAGTGTTACTACCTTAGAAGCTTGTTTCTGCAATTCTGGACGTGGAGTTGAAACCTTGGCTCTAACATTAGGGTTTTTGCCAACTTCGTATACTGGCACGTTCAATTCTTTAGCCATCTGGGCTACCAAAGTTTTCTTATCCATTATAATTCCTCCTCTGTGATGATGCCTGAAGCAAGAGCCAATTCAATGGTGTGTTGTGCTCTCATTACAACAGGTTTGTCGACCATTTTACCGTTCAATGAAACTACGCCGCTACCTTTCTGTTCTGCTTCTTTGATAGCTGCGAGAATGAGTTTTGCTTTCTCGATGTCTTTTGCTTTTGGAGCAAATACTTCGTTGACAACCTCGATTTGACGAGGGTTGATGATTGACTTGCCGTCGAAGCCGAGAGCCTTGATAGCTTCTACCTCACGACGGAAAGCATCCATATCGTTCAAGTTTGAGAATACGGTATCGAAGCAGTTGATGCCGGCAGCACGGGCTGCAACAACTATGGTTTCGCGAGCCAGGAGCAACTCTGTGCCTTCTGGAGTTCTTGGTGTCTTCAATGAGGCGGTGTAGTCCTCAGCACCAAGTGCGATACCCATCATACGTTTTGAAGCAGTTGCGATAGCGTAAGCGTTTACTACGCCGAGTGCGCTCTCGATGGCTGCCATGATTTGGGTGCGACCTACGCAACCGAGTTTCTCTTCCACACGGATGATCTCGGCTTCGAGTTCTTTTACCTCTTCGGCTGTCTCAGTCTTAGGCATACGGATTACGTCAACGCCTGCGCTAACTACAGCCTCTACGTCTTTCTTGCCGTAAGGGCTTGAGAGTGGGTTGATACGGACTACCATTTCGGTTTTGCCGTAGTCGATGGTTTTCAATGCGTTGTGAACGAGCACGCGGGCTGCGTCCTTTTCTGCCATTGTAACTGAGTCTTCCAAGTCCAGCATGATAGAGTCTGGACCGTAGATATATGCATCTTGCATCATGCTAGGGTTGTTACCTGGCACGAACATCATGGTTCTTCTTAATCTTTGTGACATAGCTGTTTGATTTTAATCTAACCACAAATCTTTACCTGCTGCACGACAAGCGGCTGCGATTGTACGAGCTTTGATTGTGCAATCGAGTGCGCCTTTATCGGTAGCGTTAACACATGCATCAGTGATGTTGAGTTCAGAAAGGGTCTCTTTGATCACTTTCTTGATTTGCTCGCCAAACTGATACGATACGGTGCTTTTAAGTTGGATATCAATACCTTTTGAGGTAGCAGGAGAGATTTCAACGATGATATCTCCTGATTCCAACGTACCTGCGGAAGCTGTCTTAAGTTCCATGGCTGTTGTTTTTGAGTTTATTATGTTGTTGATTTTTTGTTTCTGTTGCGAAATAAAACATCGGATTTTTCAAGTAGGGCCACTATACCCCACTCAATTTATCCGTTGCAAAGATACTACTTTTTCTTATGCGATTGCCAAAAAACAAATAAAATTTTTATCACCACAAATAACTATGATTTTCAGCAATTTACAAATTCTCAAAAAGCATAATTTAGCCGTCAATGCATATTATGGAAAAATATACTTAATTTTTATCACAAAAGTGCCATAAAAAATTTATTTTTTCAAGCAAAACAAAAATCGCTTATTTTAATACACTGATTTTCAATGCCATTGTTTATCGATAAATTAATGCGTAAATAGTACACTTTTATAAACAATCTGTAACATTTGGTTTTTTATAATCGCAGAAACAAGTAGTAATCAGTTAGTTATAAAAAACAAAAAAGAAGTCCAACCAAACGATTGAACTTCACTAACAATTTGTAAAAATGCAATTTTCACAAGTTTTTTTCTACAAATCAAAGTCGAACGAGAGTTGCGTATCAAGCAATTTGAAACTTTGACGATGGTATTTCGTAGCACCGAATCGCGAGATAGCGTCGCGGTGTTTCTTGGTCGGATACCCTTTGTTGATGTCCCAGCCGTATTCGGGATGCCAGAGTGCCAACCGCTCCATGAGGGCGTCACGGTGGGTCTTGGCAAGGACAGAGGCGGCAGCAATGGAGAGATAGGTAGCATCGCCTTTGACAACGGTTTGATGGGGAATGCCGTCAAATGGTTGAAATTTGTTACCGTCTATCAGAAGGAACTCCGGCTTCTGTTTCAACTTGGCTACAGCCTTGTGCATGGCCTTGACCGATGCCCAGAGGATGTTTATCTTGTCGATTTCCTCAGGCGAGACTGACGCTACAGCCCAAGCCAGTGCCTCTTTCTCAATGACTTTGCGAAGGCGGTTACGCTGCTTCTCGGTCAGTTGCTTGCTGTCGTTGAGTTCGTCGCAGACAAAGCCCGGAGGCAAGATGACGGCAGCAGCCACAACGGGTCCGGCAAGGCATCCTCTGCCCGCTTCGTCGCAGCCGGCTTCCAGACGCCCCTCCACCATAAACGGTTTCAACGGATGCTTCTCTTTCATACGCTTGGAAATACAAAGAAAGGCGCCGTCATAGCGCCTCTCTTATAGGGTTGAAGGTTGCGTTATTTTTTGTTTACCAACATGGTAACAACGTTCTTGCCAGCCTCTTTCACGCTGATTACATAGTAACCTGCAGTGAGGGTTGAGAGATTGACAGAAACGGTGCTTACGCCTTGTGGACGGATAGTTTCAATCATGCGGCCGTTCATGTCGCAAACCATGATTTCTTCGTTACCGTTCAAGCCGGTTACGTTAGCCACGTCAGCGGTTGGGTTTGGATAGAGCACGATGTCGGCTGTTGAGGTCTCAACGCCTGTTTGTGTGCCTGTTGCGCCAGCGAGGATTGGGGTGTTGGCTGTTGTCTCGTAGTAGATCTCATGCCATGTAGCAGAGGTAATGCCACCAGCCTGAGCCATTGTTACGCGAGCCCAACCGTAGTTGGTGTTGTTGATACGGAAACCGAAATAGAGGTCGGTATTGAATGGAAGGTAAGCACCAGCCACCCAACTGAGGAGGTTAGCATCACCTTGACCAATCCAGTTGCCGTTGGCACCGATTGAGGTGTTCAAAGCGAGGTTTTTAGGGTTATCCCAGCCGTCGTTTTCTGTGCCGTTAGCCCAGATATTGTGGCCGTTTGACCATTGATTGTCATATACGACATAGCAGTTAGGAGCATCTTCACCATAGTCATCATAACCAGGCATGATTTCGAAGTCCTCTACACCATCACCGTTGAAATCCAATGAGAGACGAGCTTCGCCATAAACGGTCTTGGTGGTGATAGAGCCACGAACGATGGCAGCATTGATGCATACTGTAGCCATAGCCAACAGCATGAAAAGGGTAATTGTTTTTTTCATAAGCTTATTATTTAAGAGTTTGTTTTATTCATTATAGATTATGTAGGCAAGCACGGAGCCGACCATGTCGAGGGTCTCAGCGGAGACGTTCTTCATGTTGTCGTCCAGGGTATGCCAATAGTGTGCAAATCCGGTCTCGCTCTGAGGGGCAAACTGTATGATATCTGCCATCGGAATCCTTGCTACACGGTTGACATAGAGGTGATCATCGGTCACTGCTCCACCCTTTTCGTTAGGGAAGATTTTGGCAAAGCCGAGGTCGGCAGCAGTCTTCACGATTCTGTCCACTACGCCAGCAGCAAAATAGTCGGAGATCTGCTCACGATAGAAGACAGCCCCCGGAGCGCCCACCATGTCCAGCAGAATGCCGTAGTTGGCCTTATAGCCAGGCTGATGCAGATGATTTGCCCAATACTGCGAACCGAGACACCAGGTGTCCTGATGGTCGCTTTCAGCCCCTTCGGGAGCGCCCCAGTCTTCGAGGTCGAAGCAGATGAGGTCGACGCCTACTTTAGGCATCTGAAGAGAGAAGAGACGGGCAAGTTCCAACATCACGCCTACGCCGCTGGCACCGTCGTTGGCACCGAGAATCGGGGTATTGCGGTTGGCTTCCACGGGGTCGTGGTCTGCCATAGGACGGGAGTCCCAGTGGGAACAGATAATCACACGCTTCTCTGCCTGAGGGTAATAGGAGGCGATGAGGTTGAAGAGCGGCATCTCCTTGCCGTTGTAGAGTTTGGCTTTGCCTTCCTGAACGATCACTTCGGCACCAAACGCCTCGAAACTGTTTTTCAGATAGTCCAGACAGAGTCTATGTGCTTCCGTACCGGGTACACGTGGACCGAATCCAACCTGCATGTCGACGTAGAGATAGGCAGAATCGCCCGAGAAATCAGGCACTTCCACCATAGGTTTCTCTTCCACAGTCTCACTTTGTTTTGTCTCCTTGCCACCGCAAGCCACCAGGGCTGACAGCATCAGCGGCAGGAGCAAGTTGTAAAGCTTCATGCTTGATGAGATTAGATTTCGAAGTCCATGGCAATGCTCTTCTCAGCCACGGCATGCATATGTTTCTTCACCACATTGCAGTGGTAAGGGTCTTGCTGATACTCGTTTAAGGCATCCCAACTCTCCACGGTCACCTCCAGCATGACGTCGAAGGAACGGTCGGAATGGAGTTGGTCGAGGTTGACGTTGATAGCCTTGACGGTAGGCACTTTACCCTCCATGGAGAGGAGGATATGGCGTGCTTCTTCGCAGTTGGTCAAGCTGTTGTCTTTCAGCTTGAAGCAGATGATATGTTTTACCATAGTCTATCGAATTTCTGTCTTTGCGTCTTCTTCTGAATACCATGAGGCATAGAAGGCGTAGTTGTGAGCAATCTTCTGGTTGATTTCCTTGGCCTGTTCTGGCGATACTTCTTTCACCTGTTTGGCTGGCACACCTGCCCAGATGGTGTTAGGTGGCACTACGGTGTTGCTCAATACCAAGGCATTGGCAGCGATGATAGCACCTTCGCCGATGACAGCATTGTCGAGAATGGTAGAGCCCATACCTAACAAGGCGTAGTCCTTGACGGTAGCACCGTGGATGGTAACGTTATGACCCACTGAAACATAGTCGCCGATATGAATCTGCGATTTCTCATAAAGGGTGTGCAATACGGCACCGTCTTGGATGTTGACGTGGTTGCCGATGCGGATAGAGTTCACGTCGCCACGAAGCACGGCATTGAACCAGATGCTGCAACCTTCGCCCATCTCGGTGTCGCCGATGATGGTGGCATTGTCTGCAAGGAAGCAGTTTTTACCTATTTTTGGAGTAAATCCTCTTACTGATTTGATTAAAGCCATAGTTGTATATATTATATATTGTATCGGTTTGTTTTAGCAGAGCGAGCAGTTGTTGCATTTGACGCCTTCGCCACGCAGACGTTTCTCTGTCATCATGCGGAGGCGGTCGCGGAGAGGCTCTACTGTTATCTTGTCAATCACATCCGCCACGAAAGCCAACATCAGCAGCATCCTGGCTTCCTCTTTGCCAATGCCACGAGCTTGCATGTAGAACAAGGCGGTCTCATCCAGTTGACCGGTGGTGGCACCGTGTCCACACTTCACATCGTCGGCATAGATTTCCAATTGTGGCTTGGCATGCATCTTGGCGGTGTTGGTCAGACAGAGGTTACGGTTGGTCTGATAAGCCTCGGTCTGCTTGGTGCCGTCGCCCACGATGATGCGGCCGGAGAAGGCGCCTTCAGCCTCTTCGTCGAGGATGTATTTGAACAGCTCCTTGCAGTTGCAATAGGAGGCGTTGTGGTTGATTTCGGTGTAGTTCTCGGTCTTCTGCTGACGGTCGTTGAGCACCATACCGCCTAACCAGAGGTTGGCATGATCGCCATCGAGGTCCACCACGGTGTGACGGTGGGTGATGCCGTTGCTCAAGGTCAACTGATTGAGCAGCATCTCACTGCCTTCTGCCTGTGTGACAAAGAGTTGGCTGTGACTGATGGTAGTCTCTGAGGTGCTCTCCAGTTCGTAGAGTTCCAGACGGGCATGAGGGGCTACAACCACTTCGGTCAGTGTGTCATGGAACACTTTCGAGCCTTTGCGGTTGTGGTCGCAGAGGAGGAGTTTGGCCTGAGCATTGTCTGCCACGTAGACGAGGTTGTGAGCCACGGTCATCATCTCGATGGTGGCATCCAGCATCCTCACAATCTGCAGCGGCTGCTCCAGCTGTGTGTTTTTCTTCACATAGACAAAGAAACCGTTCTGTGCCAACATGTTGTTGAAGTGTGTCATGGCGTCGGCATGCTTGGAGGCGAGGCTGTTAAAGCAGTTCTCCACCTCTTCAGGATAGCGTTCGCAGGCATCTTTCAGGGAGCACACCACTACCCCATCCGGCAAGGTCTCGGAGATGGCACGCATCTGGTCGTTGACCATGGCCACCACCACGCTGTTGATGCCGGGCACTGAGCAATGGAAGAGTTCTTTCTCGCTTACCTTAGGCTCTATCTGTTTGAGGTTCAAGCCGTAGTCAGTGGCAAGATATTGCAGTGTCGGACAATAGAGATAGGCTTCGTCCTTGTGGGTCGGAAAGCCAGTGATCTTGAATGCCTCGGCAGCAGCGTCACGGATGATGTTGAGACATGGCGCACTGTTGGCTTTGATCAAATCCCTGTTGTCGGCGTATACATCTATATATTGTTGTTTCATTCCAGAGTCTTGTGTTTATTCTCCGAACTCTTGTTTAATCCAGTCGTAGCCCTTCTCTTCAAGTTCCAGAGCCAACTCCTTCGGACCGGTCTTAACGATGCGTCCGTTGTAGAGCACATGGACGAAGTCAGGCACGATATAGTCCAACAGACGTTGATAGTGGGTGATGACGATGGAGGCGTTGTCTTTGCTTTTCAAGGTGTTGACACCGTTGGCAACGACACGCAAGGCATCGATATCAAGGCCAGAGTCGGTCTCGTCCAGGATGGAGAGCTTTGGCTCCAACATAGCCATCTGGAAAATCTCGTTGCGTTTCTTCTCACCGCCACTGAAGCCTTCGTTCACGGAGCGGTTGGCAAGTTTGTTGTCAAGTTGGAGAAGGTCTTTCTTCGCACGCATGAGTTTCAGGAACTCAGAGGCTGAGATAGGCTCTTCGCCACGGTATTTGCGGTGTTCGTTGACGGCAGCACGCATGAAGTTGACCATGCTCACACCAGGAATCTCCACTGGGTATTGGAAACTCATGAAGACGCCGGCACGGGCGCGGTCCTCTGGTGGCATCGCCAGGAGGTCCTGACCATAGAAGTTGATGCTACCCGATGTGACGGTGTAGGCTGGATGGCCTGTGAGCACCGACGAGAGGGTTGATTTTCCGGCTCCGTTAGGGCCCATGATGGCATGAACCTCACCCGGACGAACCGTCAGGGTCAAACCTTTCAAAATTTCCTTGCCTGCCACGGTGGCATGCAAATCTTTTATCTCTAACATTATATATTCGTTATGTTTGCGTTATCGTTTGTTGTTTGTTCGTTCCCGTTCCCGTTCATTGTTTCACAATGACTCTGCTTCCGCTCGGCATAGTCCAAACAAGTTTGTCCTTTGCCCTCGCTTAACCGCAGAGTTCCCGTTATCGTTAAGGTTAACGTTAACGTTATCCCACGCTACCCTCCAGCGAAACAGAGAGCAGCTTCTGCGCCTCTACGGCAAACTCCATAGGCAGTTTATTGATGACCTCGCGGGCGTAGCCGTTGACAATGAGTCCTACGGCGTCCTCGGTGCTGATGCCACGTTGGTTGCAGTAGAAGAGCTGGTCTTCGTTGATCTTCGAGGTGGTAGCCTCATGCTCCACCACAGCGGTTGGGTTCTGGATATCCATGTAAGGGAACGTATGGGCACCGCAGTGGTCGTTGAGCAGCAGACTGTCGCACTGTGAGAAGTTGCGTGCATTCTCTGCCCCCGGCATCACCTTCACCAGACCGCGGTAGGAGTTCTCGCTCTTGCCGGCTGAGATACCCTTGCTCACGATACGGCTGCGGGTGTTCTTGCCTATGTGTATCATCTTCGTGCCTGTGTCGGCCTGCTGGTAGTTGTTGGTCACAGCCACGCTGTAGAACTCGCCGATGGAGTTATCGCCCTTCAGCACACAGCTTGGATACTTCCATGTGATGGCTGAACCGGTCTCCACCTGGGTCCATGACACCTTCGAGTTGTCGCCCTTACACAAGGCACGCTTGGTCACGAAGTTATAGATACCGCCCTTGCCCTCTTTGTCGCCCGGATACCAGTTCTGCACGGTGCTGTATTTCACCTCGGCATTGTTCATCACCACAATCTCCACGATGGCGGCATGCAACTGGTTCTCATCACGTTGAGGAGCCGTACAGCCCTCGAGGTAGGAGACATAGCTGTCGTCGTCGGCAACAATCAGGGTGCGTTCAAACTGTCCTGTCTTGCCTGCGTTGATGCGGAAATAGGTGCTGAGCTCCATTGGGCAGCGAACGCCCTTTGGGATATAGACGAACGAACCGTCGGAGAAGACGGCACAGTTCAATGCTGCGAAGAAATTGTCGGCATACGACACCACGCTGCCGAGGTACTGCTTCACCAGGTCGGGATAGCTCTTCACCGCCTCGCTGATGGAGCAGAAGATGATGCCTTTCTCGGCGAGTGTCTCGCGGAAGGTGGTCTTCACGCTCACGCTGTCCATCACGGCGTCGACGGCCATGCCCGACAGCGCTTTCTGCTCTTCCAGCGGAATGCCGAGTTTGTCGAAGGTCTTGAGCAACTCAGGATCCACCTCGTCGAGGCTCTTCGGAGCATTCTTCCTTGGAGCGGCGTAATAGGAAATGGCCTGATAATCTATCTCAGGGATATTGAGATGAGCCCATTTCGGCATCTTGAGGGTCTGCCAGTGTCGGAAAGCCTTGAGTCGGAACTCGAGCAGCCACTCCGGTTCTTCCTTCTTTGCAGAAATCAGTCGCACCACCTCTTCGTTCAAACCGATAGGAATCACCTCGGTTTCGATGTCGGTAGTGAAGCCGTATTTATAATCGCCCGATGTGACATCGGCGATGATATCATCTGATTTAGTGTTGTTTATCTTATCTTCTGCCATTATTTTTCTACATAGTATATCAAGTCACAAAGATAGTGCAAACCGAGCGGAATACAAAATAAAAACGTGTTTTTATTTTCATTGTATAATCCAGGCATCACCGAGGTGCGCAAAGGAGCAACCCTGAAGGGGTTGAGCAGCCGTTAAGGTTCAAGGGGTTTTCAACGTTAACGAGAACCTTAACCTTAACCTCAGGGCCCAAACTGTTCCCGTTTTCGTTTTCGTTAACGTTATCGTTATCGTTATCGTTCCCGTTCTCGTTCTCGTTTTCGCAGAAGAATCGCCCCATCGCCTCATCACCTCATCGCCTTATCGCCTTATCGCCTTATCGCCCCATCGCCTTATCGCCTCATCACCCTATTTTTCATATCTTAACAAACCCTCTCCAAGACTCGCTCGCCATTAACCATTCATAACAAAAAAGTCCCCTATTCCAGTTTCCACAAAATTTGGAACACAGTTAGCGCAGCCAGGAATGGTTTCCACAAAATTTGGAAGTCGGTTTGCGATGCGGAAATTGAGTTCCACAAAATTTGGAAGTCAATCTGCGATGCGGGAATTGTTTTCCACAAAATTTGGAAGTCCGTCTGCGATGCGGAAATCGGTTTCCACAATATTTGGAAGTCAGTCTGCGATGCGAAAATTGGGTTCCACAAAATTTGGAAGTCAGTCTGCGATGCGGAAATTGAGTTCCACAAAATTTGGAAGTGAGTTTGTGATGCGAAAATTGGGTTCCACAAAATTTGGAAGTCAGTCTGCGATGCGGGAATGTTAAAGAACATTTTTAGGAAACCACAAACCGCTGCGAAAACTGAGTTCCTAAAAATGTGGAAAACAGTCCGAGTCAATGACCACTACCCTTCCCATTTGGTCCAGTAAGTATCGGAATCATCTCGCAAAGCCTCAGCCTTCAGAATCAGAAGATTTTCTTCGGGATGTGCCTTCATGAGACAATCGTCAGAACAATATGTCTCGATGCCAGCGAAGAGCCATCCTTCATTCATCAACCTGTGACAGCAAAGGCACTCTCTCACCGTCTCAATGCCATACTCGCAAATCACCTCTTCCAGTGCATTTCTTTTCCGGAGTTCCTCCACGAGGAGATGCTCCAAATCTTGTTGATTATTCATAAAGCAGTAACACACAAATCTCGCCACAAAAATCCGACAAAATCGGCACACCACCAAGCAATTCTTGCAGATTAACTCTCCGAACGAATCATTAGATCTCGTTAGATCAGCAAATTAAATAGTAATTTATTTGATTCCCGAATATGACTGATTTTAGATGAGAAATCAGTAACTTTGTGGCAACATTAATTTAGTAGTGTTTTTTTCGATACTATGACAAAAGCAAAACCTTTTATCAAGTGGGTAGGCGGTAAGACGCAACTCATTGAACAACTGGATGAACAACTACCAGCTGACTTTGGTAATTGGGATGATGTGACGTATATAGAACCTTTTGTAGGTGGAGGAGCTATGCTTTTCTACATGTTGCAACGATACCCAAATATCCAACATGTTGTCATCAACGATATAAATCCAGATTTGACAACTTGTTATCGCACAGTAAGAGATAATCCCGAAGAGCTGATAGTATCCCTTCAAGACATTCAGGATGCCTACAACACCCTACAGACAGAGGAGGCACGCAAGGAGTTTTTCCTTACCGTCCGTGACCGCTACAACGAGAAGAACCTTGACCCGATAGAGAATACAACCAAGTTCTTTTTTCTCAATCGCACTTGCTTCAATGGCTTGTATCGTGTGAACAAGAAGGGGCTCTTCAACGTTCCTTTCGGCAAATACACCAATCCGCAAATTTGCGACCCGATGACCATCCGCAAGGATAGCGAACTGTTGAAACGAGTGGAGATAATGACAGGAGAATTTGAATGCTGTGTTTATCAACGATGGCATGCCGCAGACGGAGAGACTTGTCAAACTAAATCAAGTAGCAATTCAGCAGATGAAGATGCTTGAAGAATCTGAAAACCGTAAATATCTGCAGTAAGAGATGGATTTGAGATTCAACACATCATTGGCTGAAGGCTACAAAAGTGGAAGCCAGATTGCAAGAGTGCTGACTGAAGATTGGTTGGCACGCAATATGTATTGCCCTATTTGTGGTGAGGTTTCAATTAGACGAGCAGAGCCCAATGCGCCTGTAAAGGACTATGTGTGCGAACATTGCAAGTCGCAATATGAGTTGAAAAGCAAGAAGTCTGATAGCGAAAGCTTTCAAGCAACGGTAGCAGATGGCGTTTATCAAACCATGATAAGTCGAATTACGTCTCTTGACAACCCAAGTTTCTTCTTTATGCATTATGACCGCTACGAGGTTAATAATCTTGTGATTGTGCCCAAATGCTTCTTTACTCCATCGGTTATTGAAAAGCGCGAAGCATTGAAAAATACTTGCAGACGTGCAGGTT
Organism: Paludibacteraceae bacterium; assembly: GCA_024405895.1. GTDB lineage: Bacteria > Bacteroidota > Bacteroidia > Bacteroidales > Paludibacteraceae > HGM05398. The sequence continues at coordinate 20,758 of JAKSNW010000025.1, forward strand.
GGGAAGGGTGCAATATTCTAATGCGAGAGATACCAACGACTGCGAAAATACCAATCATCCGAAATGGAGTGGTTCTTCCCGTTCAGGAAGTTGTTTCTCAATATCACAGAGTATTCAACCTTCAAACCAAATCGGTTGAAAGTCGAGGTTGGCTGATGGACACATTGCATCTCGTAGAACGTCTTGATGAGACATTCACATTGAATCAAATGTATGCGTTTGTTGAGGAATTAAAACTGAAACATCCCGATAACAATCATATTCAGGACAAGATTAGACAACAGTTACAATTCTTGCGAGACAAAGGCATAATCGAATTCAAGGGTCGTGGAATATACAAAAGAATTTAGATATGAATCAGATACCCAATTACATAATTGTTCTTGATTTCTTTCATAGTAGAGTTATAAAGATAAAACTATCGGATGAAGAAAAACAACTCGCATCATCTTGTGATGATTTGGAGGAGTTGATAGATGCTTTATCGGAGGTTTATCATTTCTCATTAATCAATTGCCAATGGATGGCTCTTGATGAGTATAAAGAGGACAATTTTGGTTTTTAATAACAAACAACATGACAGAATACATATTTTACACTACAGAGGGCTTCACGCAAGCACCGGATGGCGAAGATATTGAGAATTGCCAGTTGCTTGGACGTGCGTATGGCAAAGACAAACATGATGCACTCTCAAATCTGTTGAATGAAAATCCATGGATAAAGGAGAGAGGGTTTGAACCTTCTGAAGCTATCAGCCAAGAACTGGCTTCTACTGCTAATGCAGAGGCAAAATTATCATTCCTCACAAACTTGTTGGATGAAAGACAGTTTGCTGAGTATACGAAATGGTTGATAACAGTTGATGAAGCAACTCAACGACAACAAACAGATGACGGACGTGTGGCGACTGCCAGCCATCGGTCGTTGGGAGAAGTCGTGCGGTAAGCATCCTACGCAGAAACCACTGTCGGTACTGACGCGTATCATCCCCTCTTGTACAGACAGGGGTGACTGGATTCTTGACCCATTTAGCGGCAGTTCAACGACCGGCATTGCAGCCAATCTGTGTGACCGCAGGTTTGCCGGTATAGAGCAATCGGATGAGTTCTGCCAGATGAGCAAGGCAAGGCGTGAAGAGTTGGACAACGTAGGCGTGAAAGCTGACTTGAAGCGACATATCGTTGACCTAAAAACACTTAAATCTGCAGGACAACTAAATTTATTTCAAGGAGTTGACAAAAACGATTCTGAGTGTCAAGATTCTGGTTTGTCGTACGAGACACTTCCTTTTGACACAACACCAGAAACAGAGCAGGCGATAAACAATGATAAATGTTTTTTGACTTGTTATGTGAGAAAAACGGATGAAGAATATGAAGATTTTGTAAACCATAAGGCTAAAACCTATACAACAACACTAAAATCGAGACCTAAACTTGAAAAATCTAAATACTTATTCCCTATGGTGAAGGGTGCTGTAGATGGCTATTATAAAATAGTAAAGTGTCAGATCACAACAGAAAAACAAGTGCAGATAACACTTGGTAAGTACATTAGCTTGACAAACGAATGGCATCATATATATGAAAAAATGAAGCCATGGGAATTGCTAAGTAAAGATGATTGTTATAAATTAGCATTACCCAAAATCTAATTACGAGATAATCAGCCTCCCCAAAAAGGAGGCTTTTTTTGTTGCATAATGGTAAATGGTCAAAAAAAATTGCCCGGAGGAACACGTCCTCCGGGCTTTTACATGCTATCAGATGATAGCACTACTCCCACATGAGTTTACTAAGCTGCAGGTTCATCTTCTGCAGTTGGACGACCAACAGCAGCTGCCTGACGAAGCAAAGCATCAATCTCCGAGGTTTCCTCGTTCTGTGTCTCATCAGAAGGTTTGTCGTTAGGTTGACCATCTGCTGGCTGAGACATGGTACGGTTACGATTGGCAACACGTGTGGCATGAGCCTTGTGAATGCGACCATAGATGTCGATGAGTTCTTTGATACACTCAAAGATTTCACTGACGGCAACATCACCGGTCTTACCTACGTAAACGTACAGGTCATAGAACAGGAAATAGAACTGGTCGAAGAGTCTGCCGCTGTACTGACTCACGCTGACGTGAGTGGTGGTACGCTGCACACGACGCTGATAAAGCGAGGCGAAATTGTTGGCAGACGTGATAAGACGATCGCTCCATAACTGAAGGAAAGACTTATCCAGTTCTGTACTGGTCCATGCCGAGGTGATGCTGCTTGTCAACGAGGTGAACTGTTCAACAACATTGGTGCGTTTGAGCGGTTCAAGACGGTAACGCTTCAGCAAAGCTAAGGCCTTGGTGGCCATCAGCGCTTCGGCAGGGTCGTTGCTACGAGCGAAGCCTTGGAAGATACGGTGTGTGCCACTCCACATCAGTTCCAACTGATGGAAGGCATCTTCCACTTCCTTCGGTTCGGCTTCAATGTCGCCCCTCAAAGAGTTAGTAAACTCGGATACTGTGTCAACAAAGACTGATACAGAATCCACAAGATCTTCTGCCTCGATGCCACTGACCAAGTCTACAACTTTTTGGTAGAAGGTGGCAACGTAAGGCTTTTGCAGGCGTTTGACAACGCCAAGTGACAGCATTGCTGTCTCAGAGTATTTTTTTGCCATGCGGTAAAAAAAAAATAGATGAAACATTAAATACGCTCTTTCGGGGTAGCTCAGAGCTCGCAATACCGTCGCTTCAAACTTTCAGATTCCGATGTTTTCAAATTGTTAGTTTTTTATAGTGCACATCAAAAAACTTCAACTATAAAAACACCGTCATCTTGAGTATTTCCCCCAACGGTTATGGCTATATGAAAAGAACGTTTTCCAGTATCTGGAATATCACTTGCAGCAGGTGTTATATTAGTACGAACTGCAAGTTTCGTGCTTTTCATCTGCTACAAATTTACTATTTTTTTTCCGAAAAAAAATCAATCTTATGCACACAATGAAGCATCATTTACTTCACATGGAATTTTTCCATTCTATAATTTGACGGCAACCCATCAAAATATACAATATAACACTGTAATACAATAAATTACACATATCGCCATGCACACCCAAAATTGAATAGTTGTAGAAAAGTCATGTAAAAAAGTGCATACAAACAGCTGATTTTAAGCTCAAAAATGGCCAAAAAACGCGTAGTTCATGCATCAAAAAAGTCATTTTTTCTGGAATTTGGAAATTTAACATCTGCTTTCTTGATTCGACGGTCAATAGAACGAGAGAATGACTGCGCTGTTTCTCGCCTTGCACTATCTTTCTTCTAAGGCGATAAGGCGATTGGGCGATAAGGCGATAAGGCCGGGCTCACTTTTCACTTTTCACTATTAACTCTTCACTTAAAGCGCCAGCGCCCCATCGCCCCAAGCCGCAGGCATCGCCTAATCGCCTAATCGCCTAATCGCCTAAAATCTCCCAGCCTCACCCGAAAGGGTGGGGCTTTTCTTGTTTCACGAAAAAATTGTATCTTTGCACGCAGAGATCAAACTATTGTGAGTATTGCCAACTGCTCTTTTTTGAGTGAGAGGATACGGCCACCCTCCGCAATAATTTGACTTTGCGTTCTGAGAAGGAGCCAACAGAATCCATGGACTGATCTCCTTGTGCCGATGAGTTGGTATCGGTTGGCAAGGTTACCTTATAATGTAGGTCAGTTCACCTTCTCTTTTCTTATCATAGCACTAAAACCTTTTTCATTGATTTTTCGCTGAAAAAGTTGTATCTTTGCAGTGTGACAGCTTCATCAAGAGTCCGTAGGTATGAGCAAGATTTCATTTAGGTTCTATAAAGACCATGAGGTAAGAGCGGTGTGGGATGCCACTACCGACAAATGGTTTTTCTCTGTTCTTGATGTGCTTGGTGCCATCAACGAGCAAGATGACTATACCAAGACAAGGAACTACTGGAAATACCTCAAAACCAAGTTGAAGAAGGAGCAGAATGAAGTGGTTAGTGCCACTAACCAGTTGAGACTTCTTGCTCCAGATGGTAAGAAAAGACTTACCGACACCCTTGATATGAAGGGCATTGAGGAACTTGCCAAGAATATCCCCAACAGCAAGGCAATGGAGTTTCTCGACTGGCTTACATATAGCGAGAATACACTTGATGGCAAGAGTAAGCAGAAGGCCTATGAGTTGTGGGAAAGTGGGATATTGGAAACCATTGAAGTTGGAACTGTCAAGGGACTTCAACAGATACATGCATACATCTTTGGTGGCTTGTACGACTTTGCCGGTCAGATTAGGACAAAGACCATCTCCAAGGGTGGCTTTACCTTCTGCTTGGCACAATATCTGCCACAACAATTAGGTGTTATTGAAAAGATGCCAGAAGTAAGCATAGATGACATCTTCAGCAAATATGTAGAGATGAATGTTGCCCACCCCTTTATGGAAGGTAATGGCCGTAGCACCAGAATATGGCTTGACCTCATGCTGAAAACAAGAGTAGAAAAATGTATCGACTGGAGTCAGATAAACAAGAATGACTATCTGCAGGCCATGACACAGAGTGTTGCAGATGCTGCTTTCATCAAGCAACTGCTTACCAATGCTCTCACAGACAACATCAACGACAGAGAACTCTTCATGAAGGGCATCGATTACTCTTATTATTATGAACAGGAGGATTAAGGTATGAGTAAGATTGAGCAACACTGCCCTGACCTACCGGCAGACAAGCAGGTGGGTGAAATATTATGCTACTTCCTAACGATGAAACAAAGTGGTACACATACGTGCTTTTGTGTAATAAAAGCAGATAAATAAAAAAAACGTCGTTTTCATCCTCTAAGATACCCTCCAAGCCTCACCCGAAAGGGTGGGGCTTTTCTTGTTTGTGTATTCCGAAAAAAGTTGTAATTTTGTAGCGATTTATAATTCAAATCAATAATACATTATGAAAAAACTAGTCTGTATGCTTGCCCTTGTGTTGGTAAGCACCTTGGCCTTCGGTCAGAATGCTGTCACTACATTTCTTGGTATTCCTGTGGATGGAACCAAGGCCGAAATGAAGCAAAAACTCATCGCAAAAGGTTTTGAACTTCATCGTGCCAGTGATGGAGATGATTTTTTCACTGGAGAATTCAATGGTAGAGATGTCATTATATTTTTTCAGACCAACAACAATAAAATTTGGCGTATTTCAGTTTTAGATAAAAATAACTACTCTGAAGGACAAATAAGGATTCATTACAATAATTTATTGGAGCAGTTCAAACAAAACAAGAAGTATTTTACAAGTGCAACTGCAGACCCTTTACCAGAGGATGAAGATATTAGCTATGAAATGACCGTACACAACAAACAATATCACGCCATTTTCTATCAAAGGGATTTGCAAGAAGAGCAAAAGCTAATGGACGATTATATTAATAAAGTTGGTGGTAGAGAAGAGCTTGAGAAAATGCCACCCAGCGAACGAAAAGAGATTATGGATTTTGCTCAAAAAACAATAGAATTGGTACTAATGGGTGATATGTTCAATAGAACAGTTTGGTTTACTATAGTTCAAAGTTCTGGAAAGTATTCATTGTGTATTTTCTATGAAAATGAATACAACAGAGCCAACGGCGACGATTTGTAGTTAACACCCCATCCCAAACGATATCAGCCTCACTCTTCCGAGTGGGGCTTTTTAGTGCTCAGGCGGCTGTTCGGGTGGTTTTGTGTATTCAAGAAAAGTTTGTACCTTTGCTTCGCAAAAACAACAAGAACACAATGAAGCATATCTTCCTCAATGAGAGGGTGATGATGGCTATCATCATCATCAATACGATATCTCTTTTTATCAGCGGATTCTGGCCAGGCTCATCCATTTTCGAATGGGCAGACTGCTTCTTCACTCTGATATTCGTCATTGAGGCTGCCGTGAAGCTGAAACATTTCGGCATTCGCGGCTATTTCCGCGATGGATGGAATATCTTCGATTTCATCATCCTTGTGTTCGCCCTTCCTTCACTCTCCTACCCGTTTGTGAATGCTACGGTTGGATCAAGTGCTCTGCTCGCCTTCAGGTCTTTACGCGTGCTCAAGACTTTCCGACTGTTTCACTTCATCCCAAATATCGGCAAACTGCTCAATGGTCTGAAGACAGCGATTCGGTCGTCGTTCCTCATCACGGTGGCTTATCTGGTCTTCCTGCTGGTGTTCTCCATCATGTCATCATCGCTTTTCGGACGGTACTCTGCAGAATATTTCGGCGACCCATTCACCAGTATCTTCAGCACGTTCCAACTCTTCACTATCGAGGGATGGTATGAGATTCCAAATGCCATAGCCAAGACAGGTGGTCCAATGGTAGGAACACTGGCAAGAATCTATTTCTCGGTGCTTCTCTTCCACGGCGGAATCATGGGCATGTCGCTGGTTAACTCTATCTTCGTCGATGCCATGGCTGCCGATAACAACGACGAGGTTCTGGAGAAACTTGAACAGTTGGAACGTAAACTCGATGCCTTGCAGAAACAGCAAGACAAAGAGCAGTAACTCAACGATAACTCTGCGGTTAAGCGAGGGCAGAACCAAGCTCGCTTGGGTTATGCAGAGCGGAAGCAGAGTCATTGTGAAACAATGAACGATAACTTTTAGGCGATGAGGCGATAGGACCAGAAGTTTTCGTTAACGATAACGATAACGAAAAGCAACCCTGTAAGGGTTGTAGTCAATAGCCCAGGGTGCAACCCTGGGGGAAAGAGCACCACCACCTTTCCTCCCCCTCGCCCATTGGGAGAGGGGGCAGGGGGTGAGGGCTACCCTTGCCGGCA
>JAKSNW010000026.1 GCA_024405895.1 Paludibacteraceae bacterium
CACCGCCGCTGCAGTGGTTCAGCCCCGAAAGCGGATGCAAAAGTACTGCCTTTCTACGTACCAACCAAACTATACGGCAACTTTTTTACAAAAAAATTATGATTATTGGCTATCACGCTGATTTACACCTCGTAAAATTTTAAGTAAAATAGGGAGAATTCCCATATATCTGGGAAAACAGACGGTTTTTGTCCAGAAATAGCCAATTTTTGGGGCGTTTTTCGAGTTGAAGAAAGTGCATTTTGGCGAGTTTTTCCCAAAACACCGCAAAAAATTGATTCGACACGGTCTCAAAATTCTTTGTTCTTGTCTCTATTTTTTCCAAAATCCAGCAATTCGATTCGTTTTAGGTATTCATATTTTGTCGGTTTTCTCGTAATTTCTGCGGGAACATGGCGCAAAATGGGCATTCTTGCCGCAAAATGCCGCCAATGAAACTTCAAAACGCGATTCATAGATACTATATATTATATATAGTGTACGATTTGCGAATGAGAAAATCAGATCCTCTACCCTACTTCTGCAAAATAAAATTGCATTTTTCAAGACAGAATATCCCAATTTCATTTAACAAAAGTCCACCGGAAGCATGCATCAAAAAGATCCACAACAAAGTCACGCCCAAAAACATCCCTTCAATCAATATAATTATTAGCCATAAAAGACAACAAATAACCCCAGGTTTACCGGCATATTGCTCTTTCTGGTTAAACAGATTTGTCAGTTTGCAAAAAAATGATTACTTTTGCATTATAAGAAGCCTACAAACACGAATATGAGAAATTTAGAAGTTTGCGCAACTTCATACCACGAAGCAAACGAAGCCTATCTTGCTGGCGCAAAACGCATTGAGCTATGTTCTGCGCTGGAGATTGGCGGCGTCACCCCATCATACGGCTGCATCAAAACGATTAGAGAGAAACTACCTAACCTTGCAGTAAACGTACTGATTAGGCCCAGAGGTGGAGACTTTTGCTATACAAACGAAGAAGTACAAGTCATGATATCAGATATAGAGATGTGCAAATCTTTAGGAGTTAACGGTGTAGTTATCGGAGCACTCACTAAAGAAGGAAGCATTGATTTAGACACCATGACAAAACTCATGGAGACAGCAAAAGGGATAAACGTGACTTTTCACCGCGCTTTCGACTGCTGCAACAATCCGTTCGAAGCCTTAGAACAGATAATCAGCTTAGGATGCAACCGAATTTTGACATCCGGACAAGCAAAACGCGCTCCAGAAGGTATCGAAATGCTCAAAAAACTTGTGGAAGCCGCCAACAATCGCATTATCATCATGCCCGGTTGCGGCATTACACCACTTAATATCTGCGAAATCGAAGCTGAGACCAAAGCGACCGAGTTTCACTCTTCCGCCCATTTCAATAAAAAGGTGGATATTTGCAATGAGAAATCACACGAGTTATTCGGCGAGATTTGTTCAGCAACACACCGAGACGTAGTCACAAGATTACTAGAATAACTTAACCGGACTCAACAATAAAAAAAAAGCAGGGAGAACCGTTCGCGGACTTCCCTGCTTTTCTATTTTTTGATTGGTATGAATTAAAGTTTGCTTATCACTTGCTTCAACTGTTCACCCAAAGAAGTATTGTAGCCTTGCGAGAAATATACTACTCGACCAAAACTATCGGCAACAACAATTACAGGCAATGCATAGTGGTCGACATGAAGCGCCTGCAATATCATATTCAATGTTTGCTTCTGAGAATCGGAGCCGTAAGCAGCCTTGGCATCAAAGACGCCAAGATATTGCGCATACTTCTCTTTCATCTTGGTCACGCCATCATCCTGAGCAGACATAAACACAAGAACCTTGTCCCAATCAAGAAGATCTTTTGACACATAGTTCAAATCGCGCACTGCATGATTGGTTGGTTCGTCGCCATCGCCCAAAATAGCCGCCAAGAAATAGCCACGACCTGTAGCAGACAACAGTGTAGCTGACTCTGACGCCCCCGCCGGAACATAGACCGGTGTTTCCGCATTGATGAAGCCGAGCACTTGCACCTCATCAGCCTCCTGACGCATAATCAAAGGAACCACGACACCAGATTCTGGGATAGAGAAGAATTCGACATGTGCAAGGACGCCACCATTTGCCAAACGGGTTCCCGAAGTCATCACATAATAACCTGTATCAAGCGCACAACCCTCCTTCAGCATAGTAGCCCAAGAAGCCTCAGCACCAAGTTCCGTATTCTCACCCTCATCAAATTCAAGAAGACGATCTTCGCAGGCTTCAATTTTGGCAATCGTAAAGTGACGATAATATGATGGGTTTGGAAGATATTCAGAAGGTTGATAGGTTGCAGACAACTTACCTTGAACAGAAGCGACAGGTTCTTCCTGCGATTCATCAAGCACCACATCCAACCAAGTCTGATCGAAATACTGCGTTTTACCAGTAACTAAATCCAATCGGGCCGGTATGCCATAAGCACGACACAAAGCCACAAAGAAGATGTTACGAGAACGGGTATCTGCCATTTTTCCACGACATACACCAGCAGGCGTAATTCTCAAACGCTGTGGATTGTATTCGTCAAGAACTTTTATATTGGTTCTTACATAAGCCAAGATTTCAGAAGCAGAAGCCTTCTCTCCAAGCAAAGTTTTGAGTTGTGCACGATGAGGAGTAAGGAATTCGCCTTCCACTCGAGGACAAAGCACATACTGAGCCCACAACGAATCCGAAGCTGAAGTAGTATTGTCAAGAGCATCAACAAGAACTTCGTAAGAAACATCACGAAGGTCCTTTTCTGACAACGACTGAAGCAATGCCACAACATCATCTATACGATTTGGATATTGTTCACAGACTCTCTTCAATGTCTCATGGTTGCCATAAGATGCCACAAACAATGGTTTGAGCGCTTCATTCTGCAGTTCAGAAACAGACTCCAATGTCATGAAAGTTGACATGTATGCCTCTCGAATAGAATCCTCGTGAGCCAGACGAACCTTATTTTGTTCAATCTGTTCTGGAGTAACATTGGTTTCTATCAATCCTTCTTTTGGAGGAACAATATCAAAATCAGCACTAAAGGAATCACCTTTTTCATGATTCAAGGTTATGGTCATTTCAGTGACTTCTGCCTTCAGCACTTCTGCCGCAAATTTCTTACCATCGGTTGCCCACACCAACAAGTCGCCAATGCCAGTTGTCAAAGAAGCACAACCATTCTCGTCCGTCATTACCTCTGCCACTGTGAAGAATTCCGCATAGTTATAGATTTTGAACTTCACCTTAGCACCAGCCACAGGTTTTGCAGACCCATCAACAACAGTTACAGTAGAACGTTTTGTTGGAAGATATCCGTCGACAACATTAATAGTTGTATAACATTTGGTTCGTGTAATTACATCCTCTTTACCCCGATAATCGCCAAAAACAGAGGTATGAAGCAACATTGCACGAGCAACAGGCGCATTAAACCAAGCCAAATTCAGCACCGGTTCCGGTTCACAAGCACCCATGAACCACCATTTACCATCTACGTATACCTCAATCCAGGCATGGTTGTCATCGGTATGAGCCCAACGAGGCGTATAAACCTGACGAGCCGGTATGCCAACGGTTCGCATAGCAGCAGTGGCCAAGACAGATTCCTCGCCACAACGGCCAAATGATGTTTTCATAGTTGCCATTGGAGATGATGTTCTGCCATCGGTCGGACGATAAGTCACCTGTTCATGGCACCAGTGGTTCACCTCCAAAGCAGCCTCAGCCATAGAGAGGCCTTTCACACGAGCAGCCAGTGTATCATAATAAGTTGTACGAAAGTCATCCAGACGTTCGTTGTTAACACGAATAGGCAACACAAAGTGACGAAACAAATCTTCTGGTACTTCATTACTCCAACTCATTTCCTCTTGAGCACGAAAAGAGGTGCGGATATTTTCCAAATAATACTCTCCGGAGTAATCCAAGATATCAGACAAAGGCATGGAAGCATACATCCACTCGAGTGCTTCTCGTTCACGCAAGCTCATTTTCTGCTCGAACACAGAATCTGTTTCAAACATAAAACTACGAGCCTCAAATTCTTTATGCGTTTCTGCACGATAAGCAGAATCTGTTATGAAATGCTTGCTGCAAGCAGTCAAGCACAAAATCAGCGAGAATAAAAAGAATATTGATTTTTTCATTTTACTTCATTTTTAAAATTCAACTCAACAACAAAGTCGACATCGTCGGTCTGATCTTTTGCAAACGAAAGCAGAATTCCCTCTTTTAACTGAGTAAATGCAACCGGCTTGCCGTTGGCAAAACATTTCGCCTTGAGAAGCTTGTTACCAGTGTAAGGCAAGAACAACACTTTGGTTGGTTCTAATACATGCACATAGAGTTTATTTCTTTTTTGTGTGGTTACTCCCCACTCAGATGGAGGAACAACACCACCTCGTGTGCCATAAATTGTTTCGCCATATTGCTCCAACCAATCTCCCATTGCATTCATTCGAGCAATAGCTTCTGCTGGCAGTTCACCATTTGGTTGAGGACCAACATTCAACAAAAGATTAGCCCCCTTGCCTGCAGTTTGAACTAAATATTGAATGAGAAACTTTGGTGTCTTATAGATACTATCAGTAATATTATAGCCCCAAGTCCTATTCATCGTTTGACATGTCTCCAAAGGAAGTCGGCTGATTGCTTGCTCAGAATATCCATAGAGATTCTGACCCGGGATATCGCGTTCAAAGATTTGAATATCCTCACCTGGAATGATATCGATATGATGGTTATTGGCAACAAGACAAGCTGGCTGAAGTTCATGAATCAATTCGTACTGCGAATAAAGATCCCAACGTTCAGGTTTCATGCCACCCTCTTCTTCGTCACGATCCCACAAACCATCAAACCAGATTGCTCCAATTGGGCCATAATTTGTAAGAAGTTCAGTCAACTGGCCTTTCATAAAATCAATGTAATGGTTCCAGTCGCCATCACTGGCACGATGAGTACCATGACCAGTTCGACCAAGAGGTGCATAGTCGTCTCGTCCCCAATCAAGATGAGAATAATAGAAATGCAATTTTATGCCATACTTATGGCACGCATCGGCAAGTTCTTTAAGCACATCGCGACCAAACGGAGTGGCATCTACAATATTATAAGGACTTTGTTCGGTATGAAACATCGAGAAGCCATCGTGATGACGCGAAGTTATACAAATATACTTAGCACCAGCACGCTTTACAGCCTTAACCCACTCGTCTGCATTAAAGTTCTTCGGGAAGAAACAGGTAGCTAATTTTTCGTATTCCTTATGATCGATGTTACGGTTATGCATAACCCATTCACCTTGTCCCATCATAGAATACAATCCCCAGTGAATAAAAATACCAAATTTGTTGTCCTGAAACTCTTCGCGAGCCTGAAGATTCTCTTTTGTTGGCTTATAATTTTCTTGGGCAATCACAGATATGGAAACCAGGCAAAGCAATGCAAGCGCTCCAACCATTCTGCCCATCCAGTTTTTGTAACACATAAATAGATATTGAGATTTTATTGATTACGAGAGGAAGAATATATATACAAAAAGAGAACTCATCTATAAAGAGGAGTTCTCATATTGTATCGCGTAAAGACGCGTATTATGCCATTTTGTTGACATGCAAAGCCAATTTTGATTTCAAGTTGCTGGCTTTGTTTTTGTGGATAACGTTCTTCTTGGCGAGTTTGTCAAGCATTGAAGAAACCTTTGGGAGCATAGCAACAGCTGCAGATTTCTCCGATGTAGCGCGGAGACTACGTACAGCATTGCGAACAGTCTTTGCATAGTACTTGTTATGCAAGCGACGTGTGCGAATTTGACGAATTCTCTTTACAGATGATTTATGATTTGCCATTTTTTATCTATTTTATTGTAGCCCATAGCAGAATCGAACTGCTCTTTCAAGAATGAAAATCTTGCGTCCTAACCGATAGACGAATGGGCCATCTTGTTTTTGCGTGTCAACCATTTCGGCTGAATTGCGGATGCAAAAGTATAGCTTTTTTCTATACCAGCAAAACTTTTGCGAAGTTTTTTTTTATTTTTTCTCAATACACTATTTTACAGCGCATTGAAAGTCGTTTTAAGTATTAAAAAGTTGCTATTTCCAGTCAATTTTCATCGAACAAAGCACCTTGTCGCCTTTTTTGACACCACATTTCGTGCAGAGTTCCTCCGTTTTTTGCAAAACATCCACCTCTTCGCCATAATGTACCTCAGCTGAATAGTTGATGGAACAACCCTTTATTTCGTGTTCTTCGATTATTGGCATCGGCACCACATTCATCATCCATTCTATATACCTGGTACTATTTACATGACGGTTGAAATCGAGATCGCTGTACACTACTCTATGCGCAATGACCTCATCGACCTCTATCGGCAAAGCGATATGACGTGGTTTTGAAATAGGGACAGATTCGTTGACAATCACCTCAAACAACTCAGGAATTGTTTGAAGATTTATTGGCTGGCGTGTTTCCATATCAATTACTGACCACAGACTACAAGCCGAACCAAGGAAATTACCTTCAGGATCTTCAATTCTGAAGTTTCGTGTAGATACAAGATTACCGCAATTCTCAATCCAGGTTGTTATTACGAAATCGTGCTCTGATTCCGGATAACGTTCCATTTCAATCGATATTCGCGACAACACCCAAGTCAGTCCTTTTTCATTCAGTTGTATTGTGCCGAAACCATTATCATCGGCAGCCATACAGGCTGCATTCAGGATGGCACGCACCAATGCCATCACAGACATTCGGTTGGAGCAATCAATATCCTGCTGAAAGACATGAAAAGGGAGTGTATGTTTAGGTGTCATATATACTATATTATATTAAGGAACGGGATCGTATCCACTGCCACCCCAGGGATGACAACGCAGGATACGTTTTATCGCCAGCCAAGAACCTTTTAGAGGGCCATATTTCCGCAATGCCTCAATGGCATATTGCGAGCAGGTTGGAGTATAACGGCAAGAAGGTGGTGTCAGCGGCGAAATGCAACGCTGATAAAAGCGGATTGGAAGAATCAGCAATTTGGAGAAAAAGTGACTTACTCTATTGCTCATCCTGAAGATTTTTTGTTACGTCGTGCAACAGTTTTCCAATTGCACCATTCATGGATTCGAAATCCGGAAGACGGTCGTGAGCCATGACGAATGCCAGATTAACCCCGATTTTCTTCTCTTTAAGCACCGCATCCAACTGGGGACGGTTCAAACGAAAACTTTCACGGATCAATCGTTTCACCCTATTACGGTCTACGGCATGGTGAAAACGCTTCTTTGCCACGCTACATAAGATTGCCACCTCACCGGCACAATCCGTTTGTTGGTAAAACAGCAGTATAGGATATGCGAACAAACGCTTACCCTTTGAAAAAAGCGGACTGATTTTCAAATCCTTATTCAGTCGCTCTCGTTTTTTCAACCCATGTTCTACCATAGTGCTATCAAAACAAAAGCATCTTGACAGTGGCACTGACAGCGCACTCCCAAGATGCCATATACTTTTATACTCAGTCAGACTCTAACGATGAGAGCCCTTGTAGTTTTCTTTCAAGAAGTCGGTAAGAGCTTCCAGAAGTGAACGATATTTTGAGCCTTGGCAGTTTACTGGCACATCCAAGCGCAAGCCAGCATCAGCAATGGCTTTGGCTGTAGTTTCGCCAAGACAAGCGATATATTTCTCGCCTTGCTCAAAGTTAGGGAAGTTCTTTTTCAATGCGTTGATACCCTCTGGACTATAGAACACCAACATATCATAGGCATCCAATGTCTCATCTGGTCCAAAATCATTGCTGACAGTGCGGTACATCAATCCAACCTGATATTTCAGTTTTGTATTGTCGAGCATTGCGAGAAGGGCCTCGTTGTTGCCGTCTGGCAACGAGAAGAGGAAATTCTCGGTAGCATGCTTCTCCATTACTGCAATCAAATCCTTGGTAGTTCCGTTAGCACAGAACACCTTTCTCTTTCTCAGTTGAATGTAGTTTTGGAGATAATTGCCGATAGCCTCTGACTTGCAGACATACTTCATTTGGTCAGAAACTTTGAAACGCAGTTCTTCGCACAATTTGAAGAAGTGATCAGCACCACCTTTTGATGAGAAGACCACAGAGGTCACCTCCTCAAGATTGACATGCTGTTTACGAAATTCTTGCGCACCGATATGTTCAACCTTAATAAAAGGGCGAAATTCGAAACGTACGCCGTATTTTTCAGTCAATGGACCGTAGGGCGTTTTTCCATTTTCAGGAGCGGGTTGGGAAACCAGTATTCTCTTTACTCTCAAAGCCTTACTGTATAAATATTAGACTAATCCAAGAAAGTCCCAGCATGCTTTTTTAAGCACTAAAAAGGGGACTAAATCGAAAGTGCAAAAGTACAAAAAAAGATAATACGCTGAGAGCGGTCTTATATAAAAAAACTGAAAAGACTTTCTTATGCTGAGTATCAAGGCAATAGCAAAAACTGCCATCATTATCCACTTTATGATGTCGAAGATTGCGAGAGGTAGGAAAATCTGGGCAAAACAGCCTGCGAGAGAGACCTGGCCCAAGAGCATAAGCAACACGAAGATATACTTGCGATACTCCTGCATATTGCGTCGAAGGTCGAACACATAACCAATCATTTGGAGAGAAAGACTCTTTATCAGCAAAGAAATGACGATTGAGATTGCCATGAAAGCAAACACGACAAGGTCTTGCCAATCGATGGCTGTGAAAGTCCATCGGGCACCGCCAAGATTGAGTACGATAAATAATGTATAGCCCAGAATTGACAACGCCCAGTAGGCACCCTTGCCAAGTACAGAATCCTGTGTCTCGGTCTGATAATCGATTTTTCGCTGAGCACCAGTAAACAGTTCTTTCAGCGTACGACCAAGGTAGCCATTGGTTCGACTGATGGCAAAAGCAAGCAAGATGATACAGACCAGACAACCGATGCCCACAACCGGTTCATACGCCCAAATATGTGGTTTCGGTGACACTGGCATGCCCCTGAACGACGACAGCGAGATGGCATTCGATTTCATTGCCATGATACTGTCGAAATAGGTTACATATAGCAAGCTGTCATTCATGGTTATCGTCCTTCTGTTTTCTTAAAGTTGCAATCCCACTCGGGTGTTTCACGAATGGCCTTCAGCACGTCGCCTACTCTATCAACCACCGTCCACATCTGGCCATGTTTCGGATGCATGAATCCTTCTGTAACAGCCAGTTCCAATTGTTTAATCAGCGGATCGAAATAGTGATTGATATTTACAATAACAATGGGCATGTTTATGATACCCAACTGTTTCCATGTAATCGACTCAATCAGTTCAAGGAAAGTGCCAACGCCACCAGGCAGAGCCACAAGGGCATCGCTGATTTTGTGCATAGTTTCCTGACGATGGTGCATGGTATCCGTTGCCACCACTTCGGTAAGTTGCGAATGACACCATCCGTTGTCAATCATAAACTGAGGAATAACACCAACGACCTCGCCTCCATGCTGAAGAACGCTGTCGGACACAACACGCATCAAACCCATTGAGCCACCGCCATTGCAACAGCGGAGACCATGAGCACCGATGATTGTGCCCAGTTGCTCAGCCGCTTGCACGTATTCAAGTGGTATATTGTTGCTTGATGAGCAATAGACTGCTATTGTTTTCATATTTTGTTATTCGTGCAGTTTAGCCTCGTTCCACAGTTTATCCATTTCGGCAAGTGTCATCTCGTTGAGTTTCTTGCCTTGTTCATTTGCTTTCTGTTCGATATAGTTGAAGCGTCGGATAAACTTTTTGTTAGTACGCTCGAGGGCATTTTCCGGATTGATTTTATAAAGTCGAGCCGCATTGATGAGGCTGAACATCACATCGCCAAACTCTCCTTCCATGCGGTCGGCATCCATGGCTTCGATTTCATTTTGAAACTCAGCAATTTCTTCTTTCACTTTGTCCCAAACCTGCGAACGTTCGTCCCAATCGAAACCTGCATTGCGAGCTTTGTCCTGAATACGGTGAGCCTTAATCAAGGCAGGCAGAGCCGAAGGAACACCGCCAAGAACAGTTTTGTTGCCACCCTTTTCCTTGAGTTTAATCTGCTCCCATGCTTCCTTCACATCCTGGTCGGTTTCTGCTTTGGTATTACCGTAGATATGAGGGTGACGGAAAATCAATTTCTCGCAAAGGCTGTCGCACACATCTTTAATATCGAAGCTTTGCTGCTCATCGCCCATTTTTGCATAGAAAACGATATGAAGCAGCACGTCGCCAAGTTCCTTACGGATATTATCCATATCGTGATTGCTCACTGCTTCAGCCAGTTCGTAAGTTTCCTCAATGGTATTGCAGCGAAGCGAATCGAATGTCTGTTTCTTATCCCACGGACATTGTTCGCGTAAGGTGTCCATTACATCAAGCAAGCGGCCAAAGGCCTCCATTTTCTCTTCTTTTGTATGCATGACGAAGTTGTTATTTTGTGTCAGCCTCAGGGAATGAGATTGGCGAGATTATGTCGTTATAGGTTCCATCGATGGCATTACCGGTCTGGTCCTTCAGATGGAATGTGATATTGTATTGATTGCCGTTGCGGTCTATTTCTATGCTGTCTTTCATAATATTAGCCCTTGAAATAGACGATCCGTTGGCATAACGGACCCAATAGGATCCCCAAAACGTAGCACTTTTTTTGTGTCCGTAGAGCACGGTGCTGTTTTCGTAGTCATGGCTTACGGCATAGGTTCCCGATTTCGGGCCATCAGCCGATTCACTCTGCACACCAAGAACAAACATCAATCCACTGAACAACTTGCCGTTGTCGGTGGTTCGCATATCTGTGGTGTAGAAATAATATTCGTAGTAAAAACTGCCTTCGGTGAACAATTCGCCCCACGACACCACATTAGCCCTACGCAAGGCATATTTTGCAGTATCGACAGAGAGATAGCCCACGGTATCAGCATCATAATGAACATTTTTCAGCACAGCACCCACATAGTGACCAACCAAACTATCGCCACTCTGTGTCAACATGTGCCAATCGTACTGTTTTCCCCAGTCGAACGAAGAAATCTGAACATAGCCACCCGTAACGGTATAAAGCAGAGTATCTTCAGTATTGCTTTTTGGATAAACAATCAGCGAAGCACTGTCGCAGACGTCCGAGGCACCATACATCTCTTCGAAATTGTAGATACCATCTGACAATGTATCGCCGCTGCAAAACAACTCGAAGGTCATGATGGCACCTCTGCCACTGGTAGTCACACCGTTCATAGTGATACCTGAGGTATAGGCAGACAGGTGGTATGTATGCATGTCATCGTCGTCTTTTGCCACATCACCAATTCGGGAACCCGCCAAGGTATAGCGTTCTCCAGCAACGGTAATCCAGCCGCCAGACTGATGTTTCTTTTCCACCGGCTCGCCACAAGCAACGACCAAGAGCCCTGCCACAAAAAGTAGCAGGGCCTTGTATATCTGTTGGATATGTTTTCTTACAAACTCCATTCTACACCGTCTTTGGTGTCTTTGATATTGAAGCCGTATTCAGCCAGTTGGTTACGGATTTTGTCAGAAGTAGCCCAATCCTTGTTGGCTTTAGCTTCCTTGCGAATCTCAAGAAGAAGGTCAACGGCCTTACGATAGGCATCGTTGTTGCTATTGCCTGCAGCCTCTTCAGGAGCTGTCAAGCCAAGAACATCTTCTACCATCACTTTGAACACATCCTTCAATTCGGTCAAATCTTCGGCTGAAATCTTATCATCGCCAGCAGCAATGCTGTTGATAGCCTTCACTGCTTCAAAGAGATAAGAGATTACGATAGGTGTATTCAAATCGTCGCACATGGCGTCTTCGCAGTTATCACGAAGAGACTTCACGTCAACGGTAGATGTGTCAGATGGGTTGAGTTTCTTCAAACGGGCGTATGCTTCCATCAAACGTTGATAACCCTTCTCGGCAGCAATCAATGCCTCGTTGCTGAAATCAAGGGTGCTGCGGTAGTGAGCTTGAAGGATGAAGAAACGGATAGTCATTGGGGTATATGGCTGAGCCAACATCTCCTTGCCATCGGCATCGAGGTGTGAGCCTTTGAACAACTCATCCAAGGTAATGAAGTTGCCGAGTGACTTGCCCATTTTCTTGCCGTTGATGGTAATCATGTTGTTGTGCATCCAATAGCGCACAGCCTGATGGCCCATTGAAGCCTGAGCCTGAGCAATTTCGCACTCATGATGTGGGAACACCAGGTCCATGCCGCCACCGTGGATATCAAATGTCTCGCCAAGGTATTTACGGCCCATGGCAGTACATTCGCAGTGCCAACCTGGGAAACCGTCACTCCAAGGAGATGGCCAGCGCATAATATGTTCTGGCTGAGCTTTTTTCCACAGTGCGAAGTCGGCCTGATTTTTCTTCTCACCCACGCCGGCGAGTTCACGGCTTGCATCTTTGATATTCTCCAAAGTGCGACCGCTCAAGATTCCGTATTTGAAGTCTTGGTTGTATTTCTCGATGTCGAAATAGACAGAGCCGTTGGAAATATAGGCGTAACCATTGTCCAAAATCTGTTGAACAAGTTGCTGTTGTTCAATGATATGACCTGTGGCATGTGGTTCAATGCTTGGTGACAACACATTCAGTTTTGCCATGGCATCGTTGAAACGACGGGTATAATATTGTGCCACTTCCATTGGCTCAAGTTGCTCAAGGCGAGCCTTTTTTGCAATCTTATCTTCGCCTTCATCGGCATCGTGTTCCAAGTGACCAACATCGGTTATATTTCTGACATAACGTACTTTATAACCCATGTGCTGGAGATAACGGAACAGCACGTCGAAAGTGATGGAAGGACGGGTATGTCCAAGGTGTGGATCGCCATATACGGTTGGGCCACAGACATACATGCCTACGTTAGGGGCATGCAATGGTTCAAACGCCTCTTTGAAGCGCTTGAGCGTATTATAAATAACGAGTTTTCTTGTCATCTTTTTCTGTCGTTTTCTTAAGTTATGTGATTATCAAAGAACTACCATTGGACAAGCTCTTCAATTTCAAGTTGCAAATATAATGGTTTTTAAGCAATAAATCAATAGTTTGCGTCCATCTTCTTTTGTTTGGTATCATGTTTTTTGTTTTACGTTCGTAAACAGCAAGCCATTTTTATTGATTTCTGCATGAAAATTATTGTAATACGTTACGAATCTATGATTTACGGCACAAGTTTTTCTGCCTCAATTTGGCATTCTTTTTTTTCAGACATCGAAAGGAATACGAGAAACAGGAACGACTTTTTCCTATTTGATTTTGCAAATCTACAATTGCCGACAGCTATTTCAAAAATTAAAATGGGAGTCGACAAATGTAGACTGCCAAAAACAAAATTAAAATAGCAGTCGAGAAATGTAGACTGCCAAAAACAAAATTAAAATGGCAGTCGAGAAATGTAGACTGCCAAAAACAAATTTGAAATGGGAGTCGACAAATGTAGATTCCCAAAAACAAATTTGAAATGAGAGTCGACAAATGTAGATTCCCAAAAACAAAATTAAAATACGGGTCTACATTTGTAGATGTTAACAACTATTAATTTTTAGACTGTTTTTATACCCCAATATCATCCTTTCAGGCGATATTTACACCATAGAAAAAGCAACAACCCCGCCTGCTTTTCCGCAGACGAGGTTGAACTATTTCGTTATATTACAGCAACTTTCTCCTATGTATTGGCTATAATTGCTGTCAAGCTATACTTTCAAATTACCAGCAAAGACCTTCGTAGCCCTCACTTCCCTCAAGTTCTTTCACACGAACCAAGTCGATAACTCGTTGACCAGGCTGAAGTTTCAAGGTCTTGAAGGCATCGTCCTTGTTTGCTACAATCAAGACCTCTGCCCAGGATGTGACCTCATCCAACGATTCGCACAACATACTGTTCAAGTGTGGCAATCGACTGGCAATCACGCTCTTGTTCTTGCCAATAAGACGAGAGATGGCTACGTTTTTGTCGTAGATTTTAACCTCAACGCCACGACCATGGAGATGTTCCACAACATTGATAATTGGAGAGTTACGCATATCATCGGTTCCAGCTTTGAAACTCAGGCCAAGTACACCTACATGCTGACAACCCATTTGTTCAACACGACGGATAACACTCTCAATATGATTGGTATTGCTTGGGTCAATAGCATTCAGAACCGGAGTATCAAGGTAGAGGTCGTGTGCCAAGGTTTTCAAGCCCTTGAGGTCTTTTGGCAGACAGCTGCCACCATAGGCGAAACCTGGTTTGAAGTAGTATGGCGAGATGTTCAACTGCTTGTCCATGCAGAAGATACGCATTACTTCGTGGGAGTCGATGCCAAGTTGTTTGCAGATATTTCCCACCTCGTTGGCAAAGACCACCTTCAGTGCATGATAGGAATTGTTTACGTATTTGATCATCTCAGCCACCCCAATAGGAACGATTTCCACTGGAGCTCCCGTATGAGCATAGAGTTTCTGCAAGGTCTCAATAGCCGCAGGGCATTCGCTTCCCAAAACGGTGAGAGGTGGGTTGAGGTAGTCTTGAACGGCAGTGCCTTCGCGTAAGAACTCAGGATTGGAAACGACGGCGAAGTCCACGTTTCTTTTCTTACCAGACTCTTGTTCAATAAGTTCACTCACCTTGGCATTAGTGCCAGGGAAAACTGTGCTACGGATAATGACGATATGGAATCCGTTTTTCTGTTTCAGAGCAACGCCCACTTGACGAGCCGTTTCCATAATATAGGTCAAGTCGAGATGGCCATTTTCTGAAGAAGGAGTGCCGACGCAGAGGAAACTGATGTCTGTGTTTTTTACTGCATCGACATAGTCTTTGGTAGCGCGGATTCGTCCTGCCTCAAAGCCCTGTTTCAGAAGTACATCAATCTCTTTTTCCACTATCGTTGGCTTACCTTGATTGATGAGGTCCACTTTGATGTCGCTGACATCCACACCAACCATTTCGTGTCCTTGGCTTGCAAGGCAACCCATGCCTACACAACCCACGTAACCAAGACCAAATATTGAGATTCTCATCGTTGTATCGTATGTTTCAAAAATTATTTCTTATCGTGTTTCTTCACCAGATTCATCATGTATTCGTTGATATCGATGAACTCGGTGTTTATTTTCTTTCGCAACGTTTCTTGCTGTTGCTCAAGTGCTTCAGTAGGCATCGTAAGACTATTTAGCCATTGCTCAACTGACATGGTTTTCTGATTCTGCAAGCGTGCCACTTTGCTTGCTGCGAGGTTGGCAGGCATGTCATAGCGTACGCCAAGGTAATAACTCGGTACGCCTAACAACGCTGCCTCACGGGCCATGCTGTCGCCACTCGAAATAAGTCCTACTGAGTAGTAAATCAGACTGTGTATGTCGTTGATTGGTTCTTGCAGGAGAATCCAATCCTCAGGATATTCGTCTCTGCGATGCTTCTCTTCCAAAGAGAAAAGCACTTTCATGTCTTTGCCTTGCTGACGTGCAGTTTCACGCATCTGCTCAATCTGTTGGCAGATACCTTTCACAGCTCCAGCCTGCTGTTCGGCGTAGTTGAATGTGCCAACGGTAACCTCACGAAGGAAGATATATTCCTTCGGTTTCACTCCATATTCCTTCAAAGCCTCAACATCAGCAGAGAAATATCTCGGAGCAAGATAGGCCCATTCTTTCAAGACAGGCAACACGTTGACATTCGTTGCCTTTGGCATATCTTTTGGGGCCTCAAACAGACAGTAATTACTTTCAATCGCTGTCCACTGTTTCGGTTTGAAGTCGATGGTTTGCGGATCGTCATCAAAAGCATAACAAGGAATGCCACGCAGTTTGGCAACGATACAAGCCACCATTCCATTGGAAAGGCAGAGGTCTATCTTTTTGCCAAACGACCAGTTGGTCAGTTGGAAGAGTCTCAACAGATTAGCCTGCAGCAACACCGACCATTTTCTCATGGCATGCTTGCCGACCACGAAACACTCTACTCCTGGCACACCTTCCAGTTCGCGGGCAACAATCTGTGGCGTACGTCCACGCTTCAGAATAGTCACCAACACACGATGTCCCTCTGCCGACAACTGAAGAATCAGCTTTCGGTAGAAATTATATTGTGGTGTATGGCAGAGATCAATCCAGACAGTCATATTATTTCCGTTTCAAGATTTTTACACCAAGAGAACCAATTCTATAGAAAAGTGGCTTACAAATGTATTGGAAGCGACCAAGTTCCTTTAATTCGCCACCAAAACGTGCCTTGAAATCGCGTACACCATAAGATACGCCAGGAACGCCAGCACCCATCATGTCAAATCTTGGACAACCTGATTTCACAGCGTAGTGCATTCCCGCATAGGTAGCCACAGATGAGGGGAATATATTCTTGTAGACGCCATCTTCTCCACACACAAACCACTCATACAGCGAGACGCCATTCAATGACATACAAAGTGTACCACCGATGATACGATTCTCATACTCCACCAAGAGGTAATGTGTGTCTTTCTCGTTATATAGTTGTTCGAAAAAGTTCCACGGGAACAATGGGGTCTTTACTTTTGTCACATATAAGTCCAACAAGATGCTATACCATTCTTTCACTTGCGACAACGTAGGATTCTCGATTACTTGGGAACCGTCACGGAAACTTGTCTTTATATCTCTTTTTCTATTCTTGCCAAGATTCTGTTCCACCACCTCTTCACTCGTTGTATCAATATGGAAATCGTAGTGAGGCACGTAGGCGAAGCCACATTTTTCAAATGTAGGACGGAAAGCTGAATAATCGTTGAAGTTGCGGGTTTCAATATAGATGGCACGTAAAGATAGTTGTTTACGAACGCCGTTCAACAACAGTTCCAATGCATCGGGAGCTATGGTTTCACTCAGCATCGGTCCACCAATGATGATGGCACGACGTGTAAGAAATTGCTTCAGTGCATTTTTTTCGCGTGTAATATAGCCCACCACTACGCCTTTGAGTTCTTGTTCTTCCTGAACGGCAAAGAAGAACGGTGTCATCAACTCCGGAAGCGAGGCAAAGAAATCGTAGGCAGCCGGTGTCTGAAACCATGTGGCTGTGGCAGATGTCTGTGCCAAGGCATTCCAGGCAGAGCGGTCAACTTTATGTATGTCAGTGATAAGTTGCATCTTCTAATTGAAAGTACAAAGATACATTTTTTTAGTGCTATCAACGTCTTTTTAGCCTCAAAAAATCACATTCTTTTTCGAAATGTAAAAACCAGGAAAAAAGAAGGAGGCTTCCTATGACGAATCATCAGGAAAGCCTCCACGAGTATGAGAAAGATTTTTATTTCAATCTGTCTATTTCACGCTATATACCAACGTTTTGTATTCATTCCTCTTGATCGCCTCGATGGTATAAACACCAGTTGGAAGGTTTTGAACGGTTGTCATTTCCGAAGGATTTTGTTTTGCAAATATCTCCTTTCCGTTGGCATCAAAGACCCTGAGTTCGTCCAATTGTTGGTTCGCCTTTACTACCAAGACACCTGTTTGTGGAGTAAATGCGTTCACTTGCAGCTGATCGGCATAGTCAACAGCCTCAACAGAGGTAAACTCTTCAGGCACATTCCAACGGATGGAATATCTCAACGGAGAATCGTTGGCTGAGAGTTCCAGTTGCAATTCTGCACTAACAGAATCAATCGGTGTATAACTATTCTCACGAGCGTCGTAAAGATAAGGACGTGAGCCAAGGGCACCAGAGTTACGGATATTCATTGTAACATGCCCTACCATAGCATTCAAAACCAGTTGCAATTCGCTGGTATCTGCCACAGTATTGATTGCAACAAGCTGTCCGTCAGCCAGCGTTGCCAAATATGGCATAGCCGCGTCAACATCCAACAAGGCAGCATCCTCCTGAAGTATGAAACCATTGGAAGCATGTTCCTGAACCTTAACAATAGTGTTGGCACGAGCACCTCCATGGTTGACAGAGATTTCCATCGTATTCTCCGCAGCATCGACATTGGCAGACTGCGAAACAGAAGGGTTGGCATCAAACATCGCAGGTGTAAAATGAAACGACATGGTTTGTGTGAGATTAGAAATCACACGGAATCCACGTGTTGGAGCCACAAAAGGACTAACCATTGTATGATGATTGAACTGACCGCTCAAGAATGGTTGAACGGTTTGCAACGCATGATTTTCATCCAGATAGTACAACATTGTAAGTTGTTCTCCGTCTGAGTTCAACTCGTTGTCGAGATTAGCATATACGTAAGGAGCGATATTTCTTTCAGTTACATAAGGATGAGCAGCATTTTCCAACAGGAAGCCTTCAATGCTCAAATGAGCAAACGAAGGATTGCCAACGGCATAGACAGGCATCGCTGTGCTTGATGTATTTTCATATTGCACTAACATGTCGCCATTGACATCATCGTACATAAAACGTCCAGACAACGAGCGGTCGAGTGTCTCAGTTGCACCAAGTGCATATCCATTCGAGCCATAATAGCTATATGTTTTTTCGGCAGATGGCATACGGAACGAAGCAGTAGAGCCAGCAGCAGGAACATACAACTCAAATGCTTCTGCTTTAATATATTCCTGTCTCAAGGCGTTTGGTTGGTTCCATGAAGACATGTATTGGCTAACACCGTCACTCTCTGTTTCCGCAAGCACTGTATTGCCCAACATGCGTTGTGAAACAGCATAAGGGAACACGCGGTTATGTCCGAAGTTGCCTTCTGTTGGAAGATAGTGTGAAGCACCGAACACCTCGCTTGGCACTACTCCACCCTGTTGCTCTGTATAGAAATCGCCCGAGTAAATCTGTTTGAGCGGCATGCTCAACATGGTCCATTGATTAGTCGGCGTAACGACATCAGTATAAACACTTTCTGTTACATTCAGATAATACTGGCCACCCAACGATGCACGAGGTGCGATATAGAGATTGCGGATGGTATCAGCTGAGGTCAAATTAGGATAGCGTGCATTGCTATTCAGTTGTGGGATTATCACATTGTCATTATCTGTAGGAAGCGTATCGGCAGGCACCAACAAATTGTTGTCGGAGCGAACAGACCAGTTATCCAACTCAAACCAATTGTCAGAGCGAGAACCATTCCATACATATTCAATTGGCAAAATGATTTCAGCAGTTTCAACTACTGCGGCAGCAAAGTTTTCCTCAATAACACCATGTTTGAGAGAAAGCATGTTGTTCTCAATAGTCAATTGAACGTCAGCATCAGTCCAGAAATCGGTCTGATACATCTCTGTACGAGCACCTTCTGGAACATTGATTGTGATATTATGATTGGCAATGTCGATATTATAGCTCATGACATCAGGACGAACCACTTCCAATGGAAGACGGAAGGCATACTGATTGTTTGTCAGTTGGTCCAACGAATAAGAGACATAAGCCAAAGTGCATGGAGAGCCATATTCATAGAACACGCCAACCCTACCGTCTGCCTGCAAGCAGATGGCAGAATTGCCTGCAATGGAACCTGTATTCGGAAGAACAACGCTGTTTTTCCAACCAGTACTTAGTGCAGAAGAAGTTGTATTGGCAGAAACTTCACTATAGAAAATCTTGGTTGTATTCTCCGTAGTACCTGAGGCTGATGATTGCAGCAAGAGGTCGACAGAACTACCATTCTTCATGGCTTTGACCTTAATGATATCGCCGTTGCTGTAGCAACCGGAAGTGAATGGATAGCAATTGACATTGCTCCAAGAACCTGTAGCAGTAATTTGGTTATTATAATTATAGACGGCAAAACGACGTCCACCATTGTATGCGGAACTGACAACTACATTACCATTCGGCAACTCAGCAACCTTAGCCTCACCAGCACGATGTCCGTTTTCAGAAGCACCTGTACCGCCCATAGGATCGATGCCAAGACGATGCCATGTGGTTCCAAAGTCGTCGCTATATAATACGCGGTTGTGTCCGTGACCAGAGGTATAGTTGGAAGAATACTCCATCACAGCATATATGCGATAATAATTGCCAGTCTTGATAACTTTCGACTGAAACAATCCGCCAGAAGCGAAACGAAAACCTGTAACACCAGTCAGGCAATTGGCATCAAAAGTCAAAGCTGCAGGAGTTGTCCAAGTAATGCCGTTATCTGAGCTGCGGGAAATATATGCCAAAGTGTTGGTATACCACACAGAAGTACCACCACCAAAGAGCAGCAGCATTTCACCGTTTTCACTATTAGCCACGATGGCTTCGTTGGCATAACAACTTGTCTGAACATTATTTAGACGTGTTGCACCCACATGCCAAGTAGCACCATTGTCAGAACTATAACTGATAAGCAAATCGATATCATTATTCTGTCCGATGGTACCATTGTAGGCATGTCTGTCCTCATTGACAAGCACGATGTTGCCATTATGTGCAACGGCTATGGCTGGAGATTTGTAATATTGTCCCGAAGTAGACGTATAGATAGAACGTGCCACCTGTGCCTGCAACGAAGCAAAAAGGGACATCACGAGAATAAATGAAAAAAATCTTACTTTATTACTTTTTGTTCTCATAAAGCAATCATAACAACTTATTATATTATACCTTCGAACAGAGGCGAAAGTTTCTGATTGAGCCCTACTTCACAGACTTATATATACACAAATAGCATACCTTTAGGGTATGCTATAGCCTTATACAATACGTCTCATCAGACGCCTTATTCTGTCTTAAATATCTGAAGTAGTACAAGCTGCAAATGCTTCCGCTTGTTCTGCTGCAAAAGTAAGAAGATTTTGCAACATAGCCAAACATTTTCTATTTTTTCGCAAAAATATAAACAAATTCCACAAAATACGCCTATATACTATATATTATTAACGCAACAATTAGAACAAAGACTCTTTTCTTTCATTTTTCAACCATTCTTACAGACACAAAAAAAGGCACGCCAACGAAAATCGGCGTGCCTGTCTATTAAAAAGAGCGATTTTTTTCTTAATTCAGTGGTTGGAATGAGTCAGGGATGTATTCGAACTGACCAACGCCAACTACTCTGTAGACAATCTGGTGTGTGCAAGTTGTTACGTTGGTACCGAAATAGAGAGGCACCTTAACAGTATAAGTTACATCAACACCATCAACAGGAGCTGCATCTGGATGCAAAGCCTCAAGAGCATGTGCAAGCACTTCAATGAGACGTTCTTCCATCAATGCCACAACTTCCTCGTCGCTCATGCCTTCATAACCTGCAGCAAACTGCTCGCGAGCTTTTGCAGCACGAAGGTCAACGTTGTTATAATAAGCAGAGCAACCTGAGTAGTAATCGTTGTTACCGTAAGAAGTTACGTAACCTTCACCTTTGTTCTTGCAACCTGCAGGAACGTCAACATTCTCCCATACCCAGTCAACGGCAGCCTGATAGTATGCCATGATGGCAGCGTCGTTGCGGATTGGGCTGAGTGAGATGACTACGGATGGATCGTAAACCCAAACACCGTTGTTCTTGACGAACTGGTCAGTAACAACTTCCATAGCGGTATTTTTAACCCATGAACCTGATTTGAATACATATTCACTTGCAGCCAAAGATGTCTCGTTGTTAGCAAAATATTTATAAGCTACAATCACAGTTGTACCTTCGGTAGCGTATGGATATTTACCAGCCAAGAAGATTGGGAGATAGTGGTCAGCAGACATTGATGCAGAGAAGTTGTCGTAGTTGCTGCCCATTACTGCGAAGTCAGATTTCTGGAGAGTAAGAACGGTCTTGGCAGTGTAAGGAGCCCATGTTGTTCCGTTGAATGCATAGAGTGCGTTCACAGGAGTGGTAGATGTTACAGCAGCATTGACGTTCTTGATTTGTACGTTGTCAAATTGCACTGTGGTAGTTTCGCCATCAGCATCGCCAAGATAGCGGAAGGCAACGTGAATGGTTCTGCCTGCATAGCTTGACAAATCGTAAGAACCAGCAGAAGCAAGGTTGTTGTTACCATTTTCTGCAGGGATTGCGAAGTTGAACTCTGAGGTAATGTCAGTCCAAGTAGCGTGGCTTACATTATTAACAAGAGTAGCAGAGTCGGTAGATTCCTGGAAGTTGGTTGATACCAATACATGGAGGTGACCACCAGCTGCACGATAGTAACGGTAAGCCATGTCAAATGACAATGCCATGCCACTCTGGATACGAACAGCAGGAGTAATCATATAGCAATCCAAAGCACCACCTGGGTGATTGTAGGCAGAGTTCTGGAGATAGCCGTTTCCCTGATATCCTCGACCTTGCCATCGATAACTACCTTCTACACATACATTGAACCATCCATTTACTATAGCAGGGCTAACTGCCGAGTTAGCTTGGTTATATTGTTCGAACTGCTCGTCGAGACCGCCAGCAGCAGCATCATCGTCAGCCATGCTGTAAGAAACCATCACCACATCACCATTGGCAGCATCATCAAACTGCTCTGCCAAGATGGTTGGGATGTTTGCCTCTGGAGTGGTTGAAGAGGTGAAGTATTTCTTGCCAGACTCGCCCCATGCAGTCTCATAGTCGGCATTGGAAACGGTATAGACCATACCAGCATTCAAAGTCTGAAGATATTGTGGTAAAGCCTGCTGCATGTTATAGGTAAGTTTCACTGCAGAACCGTTGTCGGCAGTTGGCCATTTGGCGTCAAGAAAAGCTGGAGCATAGATTGACGCAGGAGCATTCAGGGAGAAAGCGTTCTGAGTCTTTACAGCAGCGAGAGCATCACTTGCTTCGTTGTTGGCAGCCAGTTTCTTGTTGGTGCTGTTTGAAGATACGGCAGCATAGTCTTCGGCAGTCATCGTATAGTTGATTGTCTTCAAGTCTGTGATACCACCGTTGTCCAAACCAGGGAAATTATGTGCATTATAATCGCAGGAAGCCAGCATCAGTGATGCAGCAGCTACGATTGAGAGCAATGACTTTTTCATATTTTTCTGAGTTTAACGAATTAGAAGTTAACTTTCAAACGAGCTGTCCATGTGCGGCCGTAACCATAGAATACACGGTAAGCAGTCTGCCAGTCGTTGCCACCGCCATTGTAAGCATCGGCAATGTACATCTGGTTGAGGATATTGTTCACGTTACCTGAGATAACGGCAGAACATTTGCCGATATCGAAACGATAGCTTGCCTGAACGTCGAGAACGCCAGCACCAGGAATCTTCCATGATTCTGGATAATCTTTCACACCGCCCATTACGAGGTCAGATGATGAGAATGACCAGTCGGCATAGTTACGGCAGAAATAGTTGAAGTCGGCACCAAGACGGAGACCTTTCAAAGGTTTGAATGCTACGCCGAGTGCGAATGTTGTCTGAGCAGAACCGCCAACGTGAACGCCTTTGAGGTTCAAAGTCATTGAAGCATGGTCTTCTGCCTGAATGCCAGAAGCGATAGTTCCTTTGTTGTCAGCCAATGGTTGACCAGCTGAGTTGTAGAAGTAGCCGGTAGCATTGCTGTTCCAACGCCAGTCGCCAATAGAGAGCATACCGCTCAATTCCATCCATTTGGTTGGGTTGGATTTGATGTCGAGTTCTACACCCATGTGGCGAGCGTCAACGCCTTGCATGTTGAGGACGTAGCGGTCGTCAACGATATTGCCTTCAGCATCGGTGTAAGAGAAATCAGAAGAACGGGTCATGGTCTTGTCCATCCACTTGGTGTAGTAGAGGTTCAAGTCAGCTTTGATGTAACGGGTATGCCAACCGTAGCCAGCTTCAACAGAGAAGATTTTCTCGTTGACAGCGTCTTGGTTGATTTCGTTGCTGACGGTAGACTGCAGGAATGCACCACCAGAGAAGAATGGAGCACGGCTGATGTAGCCAACGTTTGCAAATACGTTATGATGAGTTGCGAAGTTGTAGTTCAAACCACCCTTCACGGTAAAGCCCCAGAAGTTAACGGTTTTTGAACGAGCATGTTCTTCGTCATAGTAGAAGCGGTCGTAACGCCAATAAGCAGTATTGGAAACAGAAGCAGAAACGAAGGCATTGACTTGGTTGAGGTTGGCTTCAACCTGACCAAACACACCTTCTTGCATTACGTGGCCGTCGTAGTCGCGATAGACAACGTCGCCAACCTGCAATTTCTTCTGTGCGAATGTTGGATCGGCAGCAGCTGCGTTGTTACCAACTTTTACGTTGGCACGATAGCGGTCGATGTAGTAATCGCCGTTGTAGAGGTCGATGATTTCGTTGGTGTGGATACCTTTATAATAACGTACGTCAACACCAGCATAGAAATCGATGATATCTTTGAACTTGTGTGTATAGGTTGAGAGCAAGCCGTACCAGTTGTGGAAGTTCTTTGATTTTGACATCACCATCAAAGAACCGCTCTCGCTCTGTTCGTTCAATTCCTGGATTTCGTCGTAGGCGAATGTGCCGTCTTCTTTGCGGAAGGTGGTGTTCAAGGTTCCGTTTGAAGCACCGTACCAACTGTTGGCATAAGTACTTGTTGCACCTTGACCACTATAGCCGAAGCCGCGACCGATGGAAGTATAAAGAGAGGTACTCCATGAAGAGTTCTCATTGATATCCCAGTTATAGTTCAACGAAATCTGTGGTTTGTGATAAGAGTTGTATGCAGAGGTTCTGCGTTGGCCATTCTTGTCAAAACCATAAGTAGCGTTGTAGAGATAGCAGCTCTTGTCGCCCATATAGTTTTGAACGTTCTGCCAGCCCTCGATGGTCAAGCCGTCGTATGAGCTACGTTGGTTGTGCCATTGTGGAGCGCCGAAAGCCGTGAGAGACAAGGAGTGACGTTCACCGAACATCTTAGAGATGTTGGCGAAATAGTTCCAACCTTCAAACTCTGTGCCTTGGATATAACCATTACCCCAAGTGCGAGAACCGAGAACGGTGAAAGCCCAACCTTTCTTGGTCAAGCCTGATGACACGTTGAAGGTAAGTTTGTTGTAACCATTGTTACCGATACCGTAAGAAACGGAACCGCCACGTTTGGCGTCGGTGCTGCGGGTAATGATGTTGATGCTACCACCTACGCTTGGAGATGACACTTTTGAAGCACCAAGACCACGTTGTGTCTGCATCACACGGGTTACGTCGGAAAGACCTGCCCAGTTTGACCAATACACGCCGCCCCATTCCATATCGTTCACAGGAACACCGTTGATCATGACAGCCACGTTGGCAGATTGGAAACCACGCATGTTGATTTTAGAGTCGCCATAGCCACCACCGTCGCGTGTAACGTAAACACCTGGAGTGGATTTCAGCAATTCAGGGAACTCCATGTTGCCAAGTTTTTCTTCAATTGTAGCTGGTTCAATTGAAGAAACGGCGATAGGAGTTTTACGTTGGATAGCCACGGAAGAAGTAACCACCACGTCTTTCAACGCTGTTACCACTGGCTCCAATGAGACACGCTCAGCTTTTGAGCCTTTCATCTCAACGGTTTCATAGCCAACATAAGAGAATACAAGAACGTCATGACCTTCTGGAAGTTTCACATTGAAACGGCCATCAAGGTCGGTGACATCGCCTGCGGTTGTGCCTTTAATTACAATAGTCACACCGATGAGAGGCTCTTGTGTCACGGCATCAACAACGACACCGCGTGCTACGCTTTGAGCAAATGCCTGTCCAAAAGAACACAGGCTGAGCATTAGCGCAAACAGCAGAAATCGAATATTTTTCATGAATATATAATGTATTTTGTTGTTTCTATTATCATTTATCAGTAAAAACACACGTTTTTGTATAATATCGCATTTTACGAATATCCATGCAAAATATGCATTTTACGACTTTGCAAAGATATGAATAAAATTAGAAATCTACAAACTATTTGTTTGGTAGTTTTGTAAAGTTTTCATTACCTTTGCAGCGGAAAATAAAATCTAACCTTTTAACACCATTCTAACATGGCAAAAGACGTAACTCCAACAAGCACCACCACCTATTCAAGCGGTGTGCAAAACACAATAGCCTCTGGCACCAAGATTGTGGGTACAATCAGCACCGAAAGCGAGTTCCGCTTGGACGGTGAAGTCAACGGCGACATCACAAGCCAGAGCAAGGTAATCATCGGACAGACAGGTATTGTAAAAGGCAATATCTTTTGTGCCACAGCCGAAATCTATGGCGTTGTGGTTGGCAACATCACAACCTCAGGCTTGCTTTCACTCCGCTCCACAGCCAACGTGAAAGGCGACATCAACATCAAGACACTCAGCATTGAGCCTGACGCACGTTTCGAGGGCAGCTGCTCTATGAACAAAGGCTAAGACAAGCACAGACTACTCATAAAGAGAACGATATCAGGGCTTCACAACACGACAGCCCGACCTTGAAAATACCGTCAACCATGACGGTATTTTTTTGTTTCCACCCAGTGCCGACTACTCTATTTTTCATGCCGACAAAGGGTTTCTGACAAAAACGATGGCATTTCTACAACTTGATTTGGCAAATCTACAATCGCCGACAGCCAAAATCAAGCTGATTTTACGAATCTACAAATGCCGACTGCCAAAATCAAATTGATTTTACGAGTCTACAAATGCCGACTGCCAAAATCAAGCTGATTTTACGAATCTACAAATGCCGA
>JAKSNW010000027.1 GCA_024405895.1 Paludibacteraceae bacterium
CCAACGACCCCGAGATTACAAATCACGTGCTCTGGCCAGCTGAGCTAAAGAGGCGTCTCTATCTGCCCTCGGTTTTTCGTTCCCGAAAGCGAGTGCAAAGATAGAGGTTTATTTTATTCTGAGCAAACTATTGAGTAACTTTTTTTGCTCTACCATTGATTTTTTTCTTTCAATATTCAGCGGCAGTCTATACAGCATTGATTATCAGAGCAAAATTTTTAATCAATTTTTGCCAGAATTATTTGTCTAATGGCGATCTTTGTGCTTTTCCAGCTGTTTTTCCAGCGCAGAAAGGCATTCATCGAAGGCTTCTTCGAAAGAATTGGCTTCTTTTTGTGCGTAAAATTTCGTACTTGGCGCCATAACCGTAACCGAAACGTCTTTGTTGTGGTCGGTTTCCGGCTTCACAACTTTAAGCACGACATCTGCCGAATGAGCATCAGGACAGAATTTAGTGATCTTTTCCATCTTCTTTTCAATGTAAGCCTGCAATTTTTCAGTTGCGTCAAATTTCACCGATTGAATTCTAAGTTCCATAAATCCTCCTGTTTTTAGAGTTGATATTTTATTTATTTGTTTCGTCGTCCGTTGAACTTTTTGCATGGGGATGTGCTTTGTGATAACTCTCCAACATCTGCTCAAAGGTAACGTGCGTATAAATCTGTGTCGTGGCGAGGCTGCTATGACCCAGAAGTTCCTTTACCGAGTCCAGATCTGCCCCATTATTCAGCATCGTAGTCGCAAAAGTATGCCTCAACACGTGCGGACTATGTTTTTCCAGAGTTGAGACCTCCCCCATTCTCCGCACTACTATATTATATATATCTTCAACACTAAGCGGCTCGCCATTTCTTTTGATCAATAGACGACCGGGAGTCATAGCAGAAACACCGCTGCGCAATGCTATATAATATTGTATCTTCTTTTCAAGATCATCACCGAATGGCACTATCCGTTCCTTCCGACCCTTGCCGAGAATTTTTATCGTCTTACCCGAGGTGTCGATGTCAACATCCTTCAACCCCGCCAGCTCTGCCCTACGCATTCCTGTTTGATAAAGCAACTCTATAACTAAGGCATCTCTCACCGACTCGAAATCGGTTTCTTCACCTTCCGGTATTTGCGTTGCTTTGTCCACTTCTTCCTCTTTGAAATAAACAGGAAGAGGTCGGGGTGTTTTCAATGCCGGCACATATTCCGCCGGATTTTTTTCGATCACACCAAGCAAACGCATGTAGCGAAAGAAACTTCTTGCTGCCGAAAGCCGGCGATTGACAGAACGTGCGAGAAACTGATGCTGCATCATATCCGAAGCCCAGGCTCTGATATCATTCGTGGTCACCATTGCCACATTTTCACGAGTAGGCTCCACCTGCAGAAACTGAAACAATGTCTCAAGGTCTTTTTTGTATGCAGTTACCGTGCATTCCGACCTTGCCTTTTCATGAGCCAAATATGTCACAAAAGTATTTACCATTGTTTTTTCAGTTTCACGGTGCTAAATTACGAAATAAAGTGCAGAAAACAAAAATTCCGGAGCACTTCTTTTTAGCCACCTCGATAATACATCAAATTGTCATAAATGTGCCAACTTAAATAGAAAATCGTAAATTTCGGTTCTCTGCAGGGCACAAAAAAAGACAATCCTTTAGGACTGCCTTTCTTCAATTGCCACAAACGAAGATTAATCTTCGCGAGTTTGCAATTGTTGTACGTAGATAGCGTGCATCATTTTGTCACGTTTTACTACGGAAGGTTTGTCGAATTGTTGACGACGACGAAGTTCTTTAACAACGCCTGTTTTCTCGAATTTACGTTTGAATTTCTTCAAAGCGCGTTCGATATTGTCGCCTTCTTTCACAGGAACTACAATCATTTGTTTTTAAGTTATGTGTATTATTATTTAATTCTAAGATACTTACGAGATCTGTTAGGACACATAGTCCGTCACAAATATCGGGAGACAAAAGTAGTACTTTTTTTGAGATTATCTATTATCAAATCAAAAAAAGTATCACCCACCTCTATTTTTTCTATTTTTATTCCTGACTTACAGGTATTTTCTCAACACGACGTTGATGTCTTCCACCCTCAAAATCAGTTGCAAAATATGCTTTTACGATATCAAAAGCCAATTCTTTGCTGATAAAACGAGCAGGAAGCGACAAAATATTGGCATCGTTATGCTGACGAGCCAGCTGAGCCAACTCCACATTCCAGCACAAAGCTGCACGGACGCCCTGATGTTTATTCACAGTAATGCTGATGCCGTTGCCAGAGCCACAAATTGCAATACCGAAATCACAAGCTTTGCCCTCAACAGCCTTAGCCAATGGGTGAGCGAAGTCTGGATAGTCGCAACTATCAGCGCTATGTGTGCCGTAGTCGTAGACATTAGCATGCTGCTCTTCGAGCCACTTGATGATTTCACCCTTAAGTTCAAAACCGGCATGGTCAGAGGCGATACCGATAGAAAGTAAATTCAATGCTTTCATACTATATATATTATATATGTATTGTTATTATTCTTGTTTGAATGCGTTCCAACCTTGTGCCTTGAGCGTAATCTCCTGTCCGTCTCGAGTCACAAGGCATGCGCCTTCATCTTCCGTAGTTGTGCGGCCGATGATATGAATATTCTCTTCTGCCAACGCCTTCATCTGTTCATGAAGTTCTACAGGAACGGTAAACAGCAACTCATAGTCCTCGCCACCATTCAATGCAGCTGTGGTCAGGTTCATATTGAACTCCTCAGCCTGAGTGGCCGTTACATAGTCGATAGGAATACGGTCCTCATAGACACGGCAGCCCACCTTACTATCCTTGCAGATATGAAGCAGTTCGGAAGAAAATCCGTCGCTCACATCCATCATAGCCGTTGGCACGATATTATGTTCAGCCAGAATCCTCACGATATCAACACGTGGTTCTGGACGCATCTGACGTTGTAGAATATATTCTTTTGTTGCAAAGTCTGGTTGGAAGCCCTCATTATCTTTTTGACTGAGGAAAATGCGTTTTTCACGTTCCAAAAGTTGCAATCCCATATAGGCTGCGCCGAGGTCGCCAGTCACACAAATCAACTGATTTGGCTTAGCACCACTACGATAAACCACTTTATCCTTATCCGCAACGCCAAGACAGGTTATGCTGATGGTCAATCCGGTAAGGGAAGCCGAGGTGTCGCCACCAACCACATCCACACCAAACTGATCGCAGGCGGCATAGATACCAGAGTAAAGTTCCTCCAGCATCTCAACAGTGAACTGTTTTGAAATACCGATGGTTACCAACATCTGAGTTGCCTTGCCGTTCATGGCGCAAATGTCTGATATATTGACTGCCGCTGCCTTGTAGCCAAGATATTTCAGCGGAGTATAGTGAAGGTCGAAGTGAATGCCTTGCAGAAGCACATCGGTTGTTGCCAACACCTGTTTGTCGCCATAATCCATTACAGCAGCATCATCGCCAACACCTTTCAAAGATGAAGGATTGCGCAATTCGATGACTTTTGTAAGTTCTTCGATGAGTTTGAATTCGCCTAATTCTGATACGTTCATGACTAATTCTTTTTTCTCTAATGAAAATGCAAAATTACGATTTTTTTATCTGATTTGCAAATTACAGACCAACAGTAAAAATAGGGGCTGCAAAAAAGATTTTTCTATTCCCATTGTAAAAATCACAAATTCGGATTGGAGCGAACAAACCACAATCGCCCGAGCAGCAAAAACGGAACTGTTTCACATTATTCTGCCTCAAAAATCCGAATTCCGTTTTCGAGGAAAAATTCCACAAGTCGAGGAACAGCAAAACGATTTAGCAACGAAAGCGGAACCGCAAGGCAATCATCAGAAAGGAGAGTCGGCATGGACTTCAGGCGCAAGAAAAAACATTTTGCCACAAGTTTCTGATGAGTCAACTGGTGTGTTTTTTCTTTCGAGGAAGCAACCAATGTGAATGGAATATCTCCAATCAACGATTTGAACTGTTCTTTTTTAGACAGTTTCTCAAAATCTGTTGCTCTATCCAACTCTATCAAAGGAAGCTCATACAACCCCTGCCACACATCCTTCGGATTGGTTCTGTGATGCAGAATCAACATTCCATCGGCTATACAATATATATAATGTAAATATCGGGTACGAATCTTCACCTTATGTTGCTTGACAGGAAGGTTCTCCACCACCTGATCTGCAAAGGCAGCACACGAATCAGCAAACGGACATTGATCACAATGCGGATGAGGTGTACATTGAAGCGCCCCGAACTCCATCATCGACTGGTTATGCAGGGCTGCCTTGTCTGCCGGCATCAGGTATTGCGCCAGTTCCTTGAACTCCTTCGCTCCCGAAGTAGAATCAATAGGAGTTTCCACCCTGAAATAACGAGACAGAAACCGATAAACATTACCATCGACCACAGCCACCGGTTCATCGCCCGAAAACGAGGCTATAGCAGCAGCCGTATAGGCTCCCACACCCTTCAACTGCAGCAAATCAGTATATTTTCGAGGGAACTCGCCATCAAACCGTTCCATAACCATCTGGGCTGCCGCATGAAGATTGCGGGCACGGGAATAGTAGCCAAGCCCCTGCCATAGTTTGAGAACTTCATCCAGCGGAGCAGATGCCAAGTCGGCAACTGTCGGGTAGTTTTCCACAAAGGCATGATAATAGGCAAGTCCCTGAACTACCTGGGTCTGCTGCAGAATAACCTCTGAAAGCCAGATTAAATAGGGATTGCGTGTTTGCCTCCATGGCAGTTGACGCGCATTTACCTCATACCAATCATATAGCTTGAAACAAAAAAAGTCGGTATTTCTGTCGTTCTCCTTCATTGATTCACAAAAACGGGCACAAAAATACATCTATTTTTTCAATGAAAACCTCCCACATACAACACTTCTGCAATAGTTCATAAAACAAATGGTCAATTAAAAAAAAATGACTATCTTTGCGCTCGATTACAATAATAAAACAGCTCTCCACCTAAAGAGCTTTAATTACGCGTATTATTCAAACAATTCAGTATGACAAGTGAAAATCCACTGTTGCAATTACGCGAAATAATGCAACAAAACAACGTGTCAGCCGTTATCATACCTGGCACAGACCCTCACGGGAGCGAATACATTGCCGACTATTGGCAAGAAATGAATTACATTTCCGGTTTTACCGGGGAAGCTGGCACCGTAGTAATTACCAGCGAACATGCTGCTCTTTGGACAGACTCCCGCTATTTTCTTCAGGCACCTCCTCAAATAGAACCTCGAGGCATCGAACTGATGCGTGAAGGCGTAGCCAGCACCCCAACTATTGCCGAGTGGCTATCTGCCGTACTCGACGAAGGAAGCATCGTAAGCATCAACCCAGAACTTTTCTCGGTTAATAGCTATATGGTACTCAACGACACCCTTACCACCAATGGTCTTATTCTTAAAACCAACGGCGACTACGTAGGTGACGTTTGGACCGACCGACCAGCACTGCCAAACAATATGGTATTCCAAATGCCTCGCACTATTGACGGCAGAACACCTGGCGACAAACTCAAAATGGTTCGCGAAGAGATGGAGAAAGCCGGCATTGAAGCATGGCTCGCCACCTCACTCGACGATATTGCATGGCTCTGCAATCTACGTGGCTCCGACATCGCATACAACCCTGTATTCATGTCTTACGCCATCATCGAAAAAGAGAAAGCGACCCTTTTCGTTGACGGCTCAAAAGTATCCGACATTACAGCCGCCAGCATCGGCCGTCAAGGTATAGCCATCAAAGAATATAATGACATCCGCTCTTCTATTGCCGCACTCGACACACGTCTCGGCATGGACTTCAGCAAAGCCAACTACTCACTCTACCAAGCAGCACAAGCTAACTGCGGAGCAAAGCACACCCCTTCACCAGTTACCTTGATGAAGGCCATCAAGAACAACATCGAGTTGTCCGGTATGAGAAAAGCTATGATTCGCGATGGTGTTGCAATGGTGAAGTTCCTCTTCTGGTTGGAACAGCAGATGCAGTCTTCCGAAATCACTGAGCTCGATGTTGTAAAACGTCTCCACGAGTTCCGTGCAGAACAAGACTGCTTCGTCGGCGAAAGCTTTGCCACCATCGCAGCCTACGGACCTCACGCTGCCATCGTTCACTATGAGCCTACAGCAGAAACTAATATTCCACTCCAACCACGTGGCTACTTGTTGCTTGACTCCGGTGGCCAATATCTGGACGGCACAACCGATATCACCCGTACAATTCCACTTGGTCCTGTCAGCGGTGAGAGCCGCATGAGCTACACCATGGTATTCAAAGGAATGGTTGCCTTGGCAAATGCAAAATTTCCACATGGCACCCGTGGCGCCCAACTCGACGTACTCGCACGCCAATATCTCTGGCAACACAACAAGAACTACGGTCATGGCACAGGTCATGGTGTTGGCCACTTCTTGAATGTTCACGAAGGTCCACAAAGCATCCGCATGCAAGAAAATCCTGTAATCCTTGAACCAGGCATGATCATGAGCGACGAGCCTGGCTATTATCAGGAGAACTCTTACGGCATCCGTATCGAGAACCTTATCTCTGTAGCAAGCGGACGCGAGAAGAACTCAACAAAGTTCCTTCACTTCGACACTTTGACACTCTGCCCTATCGACCTCAAGACACTCATTCGTCAGTACATCACTCCTGATGAGGTAGAATGGATCAACAGTTATCACCAGATGGTCTACAAACGTCTTGCCCCAATGCTCGACAAAGAACATCAGAAATGGCTGATGCGTAAGTGCGCAAAATATGTATAATAAAACATATAGACAACAAAAGAGGGATGACCAAAAGTCACCCCTCTTTTATTTATATCTTCAACAGGAACTATTCCTGAAGTTTTTCTGCCAAAACACGCTCCAATTCCTCGGGAGTCACATTCAACATATAGGCGCCATCAATGGCCAAGGAGATAGTACCGGTTTCCTCAGACACAATAATTGTAATAGCATCCGTAGCCTCGGCAATACCGAGTGCCGAACGGTGACGCAAACCCAAATGTCGCGGAATTTCAGGATTACGACTAACTGGGAGAATACATCCTGCAGCTGTGATACGATTATCTGTTACAATCATCGCACCATCATGCAGCGGACTATTCTTGAAAAAGATATTCTCTATAAGACGGGTATTGATATCTGCATTTACCAAATCACCGGTATTGATATAGTCGTGAAGGCTCATTCTTCTGCCTATCACAATCAATGCACCAGTTTTTGTCTTTGCCATATTTCTACAAGCAAGCACCATTTTCATGATAGGGAAATCGGTCTTGCCGTCGTCCTTCTTCTTATTACGAAAAATTCGCTTTAGCCAAAGCATCATTGTCCAGTTGCTGGAACCCAATTTGGCAAAGAAGTTACGGATTTCACTTTGGAATATGATAATCAATGCGATGGCACCTACGTTGATAACAGCATCAAAAATCATGCTCAACAACGTCATGTCGAAGAACTTGACCACAAACCACACCAGCACAAACAGAATCAAGCCGATGAAGATATTGGATACGCCAGTGCCACGCACCAATCGATAAATCTGATAAAACAAGACAGCCACCAAGAAAATATCGATGATGTCTTTCAAGCCTATTGCATAACCCATAATCAAGAGTTTTTCAACATACCACAAATTTTTATTGCCTCTACAGCCGCCTTAGTATCATGAACGCGAAGGATATGAGCACCATGCATCAAAGCATAGGTATTCAACACCGTTGTTCCATTGAGCGACTCAGCCGGAGTGCCACCAAGCAGTTTGAATATCATCGTTTTTCTTGATATTCCGACTAACAATGGGGCATTAAAAGCATGGAAATAATCGAGTCCACGCATCACCTCATAGTTTTGCTCTAATGTTTTTGAGAAACCGAAACCTGGATCGATAATCACCTCTTTAGTGAATCCAAGCTTACGAAGTTTCTCGATTCTTTCAGAAAAATAGCTAAGCATTTCTGGAACGATTGCCTTATAATCGGTAAACTGCTGCTTAGTTTGAGGTGTTCCACGCATATGCATCAAGATATACGGAGCATTTAATTCAGCAACCGTTGGCAACATATCAGCATCAATATCGCCGCCAGAAATGTCATTAATTATATCTGCACCGTATTTTTCCACAGACTCACGAGCAACTCTTGCACGGAAAGTATCCACACTGACCGGTAAGTCTGGCCATCGTTTTCTTATCGCAATCAAAGCCTCACTAACACGCTTCAATTCTTCTTCTTCAGAGACCTCAGCCGCACCAGGGCGCGTTGAATAGCCGCCCAAGTCAATCATATCAGCGCCTTCATTCAAAGCCTTTTCCACAGCATTCAAGACTGCTGGAATATCGGTAGCACGACTACCCTCAAAAAACGAATCCGGGGTCACATTGACAATCGTCATCACCATAGGACGAGAAAAGTCGTAGAGTTTTCCCCTCAACAATAAAGAAAGATTATTCATATTCTATGATTTGAGAGTGCAAAAGTAACCCAAAAATTCGAGGTATTATATGCAAACAGCCCGTTTTCTTATCACACATACATTATAAATATAAATAAAGGGGTCAAACGACTCCACACCCGAAGATTTCAAAAAGAACACACCTTTTATACACAACAATCCCATTGAAAAAGAGTGCATAAACACGCAAATAAAAAAAGTTTTGAAAAAAAATACTGAACGTGCTATTGTGCTTGGGAAAAAAAATGTATCTTTGCCGTCGCATTCGTATGGTAAAATCTGAACGAAGCGTAAAATAGGAAAGTAAATAACTTAACTCCCAAGAATAAACATGAAATCAACTAGAAGTATCCTTGCATTAGTGCTTATGTTAGTGGCACTTGCATCATGCCAAAAGTCCGGTGTTTCTACAGCCTATTCAGAAAAAACAGGTTGGAAATACAATGACGA
Source organism: Paludibacteraceae bacterium (assembly GCA_024405895.1). Taxonomy (GTDB): domain Bacteria; phylum Bacteroidota; class Bacteroidia; order Bacteroidales; family Paludibacteraceae; genus HGM05398. Next base: position 8,951 of record JAKSNW010000027.1, read on the forward strand.
AAAGCGCGGATTCTACAACGTACAAACTAAGTACGATGAAAGAATTCCTTACGGAACCGTGTATATTTCGACAAATACATCGGTAAAAGGTTTGAACGGAGACCCTGTTTCTACCCAATCAGACGCTTTGAAACGTCGTGTTGGTATCAGCGGTTTCTATATGGATGAGTTCGAGGTAACCAACATCGACTGGCGCGAGTATGTACGCTGGATCACATTGGTGTACGCTCACGAACCACGCAGAATCCTCATGGCTATGCCAGACGAAACTGTATGGCGTGAAGAGTTGGCATACAACGAGCCTCTCGTACAAAGCTACTATATTCACGTTGCATACGGTTACTATCCAGTAGTCGGTGTATCTTGGAAACAAGCAACCGAATATTGCCAATGGCGTACCGACCGTGCCAACGAGCGCATCCTCATTGACAAGAAAATCATCGACTATACAGATCTTCAAACTGTAAACGAGAACATCCAGGGCGATCCTGAGAACCCATACGCATACGCTTTCTATACTCCATACAAAGCAACTTATATGCGTGCTAACGTTGGTGACGACTATCCTGATTTGGACGGCGTTGTTTATGACTGTCCTTTCCGTCTCCCAACAGAAGCAGAATGGGAATTCGCAGCTTACGGTACATACGTAGAGAAACAAAACGCTCCAGAAGGTATGACATATCCTTGGGAAGGTGCTCAACTTCGCGAGATGTACGACAAGAAGAAAAAAGGTCAGTTCTTGGCTAACTTCATGCGTGGTGCTGGTGACCCTATCGGCATGACAAACGAACTTGGTACTCCAACTGTTCCAGTAGACTTCTTCCCACCTAACTCATTTGGTTTGTACAACATGGCTGGTAACGTTAACGAATGGGTACTCGACGTATACCGTTCAACATCTAACCGCCAAGTTAACGAAATCAACCCATTCCGTGGTAACGAATACGAAAGCGACTCTGCTTATGCTGAGACATTGCTCGAGCGTCTCCCATACATGGAACAAGACGTACGCGACAGCATGCGCAACGTTCTTATCAACGAGAAGAAATTCAAACTCTCAGGCAAAGACGTTCGTAACTTCATGGACGGCGACTTGCAGACTTCAATTGCAGACTCAATCTGGAACCCAGAATATGCTTCACCTATCGAACGCGCTAACATGATTTCTGACGAAAACCGCGTTTATAAAGGTGGTTCTTGGAAAGACCGCGCTATCTGGATGAACCCAGCAAAACGTCGTTGGTTGAATCAAAACAAGAGTACAAACGACATCGGTTTCCGCTGCGTAATGAGTGCAGTTGGTGGCGTTGCAGTAAAATAATAAGCTAACCAAGCATATTATCAGAATAACATAAAGAGGCGTCCACCATATCCGGACGCCTCTTTTTTACAATAAATCATATCATTCAAACGATGAAACAAATCAAAAGAACAATCATAGCCGAAGCCCTGAAACGTACAGACATCGGTGCTGAAGTAAACATCAAAGGCTGGGTTCGCACAAAACGCGGCAATAAGAATGTAAACTTCATTGCCTTGAACGACGGCTCAACAATCAAGAACATGCAGGTTGTAGTTGACCTTGCAAAGATTGACGAACAGTTGCTGAAAGCAGTAACAACAGGTGCATGTCTCAGTGTTAACGGCATTTTGGCAGAATCACTCGGTCAAGGACAAACTACCGAAATTCAAGCAACAGAGATTGACGTTCTTGGTAAAGCTGACGAGACATATCCATTGCAGAAGAAAGGACACAGTTTGGAAAAACTCCGTGAGATTGCTCACCTCCGTCCTCGCACCAATACATTTGGTGCAGTATTCCGCATTCGTCACAACATGGCTATTGCCATCCACACCTTCTTCCACCAGAAAGGCTTCTATTATTTCCACACTCCTCTGATCACAGGTAGTGACTGTGAAGGTGCAGGTCAGATGTTCCAAGTAACTACAATGGACCTCAACAACCTCAAACGCACAGAAGACGGTAAGTTGGATTTCTCAGAAGACTTCTTCGGCAAACCAACCAGTTTGACCGTATCTGGTCAGCTTGAAGGCGAATTGGCAGCAACATCACTTGGTGCAATCTACACATTTGGTCCAACCTTCCGTGCAGAAAACTCAAACACACCACGTCACTTGGCTGAGTTCTGGATGATTGAACCAGAGGTTGCTTTCAACGATATCACAGACAACATGGACCTCGCAGAAGAATTCATCAAATTCTGCGTAAAATGGGCTCTTGACAACTGTGCTGACGATCTCCAGTTCCTCAACGACATGTTCGACAAAGAACTCATTGCCCGCCTCCAAGGCGTATTGAAAGACTCTTTCGTTCGTCTTGCTTACACAGAAGGCGTGAAGATTCTCGAAGAGGCTGTCAAGAACGGTCACAAATTCGAATTCCCAGTATATTGGGGCGTTGATTTGGCTTCAGAGCATGAGCGTTACTTGGTAGAGGAACACTTCAAACGTCCAGTTATCCTCACCGACTATCCAAAAGAGATCAAGGCATTCTATATGAAGCAGAACGAGGACGGCAAGACCGTACGTGCTATGGATGTGTTGTTCCCAAAAATTGGCGAAATCATCGGCGGATCTGAGCGCGAAGCTGACTACGATAAACTCTTGGCACGTATTCAAGAGCTCAACATCCCAATGAAGGATATGTGGTGGTATCTCGACACCCGTAAATACGGTTCATGCCCTCACTCAGGTTTCGGTCTTGGCTTCGAGCGTCTCATGCTCTTCGTAACAGGCATGCAGAACATCCGCGACGTCATCCCATTCCCAAGAACTCCAAAGAACGCCGAATTCTAATTCACCCCCTACAACATGCGAATCGATATCATCACCGTCCTTCCGGAACTTCTTGACGGGCCTCTCAACAACTCGATTATTAAACGAGTTTGCGACAAAGGTCTGGCAGAAATCCACATCCATAATCTACGCGACTACTCTACCGATGAGAAACACCACCGTGTAGATGATTATGCCTTTGGATTCGGCGCTGGTATGGTGATGCAGATCGAACCTATTGCACGTTGTATTGACCACCTGAAAAGCGAACGTAACTATGACGAAATCATATTCACTTCGCCTGATGGTGAGCAACTGTCGCAACCAATGGCCAACACCTTGTCAATGAGCGAGAACATCATTATTCTCTGCGGTCATTACAAAGGCATTGACCAACGCGTTCGCGACCACTACATCACAAAAGAAATCTCCATTGGCGACTACGTGCTGACAGGAGGCGAACTTCCTGCCGCCGTAATTGCCGATGCAGTTATACGCTTGCTTCCAGGTGCCATGGGTGATGAGCAATCTGCCCTCTCCGACTCGTTCCAAGATGGGCTGTTGGCACCACCGCTTTACACCCGTCCTGCTGACTACAACGGTTGGAAAGTTCCTGACATCCTACTCTCTGGCAACGAAGCCAAGATTGAGGCATGGGAACATGAGCAAGCCATTGAGCGCACCAAGAAACTGCGACCACACCTCTTGAAAGATGTCTAAACCACTGAGCATACGTCTTCAGCAGCAAGTCAACAAGACTATGAAAGACTATGGCTTACTGACCGATGGAGACAAAGTCATGGTTGGACTATCTGGCGGAAAAGACTCGCTGGCGCTCGTTTCATTTCTTGCAGAACGTAAAAAGGTATTCAAGCCAAAGTTCGAAGTTGTAGCCACACATATCAGTGTTGATATCGTGCCATACTCTGCTGACATCGATTATCTTCGTGAATTCTGCGAATCACGTGGAGTACCGTTCATTCACGAACATACCAACTTTGAAATCGACGAGAACAACCAGAAAAACGTCTGCTTCCTCTGCTCTTGGTATCGACGCAAGAAACTTTTCCAGGTCGCTCAAGAGCAGCAATGCAACAAGATTGCCCTTGGTCATCACCGCGACGACCTTTTTGAGACCTTGATGATGAACATGATATTTCAGGGAACCTTTGCTACCATGCCACCATTGCTACAGATGGACAAGTTCCCCATTACCATCATCCGGCCAATGGCGAAACTGTCAGAGGCAGACCTAAGGGAATATGCAGAGGAACAGCAGTTCAAGAAAATGAAAAAGAACTGTCCTTACGAGCACGAATCCAACCGTGCCAAGGTCAGACAAATCGTGGAAGAGATGAAAGCCTTGAATCCAGAAGCAGATGCATCCATCTGGAACAGTATGGAGAACATCAAAGCCGACTACCTACCACGACCTATTATACAAGATAAAAAACAGACAAGATAAAACATAATTGCTATGTTAACGTTAAAGACCATCCTTGAGAACCGCGAAGACGTCATTCGCCGTCTCGGGAAAAAGCATTTTGCCAATGCAGAAGAGATGATTGACGCAGTCATCGCTCAAAACGAAATCCGTCGTTCAACACAAAAAGAACTTGACGATATCCTTGCCAACATGAACAAACTCTCCAAATCAATTGGAGCACTCATGAAAGAGGGCAAGAAAGCTGAAGCCGAAGAAGCCAAAGCCCAAACCGCAACCTTGAAAGAAAACAGCAAAATCCTCTCCGCTAAAATGGACGAGGCTGCTGAAAAGATAAAAGAACTGCTTTTGCAAATTCCTAACCTTCCACACGCCACCGTTCCAGAAGGCAAAACTGCAGAAGACAATGTTGTAGAAAAAATGGATGGCACCATTCCAGAACTTGGCGAAAACGCCTTGCCACACTGGGAACTTGCCTCAAAATACAACCTCATCGATTTCGAACTCGGCGTTAAAATCTCTGGTGCCGGTTTCCCTGTCTACATCGGCAAGGGTGCCCGTCTCCAACGTGCCCTCATTAACTTCTTCCTTGACGAGGCCCGTAATTCAGGCTACACCGAGATTATGCCTCCTACCGTTGTCAACGCCGCTTCTGGCTACGGCACAGGTCAATTACCTGACAAAGAAGGTCAGATGTACCATTGCCAAGTAGACGACCTCTACCTCATTCCAACCGCAGAAGTACCTGTTACCAACATCTATCGCGACGTCATCCTCAATGAGAAACAGCTCCCTATCAAGAACTGCGCATACACCGAGTGTTTCCGTCGTGAAGCCGGTTCATACGGCAAAGACGTTCGTGGTTTGAACCGTCTGCACGAATTCTCAAAAATCGAAATCGTTCGCATCGATACCCCTGAACACTCAGAGGCATCACACAAAGAGATGCTTGACCACGTAGAGGGCTTGCTCAAGAAACTTGAGTTGCCATACCGTATCCTCCGTCTCTGTGGTGGCGATATGAGCTTCACTGCCTCACTCTGCTTCGACTTCGAGGTTTACTCTGCAGCCCAGAAACGTTGGTTGGAAGTCAGTTCAGTATCCAACTTCGAGAACTATCAAGCCAACCGTTTGAAATGCCGTTATCGTAATGCAGAAGGCAAGATTGAACTCTGCCACACACTCAATGGCTCAGCACTTGCTTTGCCTCGTATCCTCGCAGCCCTGCTCGAGAACAACCAGACCCCAGAAGGCATCCGCATTCCAAAAGCATTGGTTCCTTACTGCGGCTTCGACATCATCAACGACTAATTTTAGTCCGTCCCATATAAGGCTGAGCCATACCCGACTCAGCCTTTCTTATTTTTAGTATGAAATTCTACGAATTAGATATCAACGACGACCTCCTTGACGGCCTCGACGCCATGAACTTTGTCGAGTGCACACCTGTGCAGGAACAAGCCATTCCTATCGCCTTGGAAGGTTACGACCTCCTTGCCTCTGCACAAACCGGAACAGGCAAGACGGCTGCCTACCTGCTGCCTGTCCTTGAGATGCTGTCGCGATATACCCACGATGAGAGTAAAGTCAATGCTCTCATCCTTGTTCCCACACGCGAACTGGCGCTTCAGGTCAACCAACTCATCGAAGGCTTTGCATTCTATCAAGACACCTCATGGATAGCCGTTTATGGCGGCAACGATGGCATTGCATTCAGCCAGCAGCAACGTGCCTTGCAGCAAGGTTGTGACATTGTCGTTGCTACTCCTGGACGTCTGCTCTCCATCCTTCGAATGCAGAGTGTAGACTTGTCTGCTGTCGATTATCTCGTACTCGACGAAGCCGACCGTATGCTTGACATCGGCTTCTATGACGACATCATGGAAATCATCTCACACCTCCCTAACAGTCGCCAGACACTCATGTTCTCTGCCACCTTCCCTAAAGACGTAGAGAAACTGGCCCGTCAGGTGTTATACGAACCCAAAGAGGTGAAGATAGCCGTCTCCAAGCCAGCAGAAAACATTGTTCAATCAGTTGCGCTGATTCCAGAGACCCAAAAGATTGAATATGTCAAACACCTCTTCAAATCGCGTCAAAGAGGCAAAAGCATCATTTTCGTCTCCTCGAAAGACAAGACCAAGGAAGTCTACCGTGCTTTGATTCGTCAGCATCTCGATGCCGCTCAGATGCACTCTGACCTCACGCAAGATGAGCGTACCAAAGTGATGCTCGATTTCCGCAACAATAAAATCAACATCTTGGTTGCCACCGATGTCGTTTCCCGAGGCATCGACATCGAAGACATAGAATTGGTGGTCAACTACGATGTTCCTGCCCAACCAGAAGACTATGTCCACCGTGTAGGCCGTACAGCCCGTGCTGGAGCTGCAGGCGAAGCCATCACACTGGTCTCTCCTAACGACCATTTGCGACTACGTCGACTGGAGAAATTTCTGGACAAAACCATCATGCGAGCCGAACTGCCAGAAGGCATAGAAGGAACCGGAGAACCGCAACTGAATGACAACCGTCAAAAGCCTTCACACCACAACTCGCAAAACCATAGGAACAGCAAGGGTCGGAACAATCACAAAAACGGCTCTCAAAATCACCATCGCGAACGGTCAGAGCACAAAAACGAAAATTCGAATCATCAGAACGACCCTTTCGGGAACACAATGCGAAGACATTCACACCACCATCGGCCACACAAAAACAACAAGCCAAACGGTGACAACACCGCTAAAGAATAACCCACTAAACGAGAAATAGATACTAATTATCTGTTTCTCGTTTTTCAATATATGAACAACTATTTTTTATATACTCAATAAGTCCATACTATGAAATATTTATCGTACCTTTGCCCCCAAATACACAAATTACAAATTACACATACAAATAATTTTTATGAGAAAGACGCTCTTAACACTTTTGGCCATTGCATGCCTCACATGCTTTGGTTTGAACGTTTCAGCTCAGTCGGCCGACACAACCTGTGTTACGCCGTACAACCTGCAGACCTTTAGTGTCCATTCCAACTCAGCTGAGTTGATGTGGGATGCCTACGAAGGTTCAATGGCATTCGGGCTGAAAGTCGGCACCACGCAACTTTCCAACGTGGCAAACGACTCCGCAAACTTCCTAAACACTACGGTTTACTACAAACCGTTCCAAGTAAGTGGTCTTACACCTTCTACCACTTATTTCTTCTATGTCAATGCACAATGCGAAGACGGCAGTTTCACAGGATGGAGCCCTGCCGGTAGCTTCCAAACAGGTTGCGCACCAGTAAACATCCCTTACAACGAAGGCTTTGAAACAACTGGCAATTTTAATTGTTGGTACAAGTTCTACCAAGCTTATGGCGACTGGACAGGTGCAACTCAACCAACCAGCAGTACCTATATGCCAAACTATGCTCAAGGTACTAGTTACAGACATGCAGGTTCACGTGGTTTGAAGCTCTATGCTTCACGCAGCAACACACCAGCTTACCACTACACCACAGCTTGGGCAGTAACACCAGACCTGAATGTTGACGACATCACAACCAAACAAGCCTCATTCTGGATTAAGTCTACAGTTTCTGCCAACGATGTACCTTTGCATGTAGGTATCATGACCGACCCTAACGATTTCTCCACTTTTGAAGAGTTAGCCGTCATCAAACCTGCCACATATAACAGTTGGTATCAGTTCACTATCCCATTCAGTTTGGTTGAAGCAGTAAGCGATCACTATTACTTCTGCCTCCTTGTTGACGGTAGTGAAGTTGCTTCAACAACACTTACCTACTACATTGACGATCTCAGCATCACTGATGCTCCTGCTTGTCCACAAGCGCAAGTATTATCAGCTCGTCGTGTAGAAGACGACAAAGCCGTTATCACCTGGTTGGGTAAAGCTCCATCATGGAATGTAAAAGTGAGCTCTACCGCTTTGAGCAACCCAGCTACTGACGTAGCCGACATTGCCAACGCAACCACAACTACAGGACGTTATACCGCAACAGGTTTGACCCCAAGCACACTCTATTATGCTTACGTTCAACCTAACTGTACCGATGGCGGTGGCACCTGGACAGGTCCTCTCACCTTCGCTACTCCACAGGTTGCTCCAGCACTTCCATACCTCTGCGACTTCGAGAATGCTACCGAGGCTAACAACTGGGTATTTGCCAACAACACTACCAACGGTTGGGCTGTAGGCGAAGCTATCAATCACGGTGGTTCACACGCCCTCTATATCTCTAACGACGGCGGCAACACCCACGGCTTCACCAATACATCTACCACCACAGCATCTTATGCATATCGTACCATCAAATTTGCCCCTGGCACCTACCAGATCATGTTCGATTGGCACGGCGACTGTGAGACATCAGCCACCACACACTACGACTATGCTCGTGCATTCCTTGTTCCTGCTCACCTTACCTTCCAACCTAATGTCAATTCTTACAATGTAGCAGCAAACAATGTTCCACCAGGATGGAAAGCACTTGACGATCTCAGACCATTGAAGAAAATGTCTGGTTGGGACTTCTGCGAGTTCATTCACACCGAGACCGACACCAACGTCTACAACCTCGTATTCTTCTGGCGCAACGACGGCTCTGGCGGTCAAGACCCTATTGCTATCGACAACATCCAGATCCACACTTACACTTGTGGTACTCCAAAAATTGTCAACTTCCAGAACATCACTACCACCTCTGCTCAGATGGTTTGGACTCCAACCAGCCTTGGTGAGACCACTTGGGAGGTACAGGTTCTCTTGAACGATTCTATCGTAAAACAGCAGACCATCAATAACTTCCCAACCTACAACATCACAGGCCTTCAGGCTTCAACCAACTATGACGTACGTTTCCGTAGCAACTGCGGCGGTGGCGATACCGGTCCTTGGCGCACCTTCAGTTTCTCAACAGCTTGCGGCGAAATTACCAGTCTCCCATACATTGAGACATTCTCTAACTATGGCACAGGCACAAGTGCATTCCCAACCTGTTGGAGAAAAACCGTCAACTCAAGTTCAGCCTATATCTACACCTCAGCCGACCACACTGGCGACGGCGGTGGTCCACTCTACTTCACCAACAAGACCGTATGGACTCAAATGTTCAACGTGCCAGGCAAACAAATGAGTGATCTTCAGGTTGAATTCTGGTATCGTGCAACCACAGCAGGCAACTCTGTTGAATTTGGTATCATGACCGACACCACCAACGATGCTTCATTCCTTCCTATCGACACCTTCACCATCGCAGCCACAAGCACATGGTACAAGGCAGTCGTACTACTTGAGAACTACACTGGCGCCAATGGTGCTATCGCCTTCCGTATGCCTTCTGGCAAATACATGTACATTGACGATGTTGTAGTTAAAGAGAAAGACCGTTGCCAAAACGTATTGTCAATCACACCTACCAATGTCGTTACCACCGAGGCTACTATCAACTGGACATGTTCTAACTCCGTAACCTCATGGAATGTAGTCATTGGCCGCCAAGGTTTCGACCCTGACACCTGCACCACCATCTATAATGCAAACGCCAAGACCTATACCTTCACAGGACTCACACCTGCAACTAACTACGAAGTTTATGTTCGTTCAAACTGCGGTACCGACGGCTATGGCGAGTGGGTGAAAGGCAACTTCACCACCATGAAGCTTCCTGCAATTGCTCCATTCACCTGCGACTTCGAAGGTGCGAATGAGGCTGGCAACTGGGATTTCTACTTCAACCAGATGAACAAATGGATGATTGGTACTGGTACTGCTACCGATAGCACAGGTCACTCACTTTACATCACCAACAACGATGCAGACTACACCTATACCACATCTACTACAACCAGCGTATATGCTTATGCTACACGCACCATCGTATTCCCAGAAGCTGGCAACTACAATATCAGTTTCGACTGGAAAGGCATGGGTAGCGTCAACACATCAAACGTGGCTCAAAACTATATGCGTGCGTTCTTGTGTCAAAACGAAGTAGTCATCTTACCTAACTCAGCTAACGGCATCTCTAACCCAACCACCACACCTGCCGGTTGGACCGACTTGAACAACAACGCTCCATTCGTTCTTCAAGCCGACTGGGCACATTTCTCAGCACCATTCAGTGTATCACAACCTGACACCTTGAAGATTGTCTTCTACTGGAAAACGGGTTACTCAGGCGGTCAACAAGGTCCTGGCGCTGTCGACAACCTCTCTGTTCAAGTGATGGTAGGCTGCGTTACTCCTAACGACTTCACCTCAAGCATCAGCCGCAACAACGCTACCGTCAACTGGAACGCCAGCGATGATGCCACCTATCGCGTGAAACTCTCACAGACAACCATCGATCCAACCACCGCTGCTGGTGACGTTGATACCATCGTCAACACCAACGCCATCACCTTCCGTGGTCTCAGCTACGAAACTTCATACAATGTCTACGTTCAGGCACTCTGCACCGACGACACCACCACATGGGGCTCATACAGCTTCACCATGCCTTGTGAGGCTATCTACAGCCTCTATGAGGACTTCGACGCAAGCACCACACTCCCTGGCTGCTGGACACGCATGGCTACCCAAGGTTCAACACTCCCAAGCATCTACAACCTCTCTTCTGCATACGCCCACACCGGTATGAACTCACTCCGTTTGAACTGTACCGCAGGCTATGTAGCAACTCCTCCAATGGAGCCTGCTATCGAAGACTTGAAGGTATCCTTCTACGTTTATCAACAGAACGAGACCTCTTCTGGCCTCTTCGTTGTCGGCGTGATGAGCGATCCTAACGACTTCACCACATTCGTGCCAGTCGACACCATCAGCCCAACAGCACGCACCGTAGAACAGCACACCGTATCATTCGCCAACAGCACCCTCACCGGTCACGGCAAATACATCACCTTCTACCGCGAAGGTTCAAGCACCTCCTACGGCTACTACCTCGACGACATCAATGTCTATGAGGAACGCGCTTGCGCTACTCCAACCAACGCGGCTGTCTCCAACCTTACCGCCAACGGCGCTACCATCAGTTGGAACTCAACAGGCTTGACCAACAACCTCCTCGTCACAACCGTTTCTGTTCACCCAGACTCAATCGACGAGAACGACCCAGCCGTGGTGCTCTACCTCGACGAACTCCAAGCCAACGGCTACAGCCTCGCTCAGATGCTCAACAGCAACACTACATATTATGTATATGTTCAAGCCGACTGCGGCGGCAGCCGTCCAAGCGTATGGAGCAAAGAGTACAAATTCAAGACCCTTTGCGCTAACACTACCGTACCTTACACCGAGGACTTCACCATGCCAACCTATGGCGAAGGCGTAATGCCAGACTGCTGGATTGGCGGTAGCCAAGTATTCGGTGTTCTCCCAGCACACAACGTAAACATCGAGCCATACGTAGCCGGTTCAGCATCCAACCACTACCTTGACCTCCCTGTTTACTACAAGGCTCAAAGCACCACTCGCGACCGTATCGCCTCACAGAACTATGTCGTTCTCCCAGGCTTTACCACCGACCTCGACATGTTGCAACTCACCTTCGACGTGAAGTCAAACTCAGCCTCCAAGTTCGTTGTTGGCTACATGACCGACCCAGGCGACCTCTCAACATTCAACCTCGTGGACACCATCAGAACAACCACCTCATGGGCTAACAAAGTAGTCAAATACCACAAGACCCACGAGACCACTGGTTATATGGCCATCATGACCGACGCTATCGTAACCCTTGCCACCAACGACTTCCAAATCCGCAACGTCGTTGTTGACACCGTGGTTGTTGACACCATCCGCGTGGCACTGACCGACACCCTCTGCCTCGGCTCTGCATACGCCGACAATGGCTTCAACATCGCTGCTGGCGACCTCGTAGCAGGCATCAACCAGTTCACCCGCGTCAACGAAGACACCATCTTCACACTCGTTCTCTCTGTGTTCACACCTGCTTCAGGCAGCGAGACCATCACCATCTGCGACACCCAGTTGCCATACACCTGGAATGGTCAGAGCCTCACCGCTGCAGGCACCTACACCTACAACGGATTGACAGCTGCCGGTTGCGACTCTATCGTGACTCTCAACCTCACCGTCAACCCATCCTACAACATCACAGAGACTCTCACCGTTTGCCCATCAGCATTGCCATACACATGGAACGGTCAGACACTCACCACCGATGGTGTTTATACCTTCAACGGCTCAACAGCTGAGGGCTGCGACTCTATCGCAACCATCAACTTCTCCGTTGGTCAGAGCATGAGTGAGACCATCGACATGGCAGTCTGCGACAACGATCTCCCATACGCATGGAACGGTCAAGACCTCACCGCAGCAGGCACCTACACCTTCAACACCGTTGCTTCTAATGGTTGCGACTCTGTGGCTACACTCAACCTCACCGTCAACGCTTCATTCGCTGGCACCGAGAACATCGAAGTGATGGACACCGACCTCCCATATCTCTGGAACGGTCAAGAGCTCACCGAGGCTGGCACCTACACCTTCAACGGTACAACAGCAGAGGGTTGCGACTCCGTAATCACTCTCGTACTTGACGTGAAGGTTGGTCTCGACTACGCTGAAGACGCCCTCTTCACCATCACTCCTAACCCAGTGGAGCGCGGCGGCAAGGTTCGCATCGACGCCAACGTAGAGGAAACAGCCGTTGTTGAGATCTACACCTCTAACGGCAAACTCGTTTCACGCAGCGAGCACCAAGCCAAACCAATCTACGTGACAATGCCAGAGGTTGGCGGCCTCTACATGGTTCGCCTCACCACAGAGACCGGTCGCATGATGTACGGCAAGGTCATTGTCAAGTAAACCTTAACGATAACTCTGCGATTAAGTGAGAGCAGAACCAAGCTTGCTTGGACTATGCCGAACGGAAGCAGAGTCATTGTGAAACAATGAACGTTTACCGATAGGCGAATCGCCTTATCGCCTTTCGCCCTATCGCCCAATATAGCCCTCGCTTAACCACAGCGGGGGCTTTTTTTTATGTACCAATCAATCGGTGTATAAAACAGCAAACCCCAAGAAGTATCTAACTCCTTGGGGTCGCCAAATGTTTAGAAACCTACTTAGGCAGCCTCTTCGTCTGCTGTTTTCGTAGCCTCTACTTTCTCAGCCGTCTCGTCGGCAGTCGTCGTTGACGAATCTCCAGAGTTGCTATCTTCCACCATCTGCTTTTGATTCGCAATGCGGGTAGCACGGCTCTTTGAAATGGAGGTGTAGATCATAATCA
>JAKSNW010000028.1 GCA_024405895.1 Paludibacteraceae bacterium
GTTTGGCGGTGCCTCTTTTTGCCCTTCGGCGGTGTTTTTTTCTTTCTCGCCGATCGGCGGGAAGGTTTTTGTGCGTCGCAGGGGTAAGAATTTTATTTGAATCCCTTGCAAAGAGTGCGTAAAAGGTTTAAAGATTGATAAATTATGCGTACCTTTGCCGCGATTTAGGTTATCAACTCACAAAAATTTGATGATTATGAGAAAACTTCAGTTTCTATTGGTCGCCGTGATGCTCACGGCAGGTACCGGCAGCCTGGCTGCACAGTCGTTCCTCCAAGGTCTCGCCAACAAGGCTAAGGACAAGGCTAAGGAGAAGATTGAGCAGAAGGTGGAGGAGACCGTTGACCAGACAATGGACAAGGTGCTCAACCCCAACGCTGACAAGAAAAACCAAAACCAAGGCAAAGAACAGAACAACCAGAAGGAGCAACAGACCACAGAGCCTCAGACTCAAGTGAGCAACGTGAAGAGCGACTTCGTGCGTGGCTCAGTCGTGGTCTTTGAAGACGCCGTTAAAGGCGAGCAGGTGGGCGAGTTCCCAAGCAAGTGGGATCTCCAACGCGGCAACGCCGAGATTGCCACCGTCAACGGACAACAGGCCATCGAATTTGCCAAAGAAGACTCTTGGATCATGCCGCTTATCAGCAAGAACCCTAAGAACTACTTCGGCGACGAGTTCACCGTAGAATTCGACCTCCTCTGCACAGAAGGCAGTTTCGAAATTGACTTCATGCACCCCGAAGAAGAAGCAGATCAAGAGATATTCACCCTGCACTGGTTTGCTGGCGGTTCATTTACCCTCGACTACGTGCGTCCCGACTCCCAAAGCAACAGCAAAAAGGACGGCACCAGCGTTCAGGACCAGAAAACACCGCTCAACGACAACCGCTGGCACCACTACGCCATCTCGTTCAATAAACGCGTCATCAAAGTCTATGTTGACAACATCCGCTACTTCAACATACCTGGCGCCAAAGCCGGTGCCGGCTGGATGACATTCTGGTTTCGCGGCGAAAAACCTGCCTACATGAAAAACGTGCTCATCGCACGCGGCGCAGGTGAACTCTACGGACGCAACGCCACCGACGCCTCCGAAGGAGCCATCGCAAAAGCCATGGCAGAAACAGGCAAATTCGTCACCAACAACATCCTCTTCGAAACAGGCAAGGCCGATCTCAAACCCGAGTCAATGGCCGAAATCCAGAAAGTGGCCGACTACATGAAGAAGAACACCAACGTGCGATTCGAAGTGCAAGGACACACTGACAACCAAGGCTCCGACAAAATCAACGACCCACTCAGCCAGAAACGCGCTGAAGCCATCGTTGCCGCACTCGTCCGCCTCGGCGTTGACGAATGGAACCTCCGTGCCGTCGGCAAAGGCAGTCACGAACCAGTTGCTGACAATAGCACTGAAGCCGGACGCGCCAAAAACCGCCGCGTAGAGTTTATCAAAAAGTAAGAAAACTCCAACCGCAACATAACAAAAAGGGATGGCCAAACGGTCACCCCTTTTTTACTATATATAATATATTATATTACATCGTCTTGTCCAACTGACGGAAGAAATCGGGAAACGACTTCGCCACCGCCTCCTCGCCCCTGATGCGGAACGGAATCAAACTTCTAAGCGGCGCCAACGCCATCACAACACGGTGATCGTTGCAGCTATCCACGATAATCTCTGTTTGTACATCCCTTCGCATGCCGTCGAAACACATCACGCCGTCCGCCACGTCCGTCTCCACCTGGAAACCCAACTGGCGCAACGCCGCCTGCATTGCCGTCAGCCTGCGGCTCTCCTTGTGCTGCAGATTGCTGAGACCCGTGAAACGGAACGCACGCCCCTTGGCGCACGCCGTAGCCGCCATCGCCATGAACAAATCGGGATAATCCCTGAAATCCAACATCAGCGGCTTCGCATTCTCCGCACGCATCTCCACAACGCCTTTCAGCAGTGCTCCTTCGGTACATAATTCCGTCGTCACGCCCAGCAACTCAAACCACTCACGAACCACGGCATCGCCCTGCCACGAATCGGTACGCAGATTACGCAGCAACAACTGCAGACCCGGCTGCAAAGCCACCGCCTCGTAGAAAAACGCCGCAGCGCTCCAGTCGGCTTCCACCTCGCGGTGTGTCAGCCTGTACTCCGCGTGAGGCACCACGATACAATTGCCCTCGTGCCTTACCTCCGCGCCGCAGTCGCGCATCACCGCCTCCGTCAGCCGCACATAAGGCGCCGACGTCATCTCCCCCGCAACCTCAATCGTCAGTCCGTCGGCCAGTGTTGGCGCAATCAGCATCAACGCCGTCAGAAACTGGCTGCTCTGTGACGCATCAATCACCGTCCTGTTTCCCTTCAGCGGACCGCAGACGCGCAACGGCCACACCTCGGAGACCTCAGCCCCGAGCAGCCTCAGCGCCTCCACCAACGGCTTGATGGGACGCTGTGCCAGTCGCTCCGTACCCGTCAGCACGTGCGGAGTTGGCAGTGTAGCAAAATAAGCCGTTAGCAGCCTTAGCGCCGTACCGGAATCATTTGCCGAAACAACATCCGAGCCGCTTGCCAAAGCCTCAGCCATGACCTTCAAATCGCCGCTCTGCGAAGCCAACGGCAGATAGAAAGGGTCGCAACAAACCGCTCCAATAAGCATATAGCGTTGCGCTATGCTCTTGGAGACTGGCAGGTTTATCGTTGTAATCAAAGGGAAGAGAAATTGTCGCCGCGACAGCCAAAAGAGAGGCTGCCGAGCGATGCATTATCTGACGTTAGAAACGTCTCTTGCTACGATTTTTATTGAAGAGCAAGTGGTTGCGGCGACCTCTCCATGAATCCTTGATGAAGCGGCTGTCGTTGCGACCGCTGATCAAGTAGAGATAGAAGTGTTCGCCTTGAGCCACGTTGGCATTGTAGCGAGGAGTGCAAAGTGTGCTGATGTTCTCATCATCCAAAGGCAGACGCCAGGTAACACCGAAGTCAGGTGAAACAAGCTGCATAGGACTTACGAGGCCGTTGTCATCGCGACCGCCGAACATCATCAGCACGTTATCATATTGAATGACTGCTACGCCCTCACGAGGAGAGAACCAGTCGCCTGAAATCATATTTGCCCAATACTCGCCGTTCTCAGTGCACCAGACACTGTTCAGCAAAGTGCCATCGGCAGCGCGACCGCCTACTACATAAGTACGCATAGCACCGCTGGTTGTTGTATCTGTCCAGACGCCGGCACCGCTCACTGGGAACATGGTTGGCAGAGTTGCCACATTGTTCCAAGTTGAACCGTCGATTGTTGAATACAGCGTTGAAGTGCCGTTGGCTATTGCCTGTGCATAAAGCACACCGTTCATTGCAAAGAGCAACTTGGTGATAGCGCCGTTGCCGTTGGCCTTCACGCTCCAAGTGGTAGCGTCGGTAGAAGTGTAGAGTTTGTCGTTATGATAGAGGCAGAGTGTCTCGTTCCAGTTGACCATTGTACGGATGTCGACGCCTTGTGGGAAACCACTCACAGCCATCTTTGTCCAAGACTTGCCGTCGGCAGACTCCATAGCACTTACGCTTGAGCCATTGTCTACAAAGAGCCAAAGCGATTGGTCGAACGATTTGAGCACCTCATTGGTAGCATTTTCGGTATAAATCTCGGAATTCAAACCTTCCCAGACATAGAGTTCTGGGTCAATCTGATGAACGCGGAGATCAAGTGTATATGTTCTGCTCACGCCTTTCTTCTCGGCATAGGCAGTAATAGTCAGAGGTTGATTGAGGTCAAGCGTATCGAATTTGAAACCCTTGGCATTCAAATCATACTTGATTGTATCGTTCAAGTAATAATAAGAAGCCGTTCCGCTGAACACTGGCACCAGTGAATCGAGGCGGCATTGGTATGGCAGCGAGTCTTCGTTATAGATTGTCATCGTGGTAGTATCGATGATAAACTTATAGTTTTGAAGCTTATAGATAGTGTCATTCTTCGAATTATATCCATTCTTCAATTTGAACGAAGTGATTGTTGTCAGTGTTTTCTCAGCATCGGTCTCGGTGTCGCAAGCGGCAAAACCAATAAAGCAAACTACTGCAAGAAGCCAAATATATTTCTTCATTTTGATACGTCTTTTTAGTCTCTAACGATTTGATTATTTCCCTATTATGCTCTTCTTTTTGTCATCGTGCGCACTCATTGTCGTCCAATGTCAAAGGCATAATTTTGAGTCTACAAAGGTATATTATTTTTTTGATATTATGTAGGATAGACCGCGGAAAAACTATTTTCCTGCCAAGTCTTGCTGTTTTACCACCATGAAACCGCGTTGTTTTGCCACTTCTGCCAGATATTCCTGCTCTGTCTGTCCCGGTGTAGGCGTAAGAATTGCCGTACGTCCAAGAACTGCCAAATCCATGAGTGTGGTATAGCCAGATCGGCAATAGAGCGTTGGCACACTGACCATTAAGCGCAGGAGTTCAGAAGTCTTGAGATGAGAAACAAGATGTACGTTATCATCATGCTGCCACTCTGTCTCATCCTGAGGCAAACCTCTGACTACCAAAGCCTCAGCGCCCTCTCGTTTCAACCGTTGACAAAGCGCCTGCTCATAAAGCGTACGCTGGGGTTCCGGTCCAGAAAGCACAGCCAACACCTGATAATCAGATTGCGGTTCTGCCGTTGGAATCGTAACTGTTTGAAAACGGGAAAGCGGTCCGATGAACCTCACTTTATCCGACTCACTGAAACGGTGGGAAAGATCGGCTGTCAGCGAAGGCTCGTTGGCATAATCCGGCACCCAACAGGCAGAATAGCGCTTCACAAAGCGCCCATGTAGCCAATGTCCCAAAGGCTCTGCCCATTGCAATCCTTTAGGCATTTTCACCATCAGCTGATGCGTGATATAGACGCAAGGCACTGTTGCAGTGAACAATCCGAAACGATTGTCACTAACCACCGCGTCTATCTTATATTCGCGTATAACCACCTCCAACGCCCTATGCTCACGGAATATATCAGCCATAATCCGAGGCAGTGCCAACGCCATAGCTCCCACTTGAGAGCGATGTTTGGAATAGGTCACATTGACACCAGGAAACTCCACCACCTCATGGTTCGGCAGCTCTTGCTTAATCCACTTGAGCGAAAGTCCATAAGCTGCCACCACAGCCGTTTTTCCCTGACGTTCAATCTCTTTGATTAGGGGAATACAGCGGGTAGCGTGTCCAAGGCCCCAGTTGAGCGGACACACCAAGATACGCTTGCCAGGCAGCGAAGCCACGGCATCGTGCAAAATGAGCGAGGAGAAACTCATTTAGAGAGTAAGCAACACTTTCACACCAAGGGCTTCAACCTTGGCAGCAATAGCCTTGAGTGTCTCGGCAGAGGCTTTCTCGAGTGTCTCAACCGGAGTCTTACGGTCGAGGCTGTAAACCATCACCTCTTTCGGACGAACCGCCTTCACCACCTCAAGCCATGCATCCACCTCCTCAGGTGTAGTGTTGTCGAAAGCCACACCATTATGCACACCTTTCAGGAAAAGTGTCTGGAGAATGAAGTTGCCATTGAAGCGTTTAAGATTCTCTACAGTCTCAGCCACAGAGTATTTCACAGTAGGTCTGTCTATCAGCTTGGCAGTTTGCTCGATGGCAGAGTCCAGTTTGAGGATATTATTGTCCACCTTGTTCAATGCCTCGAACACCTCCGGTTTGCCACAGTGGGTAGCATTGGAGAGTACTGAGATGACAGCCTCCGGGAAGTGACGGTTGCGACTCTCCACCACACCATTGATAATCTCCAGGAAATGAGGGTGGAGCGTAGGCTCACCATTGCCGGCAAAAGTGATGGTATTGATGACACCGCCGGCACGACGAATCTCGTCGAGTTTAGCATCGAGTTTTGAGATTACTTCTTCCTTGGTTGGGCGTTTTGAGCCTGGGGTAACGAAGTTGAAACCACATTCACAGTAGACGCAGTCGAACGAGCAGAGTTTGCTGTCGGCAGGCATCAGATTCACACCAAGCGACTGACCGAGTCGGCGGCTGGTGATTGGGCCAAAAATTGGCGAAGGATAAAGCATTTGCATACGATGAAATTTGGGTACAAAATTACAATATCTTTTCGGAAGAAATCGGGATGGAATGGGCTATTTTTTCATCCGAATGCAACAGCAAAAACGTTTCAACAAATTTGTGACTCGGAAACCACGGAATCCGTTTGTGAAAGCGGCTGTTACGAATTGTTTTTCGCAAAATGAAAATGGCAACAACGCACTTTTTCAGAGAAACAATGGCTGCAAAATGACAGACCGGAAAAACGAAAGAAAACCATCGGGCACCAATTTGCTGCAGACAAAACTGCCAGAAATATCTTGTTTTCTCAAATGGCATTTCGTATTTCCGCAAGGGAATCAGTCGGCTCCAAAATGCAGACGAGATTAACCACAAAACATTTGGCGGTCCGCAGTAAAATAAGTATCTTTGTGCAGAACATCCACAAACAGATAAACATTTCACTATGAATACTATAGCAGAACAGAAAAGTGAACTGCGCCGTCAGGTGCGTGCACTTAAACGCTCCTTCACTGCCGAGCAACTGGCAGCCAAGTCTGCCGATGCCGTACAGCATCTCTTGGCATTGCCACAGTTTCAAGCCGCCAAAACGGTGATGCTCTATTACTCACTGCCCGACGAGGTTGGCACTCATACCCTTGTGGCAGAAGTGGCAAAGGAGAAGCGTGTGATTCTGCCTACCGTGGTGGGCGATGACATCATTCCTGTGGAATTCAAGCCAGACACCACAATGCACGAAGGCGACTTCCATATCCTTGAGCCTGAGGCAGAACGTTACGATGGCAACTACGACCTCATCGTCATTCCAGGCATGGCATTCGATGCACAGGGTCACCGACTGGGCAGAGGCAAAGGCTACTACGACCGTTTCCTGGCTCAACATGCCGAGACACCCAAAGTGGGCATCTGCTTCGATTTCCAACTGATGCCGGAAGTGCCTGCTGACACTTTCGACAAACCGGTTGACTGTGTCGTCACAAACACCAAAGCATAATCCAACATTCACCACCAACAAACACAAAACATCAACCTAACACTATGATTGTCTGCATTGCCGAGAAACCGAGTGTGGCACGTGAGATTGCCAACGTGCTGGGAGCCAACTCACGACACGAAGGCTACCTGGAGGGCAACGGCTACCAAGTAACGTGGTCGTATGGCCACCTCTGCACCCTCAAGGAACCACACGACTACAATCCGAAATGGAAGCAATGGAACAGCTACACACTCCCCATCTTTCCTGAACGAAGCGGCATCAAACTCATTGACAATGAGACCTACAAGAAACAGTTTGAAGTTATCAGGACGCTCTTTTCACAAGCCGACGAGATAGTAAACTGCGGCGATGCCGGCCAAGAGGGCGAACTGATCCAACGCTGGATTCTGCAACTCTCAGGAGCAAAATGCCCAGTAAAGCGTTTGTGGATTTCTTCGCTGACAGAAGAGTCTATCCGTGAAGGTTTCAAGCATCTGAAACCACAATCGGACTACCGCCTGCTTTACGAAGCCGGTCTGGCACGCTCCATCGGCGACTGGCTGCTCGGCATCAATGCCACTCGTGCCTATACCGTTCGCTATGGTCAGTTCCGACAGATTCTTTCCATTGGCCGTGTGCAGACCCCTACACTGGCTCTGATTGTTGAGCGTCAGCGAGAGATAGAGCACTTTGAACCAAAGCCTTACTGGGAGTTGAAAACCATTTTCAACGATGCCACTTTCTCGGCTTCCAGCGGTAGGTTCCAAGACCCTGACGAAGCAGAAGAGGCACTCAATAAGATTAAAGGCAAACCGTTTACCATCACCGATATTGTCAAGAAGATGGGCAAGGAAGCACCTCCACGTCTGTTCGACCTCACATCGTTACAGGTGGAATGCAACAAAAAACACGCCTTCTCCGCCGACGATACGCTAAAAACAGCACAGTCACTCTACGAGAAGAAATTCATCACTTACCCTCGCGTAGACACTACCTATCTGTCAACCGATATCTATCCGAAATGCCCCGACATCTTACGTGGACTGCCTTGCTATGAAATGGCAACCAAACCGTTGCTGAGACATAAACTGCCGATGCCTAAGCGTGTGTTCGACAACAGCAAAATCACCGACCACCACGCCATCATACCTACAGGTATCACCCCTCGCAATCTGAGCGACATGGAAAACAAGGTGTTCGATCTCATTGCCCGCCGCTTCATTGCCAATTTCTACCCCGACAGCATAGTGGCAACAACAACGGTAAAGGGTGAATCGGAGAAAGTAGAATTCAAGGTTTCGGGCAAGACAATTGTCAACCCTAACTGGCGTATTGTATTTGGTATACATGAGGTTAATGGCGACAACGACGACGAAGTCAAAACCTTGCCGGAATTTTGTCTGGAACAGACAGGTCCTCACACACCATCGGTGGCACAGAAATTCACGCAACCACCAAAACCATACACCGAAGCCACATTGCTTAGAGCAATGGAAACAGCCGGAAAGAGTGTGGACGATGAGTCGCTGCGAGAGGCTATGAAGGAAAATGGTATCGGACGACCTTCAACCCGAGCCGCCATCATCGAGACGCTATTGTCAAGAAAATATATCCGCAAGGAACGCAAGAATCTTATTGCCACCTCATTGGGACAGCAACTGATAGATCTCATCCACGATCCTCTGCTGAAATCGGTGGAGATGACCGGACAGTGGGAGAAGAAGCTTCGACTGATTGAGAAAAACGAGGTTGCTGCAGCCGATTTTATTGCTGAACTGAAGCAGATGGTGGCACAAGTGATTACAAATGTGCGACATGACACCTCGCAAACCACACTTCAAGCTGAACCCGATGTGGTAAAACTGGTGAAAAAGAAAGCTGCGGAGAAGAAGGCAGCCAAAAGCAAGACACCAAAACTGCCGGAAGAGGGACATGCCTGCCCAAAATGTGGCCAAGGCTTCATCATAAAAGGACACACAGCCTACGGATGTTCACGTTGGCGCGAAGGTTGCGACTGGAGATTCCCGTTCCCAACAGACACTAAGACAAGTAAATAAAAGACATAAATTATAGCATATCATGGCTAATCAAAATATACCCACCGCATTAGGCACTGAGCCGATTGGCAAACTGCTGCGCAAGTACGCCATACCTGCCATCATTGCCATGACGGCACAGTCGCTATATAATATGGTGGACAGCATATTCATCGGACAAGGTGTAGGCCCGCTGGCTATCTCCGGTCTTGCCATCACGTTTCCGCTGATGAACCTCGCAGGCGCTTTCGGCTCATTGGTAGGTGTTGGTGCCAGCACTTTGATTTCGGTGAAACTTGGACAGAAAGACTACGCTACAGCACGTCAGGTATTAGGCAATGTGCTCATTCTGAATGTGGTTATCGGACTGCTGTTCACACTTGTCATGCTGGGCTTCATCGAACCGGTACTTACGTTCTTTGGTGCAAGTAGCGAAACGATGCCTTATGCACGCGATTATATGGAAATCATTCTTATTGGTAATATGGTGACACATATCTACCTCGGCCTCAACGCTGTATTACGTGCCGCCGGTCACCCTACTGCCTCTATGAATGCCACCATCATTGCCGTGGTGCTCAACACACTACTTGATCCCCTGTTTATCTATGTGTTCCATTTAGGCATCCGCGGAGCTGCCATCGCAACCATTCTGGCACAGATTATTGCACTGCTCTGGCAGTTGAAATTCTTCACAAAAGGCAACCAGTTACTCTGCATCACTCGCGATATCTTCCGTGTCAGCCGCCGCATTATTTCAGGCATTATCAAGATCGGTATGTCACCATTCCTGATGAACCTTGCCTCATGTTTCGTAGTCACATTGATTAACAATGGTTTGAAAAACAATGGTGGCGACCTTGCCATCGGTGCTTTTGGCATTGTCAACCGTGTGTCTTTCCTTTTCTTGATGATTGTGATGGGTCTTAACCAAGGTATGCAGCCGATTGCTGGATACAATTTTGGCGCCATGAAGATTGACCGTGTGAAGCATGTGTTCCGACTTACCGTGGTTGCAGCAACCATCGTCACAACAACAGGATTCATCATCGGCGAGTTTACCCCACGTCTGATAACACGTATCTTTACCAACGATGCCGAACTGCTCCAACTGTCGGTCTATGGCATGCGTGTGGTAATGTGTGTATTCCCGATTGTTGGAGCTCAGATAGTGATTGCCAACTTCTTCCAAAGCATTGGCATGGCACAGAAATCCATTTTCCTCTCGCTTACACGACAGTTGCTGTTCCTCATTCCTGGACTTATCATCTTGCCACAATTCTTCGGTATCACTGGCGTATGGATGAGTATGCCTGCATCGGACATGGCAGCCTGTATCATCTCAACGATAATGATTATCCGTCTGTTTGTCAAATGGAAACGCCATCCGGAATCCATTGCTCAGGCTCAGTTGTAACATATTTTCAACTCAAGAACTACTATGATTATCACCATTGCACGCACATTCGGCAGCGGAGGTCGACAAGTGGGCGAACTGCTTGCACAAAAACTCGGAATCTCTTGCTACGACCATAACCTACTCTCTGAGGCAGCACGCCAAAGTGGTATCAACGAGGATTTTTTCCGTCGTATGGACGAACATGCCAACAATCATCCAATTACAGGCGGTCTCTTTGGCATGCGTTTTCCTTTTCTTTCTGGTAGCGGAACAACAGACCAATCGCTTGATGCCAACACATTGTTCCAAATTCAAAGCGATACGATTCGAACTATTGCCGACCGAGAGGAAGCCATCTTCATCGGTCGCTGCGCTGATTATGTCTTGAGAGAACGCACCGACTGCCTGAAAGTTTTCATCTTTGCCAACGCAGACGATTGTGTGAAGCGTGTTGTCAATCGTTTACAAGTGGACGAAGAGCAAGCAGCCATACTCATAGAAAAGACCAACAAACAGCGTTCAAAATTCTATAATTACTTCTCATCAAAGACCTGGGGCAAAGCCTCAACCTATGACATTGCCGTGAATACATCGCTTCTCGGCATAGAAGCCACAGCAGAAAGCCTTGCAGTACTTGCACGCCAACTCAAGGCAAAAGCAATACAGCGATAAATACAATACAATATATATTAGTAGTACACAAATGTCAACCGTGTACAAAAAAAGCCGTCAAGGACGTTTTTCCCTGACGGCTTTTTCATTGTTCAGTTATCAACCTTATTTACGGTTTTTAATTTGCTGGATATATTCGTCTGTTACGAAAAAGACGTAAGTCTTAATCAAGTCGAAGGTGTGGTTGCTGAGGTTGTGACTTTCATCACCGTTGAGATAGGTGTATGATTCGTAGTTAATTACAGAGTGACCTGTAGTACTGGTTTCTTTCACTTGACCATTAGGTTCGGTGATTACTGCTTCTACGAACTCACACACTGGGAATTTCTGGTGCGACAAGCCTTTGTCTATCCAATTGAGACGATAGATATTGAAACTTTCGCCTGCCTTGAGTTGATAGGTTGCAGTGTCGCCATCGGTGAAAATGAAATCCATAGTGATAGCATCTTCTGTAGCGTTAACCACATAGAAATCCCAACCTGCTGCACGGTCTTGATTGTGGAAGCAGCTTGTGAGAGAGAATGAGAGCATGATCACTAAGAGCATGCACGCAGCCTTGAATGTTTTTTTCATAATTCTTGTAATTTTAGTTGTTATTGATTAGTTATAAAAGATGAGCAATCGCTCCATCATCATAGACGAAGCGATTGCCTTATAGTTTATTCTCCTGTTATTAGAGAGCTTTGTTGTCTGAACCGAGCACGTTGATGATTTTGTGCATGTAGAGTTTACGCATGTTCTCACGAGCTGGGCCAAGATATTTACGTGGGTCAAACTCTGCTGGTTTCTCAGCGAATACCTGACGAACAGCAGCTGTCATAGCCAAGCGGCTGTCTGAGTCAATATTGATTTTGCAAACAGCTGATTTAGCAGCTTTGCGGAGTTGTTCCTCTGGAATACCTACAGCAGCTTTCAAAGCACCGCCGAATTTGTTGATAGTGTCAACTTCTTCTTGTGGAACTGATGAAGAACCGTGAAGTACGATTGGGAAACCTGGCAACTCTTTCTCTACGCGTTCGAGCACGTCGAATGCCAATGGTGGAGGAACGAGACGACCAGTTTCTGGGTCAATGGTGCATTGTTCTGGTTTGAACTTGTAAGCTCCGTGACTTGTACCGATTGAGATAGCCAAAGAGTCGCAGCCTGTTTTGGTGCAGAAGTCTACAACTTCTTCTGGACGAGTGTATGTGTGATGTTCAGCGCATACTTCGTCTTCAACACCGGCAAGAACTCCAAGTTCACCTTCTACTGTTACGTCGAACTGGTGAGCATACTCAACAACGCGTTTTGTGAGTGCTACGTTTTCGTCGTAAGGAAGTGAAGAACCGTCAATCATTACGCTTGAGAAGCCCATATCTACGCAGCTCTTGCAGAGTTCGTAGCTATCGCCGTGATCGAGGTGGAGAACAATCTGTGGGTGTTCCCAACCAAGTTCTTTTGCATACTCAACAGCACCTTCTGCCATGTAGCGGAGGAGGGTCTGGTTAGCGTATTGACGTGCGCCTTTTGACACTTGGAGAATGACAGGTGATTTTGTCTCAGCTGAAGCTTGAATAATAGCTTGCAACTGCTCCATGTTGTTGAAGTTGAAGGCTGGAATTGCATAACCACCCTTCACTGCGAGTGCGAACATCTCACGGGTGTTCACCAAGCCTAAGTCTTTGTAATTTACCATAAAAGTTATATTGTGAGTGATTTTAGTTTCAATCGTTTTACTGATTCAATAAGTGCTGCAAAGGTAGGACTTTTTATTCAAGTAAAAAAATATTAACGTACTAATTACTTCAATTTGGTTTGTCCAGGATTTATGCTTTGCATTTATCTTCATCCAGTGTTTTTTTCAGATAGTGTGAAGTATAGGTGTCATACTTTTCAGCCACCTCTTCCGGTGTACCGGTTGCCACTACGTTGCCGCCTTCCCGTCCGCCTTCCGGACCAAGGTCGATGATATGATCGGCACACTTGATGACATCCATGTTATGCTCAATAACCACCACTGTATGACCATGTTTTACCAAGGCATTGAATGCCTCAAGAAGTTTCACGATATCGCAACTATGCAATCCTGTAGTTGGCTCATCGAAGATAAAGAGCGTAGGGTCATAATGCTCATTAGAGAGGAACTCGGCAAGTTTGACACGCTGGTTTTCGCCACCGGAAAGTGTTGACGACGACTGTCCCATTTTCAAATAACCAATACCTACATCCTGCAGAGGACGAAGTTTGCGGGCAATCTTCTGTTCCAATGTTCCTTCGGCAGAACTGAAGAACTCGATGGCTTGGTTAATCGTCATATCCAATACATCGTAGATATTCTTACTGCGGTAACGTACATCGAGTACATCGTTCTTGAATCGGCGACCCTTGCATGCTTCGCATTCCATCACAAGGTCTGCCATAAACTGCATCGGCACTGTTACCGTTCCCTCGCCTTGACACACCTCACATCTGCCACCTTCGTGGTTAAACGAGAAATGACCTGCCGTAAACATCATTTGCTTTGACAACGGCTGTTCAGCAAACAGTTTGCGTATATCATCGTATGCCTTGATGTAGGTAACAGGGTTCGAACGTGTTGATTTTCCTATCGGTTTCTGACTTACAAATTCCACATGGCTAAGCAGTCGCGTGCTACCACGCAAGCCACGATAACCACCGGGAGTCTCAGCCCCTTCGCCATTCTCTATGGCATAGCGGAGGGCATTGAAGAGCACATCACGCACAAGCGTTGACTTTCCGCTGCCACTGACACCGGTTACTGCTGTTATCACACCTAATGGGAAACGAACATCTATACCTTTGAGATTGTTTGCACTTGCACCTACTACCTCAATGTAATCTTTCGATTTCCGTCTGATTTTCGGCACAGGAATACGTTCACGACCAGTGGCATACCGTAAGGTAACCGACTTCACGAAATCGTCTTCCTTGGCATCCTCTACCCTACCGTTCCAAACCACCTCGCCACCATGTCGTCCGGCAGCAGGTCCTATATCTACCAGTTGGTCGGCTGCACGTATAATCTCGCTGTCATGCTCCACAACAACCACAGTATTATTCATCTGCTGCAATCGTCTGAGCACACTGATAAGTCGTTCCGTATCTCTTGGATGAAGTCCTATACTTGGTTCGTCCAAGACATACAGCGAACCAACCAACGCACTACCCAGCGATGTTGCAAGGTTGATACGTTGACTCTCGCCTCCTGAAAGGGTGGATGAAGCACGAGAAAGGGTAAGATAGCCCAAGCCGACGTCAACCAAGAAGGAGAGACGGTTGTTTATCTCAGTCAGAAGACGTTTAGCCACCTCCTGTTCATGTTCTGTCAGTATCAGATTTTTGAAGAAATCCTGAAGGTCAACCACAGGCATGGCAGCCAGTTCGCAGATATTCTTTCCACCAATACGAACATACGTAGCCTCTTTACGCAACCTCGAGCCATGGCACTCGCGACAAATCGTACGGCCACGATAGCGTGCTTTCATCACGCGATATTGCACCTTATATTGTTGAGTATCTACCCATTGGAAGAACGCATCAATGCCTTCGAAATGCTTTGTTCCTTTCCAGAGCATATCCATCTGCTCCTCGGTGAGGTCGCAAACGGCAGTATGGATAGGGAATTTACTTTTGCGGGCATTATCCACCAGCTGTTTTTTCCACAATCCGGTTACTTCGCCTCGCCAGCAAGCCACCGCATCATCGAATACGGAACGGGTTGGATCGGGAATCACCAACTTAGGGTCTATGCCGTTGATGAATCCGTCGCCGTTGCAGCAAGGGCATGCACCTACCGGGCTGTTGAAACTGAACAGCTGCTGAGTCGGTTCGGCAAACACGATACCATCGGCTTCAAATGCCTGAGAAAACTCACAACGCATTTGTTTTCCCGAAACTTTGTCATCGTAAAGCACGCTGCATCTCTGGTCGCCATTCTCATAGAAAGCGGTCTGCACAGAGTCTGCCAGACGGTTACGTAGTGCTTGTGTATTCTCGCTCTTCACGCGGTCCACCATCACATCGACAGCACCTTTCGGCAAGTTTTTCTCATTGAGCAAGTCACTGATTCGCCAAAGTGTACCATCTATTACAACACGACTGAAGCCTTGCTGCTGCAACAGCAACAGGCCCTCTTTCGTGGCATCGCCTTTCATTGGTGAAAGCAAGTAAGCCGCTGTACCTTCAGGCAATGTGACAACGAAATTCACCACATCCTCAACGGTATGACGTTTCACTTCATCGCCACTCACGGGAGAGAAGGTATGACCAACACGGGCAAACAGCAACTTGAGATATTCGTAAATCTCAGTAACGGTTCCAACGGTTGAGCGGGGGTTATTGCTGATTACACGCTGTTCAATGGCAATGGCAGGCGGAAGTCCTTTGATATAATCTACTTCCGGCTTGTGCATACGGCCGAGAAACTGTCTGACATAAGCAGAGAGGCTCTCTACATAACGACGCTGACCTTCAGCATAGAGCGTATCGAAAGCCAACGACGACTTGCCGCTGCCGCTGACACCCGTAACCACTACCAACTGGTTGCGTGGAATTTCCACATCCACCCCTTTGAGGTTGTGGACACGGGCATTTTTTATTTCTATGTTTTCTTGCAAAACGGAAACAGATTCTTAAGGTTGGTCAATGCTGACAACGGCACCTGCACCATTGAAACGCACCACAGTAGCCGTACCGTTGAAGAGCGTAGCAGGCAGATGATTGACTGTACCGAACTGAGCCATGCTGATAGATGCTTTGGCATTTACCTCGTCACCATCAGTCACTTCCACATTCGCCTTGACAGGCATGTTATAATAGAGTCCACATGCACGTGGGGCTTTCTTCTGTAGTTGGGCTGCTGCAGCCGGGGTTTGACGTTTGATGGTGATATAGAGTGGTCTGCCCACCATGTCGTCGATACCTACAAGACCTTCGGAGGTTGAGAAACGGCAGATTACCTCATGGTCGATTTCCTGATCTGGGGCTTTGGTATAAGTCACCACCTTAACATCTTCCACACGTTTGCCTACGAAGAGGTCAACAAGTGCCTGTTCCTGACGGTCAAGTTCTTCCAACATCTGTTTCAAAGCCTTGCCGTCTGGGGTGTGGTCGCCTTCGCCAGCCAAGAGGTCTGCACGGCTCTCTCTGATACGGTAAAGTTGACGGGCAGCCATCTCAGCCATCTTAGGGATAGAGCCTGCCACCAAGGCATCCTCACCGAGCACCGAGTAGTCCGGGTCGGCAGATGGTTTCGTCTTGTCTTCCTTGCGGTAAGTCTTTGGAGCAGGCTGTTCCTGCGAGGCTTTCAGATTGACACCTTTGATGATACCATCGGCAGAGACGGTGATATTCTGTGCTGTAGAGCGCGAATTGACACTGATTTGATACTGCTTTGTCTCATCAGGCAACTGCGATGCTTCCAATGCCACCTCACGAAGTTCCCAACGTGTTGACTCGGTGGTAATCACTTTGTCGATGCCGAGGAAACGTTGAGCATAGTTGGCAAAAGGACCTGGTTTCTCATGACACAAGGCCACCGTAACCTTCACCTTGACAGCGGTTTTAGGCAGATAGTAAGCCACGCAGTTTGGTTTCACGCCCGTGGAGTCAACGGGAGTGACAGAGGTTTGAGCCATCGATGTACCGAGCATGGCAAACAATCCAATGGCTGCAAGTATGATTCTTCTTTTCATTTTCATTTTTGGTTTAGTTTTGGGGGCTACAAAGATACTCAAATCCAAATAGAATACAACCATCTTCACCCGACATTTTTCGTCACGACATTTCTACGCAAATAAAAGCAGCAAATTTTCCGTTTTTCTCATCGCCTTATCGCCCCATCGCCTAAAATCTGCTTCCAGACTTTTTTCTGCAACTTCAAACCAAACGATTTGTTAAAAAGGCAAAATTGCATTTAATGAAAACAAACTGATTTACGTTTTCTGAAATTTTCAGAAACCATGTTTCAAACTTTTCGGACTTTCTGAAATTTTCCGAAACTCCAAACTAAACGATTTGTTAAAAAGGCAAAATTGCATTCAACATGACTAAAACGATTTGCGATTTCTGAAATTTTCAGAAACCGCGTTTCAAACTTTTCAGACTTTCTGAAATTTTCCGGAACAGCATTTCAAACTTCCCGAACTTTCTGAATTTTTCAGAAACTGCAAAACAGACTTTCCCAAACTAATTGCAAATTTGCAGAAACGGTGTGGAAGAATAAACGGCTGGAAGTTCTGTCTGCAACAACGGTAAACGATAAACTGTTAAGATAAAAATCTCCGTTCTTAGTTTGGTCTGTTGCAGAATTAATGATACCTTTGCAGCCACAAACTAAGTGGTTGCGACCTCGTTCGCAGCAACAATGAACAACCAAAATTTTATGAAGAGATGAAAAAGTTTTCTGAAATCTACAACAAAAAAGCATGCCTTGAGGCATTGACATTTGGTCTGGGCCTTGGAATTATCAACATCTTCTTTTCCCCCATCGAAAGAACCGGTCCCCTGACATGGCAGTTCGCTTGCGGAACAATCTTGATATCAACGGTATTCGGCCTCATTTTCTTCCCACCATTTAACGCATTCAGCAAAAGGTTTCAAAACATAACATCCGAGATATACAATAAAAAAACATGCTTGATCTCTCTGATTATAGGGGTAATCATAGGGGCAATCTTCACTTTCTATCCCCCATTCGGAAGAACAGAACCACTGACGTTGCTGCTTGCAGGCAGAACCTTTGTGATATGGGTGGTCTGCGCCCTGGTTTTATGTCCAAACCTCTTTGCCATATTTCGTAGAAAAAAACAGGAATAAACGTTTGGCATTCATTGCTAACCGCATACACAAGCCTCATCGCTTAAATATAGCCCTCGCTTAACCACAGCGGGGGCTTTTTGTTTACCATAGGATAAAGGTTCAAGTGGTTCAAATGGTTCAAATGTATCATGCGGTTCAACCCTGAAGGGGTAGGACTTTGGCTCAAATAGTTCAAACTCTCTACCAAAACGAAAACCAGTTAGCGTTAAGGTTAACGTTAACGTTGAAAACCTCTTGAACCTTAACGGCAGTTCAACCCTGAAGGGGTTGTTGTCAATAGCCCAGGGTAAGCATAGCGACACCCTGGGGGAAGGAGCGCCACCACCACAACTCCCCCTCGCCCATTGGGAGAGGGGGCAGGGGGTGAGGGCATACCTTGCCGGCACTTGTCTTACTTTTGCCCCTTCAGGGCGATGGATTCCCATTCCTTGGCATTCCCCAGGGCGCTACCCTGGGCTTAGAACTTCTGCCCTTTCAGGGCGTCTTACTTCACCTCATGAACCACTTGAACCCTTTTTGAACCTTAACGGCAGTTCAACCCTGAAGGGGTTGTTGTCAATAGCCCAGGGTAAGCATAGCGACACCCTGGGAATAAAGGCAACCACACAAAATCGCCCTGTAGGGGCAAAAGTAAAAACGGTTACTTGCGAAGAACAACATCTGTTCCGTTTGGACAACTCTGCAAATAACTCTGTCTGCTAACTAAATGCGAGAGTAAACCGTTCTACTTACTCTTATTGCAAATTGACGTAATGGCAAACCTCACTTGATTATACTTACAGCAAAGTAGACGTAAGCATAATTTGTTCTACTTACTCCTATTGCAATTTGATGTGAGGACAAACTTCACTTGATTATACTTACTGCAAAGTTGACGCGAGCATAATCTCTTTTACTTACACTTATTGCAAGTTGACGTAAGGACAAAACTCATTTGATTACAGTTACTGCAAAGTTGACGCAAGCGTAATTTCTTTTACTTACTCCTACTGCAAATTGACGTAAGGGCAAACCTCACTTGATAACTCTTACTGCAAAGTTGAGGCGAGCATAATTTCTTTTACTTACTCTTATTGCAAGTTGACGTAAGGACAAAACTCATTTGATTATAGTTATTGCTAAGTAGACGTAAGAAAAAACTGAAGTGTTCAGAGTTATTGCAAGGTGACATTCATTTGGTTCTGTTAACATCATGGAAATTGCGAGATGACATTCATTTAGTTCTGTTAACATTATAGAAATTGCGAGGTAACAATTACACCAGACAAGACTTTTTTCTCCAATTGCAAGGTGACATTCATTTAGTTCTGTTAACATTATAGAAATTGCGAGTTAGCAATAACACCAAGCAAGACTTTTTTCTTCAATTGCAAAGTGACATTCATTTGGTTCTGTTAACATTATGGAAATTGCGAGTTAGCAATAACAATGTTTTGTTCAGTTTGAAGTTACTGCAACCTTGCAATAACAGTAAAAAAGCCAGAAAAACGGCATATTTCACCTCAATTAACATTGTTTGCAATGTATTATGCCCAATTGTCAGGCTGTATGGTGCGTAGGGGATAAATGATTGGCAAAACGGAACACGACAATTGTAGAGACGCGGCGCGCCACGTCTCTACAGCGTAGGGGAGATCTTACACTACCTCATGATAAGATAGGCTGCGGTTCGGAAAATCCCAAATAAATTTGGTTTTTCACTCACCTTGCACTTCTCTTTCGAGAAGTTAGGCTGCACCTCGGGAGAAAAAATAAAATGAATTTTATTTTGTTCTCCACTCGGTTTGCACTATCTTTGCAGTTCAAATCAAACACTCAAACTTATGGTAAAAAGATTATTATGCATTATTGCCGTGCTCTGCATGAGTCTGCAACTCTTTGCATACGACTTTTCAGTCGTCAATAGCGACGGAGTAACAATTTATTACACCATCACATCGTCTACTGCACCACTTACGGTGGAAGTGGTAAAAAATGGTGTAAACACTTATAGTGGTGAAGTCAACATCCCTTCTACAGTAACACACGGAGGAAACACATATAGTGTCACAAGTATTGGAGTGGATGCTTTTTATCCTTGTAGTGGTCTGACAAAAGTAACGATTCCAAATTCGGTTTTGAATATCAGAACGCGTGCTTTTTATATGTGTATGTAACCACACCAAAACAACTGATAACAACTGACACCAAGAAATAATAAAATACTGAAATACAATACTTTCAAAATTTTAACACTTCAAATCTGATATTTGGTGGTTCCCGATTTTCCGCTTAAATTTGCAACGTATTTCTACCGCGGAGAATGTGAGGAGCTATTTTTTTGTCACTTTGCGGACTCAGTTGACAAGCGTTTACATGAGTGAACAAGCGAAGACAAGGATGCGGTCATATCTTCGGAAATCGTGACGATGCGGAATGAGTTGACATAGGTTGAACATAGTGCATCATGATTGACAAAACGGTGGAGATACACAAAACGAGTGTAAAACCATCAAAATCGCATCAAAATGAAGACAATCAGAAAGTGCGCATTCTGCGGAAAAGAGTTCGTTGCAAGAAGCGGAATGCAGAAGTATTGCTCAGAGCAATGTCAGACCAAGGCGAAAGAGGCTCGCAAGAAGAAGCAACGTGACTTCATCAATGCCGTTGAACCTGTCATTGATGTGCAGAGCCAGGAATACCTTACCTTTTCAAAAGCAGCCATCCTTATGGGATGCTCTCGCCAGTACATTTACAAATTGGTAAATGAGGGCAAACTGGCAGCATCACGCATCAGTTCAAGAATGGCATTCATCCGCAAGGCAGACATCGAACAGATGCTTGC
>JAKSNW010000029.1 GCA_024405895.1 Paludibacteraceae bacterium
CAAACCTGACAGTGCCTCTTCTTTTCTCCCCGCAGGGAGAAACTAACGCCGCGCATTCAGCCTCTGCACCCATGTCAACAGACACAGCGCAGCCAGCGTCATCAGAACCATCAGCCACCAGTAGTCGCCCATGAATGGCTCCGAAAACACCTTGTCCGAATCCTCGCCGAGCACATACTCAGCCACTACGACACAAGCATTGTTCGTGAAATGCGCCACTACAGGCAGCAGCAGCGAACCGCTCCAAACCGCCAGATAGCCGAACAGCGCACCCATCAGCATCCGTGGCACGAAACCGTAAATCTGGAAATGGATAGCCGAAAACGCAATGGCAGAAACCCACACAGCCACATGAACCGACCAATGCTTGCGGAACAAGTGGAGAAGGATGCCGCGGAAAATCAACTCTTCGCTCAAAGCAGCACCGAGCGCAATGACCAGTACGTTGATCAGCAAACCGCCCACGCTGTCAGTCTTCAGCATCGTCTCCAACGTCTGCCTCGCAGCATCTTCCAACGTGCGCAGCAACGACTCGAGACCGCTCAAGAACGCTGGCAGACGGAACATCTCGCCGTACGATTCCATACAGTTCATCACCGGAATGAACAGCATCATCATAAGCACTACAACCAAGCACGAAACCCAACTGTTGGGCCTACTGAGCAGCAGCGCTGGCTTCATCTTCTCACGCAAGACCAGTGACGAAAGCACCACGCCAACCATCATCGCCACCTGCTGTAACATCTGCAGCAACAGCAGCGAGAAGCGCGTGAGGCCCACCGCAGGACCGGAGAAAGCCAACAATACGACTTGGAAAACAATGACGCACAGCAGCACCATCGCCGTAACGATGAGCACCGACGCAATCAAAGGAATCTCTCTCTTCATCCCATTCATCGTTTAATCAGCCAATCGCGCAATGATAGTCTGGTTGCCCTCCACATGCTCGCCCATCTGCACATAGATGGTCGAATCCATCGGAAGGAAAATATCCACGCGTGAGCCGAACTTGATGAAGCCCAGATGCTCGTTGAGCACAGCCGGATGGCCCACGGCAGCATAAGTCACGATGCGGCGAGCCAAAGCACCCGCAATCTGACTCAGCATAATTTCCTTGCCGTTCTTCGACTCAATGACCACAAACGACTTCTCGTTCTCACTGCTTGACTTCGGCAGATAAGCAGCCATGTGACGGCCGTCCTGATGGCGCGAATGCTTCACCGTGCCGTTCAGCGGATACCAGTTGGCATGCACCGAGAAGACCGACATGAAGACTGAAACCTGCATCATCTTCTTGCCACCGAAATACTCCTGCACCTCCACCGGCTCGATGGCAACCACCTTGCCGTCGGCAGGCGACACAAGCAGCGCGTCGTCGCTGATAGAAAGCGTGCGGTAAGGGTTGCGGAAAAAGTAGAGGAAGAACATGAAGGCTGCCACAGAGATGATCAGATTGACCAGACAGACGCGGTGGTCAAGCCCGAAATAGAACAAGACGAGGTTCAAAATCGCCAGGAAAATGAAAACGCTCGCCAGAATGGTGTAGCCCTCTTTGTGGATACGAATCACTTTGTTAGTGCGACGGCGGCGATGATGACGGTTTGTTGCCATAGTTATGTTAGATAAAGAATGAGACTAAATAAAGGTAGATACATGCAGCAGGCACGGCGAGGAGCATGGAGTCGAAGCGGTCGAGCATTCCGCCGTGTCCCGGGATGACGTTGCCGGAATCCTTCACGCCGAGGGTGCGCTTGAGCATGCTCTCAAGCAAGTCGCCGAAGGTGCCGAAGATGACAACCACGACGGCCAGTCCGAGCCAAACCCAGAGCGGCAGCGACGAGTCAACAAAGTGGGAGAAGATGCCGATGACGGCCATGGCACCCACAGCACCGCCCACGAAGCCTTCCCAGGTCTTCTTCGGAGAGATACGCTCGAACATCTTGTGCTTGCCCAGCAGACTGCCGGCGCAGTAGGCGAACGTATCGTTGCTCCAGATGGCAAGGAAGCAGGCGAGGGTGATATAAGGGGTGAAGCCGTTGTAGAACTCAAGGTAGTAGAGCATGCAGCAAGGGAGCGCAATCCAGAGTTGGCTCAAGGCGAAATAGGCGAGGCGGTCAATCGGGTTGCCACTCTTGCGGAAGAGTTGCACGATGGCAAATACCATCACAGCCAAGCCGTAGAAACTGAAGAGGAACATCGGGCTGACCTGATTCATGACGTTGCTGTCTGTCAGCACGAAGTTCTTTACCGCCACAAACATCAGAACGGCACAGAGCAGAGCCCCATCGAAAATCGGATGCTTCTCCCCTTTTGAGGTGAGATGGGTGAACTCAATCATGGAGCCTGCCATCACGATAGCCACCAAGGCAAAGAACGACTGGGGACACCACAGGACGCAGGTCACGATGAAGGCCACCAGCAACGCACCAAACACTGTGCGCTGAACGAGATTTTTCGATAGAGCCATTTGTACGATTCTGTTATTATTCGGTTTTGCCATCCTCGGAAGCATTCTCATCATGAGATTCCGAAGATTCGGCTGTATTTTCTGTTTCGCAGGTTGCAGGAACTGCTTCTTCTGCTCCCTCATCCTTTTTCGCTTTGTCGGCAAGCAACTCCTCGGCACGACTCTTCCAAGGGCGTTCGCCAAGGATAGCCTTCACGTCGTCGGAGAAGAGCACCTCCTTGTCGATGAGGATCTGGGCAATCTGACGCACCTGGTCCTCGTGCTCCTTGAGGATCTGCAAGGCACGTGCAAACTGCTCGTCAATGAGCGCTTTCGACTCGGAGTCAATCAGTTTGGCGGTGTCGTCGCTGTAAGGCTTGGAGAAACCGTAGTTGGAGTCGGTGGAGTCGTAGTATGAGATATTGTGCAGTTTGTCGCTCATGCCATAGTAAGCCACCATGGCGTACACCTTCTTGGTAGCACGCTCGAGGTCGTTGAGTGCGCCTGCCGATGAGGTGTTGAAGAAGGTCTGCTCGGAAGCACGACCGCCCAACAGAGCGCAAACCTCGTCGAGGATATGCTCCTTGGTGGTAAACTGACGCTCCTCAGGGAGATACCACGCTGCGCCAAGGGCCATGCCACGAGGCACGATGGTCACCTTCACGAGAGGATCGGCATAGCGGAGCAGCCAACTGATAGTGGCGTGACCGGCTTCGTGGAAGGCAACGGAGCGCTTCTCCTCGGCGGTCATGATCTTGTTCTTCTTCTCAAGGCCACCGATGATGCGGTCAACGGCATCAAGGAAGTCCTGTTTCTCCACCATGACATGGTTCTTGCGGGCAGCAGTGAGGGCAGCCTCGTTGCAGACATTGGCGATGTCGGCACCGGAGAAGCCCGGAGTCTGACGGGCGAGGAGGTCGATATCAACGGATGGGTCAAGTTTCAGCGGACGGAGGTGTACGTTGAAGATAGCCTTACGTTCGTTCATATCAGGGAGTTCCACGTGAATCTGGCGGTCGAAACGGCCAGCACGGAGCAATGCTTTGTCGAGGATATCGGCACGGTTGGTAGCCGCAAGGACGATGACACCGCTGTTGGTGCCGAAGCCGTCCATCTCGGTAAGCAACTGGTTGAGGGTATTCTCGCGCTCGTCATTGCTGCTGAATCCGGTGTTTTTGCCACGGGCACGACCAACGGCATCAATCTCATCGATGAAGATGATGCATGGCTTGGCTTCCTTGGCCTGACGGAAGAGGTCGCGAACGCGGCTTGCACCTACGCCGACGAACATCTCCACGAAGTCGGAACCAGACAATGAGAAGAACGGCACGTTGGCTTCGCCGGCTACGGCTTTTGCCAAGAGGGTCTTACCGGTGCCCGGAGGGCCTACGAGCAATGCGCCCTTAGGAATCTTACCGCCGAGTTTGGTGAATTTTTCTGGGTTTTTGAGGAATTCAACAATCTCTTCAACTTCTTCTTTCGCACCCTCAAGACCGGCAACGTCCTTGAATGTCACCTTGTCTTTATTGTCCTTGTCGAACACCTGAGCACGCGATTTGCCCACGGAGAAGACGTTGTTGCCACCGCCTCCGCCGCCACCCATCATCTTCGGCATCAAGAAGAAAAATAAGAAGAAGAACAAGATGGTCGGGAAGATGTAGAATATGATTTGCTCCCAGTTGCGACCTTCTTTGTAGACCACGTCGCCTTGGTATGGGTTCTCTTCGTCGTTCTGTTTTTCGCGAATCATGCTGGAGAATTCGTCCACACTTGGTATGTGTGTGTAAATGTTGATTTTCTCCAAGTCAACGTTACGACGTAACGCATTTTCGTCGAGCAAGTCTTCAGCATAGTCAGCCGGAATCTTCGCTTCCGCTTCGAATTTCGAACGGTTGATGACGATGGTTTCCACATAGCCGCTTTCTACAGCATCCATGAACGTGCTGTAAGGCACCTCGTTGGATGAGGCAGGCGAGCCCATGAAGAATGAACCAATGAGAATGACAATGATGCCCATGTAAATCCAATAGAAATTGAATTTGGGCTTGAATGATTTTTTGTTGTCTTTAATGCTCATAATAAATGATTAATCAAGATCTGGGATTTGTTTGATTTCAGCATCTTCCCAGAGATGTTCGAGGTCGTAGAATTCACGAGGTTCTGGTTGGAACACGTGAACAATGGCGGTGCCGTAGTCAAGTGCAACCCAGAGGCTGTTGTCATAGCCATCTGTGCCGAAAGGCTTCAAACGGAGATTCTCTCTGACACCGTCTTTTACAGAGTCGGCAATGGCAGAAACCTGAGTGTTTGATTCGCCTTGACAAATCACGAAATAGTGGCATGGTGCTTCGAGTTTTGTCATGTCCACCACGGTGATTTTCTTCGCTTTTTTCTCTTGCATGCTCTCTACAATGGTAGCGAGCAGTTGTTTGTCTTCGTTATTCATTGTTATGAATGATGTTTAAATTGTTGTAAGCCAATTTGTTATTACTATATCCGTATAATACGGACAATTTACTAATATAAGTCTGCAAATATACAATTTTCTTTTGGAAGTAACAAGTGTTTGTTTTTGGCTCATTTAGCCACAGATGACGGGAAATATTTTTTCGGCCACGACCATAGAATCGTAAAAAGATTGTATCTTTGCAGCCCGAAAAAACAAGCATGAGCGGGATGTAGCTCAGCCCGGTTAGAGTACTCGTCTGGGGGGCGAGTGGTCGCTGGTTCGAATCCAGTCATCCCGACTTTTTCATCGGAGTTTAGCGCAGTTGGTAGCGCGCTACGTTCGGGACGTAGAGGTCGGGCGTTCGAGTCGCCTAACTCCGACAACATAGGCTTGAATCATTTCATAGCGGTTTTTCTCATCAAGGGAATGCCGCTTTTTTTGTGCGTTATTTTTCAAAAATATGACTTTTTTCTGCGCTTTTCCATCGCTAATTTTGGAAAAATAAATGCTCGATGCCATTTTGAATCTTCCATAATTATAAGAATATAAGAGTAATAAGTATGTAAGAAATAAATTTTCCTAGAAAAGCGCTTTGTGTGGAAAATTTTACTACTTTTGCAGTCGGAAATATCGCGGAGTAGAGCAGTTGGTAGCTCGTCGGGCTCATAACCCGGAGGTCGCAGGTTCGAGTCCTGTCTCCGCAACTAAAAACCGTTTCATGCGAAAGTGTGAGACGGTTATTTTTTTGTCTATTGTGTGCTGTTGAAACTATTTCTTGATATTGAACGAACCGACAACGGGGTAGTGGTCCGAGATTCTGGTAGCCGAAAGCACTTCATAGGACGATGGGTAGAGGTGCTTGTCGATGAGAATGTGGTCGATATTTACTAAGAACAAGTGACGGTTGTATGTATGACGATAACCCCATCCTGCTTTGTTTCCAAGGTCCTGAAGTCTGTGTCCCTTGATTTTATGGTAAGCGTATGATTGTGGAACATCGTTGAAATCGCCGCAGACAACCACAGGATACTTCGATTCTTTTACTGCTGAAGCTACAATCTTCGCTTGTTCAGTGCGAATGCGGTAGGCAAGATTCATCTTGGTCAGGAGTTTTGTAGTGGACGATTTCAACAAAGTGTCACGTTCGCCCATTGCTTCCTTAAGGTCATGAATTTCTTTCGGTGTTAATTTGTACGATTCCAAATGATTGTTGATCACGCGAATGGTGTCATTTTCTACTACAATATCACTTAGAATCGATACGTTATTTCTGGATTCATATTCCACCAACTCCTTGTTTACGATAGGATACTTGGAGAATGTGGCATTACCCACCCAAAACGAGCGGTTTTGGTTTTTGTACCAAAGATGATGATACGGGTATTTTTCTTCAAACAGTTTGATTACCTGCTCTTGACTCAATTGCTTGCTGTTTGCTACGAAACCAAACTCCTGAAGGCAGACTACATCGGCGTCTTGCTCAAAGAGAAAGTCTTTGACATCGGTAATCTGCTTGGCAGATTTCATACCGAACATATTGAACGAGAGAATCGTAACGTTGCTGTCGTTGGGGGCTTTCTTGCCAAATGGTAAGGTAAATGTATTACGCATTCCTCCTGAGAACAGCAGGCAAACCAGAAGGGGAAGGATTACGATACGTTTCTTTCTGAAAATCCAGTAAATGAGGAAGGCGAGGTTGCCAAGAACCCAGAACGGATAGAAAAGACCGAAGTAGGGAAGAATGCACAACTTACCTGCAGGTACAATGGTGGCAAGATTGCCAAGTAGCAAGCAGAATACAAACGCCAAGTTAATCACAATCAAGATATTGTGACTGATGGCATGCATTCCGGAAGCAATCTTTTTCGCCTGGTTCATGAGAGGAACTTATTTGTTTGATTTGAAGAGTTGTTGCTTTTCCTCCGAAGTCAAACTGTTGTATCCGGAGCGTTTTATCTTATTGAGAATCTCGTCGAGATCCTGGTCGCAATCCTCAGTTTCAACAGTTTCACTGCCAAGATCA
The DNA here is from genome assembly GCA_024405895.1 of Paludibacteraceae bacterium. Lineage (GTDB taxonomy): Bacteria > Bacteroidota > Bacteroidia > Bacteroidales > Paludibacteraceae > HGM05398. The sequence continues at coordinate 6,919 of JAKSNW010000029.1, forward strand.
CTCTTTACATAATGATATTGTTGATTGTTTTCTTGTCGTGTATCCTCTTTTTTCGGTCGTTTTGGTTTGTGTTCAAGATGTTGAAGATAGAGTGCGAACAACAAACCAGCCAAAGCTCCACCGAGATGGCAGAACTCGCCGCCGGCATTACTTCCAAGAATACTCATCGTGCTGAACAGAACCATAGCGCCAGCCACGTAGGCCAATTTTATCTGACCTAACAGGAAAATGCCAACAGGACGGTTTGGTTGTTTTACAGCAGCAGCTACCATAATGGCGGTGATTGCGCCAGAGGCTCCGACCAATGAGGCTGTGCTTAACTGCGGTGCAAAGTAAGGAAAAACATTATATGCCAACGCAAAGAATGCTCCGCCAACGATACCGCCAATAGTATAGAGTGTGATTAACTGACGTTGGGAGAATGATTCAAGGAAATATCGTCCGAACCATATCAGACACAGTAAGTTCATGAACAGGTGTGATGCTCCGTTGTGCATGAGCATATAGGTGATGATGGTCCAAGGACGCAATAGTAACGTATGCCATTCCGCAGGCATCGCAATACACGACATAACGGTCTCTCCAGGGATGTTGAAGAGTTGCAATATCATGATTAACATGCGGATGAAAATATAAACAGCTACATTGACAAGGCCCAACTGCATGAGGATGCTTTGTCTTAATTGCTGCTTGAAGTTCTCCTTAAATGACATGGAGAATGGCTCGTACGGATTCATTGTGTTTGTTTGGTGGGAAAGATGTTGCTATTTTTTTAGGAAAATCTTCATGTTGCATTCTGCCACATCGCCTTCATTTGATTGCGATTTGGCATGAACAAGTGTGATGTCATCCAATTGTGTAATAATCTCTACTGTTGTTTCCAAGGTCTCACCAACGGCTGGCAAACGGTAGATTTTCATTTTATCGATACTTCCAATAAAACCGAGCACTACAGGACGATTGGCAATCAGTTCTGCATAACCTGCTTGAGCTGCAGCTGATTGGGCAATATTTTCCATAATGCCAGACTCTCTAAAGTATCCATCTTGGCAGAAAATATTCTCGGCACGAACTTCGAAAGAAGTAACAGCGATGTTATCCTCGAAACTTGTTAAACTGTCAACCATGAGCATTGGCTCACGTTGTGTTATGAGTTCTTTTATTGTATATTGGTTTTGCATAATCATTGTAGTTTTTTGATTGGCAAAGGTACATCTTTTCATTCGTTCGAATGAACGATAACCCAACTATTCTCTTGATAAAACTATGCCAAAATACAAAAAGGCTAATCCTTGGTGAAGGATTAGCCCTATAGTTTCAATTTTTATGGTGTGGTGTTATCTGCTCCAGAGGACAATGTTTCCTTCTTTCAATGTGGCTTGCACGTCGATAATACGTTGATTAGGGCTTCCTTTGAACATTAGGTCTGTGTCGCGTTGAGCCAAAATAAACGGACCATCTACCAGTACATCGATAAGTGGAAGAAGTGGTGATTTTTCCAATTCCTCGAAAAGGAATCCGGTATAGCACCAGATTGTCTTGCGTGTTTCCTGTTTGATTCTCGCTGCCAGTTCTGCAAAGGCTTCCTGCTGATAGAAGGGGTCGCCTCCAGTAAAGGTTACGTTGGCAAATGGGTCACGCACAATTTCATCCATGACTTCGTTCAGAGTATAATCACGACCGGCATCAAATGCCCATGTCTGAGGATTGTGACAGCCTTCGCAGGCGTGAAGACAACCCGCAGCGTAGATGGACGTGCGAAAGCCCGGTCCATCTACGGTGGTATCGTGAACGATGTCAATGATGCGGAGCATATTGTTTGCTTAGTTGTTGTTTACTCGTGAACTACGCGGTCGTTCAACTCTGCCAGTTTAGCGCGGTTCCAGCGATCGGTGGTACCAACGAGGTAACCGGTAATGCGTTGCAGGCGGTCGATGTTGTCGCTGCCGCATTTAGGACAGGAATCCATAGCGTGTGCACTCTCATAACCACATTGCATGCAGCGGTTACGGGTATGGTTCACGCTACCATAGCCCATGTTGTATTTATCCATCATGTCAACTACACTCATGATAGCCTCTGGGTTGTGAGTAGCATCGCCATCAATCTCAACATAGAAGATATGTCCGCCACGGGTGAGGTCGTGATAAGGAGCCTCAACCTGTGCTTTGTGGAGTGCTGAGCAGTGATAATAAACAGGCACGTGGTTAGAGTTGGTGTAGTATTCGCGGTCGGTTACGCCTGGGATGATGCCGTAGCGTTTCTTGTCGATACGAGTGAAACGACCAGAAAGACCTTCGGCAGGTGTTGCGAGAATACTATAGTTGTGTTGGTAACGGTTTGAGAACTCATTGGCGCGGTCGCGCATGTAAGTTACAATCTTCAAACCGAGTTCCTGAGCCTCTTCGCTCTCACCGTGATGTTTGCCGATGAGTGCAACCAGACACTCTGCCAAGCCGATGAAGCCGATGCCGAGTGTGCCTTGGTTGATGACTGGGTCAATAGTGCCTTGTGGATCGAGTTTGTCTGCATCAATCCAGAGTGATTTCATCACATAAGGGAACTGTTTTACCAAAGCAGTACGTTGGAAGTTATAGCGTTCGTCGAGCTGTTGAGCGGTGATTTCGAGCAGTTCGTCAAGGCGTGCGAAGAATGAGTTGATGCGTTCATCTTTATCCTCGATGTTCATGCACTCGATAGCGAGGGCTACAATGTTGACAGTAGAGAATGAGAGGTTGCCACGGCCGATACTTGTTTTTGGACCGAAGCGGTTCTCGAACACACGTGTGCGGCAGCCCATGGTAGCGGTCTCCCACATGTAGCGTTTAGGATCATCTTCACGCCAGAGTTCGTTCTGGTTGAAGGTAGCATCAAGGTTGATGAAGTTAGGGAAGAAACGACGTGCTGTTACCTTGCAGGCAAGGCTGTAGAGGTCATAGTTGCGGTCTTCTGGCAAATAGTTCAAGCCGCGTTTCTTTTTCCAGATTTGGATAGGGAAGATGGCTGTTTCGCCATTGCCCACACCTTCGTATGTACATTTAAGAATCTCACGAATGATACAGCGTCCTTCGGCAGAGGTGTCTGTGCCGTAGTTGATGCTTGAGAATACCACCTGGTTACCGCCACGGGAGTGGATGGTGTTCATGTTATGGATGAATGCCTCCATTGCCTGGTGAACGCGGCTCACTGTCTTGTTGATACAGTGTTGGAGAATGCGTACTTCACCGTCCATGCCTTCCAATGGTTTGGTGATATAGTCATCGATAGGGGTGTTATAGAGGTGTTCGAGCTCTACATCCATCACTTCTTCCATACGTTTTACTTCTTCGATGAAGGATTTGCGAACGAAAGGAGCGAGATAGTAGTCGAAAGCTGGAATTGCTTGTCCTCCGTGCATCTCGTTCTGTGCAGTCTCAAGGCTGATGCAGGCGAGCATGCTTGCTGTCTCGATACGTTTTGCTGGGCGGCTTTCGCCATGGCCGGCAGACATACCGTTTGTAAGGATGTTATCGAGAGGGTGTTGAACGCAGGTAAGGCTCTTTGTTGGATAATAGTCCTTGTCGTGGATATGGAGGTAGCCGTCTTTTACAGCTTCTTTGACGCGTTCACTCAACAGATAGTCGTCAACGAAAGGCTTGGTGCTTTCGCTTGAGAACTTCATCATCATGCCGGCTGGGGTGTCGGCATTCATGTTGGCGTTTTCGCGGGTGATATCGTTAGATTTTACATTGACGATGTCCAAGAACATGGCGCGAGTCTTAGCCTTACGGGCTACGGAACGAGCGTTGCGGTAAGAGATGTAGACTTTGGCTACGTCCTTACGTTTACTCTTCATGAGTTCCATTTCAACGGCGTCCTGAATTTCTTCCACCGTCATCTGTGCTTTTCCTCTTTCGCTGATGTGATCGGCGATTTGCTGGATGAGGGCCATGTCTTCTCCCTCTTCGGTGTGCATCATCGCTTTTCTTATTGCAGCAACGATTTTTTGATCGTTGAAGCCGACAATGCGACCGTCGCGTTTTACTACTGTCTGAATCATATTGGTATGTGTGAGATTTTTGTCCTAAGTTGGAATTGCAAAGTTAATGAAATGAAACAAGAAAAAGAAACATTTTGCCGGAAAAATTTTTCCACAATCTATCTTATTTGAAATTCAATACGTTAGTTGTAAATGTCTGTAAATTAGAAAAATATGATTTTGTGCAAAATATAAAACTCTGAAAATCCTGTGTGGGCCAAACGTGCTTGGAGTAGGCTTGATATAAGGGATTAAGGCCACTTTTGCCACTTTGTTTGAGAGAACATTTCGGACACATTGTTACAGCATGATGTGAAAATAAAAACCAGTGGAATTTTTGACAAAAAGTGACTGTCGGGAGGAAAAAATCGATGATGAAAGCATTGAAAAACGTCATGTCATGGAGATTTGTGGTGAAGAGCGAACGGAAGTCTTGCGTTTAACAAATTTTTTTGCTGCAAAAGGTGGAGGAAAGCAGAAAAAAGAGTATTTTTGAGCCGAGTTTTCAAACAGCATCAAACAAATGGATGTAGAAATCATTGTACACCGTGGCGGTTATCAGGTGGGAGGCGGAATCACAGAGATTCGCACTCGCAGGAGCAAGGTTATCGTTGACCTCGGACAGAACTTTCCCTATCACGGAATTCCGTCGGCAGAAGAGGACAAGGAAAGGGTGGAAAAGTTGTTTTCATGCAACAGCCGCAAACATTCTGCAGTGGTTTTCTCGCATGCTCATCCAGACCATGTGGGATTGCTGCCATATCTGCCAATGAACGTTCCCGTCTACATGAGCAAAGGCACAAAGGCACTCTGTGCTCCTTTGTTGGGCACGCGTAGAATCAGCACGTGGACAAGTGCCTCGCCGGACACCGTTGGAAAGACCTTCTGGATCGGTGATATCGGCATTACGCCTATTATGGTGTCGCACTCTATCTTCGACTCCTCAATGCTTCTCATTCAGGCCGGAGGCAAACGCATCCTTTATACTGGCGATTTCCGTTTGCATGGACTCGTTCAGCATGGTTTGTGTACACTACTATATAAATATATATTGCCAATCGACGTGTTGCTGGTGGAAGGAACCATGCTTACGCAGTCCAAACCAGAACCTTATGAAACAGACCTCGTGCCTAAAATGGCAGAGTTCATGAGTCGTTATCGTCGGGTCTTCGTGCTTTGTTCCGCCAACGATGCCGAGCGGCTTAGTGTTATCCATACTGCAGCCAGCAGGGTGAATCGTAAACTTTGGATTACGAACGAACATCTTTATGAACGATTGAGGCTCTATCGTCGCATCTACAACGGTGGCGATGATTTTGCTTTCCCGGTGGTCTATAAGAACGGAGAGATGCCGATAGCGCCGGCTGATAACTTTGTGTTCCCTATTGTGACAGAGCAATGTGAGTGGATTCGCAATTTGCGGAAGGAAGATGCGTGTGATGACGACGCCCTTATCTTTTCGTGCTGGCCAAATAACTACCTTTCCGAACTGAACCGCAAACTGATGCCTGAGTTTGCCGATATCCGCAGCATGTTCAGTAATGTGACGGACATACATACCACAGGCCACGTGCTGACTCAGCATTTGTGTCAAGTGGTAAATATGCTGCAACCTGCCGATGCCATCGTGTGTATGCATTCCGACGACCCGAAACGAATGCTCAGCATCGATATCGACCCTGTTTTGCGTCAAAAAATCGTGCCGTTCAGTCAGGAACTGCCTTGGATAAAAGTGCAATAAAATAGAGAAAATAAGAATTATATATATGAAAATAAAGAATTTACAATCGCTGGCCATCGTTTTGTTGGCCTTCGTGTGTATGGCTGTATTGGCTTCATGCAAAAAGAAACCACAGCCTCGCCAAATGAGTCCGGAACTCGAAACCGAATTGCTGCAAATTGAAAAAGAGTTGAACAGCGACTCCACCATGCTCGCCTTCTTCAAGTCGGTAAGTCACTTTGTAGAAGCAGATACGTTGTTCCTTGCCTTTGAAATCAACGGTGAGGCTCACGATACAATAGCATATGCCGATACTGCAGAAATCAAGGCCATGGCTCTCCAAATGCTCGTTTACTCACTTCCTATTTATCAGATTCATGCCGATAGCCTCTCATTTGGTGTAGAATATCGCTTGTCTGACATCAATTGGAAACGTCATGCCGTTGTTCCATTCGCAATGATTGACACCATCATCAAAATGAATGAAGCGGACAATGTGGCATTGGAAGATGAAGAACTCCCTTACACTGCCGAAGAGTTTGTCAACCTCGACTGGCGTGCATCCATCGATACCATCAACAACCGCCTCTATGGTGGCGAACTGCCTGGTCCTATTGATGAGGTAACCACTCTGCAAAAGGTGGAAGTGAATGGCAAGGAGTGTCTAATTTATTTCTTGGTTGATGTAGACCAGGATGTAGATCAGGAATATGTGGAACAGCAGTTCCGTCCATCATCTGCCGAGGTGTTGGCTGTTCAGTATGCTGCCATTGGTCAGAAACTGGTGGATGCCAGCGTTCAGTTCCGCATTGTTCACCACTCAACCATCAGCAACAAGAATTTGATAAACATTGTAATTCCTGCTAAGGAGTTGTTTTGATTAACCGATGAAAACCGTTAGCCTGACCATCACGGCACAAAATTGCGCCTTTGATGAGCTGACAGCAGAGCAGCAACAATTGGTGTTAAGAGCCAAACAGTCGGCTGCCAAAGCATACGCCCCCTATTCACGTTTCAATGTAGGTGCTGCAGTGCTGCTTGAGAATGGCGAGATTGTTGTCGGAAACAATCAGGAAAATGCTGCCTATCCTTCAGGTCTGTGTGCCGAGCGAGTAACTATGTTTTCAGCCAATGCACTCTGGCCCGATGTCAAACCATTGGCAATAGCGGTGGCTGCCTACAATGTCAACGGCTTCCTTCGTCAACCCATCTCACCTTGCGGTGCATGCCGTCAGGTGCTTGTGGAAACGGAGCAGCGCTACGGATCGCCCATACAGGTGATCCTCTATGGAGAGAATGGCACATTGGTGTTCAACTCCGTGGAGAATCTGCTCCCGTTCTCCTTTTCCAATTTACAGTTGGAAGACAAATAAATCCGCCTTCTTACCATTTGCACAGTTATATATTTTATAATTGTGTAAGTGCGTCGTTGAGGCCGTGGTAATAAAAAATGGATTTTGTACGTGCAGAATCCGAAAAAATTACTATCTTTGCGGTCGCATTCGGGAGGGGAAAAAGAGAGTTTCAGCCACACGCTGAAATTCTTTTTGTTTTACCCTTTGAATGCTGAAACAAAACAATAAAAACGATAAATTATTAGATTACATACATATAGATATGGCAACAGTTTATATGACAGAAGAGGGCTATAAGAAACTCATCGAACAGATAGCCCACATGGAATCGGTAGAACGTCCTGCCATCTCAGCTGCCATTGCTGAGGCTCGCGACAAAGGCGACCTCTCAGAGAACTCTGAGTACGATGCCGCCAAAGAAGCTCAGGGCATGCTTGAGATGAAAATTGCTCAACTCAAAGACACATTGGCAAACGCAAGAGTGATTGACGAGAGCCAGCTTAATACCGATACCGTTCAAATTCTGACTAAGGTAACAGTGAAGAACGTTGGTACAGGCAAGGAAAGCACCTATACCCTGGTTTCTGAAAGCGAGGCAAACCGTAAGGAAGGTAAACTGGCTACCAGCACCCCTATCGGCAAAGCTCTGCTTGGCAAGAAAGTGGGCGACGTGGTAGAGGTAACAGTGCCTGCCGGCGTCATGAAACTCGAAATCCTTAATATCACACTCTAATTCCAATTCACTGAACATGGCTACGATTTTTACACGCATCGTCAACGGCGAGATTCCTTGCTACAAAGTGGCAGAGAATGAGAACTATTTCGCATTCCTTGACATCAGTCCAATGGCAAAAGGTCACACTCTGGTGATTCCTAAGAAAGAAGATGACTATATCTTCCATCTTGACGACGAGACCTACTCAGGCTTGATGCTCTTTGCAAAAAGCGTGGCTTTGGCATTGGAAAAAGCTGTTCCTTGCAAACGCATAGGCGTGGCCGTGATGGGTATGGAGGTGCCTCATGTGCACGTTCACCTCGTTCCTCTGCAACGTGAAGGCGACCTCTCAATTGAGAAACCAAAACTCAAATTGCCCGACGAAGAAATGGCAGAAATAGCCAAAAATATCGCAGCGCAATGGGAACAAATGAACAAGTAGTGGTCTGAAACGCTTGTTCTGGTAGATATAAAACTCAGTCAATAAGACAAATAAGTACATCGAAAAAAAATAGCGCAAAAATTTGCAATAGAAATAAGAAAACAGTAATTTTGCACTCCCATTTCGATGGTAATGACGGCGGGATAGCTCAGTTGGTTAGAGCGTCGGATTCATAACCCGGAGGTCATGAGTTCAATTCTCATTCCCGCTACAACAAGGGAGTTGCTAATACAGCGGCTTCCTTGTTCTTTTTTGTAACAACCGAACTTACACAAAACAAAAAATAGAATTAACTATGCCAAAAGACATCCTTTCTATCTCGGGCCGTCCGGGATTGTTCAAAGTGGTTTCACACTCTAAGAATATGCTCATCGTTGAATCTCTTCTCGATGGCAAACGTATCCCTGCTTACACCAGAGACCGCATCGTGGCTCTTTCAGATATCTCTATGTTTACTTATTCAGACGATATTCCTCTGTACGATGTAATGCAGAAAATGTTTGAGTTTGAAAACGGCGCCGTTGCTTCTGTTGCTGCAAAGGCAAGTGAGAAAGAGTTGCGCGACTACTTCGAAAAAGTATTGCCTGACTACGATAAGGAACGCGTTCATGCTACTGATATCAAGAAATTGATTCAATGGTACAACCTCCACGTAGAAAAAGGCTTGACCGATTTCGTTGAGGCTGAAGAAAAACCAGCAGAAGAGTAAGTCTTTTTAGATATAACATAGCAAAGAGTCATGCAATAGGATTTGTTGCGTGACTCTTTTTTGGGTTACATTGGGTGTTGATGTTTGAGGAACAGTCTCCTATGTTAACGGTGTCTTTCCGTTGCAGCCGGCAGAATATGCTGATGTGGATGGTAAATCTCAAAACCAAGAATACTATATAATAATATGTCAAAGAATAAAAGCGAGAGAAGAGTCTGGCATGAACTACAATCATATATACTTGTGGCGCTTGGATTGCTGATTTTCTCTATGTCATGGCAGATCTTCCTGATTCCAAACAAAATAGTTGGTGGTGGCGCATCTGGTATTGCGTCGATGATTTATCTGGCCACCAATGGAGTCATACCGATTTCTGCCACTATCATTGTAATGAATCTGTTGTTGCTTCTGTTTGCAATCAAACCGTTGGGATGGAACTTTTTCTTCAAAACGGTATTTGGTGTAGTGGCACTCTCGTGCTGGTTCATGATTCCGGTAATGCACATGGACTTTTTTCAGCCACTCATTGAATTTGGCGGTGAGGACCTCTTTATGGCAAGTATCCTTGGAGCTATCTTCTCTGGCATTGGAATGGGATTGGTGTTCATGAACAACGGTTCGTCAGGCGGTATTGATATTATTGCTAAAATCATCAACAAACACAGAGATATTTCACTTGGTAGAGCGCTTATGTTCTGTGACTTGCTGATTATCTCATCGTCATACTTTTTGCCAGAGAACAATATCCGAAATGTGATTTATGGTTTGATGGTGATGGTGGTCATGACCAATGTGGTGGATGTGGCTATCAATAGTCAGCGTCAAAGTGTTCAGTTCTTTATTTTCTCGAAAAAATATAAGGAAATTGCCGACAGAATCAACAATGAGGCACGACGTGGTGTTACTGTTCTCGAGGGACTTGGCTGGCATTCACAGGAACCGTGCAAGGTGCTTACGGTGATGGTGCGTAAACAGGAGTCGTCGGAGATTTTCCAATTGATTAAAGAGGAAGATCCAGATGCTTTCATTACCCAATCGGCAGTAATGGGTGTCTATGGAAACGGTTTTGATTCAAAACGATAAAATAGGGTAGACTATGGCAGAAGATTGGAATGTAAGAACTTCGCTATTGGTTGGCGATGAGTCGGCAGAGAAACTGCGTAAGAGTCACATCCTTATTGTTGGACTTGGAGGGGTTGGCGCTTATGCGGCAGAGATGCTGTGCCGTGCTGGTGTTGGCGAGTTGACACTGGTGGATGCCGATACGGTGAATGTTACTAATATCAATCGTCAGTTGATAGCTCTTCATTCCACAGTTGGTCGTCCGAAAGCAGAGGTGCTTGCTGATCGTCTGAAAGACATCAATCCCGATGTTATTCTGCATGTTCATAACATTTTCCTACGTGATGAAGAAACGATTACGCTTCTTAAAGCTGCCCCATATACCTATGTAGTTGATGCAATAGACACATTGAGCCCCAAGACATTCCTGATTTATTACGCCATCACTTTTGGATTGCCAATAATTTCGAGTATGGGAGCCGGTGGCAAGTTTAAGCCAGAAGAAATAAGGGTTTCTGATATTTCAAAATCGGATTATTGCCATCTTGCACGTGCTGTCCGTAAGAAATTGCATCATTTAGGTGTGAAACGCGGTGCCATGGTGGTGTATTCGCCAGAACCAGTCAGCAGTTCTACACTGATGACCAATGTGGGCGAGCCCAATAAACTGACTTCGCCAGGCACAATTTCTTATATGCCGGCGATGTTCGGCTGTCATATAGCTGCGCATATTTTACAGGTTCTTACAGGGAAAAAGTAGGGAAGAGCTATAGAGAAAAGGCGATTTTTTCCGTTTTGTTGAATACAAACGAATCGTTGTGGCTAAACAAAGATTCCAAATCATCTTCCAACGATATAAAAATGAAAAGGGCTTTACAAAAAATGTAAAGCCCTAATTGTAAACGACTAAATGTAGTCGTGATTCCGTTGGGACTCGAACCCAAGACCCACAGCTTAGAAGGCTGTTGCTCTATCCAGCTGAGCTACGGAACCGGCAATTTTGCGGCTGCAAAGTAACAACTTTTTTCGCAAACAGCAAAACATTTGCAGTGTGAATATGGCATTCCGATTTTATAGTTTGATTTTTCAACAAATTGTCTATCTTTTGCGAATTGTATCCGTGGTACAAAAACAATCGCTCAAGTTCTTTGTTTTTCGCTCGGTTTGCGCTATCTTTGCCCTTTGATTTTTAGTAGAACAGAAACATCAATCCACAACAACTTATGGCATTGCTTGAAGTAAAAAGCGTAACCAAACGCTTTGTTAATCATACAGCTCTTGACAACGTCTCAATCAATGTTGAAAAAGGCTCTATTTTCGGTTTGCTTGGTCCGAATGGCGCTGGCAAAACCACATTGATTCGTATTATCAACAATATCACTGCTCCAGATACAGGTGAGGTTTTGCTGAATGGACAGCATCTCACATTCGAAGATACTGCACATATAGGCTATCTGCCGGAGGAACGCGGACTTTACAAAAAAATGAAAGTGGGTGAAGAGGCACTTTATCTGGCTCAGTTGAAAGGCATGAGCCGTCAAGATGCTTTGCGAGAGTTGAAACAATGGTTTGAACGCTTCGAAATTGAGTCGTGGTGGGATAAAAAAGTGTCTGATCTATCAAAAGGTATGGCGCAGAAAGTGCAATTCATCACTACTATTGCCCACAAACCAAAACTGCTTATTTTTGATGAGCCGTTTAGCGGATTTGACCCGATCAATGCATTTCGTCTGAAGCAGGAAATCCTTAAACTTCGTGACGAGGGGTCTACGATTATTTTTTCAACTCACAATATGTCCTCTGTTGAGGAACTGTGTGATCATATCGCACTGATCAATAGTTCGAGAGTTGTGTTGGATGGTGAGGTTCAATCTATACGAAAATCACATAGAAGCAACATCTACAATCTTCAAATAGAGAATTATAATAAGTCTCTCTTTGTAGGAACAGAGGTGCTTGGCCAAGAAGAAAAGGACGGAGTTACCTCTTTGCGACTTAAACTTAATGAAACGGTTAATTCCAATGATTTGTTGATGCAGGCAACACAGGCCGGTACCGTCGTTCATTTTGACACAGAAACACCTTCTATGGACGATATCTTTATTGAGACAGTAAAGAATACGGCTAAAAAATAGTTTTTAAGTCGATTTTCACATCATAAAAAACGCCCTTTTTAGGGCGTTTTTTGTTTTTATTGTACCAAGGAAATACAGCCACCGTATCTGTAATACTATATATATAAGAAAGTCGTGATTTTCTTTTGTTTTCTCAATAAAAAAATATATTTTTGCAAGGTGATATTTTGCGTGGTGTAGACTGTGCAGTTGGATGTGTTGTCCAAGAAGCAGTTATGTCTATGGAATTTGCGCAATTAGCTGAAGTATAGTAATATATATGTCGGCGATATTAACTTGAATAACAAAATCATCTTAATATACTAATATGAAAAAACATTTACTGCATGTGTTAATGGTGGCATCGATGCTACTATCTACACTTGTTGTTTCTGCTCAAATCACTCAATTCCCATATTTTTGTGGCTTTGAGACTGCAGCGGAACAAGCAGATTGGACCTGTCTGACAGGTAATGCCTGCAACAACAACTGGAGCTTCGGCACAGCTGTTCACAACTATGGCACGCATGCCATGTACATTTCATCGAACAACGGTACTTCCGCGACCTACGTAAACACCAAAGGTAGTGCCGTAGCTTATCTCCCAATCGTACTGCCAGCCGGTTCTTTCTATCAGATCGACTTCGACTGGATGGGCCGTGGTAACGCTACCGACAAGATGTTTGTCTGCCTGGTAACAAACCCGACCTATGCGTTCAACCAATGGGCAACCAACAACAACGCAATCCCTTCCGGCGTCATTGCCTACCGTAAGGTATGGAACAAGACCACCGCAGCCAACGGCACCGTCATCAACGATACCGTAATGCAGGGCCGCAGTGACTGGCGCCACGGTTCCTTCGAAGTGAACGGTACCGGTCAAACCTGCTACCTTGCCTTCTTCTGGACCAACGGTCAGGGCGCTCCTCTGAACCCAGGCGGCTGTATCGACAACGTACAGATCAACCGCAAGAGCACCTGTCCAAAGCCAACCAATATCACCTACACCACCCAGACCGGTTCTTCCGGTATCCTTTCCTGGACCAGCACCGGTACCTCTTGGGACGTGATGTACAACAACAACAACTCCAACCAGTGGTCAAGCGACATGGGTCTGACCCAGCCAAGCGATACCATCAGCGGTCTCGTGAAGGGTATGTACACCTTCTGGGTACGTGCTCACTGCGGCAACGACAGCAGCTCATGGGCAGTCATCTCCAATATCCTCGTGTACCAGTCACTCGCCGAGTGCTTGGACTACATCAACCTGACCGCTCCTTACGTACAACCAACCATCGGTTCGTTCGCAAGTCCTTATAATGCTACAACCTTGGTCGACAACGGTTCTTCTGCTATGTCAAGCCGTCACACCATCCACTACGGTCGAGGCGAGTACGACCCACGTACCAACAACCTCCTCCAGACCGTTCCAAAAGGCGAGGTCGCTTCTGTGCGTCTCGGTAACTGGAACACCGGTGGTGAGGCAGAGAGCTTGACCTACACCTATACTGTAGACTCCATGGCTGCTATCATGATTTTGAAATATGCAGTTGTCTTGGAAGACCCTACTCACCCATCAGCAGACCAACCACGTTTCAAAATGGAGGTATTGAACCAGAACAACCAGCTCATCGACCCAACCT
>JAKSNW010000003.1 GCA_024405895.1 Paludibacteraceae bacterium
TGCACGATGTTTTCAGAAAATATTTCGTGACCGTGCAAGACCTGCACGATGTTTTCAGAAAATATTTCGTGACCGTGCAAGACCTGCACGATGGTTTCAGAAAATATTTTGTGACCGTGCAAGACCTGCACGATGGTTTCAGAAAATATTTTGACCTCCGCAAGACCTGCACGATGTTTTCAGAAAATATTTCGAGACCGTGCAAGACCTGCACGATGTTTTCAGAAAATATTTGGTGACCGTGCAAGACCTGCACGATCTTTTTAGAAAATCTAAAACCATCATTTCTGAACATCTGATTTCATATATTGCAAGCATTGCACTGCGGAAAGTTCGAGGGTGCCGCCATGGTTTGCTTAAAGATTGAGAAAGGAAAAAGGCGCAACCACGAATGGATGCGCCTTTGATAAAGGAGTTATGTTGCTAAAAGAGAATCAGCGGAGACGGTCGAGCGAACGAACCAAGGCCTCATCCTTACGGATACGATGAATGGCCATGATGTTCAAAATGATATTCACCAACATAAATGCAGATGCGATGCTGATGGTTTTGGCTTCGCCACCGACAAGATGATAGGCAGAATAGCAGCTCCATACAAGGAGTGCGTAGTAACCAAGCATGAGGATGAGGTTGACTATCAGCAGACGAACCTGCACCATGCGACGCTTGTAGAGGAAGATGACGAAGAGAGAAAGCATCGGGATGACGATGGACATGAGGAACAATCCGATGGTGTAGTGGGAGAATGCACGGGTGCCTTCTTCTGTCAATGAGAGAACGCCCAAGGCTTTCAACTGACCCATCCAAGCATAGGAAGAGTCGAAGATTTCCATCAGCGGCATGAAGCAAGCCATGATGCCGAGAACCACGATTATCAAAAGGTAGAGTGATTGAATACGTTGTATCATAGTGATTTGTTTTTATTTTCCAAAAAGTTTGCCAAACAAGCCCGACTTTTTCTGCGGCAGTTTCTCTCCATAGACGTCGTCATTCGGGAGTTCGAAAGCCCGGTTCTGTTTGATCATGCGATAGATAGTGCTCCACGAAGGAAGTCCACCAAGGTTACGGTCGTCGATAAAGAGTTCAACGGTCAACTTGCGAGGGTCGAAAGCCGGTGTATCTTCCGGATGGTTGCGGTTGACGGCATAGAACTCAAGACCTCGCTGACGGCAATATTCCACAGCCTCGTCCAAGAGTTCGCCTTCGCGCACGGTCCAGAGGATAATCTGATGTCCTTCTTCTTTTTGAAGTTTCTTCAGTACATCAATAGCAAACGGAATGGGTTTGCCAATGGCAGGATACTCGTGTTCTACGATAGTGCCATCAAAATCAACAGCGATTCTCATTGGTTGTCAGATTTTTGTGATTCAGATGGATAGAAAACAGAGAAATCCTCGTCGAGTTTCTTTGTTGTAGGCTTGCAGAAAATCATGGAGACTGCGCAAATCAATGCCAAATAGAGCAAGTCGCGCTGAACCATAACATAACAGAAGAGGATGGATGCCATCAAGCCAAAAGTAATCAAGCCGATGCGAAGGAAAGAGAGCATGCGGTAGCGTTTGAGTTTTTCAGAGGGCTTGAGAGTGCATGCATCGTCTCCCATCTTCACTACTTCGCGGTGGTGAAACCACAACGAGAAAGGGATGGATGCCAAAACGTAGATTATCAAGATGCTTTTGATGGTCACTTTGGCTTGTTCATTATCGAAGACCATGCCAGAACGTGACATGAGATAGGAACCGACTGCCACGATGATGACCATCAGAAAACAGAGATAATAGGCCCAGACCAATGATTTTTTTACTGATTCCATATTTTTATTTTGCAAAATCTATTCTATTCACAATGGAGCGGCCAAGGGTCAGTTCGTCAGCATATTCCAGCGAGTCGCCAACCGAAATGCCTCGCGCTATGGTTGTTATCCTGACATTAGCGCCTGCCAGTTTCTTGTAGATATAGAAGGCAGTAGTATCGCCTTCCATGTTAGGGTTGAGTGCCAATAAGACCTCGTTGACATCCTCGGTATCGACACGTTGGATGAGTGAGGCTATTTCAAGTTCGTTGGGACCAACGCCATCCATTGGCGAGATGACACCACCAAGAACATGATAGAGTCCATGGTATTGAGATGTGTTCTCAATGGCCATGACATCGGCGATATTCTCTACAACACAGATGGTTTTACCATCTCTGTTGGTATCGGCACATACGTCACAAAGGTCTGTATCACAGATATTGTGGCATCGGGTGCAGTATTTTATATTACTGCGAAATTGTATAATACTCTCTCCCAACGCTTTGGACTCGCGTTCTTCACGTTTGAGCAACGACAGTGCCAATCGGAGTGCAGTACGTCTGCCAACACTCGGGAGTTTGGAGAGTTCGGTCACCACGTTCTCCAGAAGTCGTGAAGGAAATTCTTGCTGTATCATTTTTTTCGGTACGTTGGAAAAGAAGTGCAAAGATAGTGAATCTGCAAGACAAAACCAAGAAATGCCACCGTCACGTTTCCATGACAGTGGCATCTTGAACGATGAGCAGAATCAGCGTTTATTTTTGAACTGAAGGTTTGGCAATGTTCTCACGCATGGAGGTGTCTGCAACGATGTTTTTCATCTTGTAGTAATCCATGATGCCGAGATTGCCGTTGCGGAAAGCTTCTGCCATAGCCAGAGGTACTTCTGCTTCTGCCTCGATAACACGAGCACGTGCTTCCTGAGCTTTGGCTTTCATCTCTTGCTCGGCAGCCACTGCCATAGCACGACGTTCCTCAGCTTTAGCCTGAGCGATGTTCTTGTCGGCTTCTGCTTGATCGATCTGGAGGTTAGCACCGATGTTCTTACCTACGTCAACGTCGGCGATATCGATAGAGAGAATCTCAAAAGCAGTACCTGCGTCAAGACCTTTGCTCAACACGAGTTTTGAGATAGAATCAGGATTCTCAAGCACGAGTTTGTGTGATTCGCTTGAACCGATGGATGAGACGATACCTTCGCCTACACGAGCCAAGACGGTTTCTTCGCCAGCACCACCAACGAGTTGTTTGATATTGGCACGAACGGTGACACGGGCTTTAGCCAAGAGTTGGATACCGTCTTTAGCCACAGAAGAAACGACTGGGGTGTCGATTACTTTTGGGTTTACAGACATTTGAACAGCCTCGAAAACATCGCGGCCTGCCAAGTCGATAGCGGTAGCCATCTGGAATGGGAGATCGATGTTTGCTTTTGCAGCAGATACCAATGCATGAACCACACGGGCAACGTGACCACCGGCAAGGTAGTGAGCCTCAAGGTCATCGCGACGAACCTCACGAAGACCAGCTTTGTGAGCCTCAATCATGGCATTGATGATGGTTGATGGCGGAACTTTACGAAGGCGCATCAAGAAGAGCTGCACCAGGGAGATTTTCACGCCTGACACTCTGGCTGAAAGCCACAACCAGAATGGCACGTAGTAAAAGAAGATGATCAGCAGGATGAACAGTGCCACTGCCAATACAATTGTTAATGTTGTCATAATAACTGACGTTTAATTATGAGTTAATAATAAGTTTGTCAATTTAATTCATCGGCTCAACGGTAACCACGTTGTCAACAACGGAAACAACACGTACTTCAACGTTGTTTTCGATGATGGCATTGGACGATTTAACTTCAATGGTTTTGTTGTTGAAAACGGCCTTACCGTATGGAGCAAGTCGTGAGGAAGTGCGTCCGGTATCACCTACGGCTACTTCGTCTTCTTTGTTGTCCAAAGCCTTGCCTGGCAGTACGGTGTCGAGAGCCAGTTTGTCCAATGCACGGGAGCGTACAAAGAAATAGATGCCCAAAGCCAAAAGCAGGAGGTTGATAATCAACACTACGAAGGCTGCGCCAAGTCCAAGATTGGCAAAGGCAAACCATACGGAACCGCCAAGAAAGATGGTGCCAAAGACTGCGCCAAAAGAGACGCCTGGGAGAAGAAAGATTTCAAGCAGCCAGAATATCAAGCCAATAACCATGCAGGCTGCAATAAGGATGTATTCCATCATAATGAGATGTTTTATTGATGAGTGTTAAGCCATTCTATCTCGCAGTTGCGAGTAAGTTTGGCTTCTTGTTTCATTGTTGTACGTAATGATAGCAACTGTTGTTCCAAAATGGATATTTGGTTAGCAATTGTTTTACGTTGTGCTTCATCGGCAGTGCCATAGGCTTTGCGCAAGTCGGCCAACTGCGATTCTGCTTGAGCCATTGCCTGCTGAGCCACTTGGTATTGAGCAAAATGCTGTTTGGCATTCTCCGATTGGAACTGTTGGATGGAGTGATAAGCCAAGCCATCCTTTATGACAAATCCTTCACCAGATATAGACGCAGTTTCTTCAGATTTACTACTGGTTTCAATAGTTTTTTCTGTAACAGCATATCCTTTCATCTGTGCACGGGTGATTCTCTCTTGCTCAGTGCCTTCCACGTTAACACGCACAGCATTGGGAACAAAGGTATAAACCATGACCTTACCCTTAGGCTGACGACGGTCGGTGGCAAACCAACCAATTCCAGTGTATTCATCCACCACCATCAGGTAATCGTTGGCAGTAGAATTGTAAGGAAAACCAAGGTTGTGAGGTTCAAGGAATCCGTTGCCGTTGTTGTTGGCACGGAAGATATCGTAACCTCCCATACCACTGGGGTCGTCAGATGCGAAATAGAGTGTTACACCATCTGGATGGATAAATGGGAAGTTTTGATTGTCTTTTGTATTGACGGCTCCAGTCAAAGGAGTCGGAGTGCTCCATGTGCCATCCAGCAAACCGTAACTCTCAAAGAGTGAGATGGTAGAGTCGCAGTTTTTAGCAAATATTTTATGATCATTGCGACCAGAAATACAGCCAGTCAAAAGGCCTACGCTATCCTTTGGTTCTTTTGTCAATGTACCGATTTCCTTAGCCAAGCGATAGACGGAGAGAATCTTGTCTAGTTCAACAACGGTGCTGTCAATCACAACGATATCGTCCACAGATTCAAGCATGTGAACAGCTTGACGAGAGCGACGCAAAGGAACTGTAACATCCTGTTCACCTCCCTTGGAACGATAGGTTTCGTAACTTTCTACAGACTCAGCAAAACGGTAGCATCCAAAATAGGCTTCGCCCAACATCACATAGAGTTCCTTTGGGGTATTGGATCTTTTCTTGAGGGGTTCCAATGTGTTGATAGCCTGTTCGTAATGCTTTTGAAGCAGTTGGCATTTACCTGTGCGGTAACGCAAGGTCATATTCGACGGATTTTGACGCAACTGCGACTGATAATAAGCCTCTGCCTTAGCATAGTCACCACGCTTGAACAGTGCCTCGCCTTCTGGGTATTGCGCACGAGCCAAGCTACAGAAAGACAGCAAGGTAACGGTAATTAGCAGAATATAAAATCTGAGTCTTGTCATAATCTATAAATCAAATCGAGCGCCGTCGACGGCTGAGTAAGTCTCGGGGAAGATAGTACGGGCTTCTTCAAGAAAAGCACCGTACGAATCATAACGCGACGAATGATGACCGATGAGCAATTTGCCTACATTGGCCATCTTGGCAATCGTAGCCGCCTGAGCAGCAGAGCTATGAAGGGTTTTACGAATCCGATCTTTGTCCGACGAGAGGAATGTAGCCTCGTGATACAAGCAATCGACCCCCTCAATCAGCGGCACTATCTTCTCCAAATAAGCAGTGTCAGAGATATAGGCATAGCTGTGCGAATGGGATGGCGGTGTAGTAAGGCGTTCGTTTTCAACGACCTTACCGTCAGCTGTAATAAAATCTTCACCGGCTTTAAGGTTCTGATAGAAAGCCAACGGCACTTCAAAGGCATCAGCCATCTGCTTGTTGATATGACGCTCTTTATTCTTCTCGCGGAATACGAAGCCACAGGTTGGTACTCTGTGTTTCAATGGGATAGTGGTAACGGAGATGGTTCTGTCGGAAAAGATTTCTTCGTAGTGATAGGGGTCGTACGGAACGAAGTTGATTTCGTAGGGTGTGTCGGCACAGAAGTAGCGAATCATATCGCCCATAACTTTCTCGAGGTCAGCATGGGCATGGATGAACAATGGTGCTGTGCGTCCCATCAATCCCAACGAAGAAAGCAGTCCCGGCAAGCCAAGACAGTGATCTCCATGAAGGTGTGAGATAAATATATGGTTGATGGACAACATCTTCTGATGATGTTGTCGCATACGAATCTGCACACCTTCTCCGGCATCGATGAGGAAGTATTTAGAGTTCATCTTCAACATCTGAGCCGAGTGGAAGGTCTGTATGTTTGACAGGGCTGAGCCGCTGCCGAGTATGGTGACTCTGTAGTCGGACATTATTTCTGACGCACGAGTACCCAGGCGTCTGGATAGGTGCCGTTGATTTGTGCGATTTGAGCTTTTGCCTCTTGATAGGTGTCGTGAGTAGAGATTACCACACGGTACATACCGTTTTCGTTCATTACGATCAAAGGACGGTATTGTGATTGGAGAGATTGGTGAAGACGTGTTGCATTTTCCTGGCTACGGAAACTGCCAACAATGACGTTGTAATGCTTCAGTTGTGATTCGTCGCCAGTTACAACGGTGTATTTTTCTGTACGAACGTTCTCTGGCTCTGTAGGCTGAGCGGTTTTTGAAGCGAGATAGTTATTAGTTGTTTCGTCGTCGTTCTGCACTTTTGATGAGTAAGGAGTACTGCTATCAGCCTCTGTATAAGCTGCTGTATACTGTGACTTACAAGCTGAGAATGTGAGCATTAAAGCTGCTGCAGAAATCAATGCGAGATTCTTTTTCATATCGGGTTTATTGTTTGATTATTTGTTTTTGTATTATTTGTTTAGGTGTTCAAATGTACTGAATCTAGTACGGTACAAAGTTAGGCAAAATATTGGTTATTTGGCACTATTCTACCCTATTTGTTTAGTATATATTCGCATAAAACCGAAATTATTCTCCACGGCGGAATTTTTCGATTTCACGAACGATTTTCAACATATCATCAGTTACGGTGAGACGAAGGTTGCGATACTTGCCAGTCTTTACCAGATGGTTGAGAAGACTGTACATTGGCACTTCGTCAGTCCAGAATTTCTTGCCAAGGAAAATCATCGGGCTGGCATAGCCAAAGCTGAGGTAGTGATTTTGAGTGGCATCCTGGAAGAGTTCCTGCATGGTTCCGGCACTTCCCGGTGCATAGATGATGCCACCGGATGCTTTGGTAAGAATGGTGTCTTCTCTGACGCTATTCTCGAAGTATTTGGCTATATCGGTTGCGAGTGGTGTGGCTGGTTCATGACCATAGAGCCAAGTAGGAATGCCGAGACTGCGATATTTGGTCTGTGGGAACATGGCCATCACTTCCAACGCAGTATCAAGCCATTTCTGGTCAGTAAATGCCGGAGCTACACTCATGATTCTGAGTGCTTCTCCGAGGTCTTCATTGGAACGGCCAGCCATCCAAGCTCCAAGGTGAGTGGCTTCCATTGCGCCAGGACCACCACCGCTGACCATGAGTGCGCCACCCTCTGTCAGTCGTTTGCTGAGCCATGCGATTTTTGCATAGGCGTCCTCGGTACGCTGCAAGCCATGTCCGCCCATCATACCAACGACCGAACGTTCGTCGTAGTTCTTCAGGAAACGATTCATAGCATTAGATATAGAGCGGTCGTGCAGCGTACGTGCAAGTGCTTCGCCTATATCTTCCGGCACTTTTCCTGTCCGGAGATAGTGTGCATAGACTTTGGAATCGAAGCAGTTAGCTCTTGATTCCGGTTGTCCGATACGATAGCCCCGATAGAGGGAAGATACATCATAGAGTCCGTCAATGAACGAGCGGTAAGGGCGTTCATCGCCCAAAGCATTACGAAGCTGTCGTTCTATTTCTACACTGTTGAGTGGTTTCATTGTTGTAAGATTGTATTGCCCACAAAGATACAAAGTTTTCTTGGATTCTGCAAATAAAACAAGGGGGCATGTTGCCATTGAGCAACACACCCCCGAGGTGTATGATTTGTCTTGAAGCCCAATGGGCTTTAGTTACGAAATCGTGTGATATGAAGATTAGTTCTCTTTTACGATAAGATCAGCACCAACTTTCATAGCTGCCTCGTTGGCAGGGAGAAGTTTGTGGTGACGCTCTGGGAGAGATTTCTTCAAACCGAGCATAACGTTCTCGATCTCAACTACTGGGTCAACGTGCAAGAGACCACCGAGTACCATCATATTGAAGGTCTTCTGTTGGTTCAACTCGATAGCTTTGTCTGTAGCGTCAACGCGATAAACGTTGATGTCAGTACGAGTTGGTTTGCGTGTCATACCGTTTGAGTCGTAGATGAGCATGCCACCTGGTTTTACGCGTGGTTCGAACTTGTCCATTGAAGGTTGGTTGAGTACGATAGCCACGTCGTATGATTGAAGCAATGGTGAGCTGATACGTGTATCGCTCAAGATAACGGTAACGTTAGCGGTACCACCACGTTGTTCTGGACCGTAAGCTGGCATCCAAGTTACCTCTTTGCCTTGCAGAAGACCTGCATAAGCCAAAATTTTGCCCATCGACAGCACACCTTGGCCGCCGAAACCGGCGATGATAATTTCTCTTTTCATTGTGTTGATTATTTGCAAGGTGGATTAATATTTGGCATTCTTCTCTTCGTCAGAAAGCTGGCTACCTTTAACGGTATCCTTGATGTCGCCGAGAGGATATTTTGGGAACATGTGTTCTTCCATCCAAGCGTTAGCCTCGATTGGGGTTTTCTTCCAACCGGTGTTACAAGCAGAAACGAATTCAACTACTGAAGTACCTTTCTTAGCTTGTGCGTTTTCGAAGGCTTTGCGGATAGCTTTCTTAGCTTTGATAGTAGCTGCGTTGGTGTGAACGCTTTGACGTGTTACATAGCAAGTACCGTCCAATTTAGCCAAGATATCGCTGATTACCAATGGGAAACCGTTGAGGTCTGTGTTACGGCCGTAAGGGCAAGTAACGGTCTTCATACCGATAAGGGTAGTAGGAGCCATTTGACCACCGGTCATACCGTAGATAGCGTTGTTTACGAAGAAGATAACGATGTTCTCACCACGGTTGCAAGCGTGGATGGTCTCGGCAGTACCGATAGCAGCCATATCGCCGTCACCTTGGTATGTGAATACGTTAGTCTCTGGGTTCAAACGTTTGATAGCAGTAGCTACGGCGCAAGCACGGCCGTGAGCAGCTTCCTGCCAGTCGATGTCGAGGTAGTTGTAAGCGAATACTGAGCAACCTACTGGTGATACACCTACTGTGGTGTCTTGGATGCCCATTTCTTCAATAACCTCTGCGATGAGTTTATGGATCACGCCGTGGCTGCAACCTGGGCAGTAGTGCATGATGTTGTCCGTCAAAACTTTGGTTCTACCATAAACCAAATTCTCGGGTTTAATTATCTCTTCTGGTGTCATGATTTTCAATTAATTAATAGAGTTAATATAGAAGTTATGACGGCACTGCTTATTTAACCATTTGAGCTTTGAAAGCTTCAGCGATCTCTTCAGCTGTTGGGATGATACCGCCTTGACGGCCATAGAAGCCAACAGGAACCTGACCGTTAACAGCCAAGCGAACGTCTTCAACCATTTGACCGCAGTTAAGCTCTACGTCCATGAAGCCCTTCACTTGTTTGGTGAGGCGTTGGATTTCTTTGGTTGGGAAAGGCCAGAGGGTGATTGGGCGCAATACGCCAACTTTGTGACCCTCAGCGCGGAGGATTTCCATAGCGCTTTCGCAGATACGAGCAACTGAACCGAATGCTACGAATACGTATTCAGCATCCTCGCAGTTGTGTTCTTCGAAACGAACCTCGTTCTCCTCGATGGCTTTGTATTTAGCCTGGAGACGGTTGTTGGTCTCTTGCATTACTTCTGACTCGAGAGCCAAAGAAGTAACTACGTTGCGGTCTTTGCGGCCGTTTTTACCCATTGTACCCCATGGGCACTCTTTGCGAACTTCTTCGTCAGTGCGGCGTGGTTTGAAGTCAGGGAGAACGATTTTCTCCATCATCTGACCGATAACACCGTCAGCGAGAAGCACAGATGGGGTTTGATATTTGAATGCGAGATCGAAGCCGAGGCCTACGAAGTCAGCCATTTCTTGAACGGTTGAAGGTGAGAGAGTGATCAAGCGGTAGTCACCGTGGCCACCACCTTTGGTTGTCTGGAAATAGTCACCTTGGCTTGGTTGGATTGTACCGAGACCAGGACCGCCACGCATTACGTTAACGATCAAGCAAGGGAGTTCTGCACAAGCGATGTAAGAAACACCTTCTTGCATCAAGCTGACGCCAGGGCTTGAAGATGAAGTCATTACTTTTTTACCACAAGCTGCACCACCGTATACCATGTTGATAGATGATGTTTCGCTCTCTGCTTGGAGAACAACCATACCTGTGGTCTCCCATGGTTTTTGGGCCATGAGTGTTTCCATTACCTCTGATTGAGGAGTGATAGGATAGCCGAAATAGCCATCACAACCGCAACGAATTGCTGCGTGAGCAATAGCCTCGTTGCCTTTCATCAATTTTACTTCTTCTGCCATCGCTGTAGATTATTGGAGTTTTACTTTATAAACCGATATGCATGCATCTGGGCAAACGTGGCCACATGATGCACAACCGATGCAGGCTTCAGCATTAACCATTTCTGAATAATGATAGCCTTTGGAATTCACTTTGGACGACATGCCCAAAACATGAGATGGACATGCTGCAACGCACAATTCACATCCCTTGCAGCGTTCGGTATCAACCGTTACTGCGCCTTGAATTTTAGCCATAGAGGTTTAATTATTTAGTTGTTAATTAGTTAGCTAACACGTCATTTGCAAGCTGTTTTGAAGGCTTTGTTGTATGTCTTCGCCGCAAACGATGAGTGCAACGCCAATTCGCCGGGAAAAGCCGACTTCCGCGCTGCTGTTTCTTACACCTAAAATGCTAATAAAAAAGCACTAAACGCACCTTTTGCACCGCATATTTGGATATGCAAATATAGTGTTTTTTTTGTTACGATGTACCATCTTGAAAAAATTTTCTTACACTATTGTTTTTTGTCGGTTTACTTACGATTTATTAGCCTTTACCTACTCCACCCCCAGGGGTGAGGGTGGTCTTCGCTTAAGAAGTGTAAGTAAAGCATTCTAAGTGGTTTTTGTAAGAAGGTAGATTTTTGTACAATTCTTGGTTTTCGCTATACTATATATAATATATGTATACGGTATTATACTTGACACTGCTATCCGAAACATCACAACCCAAAAAGTAACATCGGTAACATTGGTAACAGGCAGGTCTAAGGAGGGTTTGGATGGGTGCTGGATTGCGAGTTTTTCGGAGAGATGAGAAAAAAATGACTTTTTTCAAGCGGATTTTTTCGTCTCAATGGAGTTTTTTACCTCTATTTTTCTTCAAAATTCAGGCCATAGTTCCTCTACTTATAAGTAAACATATTGAATATCAGCACTTAAAATAAATTAAAAATACTTGTCATTTTTCGGTATTTTGTTATGCAAAGTAATAAGAAATTCATCTATCTTTGCATCGTCAATGAGAACGGAACTACAGCCGGTCTAAACAGCGAAGCAGTTTCGAGTCATTGGCACCCAATAAGTAATTAAAGACAAGAAACAACAAAAAAAACTACACTGCAATGAAATCAAGAAATATCTTCGGCAACCGCAAGCATCAGCAGGAATGGTGGTACACCAGTTGGCATGAGAACATACTTCTCTCTACCCAACGCTAAGCCACCGTGCTTCGGCCCGGCTCTCAAGGCCCTCCGACAACGCAATTGAACGACATCAAACACACACGACAATGAACAACAAGCAAATCTTCCACATCAGCCGCCGTCAGCCAGAGTGGTGGTACACCAGCTGGCACGAGAGTCTGCTCCAAGCCAGCAAATGCTAACTCGGCAGACCCCACGACAGAAAATCAAGAAATCCGCTTTACAACAAAACTAACGAACAAAAAAAAATACTACTATGAATGAAAGAAAACTCACCAAGAGCGACAACAAGATGCTCTCAGGCGTTTTGGCAGGCATTGCTGAATACATGGACGTAGACCCTACCATCATCCGTATCGCCTACACTGCCCTGGCCATTTTTTCAGCCGGTTTTCCGGGACTGCTCCTTTATATCATCATGGCATTTATCATCCCTAACAAAAGATACTAACAATTACCACTATGGCTACCGACAACAATGACAACATCAGGTCTCAGATGTACAAAGGCTACATTGAGTACTGTATCCTGATGATTATCAAGAGTCGAACGACCTATTCGCTCGACATCATCAACGCCCTGAAGGAAGCCGGACTTGACATCGTGGAGGGTACGCTCTACCCTCTCCTTACCCGTATGAAGAACAAGAATCTGCTCACATACACCTGGCGTGAGTCTCAAGCCGGACCTCCAAGGAAATACTACAAAATCACTCCCGAAGGCATCAGTGCGCTGGAAGACCTCGAGAGCACATGGAACCTGCTGACCTCGGCACTCGACAGCCTCAAGCAGTCGTGCCTCGAGAACAGCACCGAAAACCCAGAACGTTTCCTACCAAACAACCCAGAAATTGAAATTGAAAAATGAAAGAGACTAAAAACATAAACCTTGGCGGACAGGCTTTCACCATTGATACCGACGCCTACAACTCACTCCAGGAGTATCTCGAAGCCCTTGAGAAGCACTTCGTTCCGGAGGATGCTGCCGAGGTTCTTCAAGACATAGAGATGCGTGTAGCAGAGCTTTTCAACGAGCGTCTGCAGAACGGAAAGAACGTGATTTCACAGGCTGAAGTGGACGAGATCATCAGTCAACTGGGCCAACCAAGCGACTTCGACGATGAGCCAAATGCCGACAACCGTGAGACCACCTCTACCACCCGTGAGGAACGCAAGAAAAACCGCCGTCTGTTCCGCGATGGCGACAATATGATGATTGGTGGCGTATGCAGCGGCATTGCCAACTATTTCCATCTCGACGTGGTCATTATCCGCCTCATCACCGTGGCTGCCCTGCTTATCGGCTCCACCAGTGTCAAATGGTTTGATTTCTCATTCAACCCCTTCCATATCTTCAGTTTCATCTTCCCGCTCTACCTCATCCTTTGGATTATCGTGCCAAAGGCCAAGAGCACAGCCGAGAAGCTTCAGATGAAGGGCGAGGAGCCATCGTTGGAGAACATCAGTCAATATAGTGCAACCCACACCGAAGCACCTGTAGAACACCGCGGTTGCCTGGGCATCTTCTTAGGTTTCTTGAAGGCCTGCATGATAGCCTTGGGCGTCTTCTTTGGCGGTATCTTCCTTGTGTGCACCTTTGCCATCTTTGTGGCATTGTTAGTTGCACCGTTCATTCTCATTGTAGAGAGCGACAACATTGACCTCCTCAGCACCTACCTGCCTCACATGATTATCCTCGGACTCAGCATGTTGGTATTCATCGTAAGTATCATTGCCGCACTCATCGGACTGTTGGTTCACTTCAGCCGCCGTCGCAGCAACCCTAACCACCGCCCTAACAAGGCAGGCTGGATTACTTGCCTAATTGCCTTCCTCCTCTCGCTCGTAGGCCTGTTCATCACGGTCAACAACAAGGAGTTCCGTACCGATTTGGTCAAGTGCTTCAAGGATGTATATCAATCTGAACGCCTTGATTACGACGACGAGGACTATGACGACAGCAGCATGGCCTCTGAGGAGGACGACCTTGAGGCTTTCAAAGACCTCAATGTCACTGGTAACTTCCGCATCACCTACACCGAAAGCGACCAGCCTCACATGATTATCCGCTACACCGACCAGCAGAGAAAGAGAACCAGTTGGGACATTACCAACGGTACTCTCTCACTCAACTATAAAGTCAAAAACGGCAAGAAGGGCCGTCCAGTAATTGTAGAGCTTCAGGGTCCATCCTTCCACAGTGCCAACATCACAGGCGGTGCTTCACTCACCCTCAGCCAGCCAATGACCCGTGAAGACGAGTTCTCACTCTGGGCTACATCAGGAAGCAGCTTTGAAGGCGAACTGAATGCCCCTTCTGTCAACATCGAGGCTAGTTCCGGAGCCGACTGCAACATGACCATGACAACAGACAAACTCTGGGCAGAGACCTCCAGCGGTGCCAGCGTAACACTCAACGGCTCAGTCAAAAAGGCTGAACTTGAGGCAAGCAGCGGTTCTCAGATATTGGCAAGCGGTCTTCGTGTAGAAGAGTTGGAAGCCGAGTCATCATCGGCTGCCCACATCGAAGCCAACGCCACCACAACCGCCAACCTCGAAGCCACCTCAGGCAGCTACATCTCCTTCTGGGGCAATGCCAAGGTGACCAAGAACGCCTCTTCTGGCGGCAGCATCAAGATTAGGAATTAGAGCATTTCTTTTCATATACTTCATTGATAGATAGTGAATGGTCTCCGGCGAAAGTTGGGGGCCATTTCTTTTGAAACTCAACGATTTTTTTCGTACCTTTGCGCTGATTAAAACTAAGCAAACAGAAGCTATGAAAATCAACAAGAACTACACCAAACTGCCTCAGAACTACCTCTTCACCGAGATAGCACTGAGAACCGACACATATATCGCTGCCAACCCTGACAAGAAGGTCATCAAACTGGGCATCGGCGACGTTACCCGTCCGCTCTCTCCTGTGGTGGCAAATGCCATGAAACAGGCTGTAGAAGAGCTCACCCACAAGGAAACCTTCCGTGGCTATGGTCCTGAGTTGGGTCATCCTTGGGCCAAGCAGGCTGTGGTCAACTACTATAAAAACGAGCACAACGTAGAGCTCCAGCCCGATGAGATAACCATCGGCGACGGCATAGGCGAAGACCTTGCCAACATCACCGACCTCTTCATCCACGGCGACAACCGCGTAGTCATCCAAGACCCTGTCTATCCGCTCTATCAGTCCACCACCCTCATGGACGGCAACGAGATTATCTACGTGCCTTGCAACGAGGCAAATGGCTTTCTGCCAGCACCTCCCAATGCCAAGTGCGATGTCATCTACCTCTGCTCGCCTAACAACCCTACAGGCGCCGCCTTCACCTTCGCACAACTGAAGGCTTGGGTAGACTATGCCCTCGAAAACGAAGCCCTCATCATCTACGACGCCGCCTACGAACGCTTCGTCACCTCGCCCGACTGTCCTCGCTCCATCTTCCAGATTGAAGGTGCCCGCCAATGTGCCATCGAGTTTGGCAGCCTCTCCAAGACAGCCGGTTTCAGCTGCGTACGCAGTGGCTATACCATCGTGCCTAACACCCTCGAACGCGACGGCATGAACCTCAACCGCATGTGGCAGCAACGCCAGACCACCAAGTACAACGGCGCCCCATACATCACCCAACGTGGCCTCGAAGCCGCCCTCACACCCGAGGGACTTCGCGACTCCGACCAGAACATCCGCTACTACCAAGCCAACGCCAAGCTCATTACCGAGATGCTCAGCAACAAGGGTCTCTTCTTCACCGGCGGCACCTCGTCTCCTTATGTTTGGATGAAGTGTCCACAAGGGATGAAATCATGGGATTTCTTCCAATATCTGCTGGATAAAGTGCAAGTTATCGGCACTCCAGGCGTAGGATTCGGCCCTTCTGGCGAGGGATTCTTCCGTCTAAGTGCCTTCAATTCGCTCGAACAGACCAAAGAAGCTCTGGAACGCCTCGAAACGATTTTATAACACTCGTCATATCAAACACTTACAGACGGCCATCGAACAACGGTGGCCGTTTTTTATTGCCTGTACATATAGAACGTATACTGATATGACGCTATGACGCTTGACGCCTCGAGGACCTCTAAACTCTGAGACCTCGATGATTCGAAGCCTCAGAAATCCCAAGAGTCCTAAAAACAAGACCAGAAAAGCCAAAGACTACCAACCACTTGCAAGAAAAATCACTTATCTTGCGTAAAAAGTACCTAAGAAATTTTGCCAGTTTAAAAAGTGTTTGTAATTTTGCGGTGTAAAAATTACCTAAGATATGATACAGCAAAACGACTCAGAAACGCTCAAGCAGCAAGGCTGGGCAAAAATCAAGGCCCTGACCACCGACGAGGTTATTCTGCAACAAGGCACCGACGTGGCTGAACTGACCCAGGCTGACGGCACCACGGTCTATGTCTACCGCTACCCTCACCCGGCCGTGACGGTGGACAACGTGATATTCGGTTTCGACGGACTGCAACTCAAGGTGTTGCTCATCAAGCGAGGCATTGAGCCATACAAGAACCGCTGGGCTTTTCCGGGCGGATTCATCAACCCCGACGAGACTACCGACGAGGCAGCACGACGTGAACTTCGCGAGGAAACGACCCTTGACGCCACTTTCAGCGAGCAGTTCCGTGTATTCAGCGAACCCCACCGCGACACCCGAGAACGCGTCATTACGGTGGCCTACGTGGCCCTGTGCAAGATCCAGGAGGTGAAAGGCTGCGACGATGCCAAAGAGGCGCAATGGTTTGCCCTGGAGGATGTTCCACAACTGGCCTTCGACCACGACGCCATCCTACGACAAGCCCTCCAGACCCTCAGAGAACGCATCTGTTTCCAACCTATAGGATTCGAGCTACTCGATGAGAAGTTCACTATGAAACAGCTACAGACCCTCTATGAGGCAGTGCTCGGCATACGCTTCGACCGCGCCAACTTTGCCAAGAAGATGCTGAAGCTCAATATCCTGAACCAGCTCGACGAGGTCGTCTGGCCCACCAAGAAGCACTCAGCCACCCTCTACACCTTCAACAAGGAGAACTACGACGAGATGAAGCGCAAGGGCATCAGAATGGAATTCTAACAATCAAATAAACATCAGCTCGCCGCCCCCCACTAACAATTTCACTTACCAACCGCCCCATCCTCACCGATGGGGTGTTTTCGTTTCTTCAACCCAAGAGCTTGAAACCCTCGATAACTCGATAACCCGAAACTTCGATAACTCGATAGTTCGATAGTTCGATATTTCGAAACCTCGAAAACTCGATAATTCGAAACAAGGAGCTGAGATAACTCAAAATGCCAAAAACCAGTTCCCTGAAAAAAGCCGGTCTGTTGGAAAACCCGCTTCGGCGAGATATTCCGGAACCAGACAAAACCAAACCGCCTATAAATCAGCGGAATGAAAATTCGAAGAATCCAATTTTTCGAACGCTTTTCGAAAACGGAACTGTCTGTTCCCAATCAAAACCAAGGAAACGTCTTTCGGCATCGTAAAAAGAGGTTCTGTGCTTTGAAAACGTCACATAAAACCGGAAAATGCGTCACAGAAGCGAAAAAACGTCATATCGGGAAACCCTCCGCGATTTCACAACGCGCTGATTATCCGTTTGTTAGAAATCATCCTAACCATCAGCGTAAACAATAGTCTACAGGCGTTGACGCCCAAGGAATGGTCTATCACGCTTAATTAGAGGTACTTATGATGATGCAGCGTCAACGTCACAGCGTCATAGTTGCCTTAAAATCTGCTTACAGAACAGATAGCCCAGGGCCTCCGCACTCCCCACATCAACCGCTCCGGTAACACTCTCCAGCAATTTACTTTATTGTCTTCTAAGGGAATGAACGTTGTTCATTGGACGAACCGGCTATGTGACGCCGTTTCTCGGGGAACCATGCGATTTCGTTTCATGAGGGCTCGTTTTCGAGCAATTATATGGCTATATAGAGAGAAATACTATATAAATTATATATAATAATATATAGTAATAACTATATAATAATATATAACTAATTGAATATCAGTGTTGAAATGCTCATGTACCAAAGCAGATACATACAAATGTGACGCTATGACGCTTGACACCCCACAGTGTGCTTATGGTTCACTCCCCAAGGACCTCCAAAAAGCCATCAGCTTTTTCCCTATGAAGAAAAACACGGACCTTCTTTCCCTCCGAAGCCTGTACCGTAAAACGTCACACCGTCACAGCGTCATACATGTCTATATGTAGTGTGTGTTACCGATGTTACCGATGTTACTTTTTATGTTTTCGGTGTGCAATGAAAAAAGCCCCACTCCGGGAGGAATGAGGCTTATGATTGGGCGTTGGGGAACGCGTTATTTCTTTGCTTCGTAGCCGATTGGGTTGTTGAGAACAGGGATTTGTTCCTCATTGAGTTGGCAGATTTCGCGAATGATGTTCACGTCCATAGTGGCACGAGGTACGGTGGCGAGGCCTACTGCCTGGCAATAGAGGTTGATGTTCTGGCAAGCGATGCCGGCATCGACGAGACCCATGTTATAGGCATGCTCGCGGTCTACGTTTTCGAAGCGTTGGAGGTCAGCCACAAGGAGGAGGTGAACAGAGGCATCCATTACGAAATTCTGTTCGAAAGTGTGGTCCGCATTGGAAACCATAAGCTTACGGTAGTCGCCATCGATGATGAAGGCGAGGAGGTTCTTCTGAGGTACGTACTCATAGACACCCGACTCCATGAAGACGAAGAGACGGATTTCCTGAGCATTGCGTGCAGTAGGGTTGGTGGTGTGCTTCTTGTCGCGTTGAATACCCACTGCAGCCCAGCATACGTTGGATATCTGTTGGTTAGAGATTTTCTTGTTGGCATCGTACTGGCGCACGGAATGGCGTGTACGGAGTGCATCTACGAGGGTGAGGTTCTGCTGTTTCTTGACTGGAGTGGTCTGAGGAGCAGGCAGTTGGATGTCGTAAGTTTGAGCACTCATTCCCAGTGTCATAGCGGCAAAGAGTGCAAGGAGTACATGTTTCATTGTATATTGCTGTTTTTAGGTTTTATTTCTGTGGCAAAGGTACGGGAAAAATCCGAGGTGAGCCCTTTTTCTGATGAGATTTTAAGTATTTTTCTATGTTCTTGGGACAAGAGCAGCTGTTTTCCGTTTGAGATGCCACCTAAAAAAACACGCCCCGAAGAGGTCCGGGACGTGCTATGAAGCATTACAGAGGGCTTGAGAGCGTTATTTATGCTCTAGGCGGTAGCCGAAGGAGCGGAGTTTCTGCTCTCGGTTGCGCCAGTCGCGCTCTGTCTTGACGAAGAGTTCGATGAAAATCTGTTTGCCAAAGAAGGCCTCGAGGTCTTTTCTTGCTTCGATGCCTACCTTACGGAGTGCCTTGCCTCCCTTGCCGATGAGGATGCCTTTCTGCGATTCGCGCTCACAGAAGATGACGGCAGAGATTCGGATGATGTTCTCTTCTTCCTTGAAACTCTCTACGGCCACTTCCACGGAGTAAGGGATCTCTTTGTCGTAGTTGAGGAGGATTTTCTCGCGAACGATCTCATTGACGAAGAAGCGTTCAGGTTTGTCGGTGAGGGCGTCTTTGTCGAAGAAGGGAGGTGAGAACGGGAGGAGGTCCTTGATGTGGTTGAAGAGAGGCTCGATGTTGAACTTCTCGATGGCTGAGATAGGGAAGATCTCGGCGGTTGGGAGTTCCTGATGCCAGAAGGCTACCAACTCCTCAAGACGAGGCTGGTCGATGAGGTCAATCTTATTGATGATGAGGATGATCTTGGTAGGACAGGCGGGGTCCGCAGCCATGGCTTGGACTTTCTGGAGGAAGAAGGCGTTCTTCTCGGCAGAGTCGACCACGTCGGTGACATAGAGGAGCACGTCGGCATCGGTGAGTGCTGACTGCGAGAACTCCAGCATGGACTCCTGAAGTTTGTAGTTGGGCTTCAGAACGCCAGGGGTGTCGGAATAGACCATCTGGAAGTCGTCGCCATTGACGATGCCCATGATGCGATGGCGGGTGGTCTGAGCCTTGGATGTGATGATAGAGATACGCTCGCCTACCAGCGCATTCATGAGGGTAGACTTACCGACATTAGGGTTGCCTACGATATTGACAAAGCCGGCACGATGTTGTTCCATGTTGTTGAGGATTAGACTGTTTGTTCTACGTTCCAGACAAAGGCACGGATACCGACGGTGGTGTTGCGTTTGTCGAGTTTCTTGACAGCCTCAAGGAGCGGAGCCACCTGGTGGTCTTCTACCACGGTGATGATGGCTGAGTTCATCTCAGGCCATGTGTGGGTGCCACGGCGTGGTTCACCGCCATTGGTACCGCGTCCCTGCACGTTTTCAAAGTAGGTGAAGCCGGAGATGCCCAGTTCGTCGAGCATGTACTCTACTCGCTCGGTGTTGGCCTGGTTGTATATGATAAATACTGATTTCATTGCTGTTGGGTTATGATAGACTCCCGCCCCATGGTGTGAGGCAGGAGTGCTATGTGTTTATTTTTCTTCTGTTTGGTCTTTTGGAGTGGAATCGGCACTGAGTTGCATGAAGATGAACTCACGACGGCGTTCTTCCTGACGGTCTTTGTCGCTCTTTGACATCAAGGAGTAGAAGACAGGCACGATGAGAAGGGTGATGATGGTGCTGACCAAGAGGCCGCCGATAACGACGATACCCATAGGACGCCACATCTCAGAACCGACACCGGTGCTCAATGCCATAGGCACCATACCGAGGATGGTGGTGAAGGCGGTCATCAAGACAGGACGGAGACGGCTTGCACCTGACATCTCGATGGCGGTGTTCATCTCGTAGCCACGCTCACGCATGAGGTCGATGTAGTCAACCAATACGATACCGTTCTTAACTACGATACCGACCAGCATGATGACACCGAGGGCACCAATCATATCCAAGGAGGTGCGGGTGATGAGGAGGGCAAGGATGACACCAGAGATGGCGAACGGCACGGCAAGCATGATGATGGCAGGCTTGGAGAGCGATTCGAACTGGGAAGCCATGACGATATATACGAGGATGACGATGAGAATCATGAGGAGACCCATGTTGCTGAAGTTCTCCTGCTGGTCTTCGTAACTACCTGCCAAGCGGACTACGATGCCCTGTGGCAGAGAGGTCTTGTCGACTACGGCTTGAATCTGTGTGGCCAATTCGCCCAAGGAGACGTCGTGAGGGGTGACAGACACCTTGACGTAGCGCTGACGGCTCTTACGCTCAATGGTAGGAGGAGCCCAGTATTCACCGATAGAGGCAATCTCGGAGAGTTTCACCTGACGGCCTGTTGGGGTCGGAATGGTGAGGTTCTCGATATCGGTGGTTGAGTTGCGGTCGTCCTCTTTCAAACGAACCATGATGTTATATTCATCGCCGTCTTCCTTGAGGTAGCCGGCACTCATGCCATTGACACGGTTGCGGAGGTAACTGGAGATCATGGCTGAACTCAATCCCATACGGGTGGCTTTCTCTTTGTCAACGATGATCTTGAGTTCTGAGCGGTCTTTGTCGCGGCTGATCATGACGTCGCGGGCACCAGATACTTCCTGTTGGATGGTATATTTGAACTCGTTGGCCATGGCAGAGGTCTTGTCGAAGTCGTAGCCATAGATCTCAACGTCAACGGTCTGTGCGCCACCGCCACCCATACCGCTGCTGATTTGTGCTGAGTAGTCGATGATTTCAGGGTAGTTGGCCATCTCTTTACGGAGAATCTCGGCGATGGTGAAGATGTCACGTTTGCGCTGATATTTCTTACCGCAGTTGACGGTCATCTGGATCTTGTTGTTGGTGGTGTTGTTGAACAAGGCTGACATACCGCCATCGTCCTGCGAACCGGCAGATGAGTTGATAAGTCGGATTTCAGGCACGAGTTCCTGGAAGCGGGCCTCAAGGCGACGGGCTGTCTTGATGGTCTCTTCGATACGTGAGCCTTGAACCAATTCAATCTTGACGGTGATACGGCCGTTGTCCTGCTGCTGCATGAAGTCGGTGCCAATCCAGCCGAGCATCATAGGAATCAATGAGAGGACGAAGAAGGCTGCAAGGATGCCGATGGAGGTCCAGCGGTGAGTAAGGCAGACATGGAGCAGACGGGCATAGAGTTGGTCGAGTTTGTCCAACAGGCTAACCACGTATTTCTGATACCAACCAGCCTGGTCGGCTTCTTCTACGATTTCGCCATTGACAACTTTCACTTTCTTTGCTTTCAAGAGTTTGGAGCAAAGCATTGGGGTGAGGGAGATAGCGATGGCGGTAGAGGTACATACAACGATGGTGACAATCCAACCCAACTCCTTGAACATGATACCTGCCATACCTGGCAACATGGTCAGAGGAACGAATACGGCCACGATTACGAGGGTGGTAGCGATAACGGAAACCCAAACCTCATTGGTGGCGTAGATGGCAGCCTCACGCGGACGGGAGCCACGCTCGATATGCTTCATGATGTTCTCCAAGACGACGATGGCATCGTCCACTACCATACCAATGGCGACGGTCAGAGAACAGAGTGAGATAATGTTCAGTGAACTGTCGGCACCGAATTTCAGGTAGATGAAGGCTACGATGAGGGAGATAGGGATGGTCAAACTGATGATCAATGCGGCACGCCAGCGGCCCAAGAAGAAGAGCACGACCAAGACTACGAACAGGAGGGCGTAGCCGATAGATTCTTTCAAGGAGTCGATAGAGTTCTGGATATCGGTTGAGGAGTCGTAGATTTCAGAGATCTTCACGTCGGAAGGCAACTGCTTACGAATGATATCCAACTCCTTACGGAGGTCACGACAGATTTGGACGGTGTTGCCGCCAGACTGTTTGCTGACGATGAGACGAACACTCTCCTGACCATTGGTCTTCTCATCGAGTGAGAGGTCCTTGATGGTATCGCGTACGGTGGCGAGGTCGCGAACATAGACCTGTTTGCCGTCGAAGGTGGTAGTTACGATGATGTTGTTGATTTCTTCACTCTCGAGGTATTCGCTTCGTACCTGCATCTGATACTGTTCTTTTTCCATCTTGACAGTACCAGAGGAGAGGTTGAGGTTGTTGCCGCTGATGGCTTGACCGACGGTCTCGAGTGGGATGCCGTAGGCGTCGAGTTTAGCTTGGTCGATGTCGACGTAGACGTAGCGCTCCGGTGTGCCGGAGAGGGTGAGGTTGCCGATACCGTTTACACGGTTCAACTGAGGCACGACCTCGTCATTCAGCAGTTTATCCAAGCCAGGATAACTCTCCTTTGCCGTGATGGCATACTGAGCGATAGGCATGGCAGAGGAACTGAACTTGAAGACGAAAGGAGTGGAGCAAGCGTCTGGGAGGTTGTCCTTGGTCATCTCGATATAGGAGCGGACGTCGTTGACAGCCTCGGTGAGGTCAGTGCCCCATTCAAATTCCATCAAGACCATAGAGATGTTGTCCTTTGAGGTTGAAGTGAGTTTCTTCAAGCCGTCAACGGAGTTCAAACTGTTCTCCATCAGTTTGGTTACGTTGGTCTCAATCTCACTGGCACTTGCACCTGGATAGGTGGTCATGACGGTGACGTAAGGTGGATCCATTTCTGGGAACTGGTCCACAGGCAACTGAACGTAGGAGAAGATACCGATGATGACGACAGCCACAAAGATGAGGGCTGTGGTAATCGGTTTATCAATCGCCGTTTTGTAAATACTCATAGTGTTTCAGTAATTGTTTTGTGTTGGTTTACTTGTTGGTGATCTCGAGGAGAGAGCCGTCGACGAGGCGACCCTGACCAAGGGTTACGATTTCAAGGCCTTCTTCAATGCCTTCACCGCTGATTTCGATGTATGAGTCAACACGTTGTCCCAATTCTACGTCTACACGTTTTGCTACGCCGTTGTTGTTGACGAAGACGTAACGGTCGTTGGCACCCACGAGTTTCAACACTGCCTGATAAGGAGCCACGACAGCCTCAGCCTCGCCGAGAGCCATCTCTGTGCGAACGTACATACCTGGACGGAGGATTTCCTTGCCGTTAGGGATTTTCAGTTTCACTTGGAAGGTGTGGGTTGAAGCGTCGATGGTTGGGTAGACGGTCTCGATGGTAGCGTCGAAGACTTGGTCTGGATAGATCTCAGAGGTAAGGGTGAGTTTCTGACCAGCCTTGACGATTGGGAAATAAGACTCAGGCACAGCGATGTAGGCTTTCAAGGTGCTGATGCGGGTGAGTTGGAGGATTGGCTGTCCGCCATAGAGTTCGCCGTCCTCGTAGTTCTTGGCAGAGATGACGCCTGAGAAAGGTGCTTTCACGAAGGTGTTCTGCTCGAGGAATTCGAGGTTGTTCTTGGTCTGGTCGTATTGAAGTTTGGTCTGGTCGTAGACCTGTTGGCTGATGCTACCGCTTTTCTTCAAAGCCTCTGTACGGGAGAGTTCGACGCCGAGGTTGGCGAAGGTGAGTTTGGCAGTATTATATTGTGTGCGGTCCATACGAACGAGCATCTGACCTTGGGAGACGCGGCTGCTGACATCGACGTAGATGTGCTCGATGTTGCCGGTGACGGATGGTGAGATGCTGACGGTCTCGTAGCCCTGGAGGGTGGTTGAGAGATTCAGCACACGTTGAATTTTCTGAGTTTGAAGGAGAGAGGTCTCCACTTTCTCTTTTTTCACCTCTTCCTGCTTGGTGGTGTCGGCTTTCTTGCCGCAAGATGAGAAGAGAACGGCTGTGGCACATGCCATCAGTACCAATGATTTCTTAATTTCCATTATGATGATATTTTTTTCTTTTCTTATTTATTACCTATTGTATCTGGTGGCGATTACATCTTGTCGATGAACTTGAATGCAAGGGCCAACTCAAACGCGTTGATAGGCGACGTATTAAGACGCTCACGGCTAATGAAGTCGCGGTAGTTGTACGATTGAGGAATGAGTTTATAGCGTACGCCAAGATTCACGAACCAGAAATCGATGCCTGTTCCGAGGTCAAGTCCTACAGACATCATCCTGTTCTCGGCATTGAACTCGCCAGTGCTGTAGTCTTTGTTCAGGTTGAAGTTGATGGTCGGTCCAGCCAACAGATGCCAGTTGAACTTCCTTCTGTCCACAATCTTGAAACCGGCAAGCACCGGGAAGTTAATGCTCTGGTAGAGAACCTTGCTATGCTGCTCCCCTACTTCTGTTCCTGTGGTTCGGCGTGTATTTTCGCGGGCATAGAGAGCCTCAACCTCGGCAAACAGCCTATGGCCGAAGCGCAACATCAAGCCCACATTGAAGCCTTTGGTAGCGTCTTCCACCACCGAAGTCTTGCCGAAGTTCCATTGTTCATTGAATCCAAGCGAGGTATTGAAACCACCCTTGACACCAACGGCATATTGGGCATTGGCCATCATCCCGCACATCAGGAACAAAATAAGTATGAGCGCCTTACGATTCATTCGCTTATTCGTATACGTTGAGCAATTTACGAAGTTCCAACTGAGCGTTTACTACCTCAAGCAAAGCATTGATATAGTTGTTCTGGGCTGCAATGAGCTCGGTGCTGGCAGTGGTTACCTCAAGGCTTGACGAATAGCCATGGGCAAATTTTTCTGAGATATTCTGGAACACACGGAGTGATACGTCCATGTTATCTTTCTGGATAAGGAAGTTCTCATAGCTTGATGAGAGGTTGAATTTCAATTGTTTGTCTTGGATAAGCAAATTGTCACGCATATCTTCCTGATTGTTGAGAGCCTCTTGGTAAGCAAGTTTTTTCTCGTGTACTGAAGCAGCACGGCGACCACTTGACCACAATGGCACTGTGGCAGAAACACCGACAGCATTAGGAGGGGTCATGTTCATGCCCTGGTCCTTACCGAAATAGGTCTTGGCAGAATACTGATAGAAGGCGCTTACGGTTGGCAAGTAGTCCATGGCAGCCAAAGTCACCTGATTCTTTGAGAGTTTGGTGTTCTGCTCAAGCAGTTGATAAGTATAGTTTTTATCCAATGAGAGGTCGGTTTTGAGGAGTTTGAGCACCTCTTCAGCATTGAGGAGTTCTTCGATGGTTTGAGAAGGCTCGTAACGAACAGAGATGCCTGCGCCCAACTGAAGGGCAAAGCTGTTGTAAAGCACCTCAAGCATACGTTCAGTCTGGTTGATAGAACTGCGCATGCTTGCCACCTGAACAGCCAGTTTGTCTGCCTCGGTACGTTCGCTTACGCCCACGCGTACAGCTTCGTTGGTGAAGTTCTGCAACTCATTCATATTGCCAAGGTTCTTTTTCAAGAGGTCGACGGTCTGCTCCATGGCAAGGATAGACATATATGAATATGTAACGTTGCTGAGGGTATTCTGTTCGGTCTGCTTGGCTGTGATGTCCGACATCTCAACGGCAATGTTCTGAATCAAAGCGCCTACGATCTGTGCTCCGCTGAGAGCAATAGATGCAGTGATGTTGATAGTTCCAGATGGGTTCATAGGAATTTCAAATCCGCCCATATTCAGTTTATAACCACACATATTGCTGTAATCCAAGCCCATTTGAGCCTGAGGCAACATGCTTGCAATGGTTTGCCAACGGGCTGCCTCACTTTTCTGTACGTCCAGAGAAGCATTTTTCAGTTGACGATTGTGCTCCAGACACAGTTGCTGTGCCTCCGCAAGAGTCACGCTCTGACGGCGAATGGAGTCTTGTGCGCTGAGTGGCAGAAGACAAATCGATGCCACAATCAGCAGAAATACTTTCTTCATTGTTAAAATACTGATATCTTTAGTTATAATTTTTCTTCTTTTTTCGATTGGAGAAGCTGTTCGTAGTATTCCATTCCCTTGGCATTGAGCAACATTCTCAGGAAGAGGTCAATCAAATCCTTTGGGGTGCAAAGTTTCTCCTTGCCGATTTTACGGAAAGCCGACGGGGTAAGCAATGAGAGTGCGGCAACGATGAGTTCGAAGTTGATATCGTTACGGACAACACCCTGAGCCTGACCTTTTTTGATAACAGCCTCCGTATAGGCGCGAACTTCCTTATTCTTCAACTCGGCATGACGGGCACGTACATCGGGATAATACTTCTCGATATCATAGAGCACATTCATCGTACTCTTGTCCTCCATCATCCGCTGTGCTTTGGTGGCACTTCCCTGCAAGTAGTCGATTACATTGCCTGGGTAGTTCTCCACAGCCTCAACGATAACAGAAGATTTGCATTCGTTATTCATCAAACCGTCTACAAGGTCTTCTTTTGACGCAAAAAGGGTGTAGAACGTCTTCTTGGAGATATGCACCTCATTGCAGATATCCAAGACCGACACTCGTCTAACTCCATATTTCACAAAGAGTTCCCAAGCGGTCTGCAAAATTTGCTTCCTTTGTTCCATTTATTCGAATTTGGGACGCAAAAATACACTCTTTAATTTAAGTATGCTCACATTGAAGGTATAATTTTCTATAAATATTTCAAAGCAATAAATAACATGCTGACACATAAACAGTTCCAAAGTACCCGAAAATTACTTGAGTTTCCAAGTTCCATTTTTAGCCGCAAAAACGAACTGATTTTTACACTAAAAACGCCACAAAAAACGCAACGAAAAACTGGAATTTTTTATTGAAACTTTTGACGACCAAACCATCATCTCCCAATCGGATTTCATTGCTTCAGAAAACGATTCGGCAGTACCTATTTTTTATTTAAGAACAGACAATGCGAAACGAACTTGTCCAGTTCCATTTCCCGAACAGATCCAACCAAACAATCCGGTTCTTTCATTTTATAATAATCCCGTCAACCCGAACGAGGAGCTCCTTCTACAAACCGAAATCATCCCAAGCAAATGGATTGCCACAGTTTTTCATCGTGAGGAATCCTACAACTTACGCAATATCAACCCCATTCCCCCACTGCTCTGCCCTATCTCAAAACAAATGAAAAAATATCGCTCGAAAAGGACAAAAAACGAAAAGATTTCACTACCTTTGCACGATTAAAATTGCGAGCAGACTATGCACTTGAGAACACCTCAAAATGGTTTGCAAACAACTGAACAACAAGAAAATAATAAAATAAAAAATTTAATACAATAGTTGTCATGGCTACAAAAAACTGCAAAAAGAGAGAAATCCAATTCTCTCTTGTTTATCGCGACATGTGGCAATCATCAGGCAAATACGTGCCACGCAAAGACCAATTGGCTAAAATCGCTCCTGTCATCATCGACATGGGCTGCTTTGCTCGCGTAGAGACCAACGGTGGTGCCTCAGAGCAGGTTAACTTGCTTTACGGTGAGAACCCTAACCTCGCTGTTCGCACATTCACCAAACCATTCAACGAAGTCGGCATCAAGACACACATGCTTGACCGTGGCTTGAACGCTCTCCGCATGAACCCAGTTCCTGCTGACGTTCGTGAGTTGATGTACAAGGTGAAACACGCACAAGGCACAAACATCACACGTATCTTCTGCGGTCTTAACGACCCACGCAACATCATCCCTTCAATCAAATGGGCAAAGGCTGCCGGCATGACCGCTCAGGCAACCATGTGTATGACCTACTCAGACGTACACACCATTGAGTACTACTGCAACCTCGCTGAAGAACTCATCGCAGGCGGTGC
Organism: Paludibacteraceae bacterium; assembly: GCA_024405895.1. GTDB lineage: Bacteria > Bacteroidota > Bacteroidia > Bacteroidales > Paludibacteraceae > HGM05398. The sequence goes on from JAKSNW010000003.1 coordinate 28,338, forward strand.
AGAGGAGATCTGCTTGAAGGATATGGCTGGTATCGGCCGTCCAGTGATGCTCGGCGAAATCGTACGCTACATCAAGGAGAAACACCCAGAGATCGTTATCCAATATCACGGCCACTCAGGCCCAGGTTTCTCAACTGCTTCAATGCTCGAAGTAGCAAAAGCAGGTTGCGACGTTCTCGACGTTGCTATGGAACCACTCTCATGGGGTAAGGTTCACCCAGACGTAATCACCATCCAAGCTATGTTGAAAGACGCTGGCTTCCAAGTTCCAGAAATCAACATGAACGCTTACATGGAGGCTCGCTCACTCACACAGTCATTCATGGACGACTTCTTGGGCTACTGGATCGATCCAAAGAACTCACTCATGTCATCACTCCTCGTAGGCTGTGGTCTCCCAGGCGGTATGATGGGTTCATTGATGGCCGACCTCAAAGGTATGCACGCTGCCATCAACGCCAACCTCAAGAAACGTGGCAACAAAGAACTCAACGAGGACGAACTCCTTGTTGAACTCTTCAACGAAGTACAACGTATCTGGCCTATGCTCGGTACTCCTTGCTTGGTAACTCCATTCTCACAATATGTGAAGAACGCTGCCTTGATGAACATCTACTCACGCTCAATGGGCGAAAAAGAGTTCACACGCATGGACCCAGCTATGTGGGGCATGATCCTCGGCAAATCTGGTAAACTCCCTGGCAAACTCGCTCCAGAAATCGTTGAGTTGGCTAAAGAGAAAGGCTTCGAATTCTACACCGGCGACCCTCAAGAACTCTATCCAAACGCATTGCCTCACTTCATCGAGGAAATGGAGAAACTCGGCTGGGATCGTGGTCAAGACGACGAAGAACTCTTCGAGTTTGCTATGCACGAGAAACAGTATCGTGAATTCAAATCTGGCGAGGCTAAGAAGAACTTCAACAAGGAACTCGAGGCTAAGAAAGCAGCTAAATTGACTGCTGGTGGCGCTGTTAACTACAGCTTGCTCCGTCACCCACAGGCTAAAGCCGTTAAGGCTCCAGTTGCTGGTCAGATGATGTGGGACTTCGAAGGCAACAAGATGAACCTCATCAACAACTTCCCAGTTCTCGTTAAAGGCAAAGCTTACAACGAAGGCGAAACCCTCTGCGCAGTTCAAAGCAACGACGGTCTCGAAGTTGTTAAAGCAGAATGCGCTGGCAGAATCGTTGAGGCTTGCAAAGGCCAAGGCGAAGCAGTCAACAAAGGCGACATCATCGCTCTCGTTGAATAATACGCAACTTAGCACTTCATTATACGGAAGCCATCTCCACCTCGGAGGTGGCTTTCTTTTTTACTGAAAACACCAGAAAAAGCGAGACAAAAAGATTTGTTCATTCGCTCAAAAATCATTACCTTTGCACACTATATTTATTTAGGAAACCAAATGCAGTTATATCCGCTAAAATTCCAGCCTCTGCCTAAGGAGAGAATCTGGGGAGGAACGCGTCTGAATCAGATTGCCAACCACCAATCCGCCAACTCACACATTGGCGAGACTTGGGATGTGTCCGCCCTTGAAGACAACGACTCCGAGGTTGTGAACGGTTTTCTCGCTGAAAACACCCTATCCGAACTGCTTGAGGTCTACATGTCCGATCTCGTTGGCGACAAGGCCTATTGCAAACACGGCAACAGATTTCCACTTCTGGTAAAACTCCTTGACGCCACAGACAAACTCTCCGTTCAGGTTCACCCCAACGACGAGATGGCCCAAGCCAACGGCGAGCCCAACGGCAAGACCGAGATGTGGTACGTCCTGGAAGCCGACGAAGACGCTGAGGTCATCCTCGGTTTCAACAAAGAGGTAACGAAGGAGGAACTGGAAGAAAGGATGCAGAACCAGACTTTCTCCGAGGTTCTCAACTACCAGAAAGTGGCAAAAGGCGATGTGGTATTCATCCCCGCAGGCACCGTCCACGCCATCGGCAAGGGATGTATGATGCTTGAGATTCAGCAGGCTTCTGACACTACCTACCGACTCTACGACTACGACCGACTCCAAAAGAACGGACAGCCACGTCAACTCCACACGAAACAAGCCTTCGAAGCTATCGACTATAAGAATTGGGAACACACCATCACCCACACCCACGGCATCGAAGAGATTGAGGATGTGATAGACTGCGACTATTTCACTTGCAACCTCCTCCATTTCAAGAACCCAAAGGAATACGATATCTCCGACATCGATTCCATGGTGCTGCTGAGTGTAGTGGAAGGCTCCGTGGAGATCACCTACGAAGAGGGAAAAATCACTCTGGAACGTGGTGAGACGACCTTGATTCCCGCTGCCGTAGAGACATTGACGATTCTCCCGGAAGGCGAAGCCAAACTGCTTGAAACCTATATCAAATAACCCGAAACAAAAAGACTACAATGGATACAAATCTTCTTGAACAAGTCAGAGCCAAAGCCGAAGCATGGCTCAACGGACCTTACGACGAAAACACCAAGGCAGACATCAAAAAGATGCTCGCCGACAGCGATACAACCAACCTCGTAGAGAGTTTCTACAAAGACCTCGAGTTCGGTACCGGTGGTCTGCGTGGCATCATGGGTGCCGGCAGCAACCGCATGAACATCTATACCGTAGGCGGTGCTACCCAAGGTTTGGCCAACTATCTCAAGAAAGAGTTCAAGAACAGAAAGGAAATCAGCGTCGTTGTCGGCCATGACTGCCGCAACAACAGCCGTCTCTTTGCTGAGACCGTTGCCAACATCTTCTCTGCCAACGGCATCAAGGTCTATCTCTTTGAAGACCTCCGCCCTACCCCAGAACTCTCATTTGCTATCCGTCACCTCGGTTGTCAAAGCGGTGTCAACATCACTGCCAGCCACAACCCTAAAGAATACAACGGCTACAAAGCCTACTGGGAGGATGGAGCACAAATCATTGCTCCTCACGACGTAAACATCATTGCCGAAGTGGGCAAAATCACTTCTCCAAGCGAAATCAAGTTTGAAGGCAACCCTGCCCTCATCCAATCTATCGGCGAAGAAGTAGATGCTGCTTATTTGAAAGCAGTTCATAGCGTGATGCTTACCCCAGACTGCGTAAAGAAGCACAACGACCTGAAGATTGTCTACACCCCAATTCACGGCACAGGCATCACCATGGTACCTCGTTGTCTGAAGGAGATGGGCTTTAATAATGTAAGCCTCGTGGAAGAGCAGACCGTCATCAGCGGCAACTTCCCAACCGTTGTCTCCCCTAACCCAGAGGAGCCAGCAGCCCTCAATATGGCCATCGAGAAAGCCAAGAAGATTGACGCAGACATCGTGATGGCTTCCGACCCGGATGCCGACCGCATGGGCATCGCCGTCAAGAACAACGAAGGCGAATGGGTGCTCATCAACGGCAATCAGACCATGCTGATGTTTACCTATTATATCATCACTCGCAAACGTCAGACCGGCACTTTGACCGACAAGGACTACATGGTAAAGACCATCGTAACCACCGAGTTGGCACAGAAAATCTGTCAGGCAAACAATGTACCTATGTATGATTGCTACACTGGCTTCAAATGGATTGCAGCCGTAGTTCGCGAGAAGGAGCAGACCATGAACTATATCGGCGGTGGCGAAGAGAGTTACGGCTACATGCCTGCCGACTTCGTTCGCGACAAAGACAGTGTAGTCTGCTGCGCCTTGATGGCAGAGATGACCGCATGGGCCAAGGAACAAGGCAAGACTATCTTCCAACTCTTGCAAGACATATATATAGAGTATGGCTTCAGTTTTGAGAAAGGTATCTCCATCGTCCGCCAAGGCAAGAGCGGCGCAGAAGAGATTACTGCCATGATGAAGAACTACCGCGAGAATGGTCCGAAAGAGATTGCTGGCGACAAAATTGTCATCGTAAAAGACTACCAGACTCTGAAAGCTACCAATCTCATCACCGGCACAACCGAAGTTCTGGATTTTCCAACCACCTCAAACGTGCTGCAATATTTCACTGAGAATGGTTTGAAGGTATCCGTACGTCCTTCTGGCACAGAGCCAAAAATCAAATACTACATCGAAATTCAAGGCAAGATGCAGACCCGTGACGACTACAACCGCCTGACCAAAGAAGCTCAGGACATGATAGCCAACATCAAAGCATCACTCAGCATCTAACCGTCAACTGTAGAGTGTAAACTTTTATACATATTCGTATTGCACGGATTTGGCGCTTAAGGTAAAATACACTATCTTTGCATAACGAAACAACACAGACCAAAGAGTTGGTCGTGCCACCAAGAGAACAGGAAAATTCTACAAACTAAATCAACTTACCAGGTGAAGCCTTTCTACAATGGCGGGCTGCAGCTTACATCCGTAAGACCCTCTTCGCGAGGCAAGCAGATTACAGAATAGACGGGCAACCTAAATCCTATTTTATTAGGAATTTTTCTCTGCACAACGGTGGTACGACTTTCAAAATAAAGTGAGAGACCGCAACAGAAACGGCCTCTCATTTTTTATACCGAAACACTTGGACAATCAAATAAAAAATTGTACTTTTGCACGCTTTTTCTTTCCAGCATCGTGTGATGGGAAATTAGAGCAAAATACTAATTTTGAGTAACACACGAACTCTCGCAAGAGGGTTCAAAAAAAGAACAAACAATGAAAAAATTTCAACTTGAAGGTACACCAAGAACCGATCTTGGCAAAAAAGGCACTAAAGCCGTTCGTAATCAAGGCCTCATCCCAGCAGTTATCTATGGTGGTGAATCAGTAGAATTGCCATTCACAGGCAAACTCGAAGAAGGCGAGCAACTCATCGAGCGCGAAGGCAAAGGTATGATCGTTCGTTCATTCCAAGTAACAGAAGAAGGCGTTCGCAAACTCGTTTATTCACCAGACATCTTCGAAGTAGAACTCACTATCGCTGGTAAAAAATACCAATCAGTAATGCGTGAACTCCAATTCCACCCAGTTAGCGACAAACTCCTCCACATGGACTTCTTGGAAGTTGTTGCCAACAAACCTGTAATGATGGAAGTTCCAGTTCAACTCACTGGCCACGCTGCTGGTGTACGCGCTGGTGGTAAACTTTCTCTCTCAATGCGCAAACTCAGAGTTAAAGGCATGATTGAGAACATCCCAGAAAAAATCGTTATCGACGTTACCAACCTCGAACTTGGCAAAACAATCCAAGTTAAAGACGTTCAGGTTGAGAACCTCACCCTTATGAACGCTTCTAACGCTGTTGTCTGCACAGTACTCGTAACTCGTGCTGCTCAATCAGCTGCTGCACAACAAGCATAAGGTAATCCCTTCCGATGAAATATCTTATTGTTGGGCTGGGCAACATCGGAAACGAATATGCTCACACCCGCCACAACATAGGATTCGATACGTTGGACGCCTTAGCAAAGGCGTCCAACATTGTTTTTAGCGACGGACAACGCTATGGCTCCATAGCAAGACTATCGCTGAAAGGCCGCCAATTGGTGCTACTCAAACCATCCACCTACATGAACCTCAGCGGCAACGCCGTAAGATACTGGCTTCAACAGGAAAAGATAGAGATAGAAAACCTTCTCGTCATTGTAGACGACCTCTCCTTGCCTGTTGGTACACTGAGGATGAAACCAGACGGTAGCGACGGAGGACACAATGGTTTGAAGAACATCCAGGAACTGTTGGGCACTCAAAAATATGCCCGACTCCGTTTCGGCATCGGCAACGACTACCCTCGTGGCGGTCAGGTAGACTATGTTTTAGGCACATTCTCAGAAGAAGAACGCAAGAACGTCGTTGACCCTCAAATAGAGAAAGCGGCGGAAATGATTAAGAGTTTCTGTCTGGCTGGCATTCAGATTACGATGAACCAGTTCAACAGAAAATAACACCCCACTCCTTCACATGGAAGTACGCATTGACAAATGGTTGTGGGCCATGCGCCTATACAAAACACGTAGCATTGCCGCAGAGGCATGCAAGCGTGGACGCATCACAATGAACGGCGTAACCCAAAAGCCATCGCGCATTGTGAAGGAAGGCGATGTGATAGATGTGAAAAGACCTCCTATCACATTTTCATACAAGATTCTGCAACTCACCCAAAACAGACTCTCAGCAAAACAAGTTCCCGACTATATGCTTCAAGTCACTCGAGCCGACCAGCTTGAGCTCCTTGAGATTCTCAAAGCCGACAAGACTGCTCAACGTGCACGAGGCACCGGAAGACCAACAAAGAAGGAACGACGAGATCTCGACGGATTCATTGACCACAACGAACCATTCTTTATTGATAGTGAATACGATGAAGATTTGGACGATCTGTTCGACGAAGACGAAGATTAGAGTCTCATCCCAATACAATATATATAGTATGGAGAAAAATGAAAACGGCAAGATTGCCATTGAAATAACACCTAACACACTCGAAGCCTACTCAAACCTTGCTGTCATTGCACACTCTAAAAGCGAGTTTGTAGTAGATTTCATCTCACTTTTACCAGGTGTACCTAAAGCGCCTGTCAAAGCAAGAATCATCCTTACACCAGAACATGCTAAGAACCTTTTGGCCGCACTGCAGTCAAATGTTCAGCGCTATGAGGAGCAATTCGGCACCATCGACAACAGAGGCACAACCCCTCCTCCGATGATGTTCGGAAACGGTGAGGCATAGTAAAGAAAAGAATGACATTCGAGCGCAAGATAACGCAGTTCATCAACCAACACCAGTTGCTCAACGAAAAAGCAAATGTTATTGTTGGAATCAGCGGAGGTGCAGACTCCGTAGTACTGCTCTATCTTCTCAATAAACTCGGATACAAATGCATAGCAGCCCACTGCAACTTCACACTTCGTGGTAACGAGTCGAAAGCAGACGAACAATTCGTTGAACGATTTGCCCAACAACTTGGTTGCGAGTTCCGACACACCACCTTCAACACAAAGGAAATAGCTCAAAACACCAACCGTTCCATAGAGATGACAGCTCGCGATCTCCGATACGAATGGTTTGAACAACTGAGAGTAGAAACTGGAAGCAACACGATTGCAGTGGCACATCACGCCAATGACCTTGCAGAAACTCTGCTTCTCAATATTACCCGAGGCACAGGACACAAAGGACTGACTTCAATGCAACCTCAAAGAGGCAACATTATCCGTCCGTTACTCTGTGTTACTAGGGAAGAAATTGAGAATTACGCCAAAGAGCAAGGCTTGACTTTTAGGACCGACAGCACGAACGCCGACACTGAGATTCAACGGAATCGCATTAGACACAATGTAATCCCTCAACTTGAAGCCATCAATCCGTCGTTCGTCCAAACGATGTCAAGCAATCATAAAGTCTGGTGTAACACAGAACAACTGGTACAATGGAGCATCAATCACTGGCGAGAAGTAATCACGATAGAAAGCGATGACCAACGTCACCATTTTTCCATCGAAGTGCTCCTTTCCTCTCCAGCTCCAGAATCCATTTTATTCGAGATACTTCGAGACTATAGTTTCAACGCAACAGTATGTAGCCAACTATATCGTTCGTTGAAGGAGACATCAGGAACAACCTTTTATTCCTCAACCCACGAAGCTATCATCGACCGCAACGAAATCATTGTTGCAAGACAAACTTTTGACAAGCAAAAAGACGATGAGATTACCATTGATTCCGACCTAAAAAACCTGCCAGAGTGGTTAAACCTCGAAACAGGAATCGTGTCTAAAAGTTTTAGAATAAAACGCGATAAAAATTGCGCAACTTTCGATGCTCAATCCATCCATTGGCCTCTCACGCTAAGGCATTGGAGAGAGGGCGATACCATGGAGCCTTTCGGTATGCATGGTATGCAGAAAGTCAGCGACTTACTCATAAACAACAAAATCGATTGCCAAACGAAACACACATTATGGATACTGGCCGACATGGAACGCATCCTATGGATTGTGGGACTCAGGGCTGACGGACGCGGTGCAATCACCAACGCCACCCAAAGGTACGTCGAATTTTCACTCAAACAATAGAAATTAAACAGTACAACTATGAAATATAGTAAGCAACTCATTCTCCTTGCGCTTTGCCTCTTGACCGTTGTACCATTCTGCAACGCCAAACGTCAGAAAAAGCACAAAGAGACTAAACCTGAACCAATCGTAATGACAAAATTGCCTGACGGTATCAGTTATTCCAAAGGTTTTCAATTCTATTGGCACGACTTCCTCGAAGAGACCAAAGACATGACCTCTTTGGAGAACTATCGTCCATCAAACGATTTGTTCAACAACCACAACATCTTTATTGACGAATCAGACGTTTATTGCATCCGCGGCTTCATCCAAGTGAACCTTCAAGAGTTTGAAGCAGCAAAGTTCGAAGGCATCGGAGGTACACTCACCTACTTCAGCGATGGCATCTACACCTTCACAATGCCAGTAAAATCAACCTACGAGATGCTTAAAGTCAAAGGCATTCTTCAAATCGAAATGGCTCAACGTGCAGTCATTCCACCAGTAAAAAGAAAATAACACAAAATAATGAAAATGAAAAAAAGAACTCTACTTTTCTGTGCATTGCTGTTTGCAGCACTCACAGTTAACGCACAGTCAAAACTGTCTCAAGCAACCCGCATTTTCGTTGAAAGTGCAAAAGAGGCAGTCAGCGTTGATGGCGTTAAACATCTCAGCAAGAGCTTCCCTATGTCAAAGGCAAGCAACAATGAGAATTATGTAAACGCGTTCATCTATCTTGCAAAAGGTGCAAATCTCTCAAACCTCGAAGCACTTGGCGTAGTAATTGACGCTAATTTCGGTGAGATCATCACAGCAAAGATTCCTATGAATGCCATCGAAGATGTCGCAGCCCTCACCGATGTTACCTACATTGAAGTTGGCACATTAGCAAAACAAGACCTTGTCGAGGCCCGCCCTGCAAGCCGAGTTACCGAAGCTCATGCAGGCACAGGTCTCTCACACCCATTCTATGGTGAAGGCGTTGTTGTTGGTGTTGTTGACTACGGTTTGCAATACGATCACATCAATTTCTTCAACATGGGCGGCACACAGCTCCGTCTGAAACGTGTTTGGAACCAGAACCGCAGCGGCAATGCACCACAAGGCTTCTCTTCTGGCTATGAATATACTGACTCAGCATCCATCTGCTCTGCTCGTTTCGACGACCGCAACGATGACACTGGTCACGGTTGTCACGTAATGGGTATTGCAGCCGGTGCCGACACTCTCAACGGCAACCAATACTACGGCGTAGCTCCAAAAGCAGACCTTGCTTTTGTAAGTTACAACGTTTACGATGGCTCCAGTGACAATGTTTCAATTGCCAATGGTGTGAAATATGTCTTTGACTATGCAAAATCTGTCAACAAGCCAGCCGTTGTCAACTTGAGCCTCGGTTCACATATCGGTCCTCACGATGGAACATCAACCTTCGACCGTCTGATTGATCAAATGACTTCAGCAGAACCTGGTCGTGTTGTTGTAGGTGCTTGCGGTAATGAAGGTTATGATGGTCTTCACCTTAAAAAATCATTCACTGCCACATCTAACGAAGTAAAGACCTCTATTCAATTCACAAGAACAGGATACGGTTCATATGGTACAATTGACATCTGGGGCGATCCAGGTTCAGATTTCAATGTACGTGTTTCAGTCATCAACAAATCAAGCCTTGAAGAAGTAGCTACATCTGGCGACTTGAACGCATTGGTTACAAACACAAAGAACTTCCGTCCAACTTCAGGCGCCAGCGGTTCTGTAATGATTGCCACAGGAAAAGAATCATTCAACAACAAGGGACACGTTCAAGTATCATTCCAATTGAACAGTGTTACCAACGGCAACTATATGGGCATTATCATCACTGGCGCCCAAGGCAACGTAGTAAATGCTTGGGCTGACGGTGCATATTGTACATTCGCCAAGAATGGTCTTTCCGGCTTCGTTGCAGGTAACAACTCTTCATCTGTAGGCGAAATTGGTGGTACTGCTACCAATATGATTTCAGTAGGCGCATACTGCACCAACGCCCACTACTACGAGCGTGTAGGTGACATTGCCTCATTCTCAAGCCAAGGTCCAACTGCCGACGGACGTATCAAACCAGACGTAGCAGCTCCTGGTACAGCGCTTGTATCTTCTGTACCAAACACAACAGCCATCAAAAACGGCGGAGTGTATGAGAACGGTGCTACCAACGTAGTAAACGGAACAACCTACCTTTACGGTTGGATGCAAGGCACCTCAATGGCAGCTCCATTTGCTACTGGCGTCATTGCTTTGTGGCTCGAAGCCAACCCTAACATGGGTCCAGACCGTATCCGCGAGATTCTTGCAGCTACATCAATTCAAGACAACTATACAGGTTCAAACTTGCCTAACAACTCATGGGGCTATGGTAAAATCAACGCTGTAGACGGTATCTTGAAAGCTATCGAAATCAGCGACAACAAACAACTCGAACTTCTCCCAGATGCCATCATCGCTTACCCTAACCCTAACGATGGTAACTTCAAGGTTCTCTTCACTCAAGATGATCCAAACCTCAACATCAGCGTTTACAATGTCAGCGGCCAATTGGTTTACAACAACCGCCTTGGCAATGTTCAATCACGCGAAGAAGTGTCTGTCAACATGGGCGACGTAGCAGACGGCGCTTATATTGTTAAAGTTGCTGGTGAGAAAATCAACGAGTCATTCCGTCTCTTGGTTCGTAAATAATCAGGCAACGATATCATTATTTATATATAAGAGTGTGTGGCTATATAGTCACACACTCTTTTTTATGCCTCTCCCCACGACAACCACCCAAGAAAAGGAGAGTCCTGCTAAAAAAAAGAAAAATACGCTACCGAGATCCCACATTAATAGAAAAATAAGTATATTTGTCCATCTTAATTACCACTAAAATACACAAAACATTATGTTAGGAAGCATCATCGGTGACATCGTAGGAAGCATCTACGAGTTCAACAACATCAAGACAAAATCATTTCCATTCTTTTCCAACGAGATGGAATTTACAGACGACAGTATACTTACGTTGGCAACAGCCGACTGGCTATTGCATAAAGAAAAAGAGATTGCTTACTATTATGCAGACTATGCCATCAAATTCCCTACACCGATGGGAAGCTACGGAACTGGTTTCATACAATGGCGCGACCACTTTGCCCGACTTGGTTTTGCTGAGCCCTACAACAGTTGTGGCAACGGCAGTGCCATGCGTATCGGTCCAGTTGGTTGGGCATTTGACACACTTGAAGAGACACTTGAAGCAGCCAAACAATCTGCGGAATGTACCCACAACCACCCGGAAGGAATCAAAGGAGCTCAAGCTGTGGCCACTGCAATTTTCATGAGTCGCAAAGGGTATTCAAAAGAAGAAATACGTCAAGAGATTGTGAAAAGGTTTGCCTACCAATTGGATTTTACATGCGAAGGTATTCGCAGTACTTACGGATGGGGTGGAACTTGTCAAGACTCAGTTCCACAGGCTATCGTAGCCTTTCTTGATGGACACAACTTTGAAGATTGCATACGAAATGCCATTTCAATTGGAGGAGACTCCGACACAATTGGGTGCATCACAGGAGCAATGGCAGAAGCATTCCATGGAATTCCTCTAGTAATACGCGAGAAAGGCATAAGTTATCTTCCCGCAGAATTCAAACAGTTGGTGACAGAATTTGAAGCTCGGTTCGGAAATAGGATAATCTGAAAAACAGCTTGACACAAGGCAATAAAAAAGAGGCTATATCATTTGATATAGCCTCTTTCTGTATGAGATAGTCTATTAATAGAATCTGTAACGTGCATCTTCTACCTTAGCTGCATCACGGAGTGATTGCATTGCCAAGTAAGGAATTACATATTGCAAACGCATAGACTGCATTGCCTTTTCTTCTTTCTCATTATAGACACGGTCGCTTTCTTGTTTGTCAATAACTTTGAAAACGATTACACCTACATTACCAGCAACTGGTTCTGAGAGTTTGTTCAATTCAGCACGTGGAGCTAAAGCGCAAACAACAGGTTCGTTGCCAAGAGCACCTGCATAAGGAGTGCTGAAGGTGATACCAGCAACAGTATCAACATTGCAGTTTTCTGCCATCAAAGCCTCGAGAGTTTTGCCTGCCATTTGTTTCTTCAGGATCTCAGCCTTAGCTTCGTTGCGAAGTTCAGCTTCAATCTCTGGACGAACATCTTCCAATGAGCGGTAACCCTTTTCTGCGATACGTGTTACATTAGCAACAACCAAACGGTCATCACATTCAAATACATCAGAAACGGCACCTACTTTGTTTTCGAATGCCCATTTTACAATTTGACGTGATTGTTTAAGGTCGTTTACACGTGAACCATTGATATCAACGTTTGTAGCAGAAGCAGTAACTACGCCTTTGTCAGCTGCAACTTTTGCAAAGTCATTAGCGTTCTTGCTGAGTGAAGCAATCTCTTTAGCTTTCTGATAGAGTGCGCTGTGAGTTTTTGAGCTTGCGATTACTGAGTTAGCGACAACAGCCAATTTGATTTTTGGAACCATTGCGCCACGTTCCATTACTTGGAAGATTTGAATAGCGCCGTTAACAACGTCAACGGTGAACATTTCACCAGCAGCTTTGCTGAATGCTTTCTCGCTTACCTCTTTCTCATCGAGTTGCGCTTGACGAACCCAACCGATTTCACCACCTTTATTAGCTGTTTGTTGAGCCAATGAGAACTGAGCAGCTACTTCTGCGAAATCGCTACCAGCACGAAGAGCAGCCATCAAGCTATCAGCCAAAACTTTTGTTTTTTCTTTGTTTTCACGGAAAACAAGGATATGACGGAGTTTTACTGAGTCAGGAGAAACGATACCATTTTCAACTACGCGAGCCATTTTATATGTGTTGTCGGCGCCAAGGAATGGGCCAAACACTGAATCTTTGCGAGCTGAGAATGCAAAATCGCGAAGTTCTTCGTCTACGTCATCAGATGCAAGGTATACATCATCAAACATAACTTCTGAATAGTAGTTTACAAATTCTTCAACATCTTTAGTAGTAGCGAATTCGTCTCTTACTTCCTGAAGTTTTGTCAAAGCATTGTCAAAGTCCTCTTTTGAAGGAGCAATGTCGAAAGCTACATATTGAATATCGCAGTTAGCTTCTTGTTTGTATTGCTCTTTTCTTTTGTTGTAGAGTTCTTTTACTTTAGCATCGTCAATTTTTACAGCGTCGTCAGCAACAGTAACGTAAGGTTTTGCAGCAAAAACGATAGTTGCAGATACCTTGTTGCTGTTATAAGCATCTTGAGCCTCAATGTTGTTGACAACGATTGATTTAGCGATCAAGTTTGTGTATTTCTCTTGAAGACGAGCAGTTTTGATAGCATTCTCCCAGTATTTCCAATATGAACGCCAGTTTTCCAACTCTTCATAACCAATTTGCTGAGCAACTTGGTCGTTGTCGAGGTTGCTGATGAAGCCAGCTACAAGGTTTGGATCAAATTGACCTGTTTCAGGATTCATGAATACACGGCGGCCAGTGATATATGGGCTTGGATTGCTGCCGAGGATGAGTTCGTTCAATTCATCGTGTGACACTGTAATGCCAAGGGCATTACAAGTTTTGTAGAGCACGCGTTCGTTAACGATTTCGTCCCAAGTGCTTTGTTTAATGTTGTCCATGGCCTCTTCTGGGAGTGATTGATTGCCATACTCCATTTTGTAGACACCAGTAAGTTGATTGAGGCGTTCGTTATATTCCTGGAGTTTTACTTTTTCTCCAGCTACCTTACCAACATAAGCCTTACGATCCTGACGAAGGGTCTGGCTATTGCTGATAAAATCGCCTACGATGAAAGCAAGCAGGGCTAAGCCTACTATTACAAGCAGCAAGACACTCATGCTGCTGCGAAGTTTTCCTAATGTTGCCATTATCTATGCTTATTCTTATTGTGTTTATTATCAAAAGATTGAACATGCCGATAGGAATGCTATTGACGCAATCTTATCGACATACAAAAATAACATTTTCCTTTCAAATAAAGGGGATTTTGGCTGATTATTTTTTCAGTTCTTTTATCGCTCGCTACGCATGGTAAGTTTTACCATTTCTATACGGTTATTTGTAGCCTGAAGCACCTTGAACTGAAAGTTCTCAACTGTTATTATATCGTTGAGTTTCGGGAATTTTTCGTAGTAATGAAGAATAAGACCAGCCACAGTCATATAATCATCAGATTCTGGGAGATCGAGTTCAAAGCTTTGATTGATGGCATCAATCTCTGCTCTGCCGCTAAAGAGATACTCGTTAGCAGATGTCTTTTTCATAACAACGTTTACAGTATCGTGTTCGTCTTCAATCTCACCGAAGATTTCTTCCATGATGTCTTCCAGTGTAACAATGCCTGCTGTACCGCCAAATTCATCAACAACGACAGCGATACTTTTCTTCTCTGCCATAAATGTATCCATCAGTTTGCTTGCAGCCATTGTTTCTGGAACAACCGGAAGCACACGGATATGTTCACGCCAATCTGTTGGACGGCGGAAGAGGTCAGACGAATGGAAATAGCCAATGATATTATCAACACTTTCGTTGAAAATCAATATTTTTGAAAAGCCCGTATTGATAAAGGCTTCTTTAAGGTCTTCAATTGTAGTAGTTGCCACGTCTAAGGCAACAATTTCTGTACGGGGGACGATGCAATCGCGAAGTTTTACATTGGAAAAGTCGAGTGCGTTGTGAAATATGCGTACATCATTATCCACCTCATCAGGTGACTTTGCCTGTTCGATGGAGTCGTTCACCAGATAATCCAAATCCACCTTGTTCAGCTGAGTATTCTTATCCGCTTTTTTGATGTGAAACATTCTAAGCAGGAGAGAAGATATCAAGGTAGTAAATTTCGAAAGCGGATATAATATTATATAAAAGAGTGAAAGAAGTGGCGAGAACACTTTTATCCATTGGTTAGCATTGCCACGGAAAACGGTTTTAGGGATAAACTCGCCAACAAACAACACAATGATTGTCGCAGCCAACGTCTGAACAAGTACCACTAACACTGGGTTATACAGAACTTGAGTGAGATAGGGATCCAACAAATCAGCCATCTTCATACTATAAATAACAAGGACTATATTATTGCCAACTACCATAGTGGTAATAAACTGGTCCTTATGACTATAGAACAAAGCAAGCAAACGAGAGAGCAAACCTTTTTTCTGATGGTCAAGTTCGAATCTCAATTTGCTGGATGAAACGAAAGCAATCTCCATGCCCGAGAAAAAGGCAGAGAGAATCAATGCAACGGCTATGACAATATAGATATTCAAGCAGTTTGAAAATTAAATTCCATCCTCATCATCTTGATTGATTGGGATGATGCCCTGAGGCAAAAGTATTCGATAGTTGGTAAATGTCTGGTTCGATTCGAAACCTTTACCTGTTATCTTAAGGTTTTGACGATAGATTACGATGGTGGAGTCGGAATAAATCCGTTCCATCTGCTGATCCCAATATAACTCTGGAGTTTCAAAACGTTCGCCTTCAAGGTTGGTACATTTCACATTACCTTTAAGATACCACAGCTTCTTTTCGCTCCAGAATGTTGCCTGGTCACAGTCAATCTGAGCATCTACATTATAATTTGGATCGAATCGGTCGAAATGCAATCCTTTAGAAAACGACCAATATGGTTCCTGTGCATGTTCGTAGATTTCCCACAAAGGTGTGGTCAAACGGTAACGTGTAATTCCAGAGTCAGACACCGTGGTCGTAACATCTACAGCCCTTAGGGTTGGAGTTAGTGCACGGTCTTCAACAGAGTCTGTAAACTCATGCACTTTCTTATGACATGAGTCTAAACAAAAAAGCATAACAACCGCCAACATGACGGTTGCTATACTATTTTTTATCAAATTGTTATGGTTGTCTTCTGCCATCGAGGCATATTAGTTTCTCGCACGAACGGTAGTGGTTCTTCCTATCCAACCACCTACGGTATATGAGCCACCAATCTTCAATTCTGGATGCATGAAGATTTCATCCTTTTTAGGGAAGTTTGCCATATATGAGCCGATGAGTTTGTTGGCTGCATCTGCGCAAGATGGGTCAACACTCTTAGCTTTCTGAAGCATATCTACAGCAACCCAGTAACGTGAGCGGTTAAGGATTGGGTCATCAGATACGGTTGCACCTGAGTAGCAGATAGCGATGATGATATAAGCTTGACCGTTATTTGGTTCAAATTCAAGAGTTTTTTGAGCGTATTGATAACCGCTGCTATAGCTCTTCATATTGTTTGTGTAAATTTGAGCAATCTTGAAGTAAGCATCTGCTTTATCTTCTTTGTCGGTTGCCAATTTGGCAGCTTCCTCAAACATCGAAATTGCCTTGCTATAAGCACCATCTTTGTAGTACATCGCAGCCAAACCATTAGCTGACTCATAAGTTGGAGAGATAGCGTGAGCATATTTTGATGCAGCGAAGAACACGTCAGACTCACTGCAACGAAGGCGTTTGAAGAAACGGATGACTGTTTTAAGGTAGTCAAGATCAGCTTTATGCTCCTCTACTTTCTCTTTGTAGATTTTCTCAAGACCTTCACAGTCAGCAGCACCTGATTGTACGAAGAGAGCATCAAGACCTTGACGGAGTGAAGCATACTCTTCTGCTTTAGTATTGGCAGGATCCTTTGAAACAGCATCACAGATGCGAACGGCTTCCATGTAGTCGTTGATAAATGTCTCAACGTCACCAGTACCTGCTTTATATCTTTTGAAAGAAGTACTTACGAAGTTTTGGAGGAAACTTGGTTCAGAAGCCAAATCAAGTTTTGAAACACTCTCTTTCAACCAAGCATAAGGGGCATCGGTTTGCTCTGGACGATAAACCAAAGCATAGTGAGCTTTCCATGCCATTACAGCAGGAGCTGGAGTTTTGGCATCATTACCAAAGTATTTAACCTGATCGTCATACAGTTTCATCAACTGATCAATCAAAGCCTCTTTCTTGGCAGCATCTGCTTCCTGTTCTATTTGCCAGCAAAGGATACGTGAGCCATAGGTATAGATAGCCTTTGAGAGTTGTGGGCAATCTCTATAAACCTCTTGCCAAGGAGCCAAAGCATCAACGTAGTTTTTGTTTTTGGCAGACTCGTAAAAAAGACTCATATTGATGTTGCATTGCTCCATATCAACTTCTTTAACTGTTTCTACAGGAGCTTCTGTTTTGTCTTTTTTCTTTTTTGCAGCCATTTCAACTGGAGCGGTTCCGAGAACTGCTGCGCAAAGTGCAAATGCGAAAAATCTTTTTGTAGTCATATCTGTGATTATTTTATTATCGTTTGTTATTGGATTTCCAACCAACCGGTAGGTTTAATGCTACACTATTTAATAGTCTGTTTGAAGAACCAGTTTTCGTTGATTGAAATATTAAGTCCGAACTTGAAGTATTGCTCTTTCATCATGTTGGAAGCCTGTGAGCCAATATGTCCATACTCGAAATTGAAATTGACTATAGACTTGATGGTTCTCAAAGGGAAACCAACGCCACAGGTCACACTGATATCATTGGTATTTACACCACGTACATTTATATATGATGACGTATAGTTTGCACCGAGACGCCACATCATTCTGTCGACATAACGCTGACCTGTAGGATTGTGGATATACTCTGCGCCTACACACACTTTCATTCTATTATGAAGTGAATCGGTAGCACCGTAGTATTTAGCCTTGGCAAAATCCTGCCACAGCACATCGGCACCTACAGTCCAACGATTGTTGTGTTTATAGGTGATACCTCCGCCATAGGTTGAAGGGAGTTCAAAGGCAGACTCGTTGGTTGTGGAAATGGTATCAGCCGCAATCGAGGTGATATCAAGTGTGTTATGCAATTTCGACTTATACTCGTAGATAGCACCTATCACCAATTCATCCTCCTTGCCTATTGGCTGATGATACTGGATACCGAAACGGGTATTGAAACTACGTACGTGCATATTACTATTGTACGAAGCAGGATAGGCTGGAGAACCTTCATTGGAAGTTACATAGAGATATCTATAGTGGTCTACATTACCAAAGAGATAGTAGAAATTCGCACCGATAGACACGCGCTTCCAAAGGTTGAAAGACAAACCCAAATACACCTGGTTGATACCGCCATTACCCGCAAAATTGCGTTTTTGAAGCATGAAGGCACTGTCGTTGACAGGGTTGTTTACTTTCAAGGTATCATCGTAGCCGAACGAATAACCTACAAAAGAGTAAGGCAGAATACCAAGACTCATACCAGCAATCTTGCCCAATGGGAACTGAATGCCAACATACTCCAAGTTACCCGTGAATGTAGTACGTTGATTAGCACCCGAAGAAAAGTTGGAAAGCAAGCCAGAAACGCCGACATCAAACAGAAAACTGGTGCTGTCTACACAAGTATATGCAGCAGGGTTGGCAGGGTTGATATTGCCTTTGCTTCTCATACCCAAGCTGATACCGCCCATTGACTGGCTTCTGCCAAACACACCGTCCTGAAGTTTACCATAACCAAAACGTGTGTATGGAGAGTTGGTATTATTTTGTGCATATATCGCCGTTATTGAAAGTGTCAGCAACATGCAAACTGCCAAAAGATATTTCTTCATTTACTATATTTATAATTGACATCTCAAACTCCACCTTTTTCTACGATGGGTTGGACGTGTTATCTTCAAAACAAAATCCACAAGCCGTTGGCAACAGACGCTTGGGAATGTGGAAACACCGTGGTGTTCAGCGATTGGTTTCTTTTGTACACTGCCCTCTTTAGCCCAATCTACACGGAGAGGTAGGAGAAAAAACCATTAACTATAACGATTCCAAGTCCATTTTATTGTAACTTGGAATCGTATAGTTGATGGTATTATTTTTATGCCTTATAGTTGGCGATTTGTGATTCGTCGAAGTTCATGATGAAGTTGTTGTGTTTCTCAACCTCGCATTCAGCGTAGTTGATGAACACGCGGAGAGACTTCTCGAAGAGTTCTGGAGCACGGTTGGTGTCTTGCAACAAGAGGTGACCCATTACAAGATAAGCAGCCATTTCCATCAAGCGACGAGCAACCAAGTCGTGAAGTTCTGTGTTGTCAGCATCTTTCACACGGTTGGTGCAAGCCTCAAACTTAACAGCCATAGCCTTCAGTCGATCCATGATTGAAGCATATTTCTCATCGCAAGCGATAGCCTCAAAGTCGCGGATTGTAGCGAGGTATGAGCCGTTGGTTACGTAGCGGATAGCGGCTACGGTCTGGAGTTGAGTTGTACCCTCGTAGATAGAGGTGATACGGGCGTCACGATAGATGCGTTGGCAAGCATACTCGAGCATGAAGCCAGAACCGCCGTGAACTTGGATACAGTCGTAGGCATTCTGGTTGGCGAACTCTGAGTTCATACCTTTTGCCAATGGAGTGAAGCTGTCGGCGAGTTTTGAGAATTTCTTCATCTCAGCGCGCTCCTCTGGAGTGAGTTTGCGTTCGCGAGAGATATCCTCGAGAGCTTTATAGATATCAACGTAACGAGCTGTCTGATAAAGGAGAGCACGACCTGCATCAAGTTTAGCCTTGATGGTAGCAATCATATCGTAAACGGCTGGGAAGTTGATGATTTCCTTACCGAATTGTTTACGGTCTTTAGCGTAAGCGAGTGCTTCGTTGTAAGCAGCCTGGCTCAAGCCAACTGACTGAGCAGCGATACCGAGACGGGCACCGTTCATCAAAGCCATCACATATTTGATCAAGCCGAGACGACGCTCACCACAGAGTTCTGCTTTGGCGTTTTTGTAAACCAATTCGCAGGTTGGTGAACCGTGGATACCGAGTTTGTTCTCGATACGACGAACATTCACACCACCTTGACGTTTGTCATAGATGAACATTGACAAGCCACGGCCGTCTTTTGTGCCTTCCTCAGAACGAGCCAAAACGAGGTGGATGTCGGCGTCACCGTTAGTAATGAAACGTTTTACACCATTGAGCAACCAGCAGCCTTCCTCTTCGCTGTAAGTAGCCTTGAGCATTACAGACTGGAGGTCAGAGCCAGCGTCTGGTTCGGTCAAGTCCATTGACATGGTCTCACCGGCACAGATGCGTGGGATGAAGCGAGCGTGCTGATCTTCGTTGCCGAACTCGTAGAGAGTCTCGATACAATCTTGCAAAGACCAGATGTTGCCGAAGCCAGCGTCAGCGATAGCCACGATTTCAGCACACATGGTGTAAGGCATGATTGGGAAGTTCAAGCCGTTGTATTTACGTGGCATGGTCATACCGTTCATGCCGGCGTCAACCATAGCCTTGAGGTTCTCAACGGTGCCAGAAGCGTAGTCTACGCGACCGTCGTGGCAGTGAGGACCTTCTGCATCAACGCCTTCAGCATTAGGTGCGATGATATTTGCTGTGATGTCGCCTACAACGTCCAACACTTTATCGTATGAATCGATAGCGTCGGCGTAGTCGATAGGAGCATCAGCGTAGTTGTCTTTATCTCTGTAATCTCTTTCCTTGAGTTGGCAGATGCGCTCCATCAAGGGGTTGTTGAGATGAAACTTGAGTTCAGGTATTTCAGAATAATAGTTTGCCATTTTCGGAAAGAATTACTTACTGTTTTGTTTATAATATTTAATCATCTTAGGGATAACCTCTTCAACAGTGCCGTTGATGATGTAGTCGGCGATGGTGTTGATAGGAGCATTCTCATCGTTGTTGATGCTGATGATGATGCCGCTCTCTTTCATGCCGGCAACGTGTTGGATGGCACCGCTGATACCGCAAGCGATATATACTTTTGGGCGAACGGTTACACCGGTTTGACCGATCTGAAGGTCGTGTGGAGCAAAGCCTGCGTCGACAGCAGCACGGCTTGCACCTACCTCACCGTGAATCTCTTTTGCCAAGTCATAGAGCATGTCAAAGCCTTCTTTGCTGCCCATACCGTAACCACCGGCAATGATGATTGGAGCACCTTTGAGGTTGTTCTTGGCAGCCTCAACGTGACGTTCCAACACTTTCACTACGTAGTCGGTTTCTGGAACGAATTTGGCAACGTCTTCCATGATGGTCTCGCCTTTGTAGTTTTCGTCGAGCACTTCCATCTTCATTACGCCGCTGCGAACGGTTGCCATCTGTGGGCGGTTCTCAGGGTTAACGATGGTTGCTACGATGTTACCACCGAAAGCAGGACGGATTTGGTAGAGGAGGTTGTCAAAGTGTTTGCCACTCTTCTTGTCGTCGTAAGGACCGATTTCCAAAGAGGTGCAGTCGGCAGTCAAACCTGAGTGCAAAGCAGAAGAAACGCGAGGACCAAGGTCGCGGCCGATAACGGTAGCGCCCATGAGGCAGATCTGTGGTTTCTCTTGTTTGAAGAGGTTGACGAGGATAGAGGTGTGAGGTTTTGATGTATATGGGAACAAGCCTTCAGCATCGAAGATATGGAGTTTGTCCACACCGAATTTGAATACTTGTTTACCGATTTCCTTGATATTGTGACCAGCACAGATAGCTTCAAGCTGAACGCCGAGTTGGTTGGCGAGTTTACGGCCTTTGGTAAGAAGCTCCAAGCTTACTTCGGCAACTTGTGTGCCTTCTATTTCGCAGTATACAAATACGTTATTCATGGCATTATCCTATTGTATGGTTAGCAAGAAGTTCTTTCATCAAGCCATCGATGTCGCCATCTGAAGCAGTGAGAGTTTTTGACTCTTTGGCTTGGAAAACGATATTCTCCACATTTTTCACTTTGGTTGGAGAACCAGAGAGACCGCATTGCTGAAGGTCAGCATTGATGTCGGCAGTGCTCCACTGTGTGAGTGTGAGATAAGGTTTCTTTTGATATTCCTCAGCATAAGGGAGGTTTTCTGGCATTTCCATTGGAGCCATAGCACGTTTGTACTTCAAGAGAAGTTTTGCGTTGCGAGGGCGGCAAGGAGCAGCGCTGCCGTTAACGGTGATAACGATTGGAAGTGGACCTTCAACAACCTCAACACCACCGTCGATGTGACGACGAACAGTTACTTTGCCATCTTTGCAGCTAAGAATTTCTTCTGCATAGGTGATTTGGGTCAAACCAAGTTTTTCAGCCACCTGAGGACCTACCTGAGCGGTATCGCCATCGATAGCCTGACGGCCGCCGATGATTACATCAGGCATGCCGATTTTTTGTATTGCAGTAGCCAAAGCATAAGATGTTGCCAAAGTATCGGCACCGGCAAATGCACGGTCACTGAGAAGATAGCCATTGTCAGCACCACGGAAGAGGCCTTCGCGGATTACGTCCGCAGCTCTGCCAGGGCCCATGGTCAAAATGCTTACTGTAGAACCAGGGTTTTGGTCTTTAAGACGCAAGGCTTGCTCCAAAGCGTTGAGGTCTTCAGGGTTGAAGATTGCTGGAAGCGCAGCACGATTCACCGTACCCTCTGGGGTCATGGCGTCTTTGCCCACGTTGCGTGTGTCAGGTACCTGTTTGGCAAGTACCACAATTTTTAAACTCATATTCTGTATGTTAGATATTATACTTATTTGCAGCAATCGATTCAGCAGACATTGTCGCAAGGCGGCAATTCAATCTGACCGAAACTACAAGGTAGTTTTGCCCTTCTACATATTTATATAGAAATTTGCGCTGCAAAGATAAGCATTTCTTGCGAGAAATACAAATAATTAGGGTCTTGTTTTGTTGTTCGGCAAGGAGATTTTTATAGGTTGTCTTTTTTCTGCAAAGATTCGGTTTATACAATTACTGACAGAGATTTTCCAGATGTTATTTTTGTCGAAAAACCACACCCTTACAAACGGAAAAACATTTTAAGATGAGAGAATTAGAAGATGGCATTTGGCAGTTGATTTTTGCGCCCGCATTTTACTCGCTCCGAAACACAGACTTTCATTTTTCCTTTAGTTCCAGACTCCCCTATTTCGATTTTGCCTTTCCGACTTTTCAAGCACACTATTATATTTCTTCTTCAGCCATTTGGGTAATAAAAAAACTCCCACCGGAATCCGGCAGGAGTTTGTGTTTTATTGTTTCTAAGAGTCTTGTTCTGAAACTTATTTTGTGATATAGCGAGCCATTTCACAAAGTTTGTTTGAATAACCCCATTCGTTGTCGTACCAAGATACGATTTTAGCGAAGTTGTCGTCCAAAGAGATAGAAGCAGTAGCGTCAAAGATAGAAGTATTTGGGCAGTGACGGAAATCTGTTGCAACAACAGCTTCGTCAGTGTAAGCCAAGATACCTTTCAATTCGCCTTCAGAAGCAGTCTTCATAGCTTTGCAGATAGCTTCCATGTTAGCTGGTTTCTCAAGAACAACTGTGAGGTCAACTACAGAAACGTCAGAGGTAGGAACACGCATTGACATACCTGTGAGTTTGCCTGCCATAGCTGGCAATACTTTACCTACAGCTTTAGCAGCACCTGTTGAAGATGGGATGATGTTCTCGAGGATACCACGACCACCGCGCCAGTCTTTCTTTGAAGGACCGTCTACAGTTTTCTGAGTAGCAGTAGCAGCGTGAACTGTTGTCATCAAACCTTTAACAACGCCGAAGTTCTCGTGAAGAACTTTTACGATAGGAGCCAAGCAGTTGGTGGTGCAAGAAGCATTTGAGATGATGTCCTGACCTTTGTATTCTGTGTGGTTAACGCCATAAACGAACATTGGGGTAGCGTCTTTTGAAGGAGCAGACATGATGACCTTCTTAGCGCCAGCTGTGCGGTGAGCGCGAGCGAGTTCGTCTGTCAAGAACAAACCTGTTGACTCAATTACAACATCAGCGTCAACTTCATTCCATTTCAAGTTTGCTGCGTCTTTTTCAGCGGTGAGACGGATGGTTTTGCCGTTTACTACCAAGTTGCCGTCTTTTACCTCTACTGTGCCATTGAAACGACCGTGAACTGAGTCGTATTTAAGCATGTAAGCGAGATAATCTGGCTCGAGCAAGTCGTTAATACCTACAATCTCAATGTCTTGAGAGAAGTTCTCAAACACAGCACGGAACACGTTGCGACCAATGCGTCCGAAACCGTTGATACCTAATTTTACCATGATTCTATTGTTTATTTTTTGAATATTTTCTCTGTATTAATAGTGCTGCAAAGGTAGTCTTTTTTTTCTATTCAGCAATGATTGGACACGTTTTTATTTTCTATGCAAAAGGATGTCTATTTCAGACTTTTTATCTACCTTTGTACGCTCGAGGTCAAATTGGCCCACAAAGTCACAACTCATTATAGTCAGAACATCATGGCACACAAGATTCGTCCAAGCAAAACTCTCTTTATTATTCTGGTTCTCGCAGCATTCTGCGGAGCCGATTTGCTGCAAATCACCGACCCTCTGTTCACCGGTTTCATGATTTGTTTGCCTGTGGTTATTCTCGGCGGTCTGATTTATTTCCACGATGAAAACCGTGAGCCATTCCGACAAGTGCTTCGTGTTTTTGCCCTCGGCATGCTATCCGTTCCGCTTACTCTCGGCATCCATTACGCCATCAAATTGACGGGTCTCGACCTCGTCTCCACGCCATTCCGTCAAGCATTTTTCTCTGCAGCCATGATCGAGGAGTTTTCCAAACTCTGCATTTTCATGTGGGTAGTATGGCGTATGAAAGATTTTGACGAGCCTTTCGATGCCATGGTATATGCTTGTTTCATTGCACTTGGTTTTGCTTTTGTCGAAAACATTCTCTATGTAGCCAAAGGCGATATCTCAGTAGCATTCATGCGTGCTGTCTTTGCCGTTCCCGGCCATTTCTTCGATGGCATGATTATGGGTTATTTCTTAGCAAAGGCACGATTCGGCAGAAATCCAAACATGAAGATTCCGTTCATCATCATCGGTTTGCTCGCAGCCATCATAGCACACGGAACCTACGACTTCATCCTAATGTATTCAAGCACACTGAACAATTCGTTCAGTTATGTCCTCACGGGTGTTTTCATTGTCTTCGACTACAAACTCTGGGGCTTCTCACTCAATCTTTTGAATAAACTTCAAGATCAAAACGCGACCTTTCACACACAACAAGTCGAACCTATTTCCGAAGAAACGAGTGCAGAAGAGACGAAAGACAACGTGTTATTTACGCCACAAGGCAGGAGTGAGGATAATCAGGAAGGTGAAGATTTCCAATCTACCGATCAGCATCAGTAACATCATCACCCATTTGGAGAAATCGGGCAAGGTATCAAAAGAGAAGACTGGACCGAACTGACCGACACTCGGACCGGCATTGGAGATTGCCGAGATGGAATTACAGAGTGCCTCAAGTGGTTCTACGTTATTGGCTACCATAAGGAAAGCACCAAAGAGCATGATGCCAAGATAGAACACGAAGAAGTTGTGTGTGACACGAATCAGTTTGGTGTCCAACGGGTGCTTATTGATAGTGATAGGGATGACAGCATTCGGATGGATGCGTTGTTTCATCTCTCCCAATGCCAGTTTGCCAACCACCAAGATACGTGCTACTTTCATACCGCCGGCAGTAGAGCCCGCAGAACCACCAATCACCATCAACAAGAAGACGAGAATCATCCATACGATAGGATGCCAATTGAGGTAGTCGAAGCTACTCAAACCGGTCGAGGTCATCGTAGAGGTGACTTGGAAGAGAACATGACGGAAGTTACGTTCTACATCGCCAAGAGAATGAACTGCAGAGAGTTCATTACCCGGAATGATGCATACTATAATGGTAAGCAGCACGGTAGCAATGCCCATAAAGACAAGATAAGCCCGCAACTCTTCATCTTGGAACGATTTCTTGAATTCTCCACGGAACATCATCCAGAACAGCAGCACAAAGCTGACACCCGATACTACCATATAAAAGACAGTAACGTATTCTATCATCGGAGAATTCCAATAAGCAAGGCTTGACTGTTTGGTTGAGAAGCCGCCCGAGGAGACGGTAGTCAGAGCATGACATACGGCATCAAAGAACGACATGCCACAGACCCATAACGAGAGAATAGCAGCTATGGTAATAACCAGATAGACACGCACCAAACGGCGTCCGGTATCTCTTAGTCGAGGTGCTACTTTCTTATAGGTAAATCCAGACATCTCAGCCATATAGAGCTGTTTGCCAGAACTGATGAAAGGCAACACAACCAATGACAAGACAACTACGCCCAAACCGCCAATCCACTGCATGATACTACGCCAGAGAAGGAGTCCATGAGGCAGTTCTTCTATATTATTTAATATAGTGCTACCAGTCGTTGTCAAGCCAGAGACAGTCTCAAACATCGCATTGGTGAAGTCAGGTATCGCCTTGCTCAACCAAAACGGCAACATACCGAAAAGAGACATTACCAACCAAATGAGCATCACGATGATATGACTCTCACGAGGACCCATGTTACTCATGGAACCCTTACCAATGAGCACCATAGAACCTCCCACCAAAACAGTGATGCCGGTTGAGAGAAAGAGCGGTTGCCAGTCGTATTCAAGATAGCAAAGACTAACCAGCGAAGCAACCAGCAAGAGGGCTGCCTCGAAGAGAATCAACATGCCCGTGATACGGGACACCAATTTCCAGTTGATTAGCCTTGTTACCATAATCAATTAAAAGAATTTCGCAATTTTACGCACACTATCCGCCATGCAGAAAACCACCACATGGTCGCCAGGAAGCACTACCGTACCACCGTTTACCACAAAGCCCTTACCATCGCGCACAATACCGCCGATGTTGACATTTTCAGGCAAATGGAGGTCGCGGATACGTTTTGAGGTAATCTTATCGCCAGGCTTCACCATAAACTCTACGACCTCGGCATCAGAATAGGTCAAACTCTGCACATCCAAGGCGTCATCATCGAGTGTAAGCTGATAGATACGACCGCCGGCAATCAGTTTCTTGTTGATGATAGTGCCGATATCAAGGCTCTCTGCGAGGTCGATGTAGTCGAGATTCTCCACCTCAGCGATAGTCTTGCGGATACCGAATCGTTTAGCAGCCATACAGGCCATAACATTGGTCTCGGAGTTATTGGTGACAGCAATGAAGGCATCGCTATTCTCAATGCCCTCCTCTTTCAGAAGGTCGAGGTCGCGGCCATCACCATGAATCACCATTGCCTGAGGCAGTTTAGGTGCTATGATGTCGCATTTATCGCGATCATTATCAATCACCTTGACGGTAAAGTCTTTATCCAGGCTCATCACAGTTTTCTGGGCAATACGGCTACCACCCATAATCATGATGGTCTTGATATCGAATGCCTCCTTGCCAGCCTCCTGACAAATGATGTCCAAGCTACCGTTAGGGCAGATGAAATAGACGATGTCGTTGGCAAGGATTTGGTCTGAGCCTTTAGGTATAAGTGTTTTGTTGTCACGTTTGACAGCAACGATACGATACGGTTTCTTATCAAAAAAGCCGGTCATGAACGGATGATTGAGGAAGGTGGCATTACTGCGTACCTTGACACAGGCAAGCTGCAACGCCTCATCTCCAAAGGAGCGATACTCACGCATCCAGCTTCGCTGAAGCGACTTCACAATCTCCAGGGCCGCCAAGGTCTCTGGATAGATGATAGAGTCGATGCCAAGTTTATGAAACACGTCTTTACTTGGCGAAAGGATATATTCGTAGTTGTTGACACGAGCCACGGTTTTCTCTGCGCCAAGGTTCTTCGCCAAGATAGCAGCCGTGGTATTGATGCTCTCCTCTGGCGTTACGGCAATGAAGAGTTCGCAACGGGTGATATCACATTCCATCAACGACTTAGGCGAAGTTGGAGAGCCCACAATGGTCTCGATATCATAGCGCATGTCAAGATCTTCCAGACGCTCTTTTGCTTCGTCCACAAGCACTACTTCATGTTCTTCCGATGAGAGGCGTTTTGCCAGATAGCAACCAACCTCACCAGCGCCAGCGATGATGATTCTCATGACTTCAACTGTTTGATATGTTCAACGAATGTATTGGCCATGCTTTCTGCGTCCAAGCCGAGCATCTGGAAGAGTTCGGCCTGAGTGCCGTGCTCTACGAAGTGGTCGGGCAAGCCCAGACGGACGACCTTGATGCCAGGGAAGTGTTCGCAGACGTATTCGGCTACGGCACTGCCCAATCCGCCGAGCACGGTGCCGTCTTCTACGGTGAAGAGGAGGCGGTGGTGTTGGCAGACTTCCTGCAGCAGTTCTTCGTCGAGAGGCTTGAGGAAACGCATATTATAATGTGCAATGGTCATTTCGCCATTGCTCTGCTCTACTTGCTGAATGGCTTTGGCAGCATGGTTGCCCAAGGTGCCGAGCGAGAGTACGGCAGCCGAAGCGCCGTCTTTCAGTTTCACGCCTTTGCCGACAGCCATTTCGTGCATCTCATTGCGCCAATCTACAAGGACGCCCTTGCCACGAGGGTAACGGATGACGAATGGTCCGTGGTTCTCTTTCTGGGCAGTGAACATCATGTCTCGCAGTTCGTGTTCGTTCATTGGAGCAGCCACGGTGAGATGAGGCACACAGCGGAAATAGGCGAGGTCGAAGGCTCCCTGGTGGGTGGCTCCGTCGCTGCCAACGAGTCCGGCACGGTCGAGGCACATGATGACAGGCAACTGCTGGAGAGCCACGTCGTGGATTACGTTGTCGTAAGCACGCTGCATGAAGCTAGAGTAGATGTTACAGAACGGAACGAGTCCCTCTTTAGCCAAGCCGGCAGAGAAGGTGACGGCATGTCCTTCGGCAATGCCAACGTCGAAGACGCGCTTTGGCATCGCTTTCATCATGATATTCATGGAGCAGCCGGAAGGCATGGCAGGGGTGATGCCTACGATTTTCTCGTTCTGACGCGCCAACTCGAAGAGTGTCTCACCAAAGACATTCTGGAACAGCGGTGGCTGGTTCTCCTCTTTCTTCTTGAGTCGTTCGCCAGTGATAGGGTCAAACTGTCCGGGAGCATGCCAGGTGGTCACCTCTTTCTCGGCTGGTGCATAACCCTTGCCTTTCTTGGTGAGGATATGGAGCACCTTCGGACCGTGGTGGTTCTTCAACTCCTGAAGCACCTGCACGAGGTTTTCGACGTTGTGGCCGTCAACTGGACCGAAGTAACGGATGTTCAACCCCTCGAAAATGTTGTTGCCCTCGTTGGTACGGAGCGACTTGAGTGAGTTGTTGAAACGGATGAGTTTCTTGCGTCCGCCTTCGTCGATGAGGTGCATTTTGTGCATTGCCTGATAGATCTGATGGCGAACGTGGTTGTATGTCTTTGAGGTGTGTATGCCACTGAGGAACTCATTCATGCCGCCTTTGATGGGGTCGATAGCCATCTGGTTGTCGTTGAGCACAATGAGGAGGTTGTTAGGGCTGATGGTGACGTTGTTCAGTCCCTCGAATGCCAAGCCGCCGGTCATGGCGCCGTCACCGATGACAGCCACTACATTGCGGTCTTCGCCTTTGAGACAGGAAGCCACAGAGAGACCCAATGCAGCCGAGATGGAGGTGGAGGAGTGACCAGTAGAGAAGGCATCGTATTCACTCTCTTTGATGCTTGGAAAGCCACTCAGTCCATGGAATTGTCGGTTGGTATGGAAGCGTTCGCGACGGCCCGTGAGGATCTTATGGGCATAGGCTTGGTGGCCTACGTCCCACACGATGCGGTCTTCCGGGGTGTCGAACACGTAGTGTAAGGCTACGGTCAGTTCTATCACGCCGAGGCTTGAACCGAGGTGTCCAGGGTTCTGGGCGCATTGGTCGATGACGAACTGTCGGAGTTCCGTGCAGAGTTGCGGCAACTGTTCAGTAGGCAGTTGTCGAAGGTCGGCAGGGATATTTATTTTCTCTAATATCACAATTATCAGCGTTTAGCATTGGGCATCAAGGCGCACTCGCCTACTAACCCAATTTCAATTTTTCAACTTGCAAAAGTACTCGTTTTTGGTGAGAAAAACAAGTTGGAGGCACAAAAAAGAGAGTTTCGAACTGGAGGCCGAACATTTTGTCGGGACAAAAAGCCCTTTCGGCAACCAAGGTGGTCCATTCTGCATTCGGAAATCGTATCGCGGAAGGGGGAAATGTCGACTTGAAGCGATTTTTTCTGTGAGATTTTGTAGGATTTAGGTATTGTTTTTGGTATTATCAGCGCAAAAACGAGGGTTTCGGAGCGGCTTTTGGGAGTCTTTCAAGTAGTTTTTCGGCTGTCAACCGGCAAGAAAGACCTACTTTCTGCGAACTATTCTCGGCGATCAGACAGAAGATTTTTCTCAGAGGAATTTTAGAGAAATCGTTTAGAGAATTCAAGAGGATCGAAGAGTATTTGAGAGAGGATTGAAGAAGAGTTGAAAGGGGGAAGGAGTTCCTCTGGTGCCCTCTGCAACCTTATAAAACACACAGTCCACCTCCTCAAAAACGCGCTAACCTTGCCTCAAAACCATCAGCCGAGGCACTATTTTGAGCAATCCATGCATTTTTTGCGAAACAGAAAAACAACGAGAACGACCACTCTGCCCCCTACAGAGAAGCCCTCAAACAACAAAAGCACCCCCTTTTCGAGGCAAAAAACAAGGGGTTTTTCCCTCTTTTGCTTCATAGAAAAGAATTTGCTTAGGAAGAAAAGATATCGTAAGTCATTGTGTCTAAAAATTTTAAGTTCTTTAGCATCAGAAATTACTCTCACCTCTCACCATCTCACGAACTTTTTTGAGGGGTATCTATTTTGCTTCCTCTCTCTCTTTTTATAATAATATATTAATATATAATTAGTTATATAATAAATAAGAAGAGAAGAAGAGAGATAGGGTACCTCTTTTTTGTTGGTGAGAGCGTGAGAGGTGTGAGTTAAAACGATTTTAACATTAGAGACTGAGTGTTTTTCCTACCAAGCCAATCTCACCGCCACCCTGAGGCTGTATAGATAGAATTCTCTTCTAAGCCATTCTAACAGCGGTTCGGCATACCCAAGCAAGCCACACCTTGCACTGAATCTCCCTACCAAGCCCCATATTTTTCGCGCAAAAAAGAGGAGCGAAAATTTGGTTAAACGGCAAGAAATTAGTATATTTGCACTACGAAAATCAAACAACAAAAACATACCGATTATGCTTAGACTCAACTGTTTTTTCCAAGCCAAGAAAGGCAAATATCAAGAAGCTTTAGAGACCGCCATCGCCCTCGTGGCTGAAAGTCAACGTCAGGAAGGCTGCATCGCCTACGACGTGTTCGAAAGCGGCACCCGCAAGGACGTGTTCATGATCTGCGAGACTTGGGCAGACCAAGCCACACTGGACGCTCACTCCGCCTCAGCACCATTCCAGGAACTCGTGCCTAAGATGCACGCTTGCGGCGAGATGAAAGTAGAGAAATTTGAGTTTTAATCCACCCCTACCGTATATGCTGAACAAAAGACTCAGTTTGCTGCTTTGCGCCCTCTGTGCGCTCGTCATGAACGCCATGGCACAGAACGTCATCGACCGCAATGACGACGGTCTGAAGCGCCTCTCATGCACCTCCATCATGGTGGGCAAGAACGCCTCAACAGACGGCTCCGTCATCACCTCACACACCTGCGACTCATGGTATCGCACATGGATGGAGATGGTACCTGCTGCCGACCACAAGAAGGGCGAGATGATGACCATCTACGACGGCCGCATGCATACCCAAAGCGCTGCCGACAGCACAAAACTCTATAAGAAAGGGGAGATTCCACAGGTGGAGCATACCTTCCGCTTTCTCGACTCCTCCTACCCTTGCCTCAACGAGAAGCAGGTGGGCATCGGCGAGACTACCATCTCAGGCCGCGAGGAACTGCAGAACAAGAAGGGCATGTTCATGGTGGAGGAACTCTGCCGCGTAGCACTCCAACGTGCCTCTACAGCCCGCGAAGCCATCCAGGTGATGGGCGAGATGGTGAAGAAATACGGTTATGGCGACTCCGGCGAGTGCCTCACCGTGGCCGACAAAAATGAGGTATGGATCTTCGAGGTGTTCGGCGAAGGACCCGACAAAATCGGTGGCGTTTGGGCTGCCGTACGTATCCCCGACGACGAGGTGGCTGTCTCCGCCAATATCAGCCGCATCTCAACCCTCAACCTCGACGACAAGGACCACTATATGGCTTCGGACAACGTATTCTCTGTGGCCAAGAAGATGAAACTTTGGGACGGCAAGGAGCCATTCCGCTTCTGGAAGGCCTACAGCGGCTCCAACTACTTCGGCGAGGACAAGAACTACTCTACCCGCGAGTTCTTCATTCTCTCAAGCCTTGCCCCTTCGCTCAATCTCAGCGATACGGTTCAGGAGTTGCCTCTGAGCGTGAAACCAGAGAAGAAGGTGTCGGCTAAGGATGTGATGCTGTTTCTCGGTTCTACCTACGAAGGCACACGCTTCAACCTCAGCGAACGCCTGAAAATCAAGAATCCGAAGTTCGACAAGGATACTACCGGCACAGAGCCCGACAGCATCGTTTCGCCTGTTGCCAATCCATGGATGCGTCCCGACGAGATCAACATGTTCTATGCCTTGGGCGACAGCACGATGAAGAATATCCGCACGGTATCAGTGCCTTGGTCAGCCTATAGCACCGTCATCCAACTGCGCAACTGGCTGCCAGATGAGGTAGGCGGTGTGGCATGGGTGCTGTTGGATAACCCAGGCGAGTCGCCACGATTCCCAATCTTCTGCGGCAACACCGAGTTGCCAAAGTTGCTGACCGTCTGCGGCAACCACTCCTATCGTGAGGATGCAGCCCTCTGGTACTACCGCAAAGCCAACCGTTTGGCTACAGTGAAATGGGGTACGATGAAGGACGATATCCTCAGTGCACGCGACTATTTCATCGACAAGGGCTTTGCCGAGCTCCCTATGGTGGAGCAAAGGGTGAAGGGTCTGAATGCAGAAGAGGCAGCCAAGATACTGAACGGCTACACAGCCGACTTCTTCGGTGCCACCATCATGAAATGGATGGAACTGGAGCAGATCTTCTGGAAAAAGACCTGGACAGGTTTCTAACGATACATTATTATATTAGATAGCAAAAAGAAGAGGCCTCTGAAATCAGAGACCTCTTTTTATAGGTAGTAATCTAATCGATTAGAGTTCTACTTCAGTGATCCAGCCGTGTTTGTCTTCAGCCTCACCGAGTTGGATAGCGCGGAGAGCGTTGTAGAGCATCAAAGACTTAGGACCTGGTTGGCCGTCTTTACCGAAAGTATAGCTCTTGCCAGTCTCTGGGTCGTCGATACGTGAGATAGGGCTGATAACAGCAGCTGTGCCGCAAGCACCTGCCTCGTCGAAGTCAACCAACTCGTCGATAGCGATTGGGCGACGCTCAACCTGCAAGCCGAGGTCTTCTGCCAACTGCATCAAGCTCTTGTTGGTGATAGATGGGAGGATAGAAGTGCTCTTTGGAGTAACGTATGTGTTGCCTTTGATACCGAAGAAGTTGGCAGCACCAGCCTCGTCGATATATTTCTTCTCTTTAGCGTCGAGATAGAATTCGCAAGCATATTGACCACCGTGGCAAGCCTCAACGTGAGCACGGAGAGAAGCAGCGTAGTTACCGCCTACTTTGTAGATACCGGTGCCGAGAGGAGCTGAACGGTCGTATTTGCGTGAGATAACGTATGGGTTAGCTTGGAAACCGCCTTTGAAGTATGGGCCAACTGGGGTTACGAATACTACGAAGAGATATTCGTCAGCTGGTTTTACGCCAACGGTGATACCTGTACCGAAGAGAACTGGACGGATGTAGAGAGAAGCGCCAGTCTCGTAAGGTGGGATGAAGCGAGCGTTGAGTTTAACGACTTTGAGGATAGCCTCTTCAAATTTGTCCAATGGGAGCTCAGGCATGCAGATGCCTTGGCATGAGCTTTGGAGACGTTTGCCGTTCTCCTCGAGACGGAAGATACGTACTTTACCGTCTTTGCCGCGGAAAGCTTTCAAACCTTCGAAAGCCTCTTGACCATAGTGGAGGCAAGAAGCAGCCATGTGAACGTTTACAGTAGCTTCTGAGCTTACTTCAATTTCACCCCATTTGCCGTTGCGATAGTAGCAACGAACGTTGTAGTCAGTTGGAACATAGCCAAAGCTAAGGCTGCTCCAATCGATTTCATTTGCCATAATTGTTTGTTTTATTGTTTATTATTTTATTATTTTCCAAAAGATAAAGTCTGGCTTCGCGACCCATATTAAAGAGCATATCAAGGATACTCAGGCGTGAAACAAAGCCATAGCGCTGATCAAACACCTGATAGTAGGGGTCGAGACAACGGTTGTGCAAAGGTACACACTTTTTTTTAGGATGAATGCATGTACGCATATCATTTTTTAAGTTCACCCCCTTTTTATAGCGGTCCGAAATTACAATATCTAAATTTTCAAAGCCTAACCATGAAAGAATTTTACTTTGAAGGCAATTGTTCCATTCCAGCAAGTGGGTAGGATGCGACTGATATAGAGTCTGCAATTCCTCACGAAAATAGTCGAAATAAGGCGATGAACGATAGGCACTCTCAATAGCACGATAATGGAGTGTAGCCCAATCGGTATGATAGGAAATCTCCACATCGCACATAGGGGTATCGTAAGGCGGTTTGACCACAGGGACTGTCAGAGCCAACGGACCACCTGCTGTCATGATATTGCAACGGTTGGCAAAAGTCTGCCGCTCGTAGTGACTGTATGCCTCAATCGAAACAGGACGGTTGACAAGCCAGCTATAGTAATCAATCGGACCACAGTAGGCTGTTGAGAGAAGTATGCGTTCAGACTGGCTCAAAGCAAGTGGCTGAGGTTCGAAGTGAACAATTTGACACACATGGCAAGCAGGATGAAACCGAAGAACTTACGCATGATATAAATAAAGCCTTCGCTGATGACACTCTGAACTTTCTTTGTGCATTTCAGCACCACGAAAACGAATACCATATTGAGCAGCAAAGCAATGACGATGTTGATGACGGCATATTCTGCCGACATGGAGAGCACTGCAGTAATTGCACCCGGGCCTGCCACAAGAGGGAAAGCCAGCGGCACGATGGAAGAGGAGCCCTTAGGACCGTTATAACGTATGATATCAATACCGAGAATCATCTCCAGCGCCATGACAAAGAGAACCAACGAACCGGCAACTGCAAACGATTGCGTGTCAACACTGAAGAGGCGGAGAATCAAATCACCCGCAGTAAGAAACAAGGTAAAAATGACCAATGAGACCACCGTAGTTCGCATTGGATAAATTTCTTCTCCTTGTTGTTGAAGGCTCAAGATAATTGGCAATGAACCTAATATATCGATGATGGCAAATAATCCCATGAATGCGCCACCAATCTCGACTAAACTGATGCTACCCATAATATTATTGTTTTTATTTAGTTTACAGAGCACTACTCTGCACTATTGTCTTCAAGATGTCGGCTTGCCCAGAGGGTTGCCTCATTGACTCTTTCACGTTCGACATCATGCCACCAACCCCATTTGTTGAAGTATTTGACCGCACTTACGATATGAACGCCCAATAGATGACCCAGTTTATAACTTCCACGTTCGTGTTCGTGGGTAATGGTTACGGCTGGATAGAAGAGGGTCTGATAGGATTGATGCAGACGACGGGTCAAGTCAACATCTTCCATATAAAGGAAGAAACGAGGATCAAACAATCCTGTATGACGCAGACTGTCCGCACGTACCATCATGAAACAACCGGAGATATGCGGAATAGCCAACGGATGGCTGTAAGAGGTATGACGGAGTTCCAAACGAGCTACACGCTTGCTCATCCAACGGTCTGGAAGGAAACGGCGTCCAAAGAGATCAAGCGGTGTTGGCAACAAACGGCAGAGATGCTGCAGGCTTCCGTTTGGATAATAGACCTTTGGCATCAAGGCACCGATACGATCGTCATGATCCATTGCCTTAACAAGTTCTGCTATGACAGAGGGTTCGAAATGAACATCAGCATTGATGGCAAGATGGTATGGTACATGCTCACGGAATGTATAGTAGAAAGCCTCGTTATGACCTTTGCCATAGCCCAGATTGATATCGTTGAAACGATAAATAACGTCCAAGGTACGGTAGCGCTCATCACGCTTTGGCGAGTTGTCTATCAGAAAGATATCGCGGACATCCGGAGCCTGATGCAGGATATTAACCAGACGACGGACCGATTCGAAATCATTCTTATACAAGACAATAGAGACATTCAGTTTGCCTTCTTTCCTGCTTTTCACCATCGGTTCGCCCCGACCATAGACTTTTGTCAATGCCGTGGAGATATTCGATTTGAGAAAATTCTGCTGCACCCATTCAATGGCACGATAGCCCATACGGGTACGCAAGGCATCGTCTGCCAGAAGCATATCCACAGCCTCAGCAAAACGTTTCACATCACCACAAGGCACCACAAAGCCCGTTTCTTGGTCCACATTGACCCAGTTGACACCAGAGCCTTCGATATTGAACGAGACAGCCGGCAGACCACAATAAAGCGCCTCTGCCAAAGCCACGCCAAAGGCTTCGCTCTTCATATAGGAAGGGAAGACAAAGACTGAGGCTGCATGCATGTAGCAACGGAGTTCATCATTGGAGAGACGTCCCAAAAAGAACACACGATGGCGTCCTTCTGCCTTACGTTTCAATTCGGCAGTCAGAGGTCCTTCACCACCAATCAGAAGCACACAGTCTTCCTTGATGAGTTTCTCTGCCTCAAGCAAATAGTGCAAGCCTTTGTAGTTGACATGACGACCTACGAAAAGCAGGATCTTACGATTGCCCCAACCTTCTCTTAAACGGGCTATCATAGCCTCGTCCTGAGGTTGCGGCTGAAGTTTCTGTTCGTTGACGATATTAGGAAGCACCGTGGTTTTCGACCGGAATTTGCGCAATGGAGCCGAGTATTCGCGATACTCCTCGCTGGTAACAAAAATGGTATGTGCTTTCTTTAGTATCTGATGCTCGAAATGGCGATACAGCGGATAGAACAAGGTATGACCAAGAATATCCGAATGCCAATGAACCATGATTTTTGCATTACATCCGCGGATATATTGAAGCGAGATGGATGAGAGAGGATTAGGCAGGTGGATATGGATATATTCCGGTTTGAACACCTTGATAATCCGTTTGAGATGCTTGTGGAAATGGGGTGCAATAGGTTGCGACGCCACCGTTCCCAACACCCCAACACGGGTAACAGGGATATCGTCCACCACCTCGTCGACAGTTTCGTTGATATGGTTGAAGCAGATGATACGCTGTTCGTGATAGGGTTTCATATCATCGACCAACGTACGGGCTACATCCTCTATACCACCGAAGTAGGGATGGTAGAATTTTGATATATGCAGTATCCTTGCCATTTAGTTTCTTTACTTGCTGTCCAACGACTCCAACATTGTCTTGATCAGTTCGCCTGACCTTAGCCAGGAGAATTGTCTTTGACGTTCAAGTCCTTTGGCAGACAGCTTTTCTCTCAGTGTATCATCATTCAACAAGTGCTTTATCTCGGCGGCTATTGACTGCGTGTCATAAGGGTTGCAATAGACAGCAGCATCCTGGCATACCTCATGCAAAGGCGGAATATCTGCCGCAATAACCGGTGTGCCAAAATGCATGGCCTCAAGTACCGGAATGCCAAATCCCTCGTACAACGAAGGATAGACAAAAGCCAAGGCATTGCTGTAATACTCCACTATCTGTTCATCATTCAGATAGCCCAGCAGTTCCACCTGAGCATCAGAAGTTTCCAAGCCATCAACAGCGCCAAAGACTTTATTGCCAGCCCCTACGACAATGAGTTTACAATCGGTAAGATGCAGACTTTTGAAAGCCTCTACCAACCGACTGAGGTTCTTGCGGGGATCAAGCGACGAAACGGTCAATACGAAACGTTCCGTAGCCTTGGTTTTAGGCTGATGCAGTCGCTCTGTTACCGCATTATATGCCACCAACACCTTCTCCTCGCTTACACCGAGATGCTTGACTATTTCTCCCCGAGAGAACTGGCTCACAGTGATGATTCGTCGGGCACGACGGGCAGTAATAGGGGTCATCCACCTGTACCACAAACGGTAAGGCAGTGAAAACCACTTCGGATTCTCCAGGAAGGAGAGGTCGTGAATGGTTGTTACACAATTATTATATAGTGCCGAGCTCAACCCGGCAAAGTTTACAAGCAATTGTCCGTTGTAATGTCTTTTGACATACAGCGGCAGTTCCACCTGTTCCCAGAGGTGAGAGCCGAAACGGCCCACACGTTCTATAGGAAACGATATATCATTATGCGTCAACGGCTTATTTG
Organism: Paludibacteraceae bacterium; assembly: GCA_024405895.1. Classification (GTDB taxonomy): domain Bacteria; phylum Bacteroidota; class Bacteroidia; order Bacteroidales; family Paludibacteraceae; genus HGM05398. The sequence goes on from JAKSNW010000003.1 coordinate 66,595, forward strand.
GAACAAGCACCAACAAGTCAACCCCAAGGGCATAGAGGGCGTCGCATATTTCCAACGCATATCTATGCACTCCTGTCAACTGCTGGGTCAGGAATCTGCCGTTAACGAGAACTCTCATAATATCTATTTAACGAGAAATAAGCCTCTTTATTGCCACAAACACGGTACTGAATTGAACGAATTATTCTAACCAGACGTTTATAGCGTGGGAAATGAAGTGTGTAAAAATGCCACATACTTTTCAAAACCACCTCTCGGTTACCGCCCGTGCTGACGCCTTGTTTGTGGAAATAGTGGGTTTTATCCGTTGTAACTAACTGATATCCTTTTTCTCGCAGACGAATGGCATAATCGGCATCCTCAAAATAGAGGAAATAATCCTCATTCCATTCCGGAGCATCCACCGATGTCATAATGCAAGCTCCGCAAAGGTAAGCATGCGACAACGGAAGACGATGTGTAAAAGCCAAACCGGTAGGCAGATTCAGAAAATGCATACCGCTATGGCGTCTTTGTTTTGTGTAGAAGTTACGTTCTTCTGCCGCTATGGCTGTAGGAACTTGATATTGTGCATATTCGTGTTCCAAAGTCGAAACGAATCCTTCCGGCACTTCAGTATCATTATTCAGCCAGAGCACCGCTAACGAGTCAAGATGCTGCTTCACAAATTGTTGCAGCACATTGTTGCCATAAGCAAAACCGCCGTTCTTCTCCGACAGTATGAAATGCAATCGAGGAGCCTCCGGAGTGGTCACCGGCAGAAAACTACCGTCTTGATAACACCATTCCGAAGCATCAGCTTGCCATTGCTGTCTCAAATGCTCCACAGCATCATTCTTGGAGCCATTATCGATTACAACGATGTCACAAGCCTCATTCCAAAGACTTTGCACACATGCCAACGTATCGTTGTAGGCATTATAGTTGATGATACAGACGGCTGTTTGCATTATGATTTACTGAATATTATGTTCCAAGTGAACTTTCTGTTTGTTCGGTCTGAATGCCTTAAGATTTGCTGAATCCACGAGAGGAACATTCTGAACCTGAACATCAAAGCGGTGGTCCAACCAATACGTTTAGCCCAATGCAGATGAGCATGCAGGTAGTTTCGATAGCGCTCTGGATTCATGCCCGTATTCTCAGAAAGAGAATGGGCCAATTCACAATCCAGGACACACGTTTTCCAACCCTTCAAATGAAACTGGTAAAACATCCAATGGTCAAGCATATCCAAAGGGAAGTCAGCATTGAATCCACTCATTTCCTGCAGTTTGTCAACATTCATCAAAGCACCGGAATTGAATGCTGTGAACACCATTCCATCCTTGACACCAGCAGCCGTAACCGGATCACAACGCCAAGCCACCCCCTTCCATGGGCGATAAGCTGCCGGCGACATGTGTATCCCATTCTGGACCAACGTAGGAACAGCGGCTATATAATCAGTCTGATCGGCAGAAACGAAAGCATCCAACGATTGGAAATAAGCCTCCGTCAGCTCCGTATCCTGATCAAGCAGCAAGAGCCATTGGCTGCCATTCTGCTGGGCACGCTTCAAAGCATAGTTATAAGCCTTAGCCAATCCGTCGTTTTCATGGGCATTGACCACCTCAGCCTCAGGAAACTCCACAACGATATCAGACGAATTGTTATAGACACAAAGATGACAATCACCATGAAGGATGTGGCAATACTGCATGAACGTACGCAAAGCAACACTCTGCTCCGCTCTCATGCCGTAAAGCACCACAACAGCCTGTATGGTCTTGTTAGTCATCTATCTTAACCAGCGATTTATTGTTTCTTATAAACACCTTATATTTCGTTGCGAGGAATGGCAGCAGCAGGAAGAGCCATTGCTTGACATAAGCCAGCAGAGAGGTCATCAACATCTCGTTGGCAAACTGTATGACCAAGAAGTTCACGCACATGGCATAGAGCAACACATAGAAAGCGCCACCCAACTGTGCCTTTTTGAACAGATAGCCATAAAGCGAACCCATCAGCAGAGCCGCTACGACAACACCCACGTAGCCAAAGTCCTTGAAGAACGGATACATCGTCGTATAGGTATTGGTCTCGATAGGTTTGGATATGAACGGCAGCAAGGAACTTGGCGGTTCCACACTGCTGATTCCAAGTTTGTTGGCAATAGCATAGAAAGCCCTGAACACATTCTCGCCCCAATGGGCAGCTGATGCCGGCTCAAGGGTATCGAAGGCAGTGAAACTGCTCAAAAGATACAGCACGGCAAAGTTGTTCTTGTTGACCCCGTCGAAGTCGGTGGCATATCTTGCAGCCTGAATACCGACAAAGAGGACAAACAGAACGCCCAAGCCGATGAGGATATGTCGGAGGGTTATTTTCTTCTTGAAATAAAGAATCGTAATAGTGGTAAGGAAGAAGGAGAGGAAGCCCCATTTCGACATGGTTAAGAGGGAAAAACTCAGCAAGATAGCACCAGCCACAACGACACGCCAACGTGAACTCTTGTCGGCATAATAGAGCTCAAGCATATAGCTTACCTGCCAGATGATAACCTGCAATCCGCCATAGATTTCGCCATCATCGCCTCGTCCAATGGCAGCCATACGCAAGGCATTGGCCCAACCTTCAGAGTTAGCATCCTTCAAGGCATTCATGGCAAATACCACAAGCCCTGGAACCGTCAGCAGCGAGACGGCAAGATAGATCGTTCGCGTAGTAACATCTGCCTCTTCGTGATAAGGGGCATAACGGAGCGACTGCATGGTCATGGACGAGAGCCAGAGACCCACAGTCCACAACATCAGCGAGCCCATCACCTGCCAAGTCATGGAAGGCAAGCCATGAGGCAACACCAGCCACAAGAGCAGACAGAAGAGCCAGACGGAACCGGTCAGCACACTCGGCGACAGAATATTGTTTCTGCTGCATCCGATACCCACTCCTATGATGAGAAGCATAGTTGCGATAAGCAATACCATAACGCGAAATACTTATTGTTTTTTAGGGTCAGCGCCAAATCGTCGAATCAACCTGCCGCCAACCTTGAACTATCTACAAAAAGAGCCCGAATTACTCCGGGCTCTGTAACGATTGTGCTAAAGGCGTAATTAAGCTTCAGCAGGTGCTTCTGCCTCTGCTGTTTCTTCTGTTGCAGCCTCAGCAGCTTTTGCTTCTTCTTCTGCAGCGCGTTTAGCAGCCAACTTAGCAGCCAAAGCCTCTGCTTTAGCTTTGTTGATGTTGACTTCTTCTGCAAGACGTGCTTTCTTGGCTTCAGCCTTAGCTTCGTTCTCTTTGGTCTTAACAGACTCAAGAGCTTTAGCTTTAGACTCTTTCCAAGCGTTGAAACGACGTTCTGCTGTAGCCTCGTCAAATGCACCCTTCTTAACACCACCTTCGAGGTGTTTTTTCAACAATACACCTTCGCGAGAAAGGATTGTGCGAGCGGTGTCGGTTGGTTGTGCACCAGCGTTCAACCAGTAAAGAGCTCTTTCGAAGTTCAAGTCGATTGATGCTGGGTTTGTGTTAGGGTTGTAAGAGCCGAGACGTTCGATAAAACGGCCATCGCGTTTTGCACGACTGTCAGCAACCACAATGTGGTAGTAGGCATACCCTTTACGTCCGTGACGTTGCAATCTGATTTTAGTTGCCATTGTTGTTTGATTGTTAAGAAATTAATACCTAAAGTGCCCTTACTCGAAGAGCGGTGCAAAAGTACGGCTTTTTTTCCAATTTGACAAGACTTTATCCGTTTTTATTTTTCAAAGTCTCAAAGGGCAGATATTTGAGCCTGTTCAAGGCTTCGGAGAGGAGCTTTTTGGGGAGTAAAATTTTCATCAAAAAAAAATACAGTTTTGACGGCACATTTTCCAATACATCAAGGCAGACACAGAATGAGCAGGAAGCTGATTTATTAGCGATTTTCGCGCTGCAAAATGGCGGGGAAAAGTTTTATTTGCCGACACAAAAATGTAGGATAACAGCAGGGAGTTTTACTTGATTTCTGGATGCTGCAGAATGGCGAGAAGCACGCAGTTTTTCTGCATGGAACCAACAGCTTTTTATAAAGACTTTAGGCTATTATTTTCCCGTTCTACAAAACAACAGCAACCCTTCAGAGTTTGTCTTTTGTCGAAACAGTTTATAATTTTGCTATCATATCGCTGAGTTTCAAAGCATAAAAGATATTATCCCTCAAGGCTTGGCTATCCGCAAAAAAAGTGTTACATTTGTGGGCTAAATATAGTATAGTGATGACACAACATAATACACCTGACATTCAGTTTCCACGTATAGCCATGCTGGGCTCTGGCAGCTGGGCTACTGCGCTGGCTAAAATGATAATGAAGAATGTGCCAGAGCTGACATGGTACTTCCGTACTGAAGAGAAAATCAATACGTTCAAGACTACTCGCCACAACCCAAACTACCTCACTGGCGTGGAGTTTCCGGTGGAGCATATCTATTTTACCACCGATATCAACGAGGCTATCGATCGTGCCGACATCATTTTCCTTGCCACCCCTTCACCTTTCGTGAAGAGCCATCTGAGCAAGATTACCACCAGTTTGGCAGACAAAATCATCGTTTCTGCCATCAAGGGTATCGTGCCAGACGAGAATCTGGTGGTAACGGAGTATCTCTGTCAGTATCACAATGTGCCACGTGAGATGTTGGCAGTGGTAAGCGGTCCTTGTCACGCCGAAGAGGCTGCCATGGAGCGTATGAGCTATCTGACCGTGGCTTGCAGCGAACGTGATCATGCGAAAATCATCTGCCGACTCCTCAACAACAACTTCATCAATTCTATCGTAAGCGATGATGTCTTGGGCATTGAGTATTCGTCGGTAATGAAGAATATCTATGCCATTGCCGCCGGCATCTGCCACGGCTTGAACTATGGCGACAACTTCCAATCCGTGCTTATCAGCAACGCTATCCAGGAGATGAACCGTTTCTGCAACGCCGTTCATACCTCACACCGCAACCTCCAGGAGTCGGTCTACCTGGGCGACCTCCTCGTGACCGCCTACTCCAACTTCAGCCGCAACCGCACCTTCGGCAACATGATTGGCAAGGGCTACTCAGTGAAGGCTGCACAGATGGAGATGGAGATGATTGCCGAGGGTTACTACGGCTCAAAGTGCATCCACGAGATCAACGAGCAATACCACGTGACGATGCCTATCATGGATGCCGTGTTCAATATCCTCTACGACCACCAGTCGCCTTCACAGGAGATGGCTAAAGTGAAAGAAAAACTTCTATGATTCAAGACAACTACATACAATTTGAATGTTTCTATGCCTCTGAGCAGCAGAAAAGCCAGTATGCCGACTTTTTGAACAAGTCGCATCAGGCAAACTGCCAACTGGAGCGCGACGAACACGAGGGAAAAGATTTTCTCGGATGGCTTCACCTGCCTTCTGCCACCAGCACCCAAATGCTCGACAGCATTGAGACAGAAGCCAACCGCCTACGCCATATCTGCGATGTGGTGGTGGTTATCGGCATTGGAGGCAGTTATCTTGGAGCCAAGGCAGTGACAGAGGCTTTTGTCAAGCCTTTGTCTATGGACGATAACGACTGCAGAATCTGCTTTGCCGGCTATAACATGAGTGCCGACTATATGCAGATGATGCTTGACTACCTGAGCAACAAACGCTACGGCATCGTGGTTATCTCCAAGTCGGGCACCACGACAGAGCCAGCCATCTCGTTCCGTATCTTACGCAAACATCTGGAGCAACAGGTGGGCATCGATGAGGCTCGCAAGAGAATCGTGGCTATCACCGACCGTAGCAAAGGCGCACTATTGACTATCGCCAAGAAGGAAGGCTACCCTACTTTCCCCATCGAAGACAGTATCGGCGGACGCTACTCAGTGTTCTCGCCAGTAGGCCTTTTCCCAATAGCCTTGGCAGGAATAGACATCCGTGCCTTCGTACAAGGAGCACTCAAGGCTGAGACCTTCACCGACGACAAGCACGAAGGAAACATTGCTGAGCAATATGCAGCTTGGCGACAACTGTTTTATGCCGATGGTCGAAAGATAGAGATTCTGGCAAGCTACAACCCAAGACTCAACAATATAGCTGAATGGTGGAAACAGCTGTTCGGCGAGAGCGAAGGCAAGAACCACAAAGGCATCTTCCCTGCCTCTGCTAATTTCTCCACAGACCTCCACTCTGTGGGACAGTGGATTCAAGATGGCGAACGTTCATTGTTCGAGACCGTTCTGGAAATCAAACAGGCAGAATACAAGGTGGAGATTCCTTACGACAAGGAGAATATCGACAACCTCAATTATATTGCGAACAAGAACATCGAGGATGTCAACGCATCTGCTTGTCTCGGCACCATGAAGGCCCATGCAGAAGGCGATGTGCCTCTGCTGCATTTCTCCATGCCACGACTTACTCCCGAAGCTCTCGGCACAATGTTATACACATTCGAACGTGCCTGCGCCATAAGCGGATACATGCTCGGTGTCAATCCGTTCGACCAACCTGGCGTGGAGGCTTACAAACGCAATCTGTTTACGTTGTTAGGCAAGCCAGGCTATTAAGTTCAATTTTCAAATCTTCCCATCTCGTGAACGCATTACAGTTCTCCATCATAGTTCCGGTTTATAAACGCAACGACGAGCTGACCGAGTTTCTTGACTCACTGACCCGTCAGACAGACCAGAATTTTGAGGTTCTTATCCTCGAAGCACCATCAGACGATGATGCCACCAAGCTATGCCAGAGCTACCAAGACCGACTTCGCATCGTTCATAAGATAGACGACAGCAGCCGCAGTGCCCGCCGCAACCTCGGCATCGAGATGGCCAACGGCAATTACTGCCTGCTGTTCGATTCCGATGTAATCCTTCCACCACATTACATTGCCACAGTGCGCAAAGCTCTGACTGAGCACTATGTCGACTGTTTCGGCGGTCCCGACAGTGCTGACGAGAGCTTCACCGACATGCAGAAAGCCGTGAACTACGCCATGACCTCCATCATGACAACGGGAGGCATCCGAGGCGGCACCAAGAAACTGGACAAGTTTCTCCCCCGCGCCTTCAACACCGGTTTCTCCAAAGAGGTCTATCAGAAGATCGGTGGCTACCGTGAGATGATTGGCGAGGACACCGACCTCAGCATGCGTATCAAGGAGGGAGGCTTCAAGGTGCGTCTCATTCCGGAGGCTGTAGTTGTTCATAAACGCAGAATAACCTTGAAGAAATTCTACCGACAGGTCTACACCTTCGGCAAGGCACGTATCCTACTGACCAAGCTGCATCCCGGCTCATTGAAGATAATGCACCTCTTCCCAACAGCCTTTGCCTTGGGAACAACCCTCTTGGTGCTTCTTGCACTACTCTGGCACTGGTGGTGCATCACTCCTCTGCTCCTCTTTGCCCTCATGACTTTCACGGAGTCGCTCATCCGCAACGGCTCGTTGAAGGTGGCAGGTCTCTCCATCCTGACCAGTTTTGCACAACTGTTAGGCTACGGGTTCGGACTGCTGGACGAGCTATTCACCAGAAGAGCCTCCCACACGGCAGCAGAGAAGCTATACAGGCAATAACACATTAACACAACGAAAAGAATAACAATTCAATAAGATAAGAATATGAAAGTCGTATTGTTGGCAGGCGGTTTCGGAACCCGCTTAAGCGAAGCCACCGCAGTAATTCCTAAACCAATGGTAGAAATTGGCGGAAAGCCAATTCTTTGGCATATCATGAAGATCTATAGTTCCTATGGATTCAACGATTTCATCATCTGCTGCGGATACAAACAATATGTCATCAAAGAGTATTTCTGCAACTATTTCCGTCACAACTGCGACATCACAGTAGACCTCTCAAACAATAGCGTGGAAGTACTCGACAACCACTCTGAGCCTTGGCGCGTAACTATGGTAGACACCGGCATCAACACCTTGACCGGCGGACGTATCAAACGCATTCAGAAATACGTTGGCAACGAGCCTTTCCTCCTGACCTACGGCGACGGCCTTGGCGACATAGACATCCGTGCTACTATTGAAGCCCACAAGCAATCGGGCAAACTCCTCTCCATGACCACCTATCAGCCAAGCGGCAAATTGGGCGTGGTGGACATCGCCGACGACGGCAACGTCCGCTCCTTCCTTGAGAAGCCAAAGGCTGGCGGCTCTTGGATCAACGCCGGCTTCTTCGTCTGCGAACCAGGCGTCTTCGACGTCCTGGAGGGTGACCACGAGATGTTTGAGCGTGAACCTATGCAGCGTCTTGTAGCCCAGAATCAGATTCATGCCTTCAAGCACGACGGCTTCTGGAAACCAATGGACACACTCAACGACAACAAGGAACTCAACGCACTCTGGGACAAAGGCAATGCCCCTTGGAAGGTGTGGTAAGGAAACCTAAGTACCCATGAGATTAAGGCACTATATCCTCTGTATCGCAATTTTCTGCACTACCTTATTGGCTGCTCAGGAGTCTACGCCATACTTTACACAATGGCAGCAGACAGCCATATCACTGAATCTGCCCAAGAAGTTTGCAGCCTTGCCATGGGTTCTAACTAAATTCGATGCCTCATTCCGCACCCGTCATACAGCTGGAGTATGGGCTCTTTCACCCTCGGCTGCAGCACGATACGGTTTGAAGATAAACAACGCTACAGACGAACGTCGCGATATCTCGAAAGAAGCAAATGCCGCCTTGTACTATCTCGCCGACCTTACGAAGCTATACAATAATGACGAGAAAGAGATGCTGGCAACCTATTTATTACCATTGTATGGCGATGAAGCAGAAAATGCAGCATCACGCATTCTTTCCGAATTGAACAAACTGGGGAATACGCCAACCAAGGCAATGCTTCAGGCACAAGGCAATATCCTTGAAGAGATAGAACTGCAGGAAGATATTGATATCGATTCGCTTACAACATATATGAATATCTCACGCGAAGATTTTCTCAAAGCGAATCCTTCCATATCACACAAGGCAAAACGTTTGAATGCGGGAACGATTATTCGTTTGAACGATTCCCAAAGAAAAGCATTCAACAACTGCGAACAAAAAGTATATGAGGTCAGTGTGATAGTGATTCCCGAAATCAAGGAAGAACCGAAGCCTGCACCAGCAAAGCCTTCGTACACAACATATCGCGTAAAAAGCGGAGATACTTTGAGCAGAATAGCATCGAAATACCACGTCACAGTGGCTCAACTTTTGAAATGGAACAAACTCCCCAATGCCGACCGATTGAGCATTGGACAAGCAATTAAAATATATCACAAATAATGGTAGAGATAGGTAATACTCTTGTAAGTTTCCAACTGTTTGAAACCCATTTCCTTTGCCCACTTCACAAATGCAAAGGACAATGCTGCGTGGAAGGCGATGCCGGCGCTCCTGTCACTCTTGACGAGATTGCCGAAATAGAAGAAGCATTGCCAGAAGTGGAACGCTATCTTTCGGAGGAAGCCAAAGAAGTCATTAAACGCCAAGGCGTTGCCTATCGCGACCCAGATGGCGACCTCGTTACTTCGCTCGTAGGCAAAGCAGACTGTGTGTTTACATGCTACGACGAAAACGGTATCTGTGGATGCGCATTGGAAAAGGCATTCAGAGAAGGCAGAACCTCTTTCATGAAACCGATTTCATGCCACCTCTACCCTGTTCGACTCAATCACTACAAAGACTTTACGGCTGTCAATCTGCACCGCTGGGATATTTGCAACTGCGCTGTAGAATACGGAAAGGAGAAAGGGATGCCTGCATACAAATTTCTCAAAGAGCCATTGATTCGTTGCTTTGGCGAAGACTGGTATAAGGAATTGGAACAGGCAGCAAAAGACTACGAAGCAACTTTCAGCACTTTATAATCCAGTATCACCGTGACTATCATTGATATAATCATCATTGCCATTGGCTTAGCCATCGACTGTTTCGCTGTCTCCATAGCCAGTAGCGTAAGTCACAAACGCTTCAACTGGCCCAAGATTCTAAGAATGGCACTCTTCTTTGGTGCCTTCCAAGGTGTCATGCCACTATCTACTTGGCTGTTAGGCAATCTGTTTGCCGAGCAAATCAAGACCATTGACCATTGGCTGGCATTGGCTATTCTTGGTTTCATTGGCGGCAAGATGATCTATGAAAGTCTACATGAAGAAGGAGATTCGGAAGGTGGTTCGCCATACGGTTCTCTCCTGATTCTGACCCAACTGGCTATTGCCACAAGCATTGATGCCGCTGCTACAGGATTGCTGTTTGTTCCCCAACCCGGCATTATTTGGTTAGCCATCAGTATCATAGGACTGGTTAGTTTCCTATTCACAATCATAGGCTGTTCGCTTGGCATTCTCATAGGACAGAAAATGCAACGAATCAATGTGGAACTTTTTGGCGGTATCATCCTCATACTGATTGGTGTGAAGATTCTTGTTGAACATTTACTTAATGGTTGCTAACAACATACAATATCTCCAACATCACGAAATAGATTTCTACCGTTGGGACTGCGCCATCAAGTCGTCGCTCAATGCTAAACCCTATGCGCTATCATGGTATCTTGATGCCGTATCACCACAATGGGACGCTATGGTTCTTGGTGATTATGAGGCAATAATGCCTCTGCCTGCCAAGAAGAAATGCGGCATAAAGTATTTCGTTCAACCACTCTGGACACAGCAATTAGGCATTTTTTCCTCCTCTTCGCTCACACAAGATCTTTGCAATCGTTTTCTCAAGAGGATTTCTTGCCGAATGTATGCAATGAAGCTGAATCATGCCACCACACTCTCTGCCAATGAGGAACGTATCAACCTGGTACTCCCGCTGAATGAAACTCACAGCATCCTCTTTCAGAAATTCCACAAGAATACTCAACGCAACATTCTAAAAGCGCACGAAGCCAATCTGCAAATTGAAGAAACAGATTTGCACACGTTTTTTGATTTTTGGCATACAATACATCCAAAACAAACCATAGAGACTCAAACGCTGAAAAAGCTGGCAGAAGCTGCGTTACAGAATAATGCCATCCAATTCTTAGCAGCCATTCAAAACGGGCAGATTATTTCAGCCGTCATGTTGATAAAAGACTGCAAAAGAATTATTTTCCTTGCTCCTGGCTCAAACGAAACCGGCAAAGAACACTCTGCCATGTTTTCTATTGTAGACCACATCATTCAATCGAACGCACAATCCGACTATACGTTGGATTTCGAGGGCTCACAAATTCCTGGTGTCCGCCGTTTCTACGAAGGATTTGGTGCGAAACAGGAAAACTACTGTTACGTTGAACATCTCCATCCACATTGGTTGGTAAATCTTTTGCATCGATGAAAGTTCTGTTTTTGACGGCATGGTATCCTAACCGATATGACGATATGGCAGGACTGTTTGTCCGGAAGCATGCACTTGCAGTCAGCCAGTCAGCCGAAGTCTGTGTGCTTTACATTCATCCCGACGAACACATCGGCCAAACAGAAATTGTGACCAATCAAATAGGCAACCTAAAAGAAGTCACAGTCTACCACCCCTTCATCCATGCTGCAGCACTAAAGAAAATCAGCAAGGCATATCATTTCTGCACGGCATTCAAGCAAGGCTTTGCCAAAATACAGCAATGGTTCGGCAGGCCTGACATTGTTCATGTCAATGTGCTGACCAGGTGTGGCGTGCTTGCCTGGTGGATGAATAAGAGAATCAATATACCTTACGTTATCACAGAGCATTGGAGCAGATATCTGCCTCAGAATTTTTCATATACAGGCGCACTCAGGAAATGGGCAACAACCAAGGTGGTTCACAAAGCATCCGCTGTAATGCCTGTTTGCGAAAACCTAAGTCGTGCAATGAGAAAACGCGGACTTGAGCATCCGAACTACCACATAGTTCCCAATGTTGTGGATAGTTTTTTCTATCAATCAGAACGACTATCTCATACAAAAGGCGAACCTTTCACCTTACTCCATGTTTCTTGTTTCGATGAGAAATCCAAGAATGTAAAAGGGACCCTCAGAGCATTCCAACAACTCTTGGCACAACGTAACAACGTAAAGATCAGAATGATTGGAACGGGAACAGGTTTCAACGAAGCCGTCGCCTTAGCCCAGCAGCTTGACTTTCCGAAAGACAGCATCACTTTCACCGGTGAATTACCGCCAGAAGCCGTTTGCCATGAGATGCAGAATGCCAATGCATTAGTTCTTTTCTCAAATTACGAGAATGCACCAGTGGTGATTTCAGAAGCACTGGCTACCGGTATGCCCGTCATTGCCTCTAATATCGGCGGCATTCCCGAGATGGTTCCTACCGAATGTGGTCTGCTGGTAGAGCCTGGCAATGAAAGAGAGCTGACGGAACGAATCATTCAACTGCTTGATAATTACGACGAATACAACTCTCAAACAATTCGTCAGCAAGCAGAACGATATCGATTCGAATCTGTTAGAGATGAACTCATGAGCATCTATTCAAAAGCCATGGAAGAAACTGCTACGAATTGATTTTTTTCGTACCTTTGCATACCAACAAGCAAAATAATAAATACCTCACAATATGTTTAACAAAGAGATTTATCTGAAACGCAGAAAGCAACTCAGCAAAAACCTCAAAGGCATTGCCTTGTTCCCTTGTAACAATGAGGCTCCTATGAGTTACCCTGCCAACTGCTATCGTTTCCGTCAGGACAGCACGTTCAACTATTTCTTCGGACTTCTTGAGCCAATGCGTATGGCTGGTGTGATTGACTTCGACAACAATCAAACCATCCTCTTTGGCGAAGATTATACTATTGATGATATCGTATGGATGGGACCTCAACCAACCATCAAAGAATTGGCAGAACGTAGCGGCATTACAGATTCACGTTCATACGACCAACTCCAGAGCTATATCAACAAAGCCATGAAAGAAGGTCGTACAATTCACTATCTTCCACCTTATCGTCACGACAACCAGATTCTGATTTCAAAACTCTTGAACATGCCTATCGACGATGTTTGTCCAAAAGCATCTCAAGCTTTGATTCATGAAGTAGTTGAACTTCGAGCAGTCAAAGGTCCAGAGGAAGTGGAAGAAATGGAGAAGATTTGTAACGTTGGTGCAGACATGCAACTTACAGCTATGCGCAACTGCCGCGCAGGCATCATTGAGCAACAACTTACAGGCATGGTTGAAGGCGTAGCCATCTCTGGTGGCGAAGGCACTTCTTTTGCAACAATTCTCTCACAGAATGGTCAGACCCTGCACAATCCATATCACCGCAACCGTCTCGCAAATGGTCGTTTGCTTTTGGTAGACCTTGGTGCAGAATCACACTCAGGCTATTCTTCTGACTATACTCGCACAATCCCAGTTTCTGGCCGTTTCACAGAGCGCCAGAAAGCCATATATAATATTGTATTGCGTGCTAACCTTGAAAGTATCGGCATGGCTCGTCCAGGTATTCCCTACTGGGACGTTCACATGAATGCTTGTACTATCATTGCAGAGGGTCTCACCCAATTGGGATTGATGAAAGGCGATCCTAAAGAGGCTGCCAAAGCAGGTGCTCATGCTCTCTTTATGCCTCACGGTCTTGGTCACATGCTCGGTCTTGACACTCACGACATGGAAAACCTTGGCGAAAACAATGTGGGCTACGACAACGAAATCAAACGTAGCACAATCTTTGGCCATGCTTCACTCCGTTGCGGCCGTCGTTTGAAACCTGGTTTCATTGTTACTGTTGAGCCTGGTATCTACTTCATTCCAGAGCTCATCGACCAATGGGAGCGCGAAGGTAAGTTTACTGAGTTCATCAACTATCGTGAAGTACGCAAATATATCGGTTTCGGTGGCGTACGTATTGAAGATGATATCCTTATCACCGAAGATGGCTGCAGAGTGCTCGGCAAACCACTGCCAAAAACCGTTGCAGCAGTGGAAGCTGTAATGCGTGCTGCAGCAGCGAAACGCAAAAAGTAAGTAATGTAGGCCGATATCTACCGGCTTACATTTAAACATAAAAGAAATGGCAACCTCTTTTGAAGTTGCCATTCTTTTTATTTATACCTGAACGATTATTCTTGTTTTGGAGCTGGGAAATAAGGACGTATCAATTCCACATACTTCTCTTTCTTGTCTTCGCCAGTCAAATCAGCAACAGGCAAATTCAACTGCTCTACCTCCTGACGAACAGCATCTGTGACTGCATCGTCGGCATAAGCAACAGCATCTGAATATTTTACTGCAAACTTAGTAAGACAATCCCAATCAACATTACCAACCAACTCCGCAGGCGCCTCATCTTCTTTTGAATTGATTCGCAAGGCAGATGCGAAATTCTCTGGGAACTGTTTAGTGAACTTAGCACATCCAAAGACCGAATAAACAATTTTCGATGTCTGGAAGAACGGAATTTCATTGTAAGCGGTCTTAATATAATAAGGTATCAAGGCCGAGAAATAGCCGTTGCAGTGTATGATATCTGGAGCCCAACGTAATTTTTTGATTGTTTCGAGAACACCACGAGCAAAGAAAATCAAACGCTGATCATTATCTTCAAACTCAACACCTTCAAGGTCTACATCAGTACCTTTACGGCGGAAATATTCTTCGTTGTCAATGAAATAAACCTGCATTCTCATATTGGTGAGCGTAGCCACCTTAATGATAAGTTGGTGGTCATTGTCATCAATAATAAGATTCATACCAGAGAGGCGCTGTACTTCGTGAAGCTGATTACGGCGCTCATTGATGTGTCCATAACACGGCATAAAGATGCGCACCTCGTAACCTTGTTCCTGCAGATAGAGAGGGAATTCACTCGTGATCTTTGCCATCACGTTTTCCAACACAAAAGGGGTAAACTCTTGTGCAATATACAACACTCTAATAGGCTCTTTCATGATTTGGATAAAGGCATTTTTTAACGAATACCAAACCGTATACCTTTAATTTTATACGTTGTTTTATCAGTGCATAAGTTCGTATTCTATGCCCGTGCAAAGGTACACAAATAAAATGAAATATGCAAATCTTTCTATTAAACTAATGTACAACACATTAGAAGAAAGACTTGCATATTCAGCTATCTAAGTCAGATAAAATTTAGCGACCAAGATTGGCCATTCTCAAGGCCACGATGCCGGCTTCATAGCCTTTATTGCCCAAGCGGCCACCAGCACGCTCCTCTGCTTGTTCCATGTTATTGGTAGTAAGCACACCATAAACTACAGGTGCAACACCTTCAGCATTTATCTGGGCAACACCATTAGTTACACCTTGACAGATATAATCAAAGTGAGGAGTATCGCCTCTTACTACGCAACCAATAACGATAACTGCATCAAGGTGCAAGCGTGAAATCTGGAATTTTGCGCCATAAGTAAGTTCAAAAGTACCTGGTACGTGTTGAACCACGATATTTTCTTCCTTCACGCCATTTGATTTCAATGCATCGATTGCACCGTCAAGCAAAGCGTAGGTGATATGATTATTCCAGTCGGCAACTACGATGCCATAGCGTTGGTTAGCCACCATTTCTTTTGAAGGCATGCCAACATTGTCTTGTTCTGATTGAATGTGATATTCTGTAGCCATAATCTAAAAAACAAGCCGCTCCAGAGCGGAACGGCCTGTATAAGTGTAATTATTTCAAAAAAACTTATTTGCTTGCTTTAGCACGTTCCAAGTAGCGGTCGATATCAACGGCAACTTGGCTCTTTGGATATGAATCCTTGATTGTCTGATAGCACTCTTCTGCCTTGGCGAAGTTGCCTTGAGTTTCGTAAGCAAGAGCAGCTTTCTTGAGGTATGTTGGAGCAGTGAACTCATTGCCTGCAGCAACAGCTTTCTCGAAGTAGCTGATAGCCTCTTTTACATCGCCTTTATCAGCATAGCAGTCGCCAATAAGACCGAGAGCAACAGTATTGATGTCTACGTTTTTGGTTTTTACTTTTTTGAGCTGAGCAATAGCGTTGTCATATTGTCCGAGGTGATAGTAGCAAACACCAGCGTAGTGGTGAGCGATTTTACCAGCCTTGGTTGAGCCGTACTCGTCGATTACGTCCAAGAAACCAGCATTCACGCCATCGCCATTAAGTGCGAGGTTGAATGAGTCACGCTCGAAATATTGTGTACAAACCACCATTTCTTCGCCAGCGCGAACTTCACGTTGATCGATGACGTATTTCTTGATAGCCCAAACGCCAAGGATAACGACGATTAATGCTGCAAGAACGATGAGCAATTTCTTGCCATTGTTTTCAATGAATTTTTCGGTTTTAGAAATAGACTCTTGCACACCGTTGTCGATACGCTCTTCTAATTCTTCTTGGTTTTTGTTTTTTGCCATAATGACGATATTTCTGTTTTTTAGCGCAACTAAAACACTCTGTATCAACTAAAAGAAATTTAGTATCTCACAGGAGTGATTCCGTTGTTTCTGTTTATTACTCTATTTTTTTTACTATACAAATGCATGTACATCACCCAATGGATGACACCACACACAATTTGCGTGGCAAAATTACATTTTTTTCTCGAGATAAGCAATACTATGGCACCGTTTTTTCATCACAAAGATTTCCGATGCCGGAATAATTCAATCAAACAACTGCGTTATCACAGACAATGACTTAACATCCCTTATCTCTGGCATTTGCAACTGAAAGTATTTAATTACTCCACGAAGTAGCTGGGCACGGTCTTCACGAGTCATACGAAGTTCTCCCATCGTGGTATAATCACATGCCATTATTCTTCTCCAAAGAGAGGTGCTTTGAATATCCATGTAGTCGCCATGAAACGGGACAGAAGTTCTTGTATAACCCTCACGAAGATCCAGCATGCCTTCTTGTTCCAAATTAGGACTAATACCAAGATAGACAGCAAGATGCGAGAGAAATACCAGATGAAAGTTTGCCAAGCTATCCTCCGCAGTATCCAAGAAACAGACACTATCTTTAATAAAGTTGTAAAGCGACGACTCGGCACAGTGTTCTTTCAGGATAAGGTACAGCATCTCTGCCAAAAACATAGCCAAGCAGCTTTTTACTGGATCGAACGGGATGGCATTAAGTGGAATAAGAGACTCGGACTTTTTGACACGTGGCATTCGCCCTGTTCCATCCAAAGTAAACCTCACAAGAGCCAATGGATGAAGGCGAGCCAAACCGGCAGACGAACGGCGGGCATTGTTACGAAGAAACACAGCCACACGTCCCTCTTCCCGAGTGTAGAGATTAAGAATGAAGCAGTTATCGGAATAAGGCTGTCGCGAAAGTACTACAGCCTCAACGTCGTATGTCATTGTTTATTGCGCAACTGGAGCCAAAGGTTAAAAATCGCCTGATTGGCTGTTCGCAACTGATGCTGCTCTCTTGTGGTAGTGAAGACATATTTCTCTGCCACAGTGTTTTTACCATCAGACACAGCAATCCATACAGTTCCGACTGGATTTTCTTCTGTTCCGCCACCAGGTCCAGAAATGCCGGTGGTAGCAATTGCACAATCAGCACCCAAAGCCCTACGGCAACCTTCTGCCATCTCAATGGCTGTTTCACGGCTAACTGCTGTATAACGAGCCAAAGTTTCTTCTGAGACGCCCAACAAGGCATGCTTTATCTCATTGCTATAAGCAACGATTCCACCCTTATAATAACCAGAAGAGCCAGGTACAGAAACGATTTCATGACCGACAAGACCACCTGTACAACTTTCGGCTGTTGCAAGAGTCATGTGGCGTTCTCGCAATAGATTACCGACAATAGAAGCCATTGGTTCATCATCGTAACCATAGATATTGTCACCTATAATGGCATTAAGTTTCACTACTTCTTGTTCTACAAAACGCAAGAGTTCCTCTCTATCAGAACCATGAGCAGTGATACGCAGACGTACCTTACCGGCCTGAGGAAGATATGCCAGTTTGAAATTCTTAGGCAACGCAAGTTCCCAAGCCTCAATCTTATCGGCAAGAAATGACTCACCTATACCAAAAGTAAGAATGGTTTTGTGAATTATTACCTCGTGACCAAGACGTTTAATAAGTTCTGGAATGATATGATGAGTCATCATCCACTGCATCTCAAATGGAACACCAGGCATTGAGACCACCACCTTACCTTCTGATTCAAACCACATGGTAGGAGCAGTGCCTACCATATTTCGGAATGGGCGACAGCAAGCAGGTACTAATGCCTGTTGTCTGTTGATTTCTGTAAGAGGGAGATTGCGTTTTGCAAAATAACTGCTTACATTCTCCAACGATGGCTCATGAATAATCAACTCCGAGTTGAACATTTTGGCCAACGTATGCTTGGTAATATCGTCTTTGGTTGGGCCAAGACCTCCAGTTACGAGAACCACATCTGCTTCTGCCATGGACTTACGAATAGAGGTCTCAATATCTTGTCCGTCATCAGAGATAGTGATAACACGAGTTACATCGATATTGTTCTTATTCAGTTCAGCAGCCATCCACGAAGCATTGGTGTTGACCACTTGGCCTATCAGCAATTCATCGCCAATAGAGATAATATGCGTTTTCATTTCTTATCCGTAGATATAATTGAGTACGGCTGCAAGACGACAGCCAGTAATATAAAGTTGACGATTCAAGAGTTCGAGATAATCGTAGACATAGCGATAACTAAGCACACGGTCGGCATGATCGTCAACATCAAAGTAGTTATAAATCTGTTCTGTCAGTTGATAAGTCTCCCAGCCCCAGTCAACAGCGACATTCCGTTTGTATTCCTGAGGTTCGACAGTCATTGTGTTTATAAGATGATGAGCATATTCCGTATAACAGAGATGCTGATTATCAATAAGGCGAGAATCCCAGACATTGTGCAAGTTGGCTGGAGCACGGAACCATTTGACCGTAAAATCATTGCCTCCACGATCGGTCGGTCTGCCAAGGTGCATCGGGCAGCCGAGGTCGCCTACAATATGAATAAGCATCTTGAGCATATTCGTATCGTTAGGATGTTTTGTCAGATGGTTTACCAAATAGCCAACTCGAAAGATACACTGACCATGAGGATTGTCAAGGGCAATGGTATCAAATGCTTCGCGAGTCAAATTGGAAGGGAAGTCGCAGTAATGCCAATCTGAGAGGTCATCCATCACAGTGTCCGACTTGATGAAATCGCCCCAGGTACATTCCATCGGGAGGTCTGCTCCACCCAACAAGGCACGTACCTTCTTGTCTGCCTTACGGTTCAACTTACACAGCGCCACTTGTCCTATGATACGGTGTCCGGTATCGCCCCAAGCCCAAAGTGTCTGAGGCATCAGCAACACAAGCACCAAGAACAGAGCAGATAGTGTCTTTTTCATATCCCTAAAGATTAAAACTCGTTCTCAATGATATCGGTCATTACGTCGGCAATATCCAATCCAGCTGCACGCACTTGTTGTGGAATGAAACTGGTGGCAGTCATACCAGGAGTAGTATTAACTTCAAGGAGGAATATTTTACCGTCCTCACGAATGATATAGTCGATACGAATGATACCGTTGGCATGGATGAGGTTGTAAATTTTTGCAGTCAACTGCTGAACCTCAAGGGTCTTCTCCGGAGAGATACGCGCAGGGGTAATCTCATCTACTTGGCCATTGTATTTGGCATCATAGTCAAAGAACTCATTATCTGTAACCACCTCTGTCAAAGGGAATATTACTTGTTTTTCTTTGGTTTGATACATTCCGCTGGTCACTTCTGTACCAACAAGCAGACTCTCAACCATAACGTTACTATTCTCCTTGAATGCCTTCTCAATAGCTGGACGAAGCTCTGCCATACTCTTTACTTTGGTTACGCCAAAGCTACTACCGTCGGCAGTTGGTTTTACGAAGCAAGGCAAGCCAATCTGTTTGGCAATAGCTTCGAGGTCATATTCTTTGCCCGGAATCAGTTCCAACGATTGAGCCACGTTGATACCGAAACTTTTGAGGAAGTTATTGCACATGAACTTATCGAATGTAAGTGCAGATGCAGCCACATCGCATGAAGAGAACGGAATACGCATCAGTCGGAGATAGCCCTGCAGCAGACCGTTTTCACCAGGAGTGCCATGGATGGTGATGTAGGCGAAATCGAAGTTGATGTGCTGTCCCTCACCATTAACGAACGAAAAGTCGTTGCGGTCGATAGGATATTGTTTATCACCATCAATAACGTTCCAATCCTTGCCATGAAGCGATACTACATAACGATTGTATTTGCTTTCAGGGATAAAACCCATAAGGCCTTGTGCACTGCGCAATGACACCTGCCATTCGGAAGAGTCGCCGCCGGCTATAATTGCGATATTTCTTTTAACCATTGTTATATTTTTGTTTTATAAATCGAGCAATCCTTCCGGAAGCTCCATTTCTATGATACGTTTTTTATCATCGAAAGAGACGATATATTCTTCAGCAGCAGGAATCATGATGTCATTTACAAGAAACAAGGTGTTTGGTGTAGAAGTGTCTACATCGGTAATGATTCCGACAGTTCCATGATGGACATCGCGGATTTCAAAGCCCACCAAGAGGTTAACAGGAAGCATGTCATCGTCAAAACCAGCAGAAAGGCTCTTGTCGACATAGACCGGAGCACCACAAAGCATTCGGGCATCCTCTGCCGATTCGATATCATCAATGGTAAACAGCAGCGTTTCAGCACCCTTGCCACGAATTTCACTGACGAAGAACGGAACAGGTATGCCTTCAATAGGAACGATGACACAATCGCATTCATCCATATCAAAGTCGTTCTGAAGCGAGAGAGAGATTTCACCCTTCAGTCCGTGTGGCTTAGTGAATGTGCCAATCTGTAGAAGTTGCTGTATATCAATCATCGTTCGTTATTTTGTTTCTGGTTGGTATTCGGTAACAACCGGACCTTTCTTCAAGGCATGAACAATCAGCAATATGCCAAGCAGAATGAATGGTATGCTGAGAATCTGTCCCATATTGAGCAGCATGTGCGACTCAAATGCCTCTTGGTCAAATTTAATGTATTCGAGGAAGAAACGGGTAACAAATATACCCTCAAGAAAGACACCGAAGATAAGACCATCGTAGTGCCAAGCCTTCTTTTTCCAATACATCCACCAAACCACAGCAAAGGTAACGAGACAATAGAGCATCTCGTAGATCTGTGTCGGATGACAAGGTACGGTTTCGTGATTTCTGACAAAGATGAACCCCCAAGGCATATCTGTAGGGAAACCATATATCTCAGAATTCATGAGATTGCCGAGGCGAATACATGTAGCTGTAATACAGATGCCCATGACAGCACGGTCAAAAATCCAGATATAGCCACGCTTGAATTTCTTATTAAGGAAATAACCAGCTATCAGCAAGCCAAACGCACCACCATGACTGGACAAACCACCTTCCCATACTTTCAGCATACGCAGAGGATGGGAGATATACTCGTTGCCATAATTCATAGTGATACCCAAGAACTTATGCGGTGTAACCAATTCATGCCATTCATAGAACAGGCAGTGTCCGACACGGGCACCGATGATTACACCAGCCACCAGATAAAGGAACAGGCTGTCAGTCCATCCCTTTGGACATTTTTCATTCTTATAGAGCACCTCCTGAATCCATAGTGCAAGCAACAGACCAGTTGCCCACAAGAGACCGTACCAACGTACGCTCAGTGGGCCAAGGGTGAAGATAATGGGATCGACATCCCAGACAATTGAAGCTAACATATCGACGAATTATTCTGCACGACGAACGATGGCGATAGGTGTCTGCTGTGAGTTCTGACCCAGCGGATTGTCTTTGAACAAAGCCTTGAGGAACTTCTCGTCGAGGTCCTTGCTGGATTTGCCAAGGATATCGACGTTGAGGTCGTTGGCATCAAGCACAATGAATTCGTTGCCAAGTTTGGTCTTCATGTCACGAGCCACCTTGTCTGGGTTCTTAGGCGCCATCTTGGCATAACGGTTGTAAGGCGGAATGGTGCAATCGCATGGTCCGTCGATAGCATATGCCTTTGGTCCGCAGACTTTATAGAAGGCACCACGAACACCGAATGGTTTTGTGACAGCAGCTGCCAAGCAACCGAGCAAAAGACGTGGAACACCGACATCAATGATAGCCAACTGCATGGTATAAGGGCTGCCAAGACCAATGCCGTATGGTGATTTATAGACGAACTTCACAAGGAATTTAGCCAACCAACTTGGCTTGATTTCAGAAATAGGAAATGCACGGCCCTGAGTGATAGCGATGATTTTCTCGCTACAGAACACGATATCTCCAGGGCGACGGATATCCTTTGTATATTCATTGACAACCTCAAAGAGATCGTCTTCTTTCATAACCAATTTTGTCTTGACTGGTATGCGAAGATATTTCACACCATCAATTTCGATTGCGAGGTTCTTGCCCTCATTTGCTTTATAGTCTTCCATAACTGTTTATAGATAAGGGTTGTTGTATTTTTCGTATTGAACGGTGGTGTGCTCACCATGACCACTGAGCACGATGGTATCCTCGTAGAGGGTGAGAATTTTCTCACGGATACCCTTTACGAGTTGAGGATGGTTGCCACCAGGAAGGTCTGTGCGACCAATGCTTCCTTTGAAGAGTGCATCGCCCGAGAAGAGGATATTGTCCTTGGCATTGAGAAAGCATACGCTACCGGCAGTATGACCTGGCACATGAAGCACCTGTAGGGTAAAATTGCCGATATGAATTTCATCTCCCTCATTAAGAGTCTGCTCTACTGGTGTACGGTGTACTTCCACTGGCACGCCGAATAAAGCGCATTGCTGTTGGAACGTATCCACCAGCACAAGATCGTCAGTATGAGCCATCGGACTCACACCGAATGTTTTGGATGCAAAGTAATTGCCAAACTGATGGTCCAGATGGAGATGGGTGTTGAGAAGGTATTTTACTGTGAGATGCTCACTCTCAATAAATGATTTCAATCGTTCCTCCTCTTCTGCTCCAAGACAACCGCAGTCGATAATGGCAGCCTCGAGAGTTTGGTCATCATAGACCACATAAGTATTCTCGAAGAAAGGATTGCAAACAAATACTTTTATATTCATTGTCATTACTTTTTTCTGTTTTTATGCCTCAGTGCGATTAAAGAGGTAGGTAGACCAACTGTTTGGTTTCAAAAAACTCCTCCTCGAACCAGTCGCTAAGCTGATAGACAGTTACATCCTTACGATAAGGAGCCAATTCTGCCTGAAGGTCGCCACCCTTGAGGGTAAAGATACCATTAGGAAGAGAATTGATGGCTTCACGACCAATGTTCTTACGCACCAATTTCACAAGGTCTGACATAGGCATTGCGGCACGCGACACTACGAAGTGATATTTACCCTTCACGTCTTCCATTCGGCTTTGTTCTGTCGTACAGTTAGTAAGTCCTAAGGTCTTACGGATTTCCTCTGCCACACGAATCTTTTTGCCGATAGAATCCACAAGGTGGAACTGCACATCAGGAAATAGGATAGCCAATGGAATGCCAGGAAAGCCCCCGCCAGTGCCCACATCAACTACTGTAGTGCCAGCACGGAAGTTCAATGCCTTGGCAATACCGAGCGAATGAAGCACATGATGCTCATAGAGATTGCCAATATCCTTGCGGGATATCACGTTAATTTTCTCGTTCCACTCACTATAAAGTGCTTCCAACTGGGCAAACTGCTCCAATTGTTTCGCCGTGAGATTCGGGAAGTATTTGGTTATGACATCTACGCCCATGAGTAATTATTTAGTCTCTGTATTTTGACTCTTGAGAAATTTATATACCAGACCATCCTCCTTGAGCAAAGGAAGGATTTTCTCTGCTGGAATCTGAAGGTCAACGCTCTCAACTGCAGGAATTTCAAAGGTATTGAGTTCGTAGCCATCATAACGCCATATCAGTCCTTCCGGAAGTACCAGGAAGTTGCCGTTAGGCTCTATGGTCTGCATGGCTTCCTCTTGTGTATATTGTGCCAAAGCCTCTGCAAGCAACTGAGCCAGCTGCTGTTGCATATCAGCCTTAAGCATATCGTCTTCTGTAATCAATCGACCAGTATGGAGGTTGAACACGTACGACTGCACTCGACGCTGTCCTTGAGCACCGCCATAGTAGAGATAGACTGCCTTGTCATAGCAAAGCAATGAGTCGTTCAACTGATTGGCAGAACCCATGATTTCCTCTCTGAAAGCATCTGTAAAACCGGCAGCACGGCGAAAATCTCTCATGTCAAGACAATAATTGCTGTATACAGTATCGATATACTGCTCAACCATACGGTCGGCATTGTCAGGACATTCAATACTGAACAAGGCCATCGAAAGGAAATGTCTGAGCGAGTCGGCGACAGCACCACGGGAGTTGTTTTTAGGAAAATCGATGGAGATGTCAACAAAAAAGCGAACGCTGTCATTCTCCACACTACGGGTTGTTGAGTACTCGTCCCAAACCAGTTTGTCACCCCTACCAAAACAGCCGGAAAAGCACATGGCTACTCCCAGCAACAAGCAGAAGTTTCTTGTCAATTTTAAGATTTGCATCTTTTAATTCTAAAGCAAATACGATTGTATATTATTTCACCCTATCCAACCTACTCATTTACAATACATAAGAATTCAAACAAGCAAGTTTACCCACCAAGTATACATTCTACTCGGCAAGTTATGATAGACGCGACAAAGTTATGATTTTTTTTCGATTACTCGGCTATGTAAAAGGGTTGATTTTTCGACAAAAAGCATGGTTATAGAATACAAAAATCCCGAGTACGGTCTATACCATACCCGGGATTATATCAATGAGGTTTAACCTACTTATGCAAAGAGGGTTTCCTTGAAGATCTCGCTCACTGATGGGTGAGGGAAGACAAGGGTTTTCAGACGCTCTACATCCCAGCCTGCCTCGATAGCGAGAGAAGCGATGGTGATGAGTTCTGAGGATGGGTTACCGATCATGTGTGCACCAATGATAGCACCCTTTTCGTCGGTGATGATTTTGCAAAGACCATTGCCACCTTCGTTCTCAACCACGAAACGGCCAGAGAAGGTCATTGGGAGTTTGAGCACGTTGTAAGCCACGCCCTCACGTTGGAGTTCCTGTTCAGTCTTACCTGTACCGGCAATTTCTGGATAGGTGTAAACTACGCCTGGGATAGCTTTATAACTCATAGCGTCAGCCTTGCCCAAGAGGGTGTTGACTGCCACCTCAGCCTCGCGGGTAGCAGTGTGAGCCAACATAGAGAAGGCGGTCACGTCGCCAACAGCGAAGATATTCTTCATAGAGGTGCGCATCTGAGCATCGACAGCGATACCGTTGCGGAAGCGCTCGAGGTTGATAGCCTCAAGGCCGAGCTCTTTCAAAGCAGGACGGCGACCAACGCAGAGGAGAGTCTTTTCTGCCTCGAGGGTTACGGTCTCACCCTCTGGAGATTCGTAAACAACAGCACCGGTCTTCACCTCAAGCACCTTAGCACCGAGATTGAATTTCACGCCCTGTTTCTCGTAGTTTTGACGGAGCATGGCAGCGATTTCAGAGTCGATAGGAGGGAGAATCTCTGGAGCCATCTCGATGACAGTCACTTCAGCACCGAATTGGTTGAACAATCCAGCAAATTCCATACCGATAACACCACCACCGATGATAGCGATGGAAGCAGGCACCTCTTTTGATTCGAGAGCCTCACGGCTGGTCCAGAACTCAGCGGTATCAACGCCTTTGATAGGTGGGATAGTGGTCTCACTACCAGCAGCGATGATGAGGTTCTTAGCCTCGTATTTCTCTTCGCCGCAAGCGATGGTTACCATCTCCTCGGTAGCAGCAGCCACTGAAGCAAAGCCAGTAACGACAGTCACGTTGTTCTCTTTCATCTTGCTGCGAATACCAGCGTTGAGTTTGCGAACAATCTTGTTCTTGCGAGCTACGATTTTCTCGTATTCAAAACCAACGTTCTCTGCATTCACACCATACTTAGAGCCTGTCTGAGCGTAGTGATAGAGTTTTGAACTGTAGAGAAGAGCCTTGGTTGGGATACAGCCTTCGTTGAGGCAAGTGCCACCAAGAGCAGCTTTTTCGAAAAGGATGGTGTTGAGGCCGCCTGCAGCAGCACGTTCGGCTGCGGTATAACCGGCAGGACCTCCACCGATGATTGCTAAATCGTACATAGTTATCTTGTTTTATTTATTTTCTATTAGAACATGCCTGTGAGCATGATTTGGAAGCTATGGTTGTTAGGCTTAACACCATAGTAGTTGGTGAAGATATAGTTGGCCTGAGCACGGAAGTGAGGAAGGTTCCAGGCGAGACCGATTACACCGTCTTGAAGACGTGTGTCCTTGTCTTTCATATTGGTCTGCCAACCGTCGTAACGGGCAACCACATCGATATGTTTTGGCAAGTGCCAACCACCGATGATATAGTAGCCGAGGCTGTTCACGTTTTCAATCAAGCCTTCTTGATTAGCCATGCCGGTAGTACCGCCGATGACCTCACCACGGAGGATAAGGTGATTATCCCAGCAGGCTGCTGCTGTCCAACGGTTGCGGGTAAAATTCTCTGTTCCGTATGAACCCCAGTAGTAAGCACCAGAGAGTTGGAGAGAACGCAATGGCTTAACGATGAGACGGGCGTTGATATCCTTGCGTTTGTTGTCGTCGGTCGGGCTAACACCATTACCGTTGAACACACCGAGGTCGTAGTTCAAGATGAGACGTTCTCCTTTTGGGAAGAAGCCACCTTGGAAGTTGATACCGAGGTCACGGCCAGTGTTTTTCATGCCACATACGTCGTTAAAACCAACGAGTTTTGCCAAGGCAACAGGAGCTTCGATAGCCTCAACAATCAGAGGGCTATAGACGGTGTTCTCAATAGTAAATGGAAGTTTGAACATACCGGCTTTCACACCAAACTGATGCCATGGTTGGTAGTTGAAATAGAAGTCGAGCACTTTAGGTGAAGCAAATTCCACCTGCATGGCATAGGTGAGGTTCTTAGCCAAAGCACCGCTTACTTTCAAACGGGCACGTTTTACGGTGATGCTTGAGAGTTCTTGACTTTGTCCGTAGTCGTAGAGCAACTGCATATAACCACTGACTTTAGGCATGCGGTTGATTTTCTCCACGGTTTTCTGATGTTCTTTCTTCACCTTTGCCATCTCATCGGCCAAGGCATCGGTTTGATCAATGAGGGTTGCATTCTGCTTGCGAAGTTCGGCAATCTGTTCTCTCAGCAAAGCGTTCTGTTCGCGAAGAAGAATGGTGGTTGAGTCGTTGTCGGTTGCACGATTGGTAGCCTCAGCACCAGACATGGTGATTGGGAAGGCAAGGGAAGCGACCATCAACAACGCGGTCATTGTTTGTTTAATCATAGATTTGTACATTATTTTCCGTTGACTGACAACAATTTGCCTATATCTCACAGGCGATGGTCAGCAACATTGATTATTTGTTCGAATTAAGTTGCAAAAGTATGAAAAATTTATGTCTTCTTGGGCTTTCCACCCACCAGAATACCTATCTCATAGAGAAGATACATCGGCAGGGTGACAATAAGCAGCGTGAACACATCAGCCGTTGGGGTGATGACAGCTGCCACAATCATCAGTGCCACAATGGCATGACGGCGAAATTGTCGGAGCATATCAGAGGTAACGAGTCCCATCTTACCCAGCAGCCAACAAAGCACCGGCAGTTCAAAGACGATGCCCATCATGAGGTTGAGCATGGTAAAAGTGCCGATGTAGGAGTCGAGGGTAATGACGTTGGCAATATCTGCCGTTACCTGATAGGTACCGAGGAAACGGAGTGTAAGCGGAAAGACCACGAAATAACTCATGGCCACACCAAGCATGAACATGAGATAGGCACTCACCATCACCTTGACGGTATTGCGTCGTTCTGTCTGATAGAGTCCGGGGGCTACGAAGCGGAACAGTTCCACAAGGATATAAGGCAGCAACACCAGGAAGGCAACATACATAGCCATACGCATGTGAAGCATGAACTGCTGAGCCAACTGGGCATTGAAGATATCTATCTCAAAATCAGCCACGCCCTCTGCTCCACCCGGCAAGTTTTGAATCAGGGCATTGAGCATTCGGTAGAGCACGAAACTACTACTACGCGGTGCCATGACGATGGCGAAGAGTTGCTCCTTGAAAGCGAAAGCCACACCAAAAAAGACGACAAAAACCACTGCCACACGTATAATTGCAGCACGAAGTACGTCCAAATGGTCCCAAAAGGTGAGTTTTTCGTCTGTCATAGGTTTATAAGCAACCAACGCACACTGATATTCAGCATATTACACCCACCCATTTTTCCTTTGTCTATAGTATTATTGTATAAAGTTTACGCTATGACGCTATGACGTTATGACAATGGGTGGTACCTCGGCATCAAAGCCTAAGGCAGATGGCTGAAAATCATCCGCTACAAAGTCCTACTCTTTCTTCTCTTCGTCTTTCTTGTCGGTTTCTTTGAGGTCGTCGGAAATCTCGTTCATGCCCTCTTTGAAACTCTTGACACCTTTGCCAAGACCACGCATGAGTTCAGGAATCTTCTTACCGCCAAAAAGGAGCAGCACGACGAGTACTATGAGCAGAATCTCAGGAGCACCCAGTGTGCCGAAAAGGAGTGTTACGATTGATAACATATTGTCTTTTATTATTTTCCTTGTTTAAGTTTCTCTACGTAAGCATCGATACGTCGCATCTCTCGTGGGATGATGATGCCTTGTGGGCAGTGAGCCATGCAGCGACCGCAACCGATGCAGTGGTTGGCTTGACGCTCTTTCGGAACGCTACGGTCGTAGCCCACAAGATAAGCACGACGCAGTTTCTTGTATTCCGGATCGCCCACTTCGTCTGGCATGTGGCCGGTCTGTACGCAAGTATTATAGTGTTTGAAGATGGTCGGGATGTCGAGGCCGTAAGGACATGGCATGCAGTACTGACAGCCGGTGCAAGGCACGAGCGGATACTCCACGAGGTTCTTGGCCACATCGTAGACCAAAGCCATCTCATCATCTGAGAGCGGTTCAAGTGGACTGTAAGTCAAGAGATTGTCCTTCAAATGCTCCATATAGGTCATACCGCTGAGTACGGTAAGGATTCTTGGGAAGGTACCGAGGTAACGGAATGCCCAAGAGGCGATGGAGTCGTCTGGACGCTGGTTCTTCAGTCGTTCGCTGAGGTGATTAGGCAAAGTAGCCAGACGACCACCGAGCAGAGGCTCCATGATGACAACAGGGATATTGCGTTTGTCCAGTTCGGCATAGAGATATTCAGCGTTGGTGTTACGCTCGTTCACCTCCTTGGCATGGGTCCAGTCGACATAGTTCATCTGAATCTGAACGAAGTCCCAATGGTACTCATCGTGCTTGGAGAGGAGATAATCGAACACCTCCACATCGCCATGGTAGGAGAAGCCGAGGTTGCGGATACGGCCAGCCTTACGCTCCTCAAGGAGGAAGTCGAGCATGCCATTGTCCACGTAGCGTTTGTTGTATTCCTCCATGCCGTTCATGCCGATAGCGTGAAGGAGCATGTAGTCGATATAGTCTACCTGAAGATATTTGAATGAGTTGTGATAGATTTTCAACGACTCCTCACGGCTCCAGGTGTCTGGGCTGAAGTTGGAGAGTTTCGTAGCCACGAAGTATTTCTCTCTTGGATGACGTGAGAGGGCTTTGCCAACCACCTCTTCTGAGTGACCCTTGCAATAGGCAGGTGATGTGTCGTAGTAGTTGACACCATGTTCCATGGCATAGTCAATCATGGCATTCACAGCCTCTTGGTCGATTGGAGCGTCACCTTCGCGGGCACTCTCGCCTTCAACGGTAGGGAAACGCATGCAGCCGAAGCCCAGCAGTGATACACGGTCGTGGGTGGTAGTGGTCTCACGATAGGTCATCTCGCCCATCGTCTTCTTGCCCGTATGTACAGGATTGTCCTTCACTTGGGCATCCTCACTCTTCACTCCGCAGGCAGCCAAGGCTGTGGCAGCCGTAGCACCAGCGGCTATTTTCAAAAAGTCTCTTCTTGAGACGTTGTTTCTTTCTTCTTTCATCATAGTTTCCTCCTGTTAGATGGTTCTATGTTGCTGATGTCCTTCTACATAGATGGCACTGAACGGACGCGAAGGGCAGAGATGCTCGCAGGCACCACAGCCGATACAGCGTTCGGTATCGATGGCTGGACGCATTGGCGAGGTCTCATCGTTAGGGTTCATGTGTACCATGGTAATCGCACCGGCAGGACAGTGGACGGCACAGTTGTTGCAGGCTGCTTCGTTGCGGGCAGATACGCAGTTTTTCTCTACCCATACGGCATGACCAATCTGGGTGCTTGCCTTCTCACCAGGGGCGAGTTTCACGATAGCACCGGCAGGACAGATATCGGAGCATTTGGTACACTCCGGACGGCAGTAGCCACGCTCGTAACTCATCTCCGGCTGCATGAGGTTTTCCAGTCTGCCCGATGGTCGGAGCACCTCGTTAGGACAGGCAGTGATGCAGAGTTGACAGGCCACACAGTGTTGCGAGAAATGCTTCAGACTCCTTGCACCTGCTGGTACGAGTGGGGTCTCACGAACGGGAGCCTGCTTGTCTTCTATCACAGCCAGACCACCATCCACACGTTTCTCCTGAGCCTTGACTGCAGCAGTGGTAGCGAGGATAGCGGTGGCAGCCATCATCTGACGGCGACTCTTGTCTACACCACCCTCCTCTGCTCTCTTGTAGCGGAGACCATAGGTGATGGCTCCTTGACGGCAGTTGTTGATGCAGTCCATGCAAACCACACAGCGGGAGTAGTCTATCTGGTGTTCTTTGGTGTTGATACAAGACGATTTGCAACCCTTGCCACACAAGCCGCAGCCGTTACATTTCTCGGTGTTGATGACCGGTTTGAGCAAGGAGAAGCGGGAGAGAAGTCCCAAGATGGTTCCCACTGGGCAAACGGTGTTGCAGTAGGTTCTGCCACCTCGCCAGGCAAGGACGACAACGACTACCAAGGAAACGATAGCCACTACCAAGGTAGGGATGCTTCTCATCCACACGCTCTTGTCGTAGAAGGCATAACTCTCATGCTGGGCAGCCCAGGCAGCCAGGAGATTATTGATTTTTATCCACAAAGGCTGAACGAGTTGTGATACGATACGGCCGAATGAGGCATAAGGATCCAAGAGGGTGAAGAGACTGCCAATGCCGGCAATCAGCACCACGAGGAAGAGGGCAAGGAAGCCGTAACGCAACCACTTGATTTCTTTCGAGTAGCCGAAGCGGTAGTGATGTTTCTTACGTTTTGAACTGAGCCAGGAGACGAAGTCCTGAGTCACGCCCAAAGGGCAGATGACGGAGCAGTAGATGCGACCGAACAAAAGGGTAAGCAACACCAAGACAACGACGACAGCCAGGTTCAAGGCGAGAATGGCTGGCAGAAACTGGATTTTCGCCACCCATCCAAGATAGTGGTGGATAGTGCCCGTGAAATCGAGGAAAAGCAACGCTGCAGCCACCCAAAAGAGCACGGCAAGCACACGTCGCAGAGGTTTTAGATATTTCATATACAATCTATTAAGGTATATTTTTCAAGTCTCATCACCCATAAGCCCACACCTATGGACAATACGGGCACAAAGATAAGCAAAAAAGGTTGTAATACAAAGGATTGGGATAAGTAGTTTTTCTCTCTGCTTTTACATAAAAGAGGAAGCAGCACGACCACTTCCTCTTCTGGCTGCCAAGCCAAGATACAGCAAACCCCAAGAAGGGTTGAACCTCCTTGGGGCTGCCAGATGATTGAGACCTCCTTAAGCTACTTCGCTGGTTGTGGTCTCTGGAGCGTCAACAACGGTTTGTGGCTCCGTTGTGGCTTCAGTCTGCTCGCTGGGAACTTCCGTCGCTGCGGAATCGTCCGGGTTGTTGTCTTCCACCGCTTGGTTCTGATTGGCAATGCGTGTGGCACGGCTCTTCGAGATGGTGCTGTAGATCATGATCAACTCGTTGATTTGCGACTGCAGCTGCATGAGCGCAAGGTCACCGGTCATACCGATGCAGACAAAGAGACTCAAGTAGAAGAACTCGAACGTGTCGAAGACATCGTCTTTCATCTCGGTGAAGCACAAGTGTGCTGCTCCGTTGTCCACACGGTCTTGGTACAGCCAGAGGTAGTCGTTCGCCACGTCGGAGAGTTGCAGCCTCCACGACTCAAGGAATGTGCCGGTGAGGTCCGCTGGTTTCCATGCCGCATCGAAGGCGGTGACTAAGGCGTTCAGCAGTTCGGCAGCGTTGGTGCGCATCACCTTGCCAGAAATGCGTTCGAACAGGTCGAGAGCTTTCCTTGCCATCGTTGCCTCTTGTGGGTTCTTGCTGTTGCTGTAACCCTTCAGCAGGTAGCGTGTGCTCGACCAAAACCGTTGCACGTCGGCCACCGCCTCTCCCACAACTTTGCCGTAGTTGCTTTGCGGTGCTTCAACCACGCGGTTAAACTCTGCGACCTTGTCTGCCAAGACGGCGACTGAGTCCGCTAACATCTCTTCATTCGTTCCTTTTGCCAAATCTACTACCTTGGAGTAGAAGGTTGGCATGAACGCTTTGGGCAATCGTCTGATGCTGCCCAACGGCAATAATGCCGATTTTTTAGGTATTACTAACATATGAAAAATAAGTTTTTTGTCCCATAAGAGATTTCAATGTATTGGGACGTTTAGTTTAGGTGCCACATTTGATGATTTTTTGTTATAATCGTTAGTGTTAGTTTTTCATGTTCAATTCAGGTTATAACAAAAAAACTATCGTCTCTCGCACCTTTTTCCTTTATTGTATGTCAAAGAACAATTTCAGTTGTACGACAAGAAACAACTGTTTGATTCGTTTCTCGTATTACAAAGATACATCATTTCCAACCGCGCCCAACACTTATTTATATAATTGTTGTGTCAAGCAAACAATTTTACTTATCGTGCTGTGTGACAATGTCTTGCAGACGAACTTCAACGTACTTTGAGTTGAAAACTGCGCAAAACTCATCATTTTCGCCGTTGCTGTTTCGTCATTTTTCTTGACAACAGCGACCGGTTGATTGTTTTGCAAAGATACGCCCGCCACAGAGGTTGCCCTATTTTTGGACAAAAAAAATCTCAACGACATCAAGTCGCTGAGTTTCTTACTGTTTCCGTGTCCATTTTGGTGGACAACCTCTTGCTCCGACGGTCTCTTCCTCCACAATACAATCGATTTTTGTCGCAAAAGAGCCGAATGGATAAAAAAACGCCACCCTTCACGGTTGAAGGATGGCGTTTGGATAAGCGGTTTAATAAAGCCAACTCTTAATTTCGCTTAATGATGTTTCTACCGCTTCTAATTTCCATTCTGCTCTTCCGCTATCAAATTCGGTTAGAGATAGTAGGGAGTAGTAGGTTTGATCTAAGATGGTGACACGGTATATAACAAAATATCCTGTATAATCGCTTCCATCAATTAAGTCTTCATCAAGAGTCCATTCTACCATTTCTACACATTCTATTTTTTCTTCATCAGATAGCGACATAGAACCTCCACTTCCTCCCATAAAAGCAGATAATAATTCAAAGCCATCAAAACCAAATGCGTTACCTGTTATTTCTGCTTTAGTTTGATTAAATACATATAAAAGTACTTTTGGATTTTCTGCTTTCTCTGGTTTTAGAAGGGAACTACAACTATAGATGGATAAAATGAGAAGTGATAAAAAGAAGTGTTTGCTTATTCTATTCATCTTTTTTACAATTTAACTATTAGGTTACAAAAACAACCATAACAAAATCTGAACAATACTTATGAAAAGTATGATATACGCAGGAATCATTAACCATCTTACGTATTTTTCCTGCTTTGATTTTTTTACAGGGAAAAGTTCTTCCATTGACATTATAATATCATCAATTTTACATCTTTTACCTGGTTCCATTGTTACACCTAGTACATAGATGCCGGTAGGCGCTTCGAAAAGTTTGAAGCCACCCCAATCATCAAATTTTGTGTTAAATACTTCATTTGTTTTTTTTATGATTTTGTATCTCTTCTTATAGGAGGCTACTGTTCCGCTCTCATGCCATCTTCTCCAACTGCTTAATTCAGAGGTGTATTCTATTTCTTTGATGTCGGATAAAGGGCATGAGTATTCCGAGTTGTTTTTGAATTTAAGAATTAGAACATCATTTTCAATTGAAAAATCTGTGATGCCCTTAAAGATTTTCTTTCCGAATGGGGATTTGTTAACCCATTCCTCGTCATAATGAATTGATACGTTTTCCATATTTACTTTATTGAATTATAATACTATTCTGTTTGAGATTTTTTAAAATTAGTAATCGTAATCTTCGTCATCATAGTACTGATTACTCGTGTCTTGAATTAAGATATTGTTGAATTCAGAATCAAACGTGTAATAGAAAATAACAGTACGACCTTCAAACTCTTGAGGAATGCCAATGTAATTCTTATTATCTTTTGTCCACCAGATTTGTCCTTCGTTTGATGTGTAACCTTTGTCTTTGAGTTGACGATAAAACTCCTTTCTGAATTTTTCTTTGGCGGTCTCGGAATAATAAGAAACATCTATTTCACATTTTATAGCAATACAATTTGCGTATTTATTGAAAACATATCCATATTCATATGGATCATAAACAGATAGATAATCATCAAAAAGATAATATTTCTGAAAGTAGCCGTCTTGCTCATATAGATATATTTTTCCTGAATATTTGCGAGCTTCAGCATCTTGAATTAGTTCTTGGAAAGATTCTAATGTAGCGTTTGCTTTTTTCCCAAAGCAGGATTCTTCTTTGATATTATTGAATATCTTTGTTACTATGCCTGCTGCGTCAAAATAATCACTGCGAACACTACTTAACTCATAACTTCCTAAACGCATAGGTCTATAATCAGGATAATCAAGGTCAATTTCTTGGAATGATTCTTTGCAGATATCTTTTCCGTCTTTGTTGATAAGTGAGAATGTTTCTCCGTTTCTTACGAAGAACGTATTGCTTCCCACAACAAAAATGTCATCATAGTCAAAATCTAAAACAATCCCATCTTTGTCATCAATTAAACCAACCTTCTCATTTTTTTTTGCATAATACAAATTACTAATTGATGATGGCAGCAAATCTTCATATTTCGCTCTAATTAAGATTTCTCCGTCTTTTGATTTCAAACCATAAACATTTCCATCATAAAATACGGTTTTCCCGTCAATCATACAATAACTGCCAGTACTCCATTTGCCAAATTTACTTCCTACTTTCTCTCCCTTTTTGTTTATAAAGTAAACATCTTCCAATTCGGTATCATTTACAGCCATAACGCCCTCGGAAAATTTGCCCCCACCACTTATGGTACTTGCATTAAATGAAGAGATTACGTTCTCTTTTTTGTCTATAAAATCAAATTTTTTGATTTCACCATTTCCGTCAGCAATCCCAACAAGAGCGTAACCCTCTTCAAATACTAAAGCTCCATCATATTTAGCTTTTAT
This sequence comes from Paludibacteraceae bacterium, assembly GCA_024405895.1. GTDB lineage: Bacteria > Bacteroidota > Bacteroidia > Bacteroidales > Paludibacteraceae > HGM05398. Next base: position 102,085 of record JAKSNW010000003.1, read on the forward strand.
TACTACTTCTCCCTTTTTATTGATATATCCATATTTCTCGTTTTGGTCTTCAAAAAGGGCTAATCCATCATGAAAAAGTCCACATCGTTTTATGTCATGACTTAGTTCGGCTACCACATTGCATTTTTTGTCTATAATGCAAATACCTTCTCCACTTTTAACAGCAAGTGCTAAACCGTCCTCTGAAAAGTCCGTTATTCCTTTATAAGATTCTTTGTTTACTGCTTTTTTGGGGTCTGAAACGTTGTAAACATCGAATCCACCTGTAGCATCGTTTTTGACATGGAACATGTCATTGATAATGGGCGATGGCTCATTTTTAAACTCGTCTCTTACAACAAACTGTCCGTTTTTGGTGTCAATAATACTCCACCATTCAGAATCTGTCAGTTGAACTCCAACATACTGTGTTGTAATGGTGCTCTTTTTGCATGAGCATAAAAGAACAACTGTCATAATAAATAAGAATTTTATTCTATTCATATTGATTTTTGATTTCTCCCGCACCCAAAGAGAATAGTTTGTATATTTTACAATACGTTACACAAAAAAGCGTGGATGCCCATTCTGTTTGTCCGCATTCTGAGGTTTACCACAACCTTAAGCTACGGACAAACGAAAAGACATCCACGCTAACGGATATATGTACACCGCGGAAATGTGCCATTGATATACACCTATGGCACACCCACGGAACAGACATAAGCACGTCCGTGAACATCAATTCTATTCTTGTCTTGGTAGCTAATGAGAAAGTGGTAATTTCAGAATGCCAAGAACAAGCGTTGAATGACGCTTTTGTATTTCGGGGGCAAAGATACATGTTTTTAATGATAATAAAAGCGGGAATCAAAACTTTTTATTCCTTGAGTCACTCCGTCCAAGGTCTGGATGATGAAAATCACTGTTATTGCAATTTTACTGATAGTATCGTATGCTTAAAACACTCTTGCTGCAACTCTGCACTTCCTTTGGGAAGATTGAAATGCTGTTATTGCTAACTGACAATTTTTTCTGGAAGACTGATTTACTGTTATTGTCAACTGACAATTTGCGTAAAACTTTTTGATTGCTTTAAATGCGATTCTGCAATTTTAACAAATCGTTTGGTTTATAGAAATTGCGACCTTGCAAGAGTACGAAACAGTTTGATTTCGTTTCTTGTCAACTCGCAATTAGTGCAAAACTGTTTGATTTTCTTAAATGCAATTTTGCAATTTTAACAAATCATTTAGTTTAGAGAAATTGCGACCTTGCAAGAGTACGAAACTTTTTGATTTCGTTTCTTGTCAACTCGCAATGAACGTAAAACTATTTAGTTTTCTTAAATGCAATTTTGCTTTTTTAATAATTCATTTGGTTTAGAGTTACAGAATTTTGCAATTTGCGTTATTTTAGGCAATTAGGAGTTCCCCAAAAAAATCTCTCCCAAAAGGGTGAGACTTTTTAGGCTTTAGGCGATGGGGCGACGAGGCTTAAGGGGAAAACTTTTGACGAAGAAGATGAAACAAGCGATTTATCATATAAGATGTCAGCACTTTCACAAAAAAGTGTTACCTTTGCACTTTCTAAAGCAAATCAAACAATAAACAATACATACTTAACACACTATTGCTATGAGTCTTCTTAAAGATTTCAAAGAGTTTGCCCTCAAAGGCAACGTAGTAGACATGGCTGTCGGTGTTATCATCGGCGGTGCATTCGGTAAAATCGTATCTTCTGTAGTAGGCGACCTCATCATGCCTCTCTTCGCTGCCATGGGCGGCGTGAACACCACAGACCTCAAACTCACTCTCAAAGAGGCTGTTCCTGCTGTTCTCGACGAGGCTGGTGCTGAGATCACTCCTGCCATCGAGGCTGTAACCTGGAACTATGGTGCATTCATCCAGAACGTCATCGACTTCCTCATCATCGCTATCTGCTTGTTTGCCATCATCAAAGGCATCGCTGCTGCTACCAACAAACTCAAGAAAGAGGAAGAGGCTGCTCCTGCTCCTGCTGCTGAACCAGAACCAACAGCCGAAGAGAAACTCCTCACCGAGATTCGCGACCTCTTGAAGAACAAATAATCTTCTTCAGTTCAAACTCATAAGCCCCGAAACGGTCTCGTGCCACTTCGGGGTTTTTCATACTCTTTTTTCACTATGAATCTACTCCGCTCATTGCTCCTGACCCTCGCGTTATGCCCTTTAGGTCTCTATGCTACTGGCAGTTACGACGAAGGCATCAGTTGGCAACTTGCCGAACAACGCAAGCAGACCATCAGTCAACTGCAGTACCACCTCTTCTTCTCGCTCTCCGATGATAAGGAGCAAGCGGTAGAGGGACGCGAGATTGTCCGTTTCCAACTCTCCGAACGCACCGAGATAGTGCTTGATTTCCGCGAGAGTGGCGATAAGATTCATAGTGTAAGAGTCAACGGCAAGGCCCGTCCGTTCACGTTCAAGAACGAGCATATCATCATTGCCAAACAACATACCACCAAGGGAATCAACACGATAGAGATTCTCTTCGCGGCAGGTAGGCAGTCGCTCAACCACCGTGGCAACTATGTCTACACCCTCTTCGTGCCCGACCGTGCAAGAACGGTGTTCCCATGTTTCGACCAACCTAATCTCAAGGCACGCTTTGCCCTGACCCTCGAGGTTCCCGACCAATGGACTACCGTGACAAATACCGAGGTCACTGCCGAGCCATCCAAGGCAAGTGCCTCGAAGCCAGGCTACCGCATTGACAGTTATGCCCTCTCCGACCCTATCCCGACCTATCTGTTTGCTTTCGCGGCTGGTGAGTTCCAACACTATATATATACAGAAAACGGCAGGACGATAGGGGCTTACCACCGGGAGACCGATTCTGCTCGCATAGCCCAACTGCCCGACATCTGTCATCAGGTGGTGTTCTCGCTTGAGTGGCTTGAGGCATTCACCGACGTCCCCTACCCGTTCCAAAGTTACAACCTCGTGGTATTGCCTGGTTTTCAGTTCGGTGGCATGGAACACACCGGCTGCACGTTCTACAACGACAACACCCTCTTTCTCTCCAAGAACCCAACGGAGGAGGAACGACTGAAGCGAACGGAACTGATAGCCCACGAGACTGCCCACATGTGGTTTGGCGATGCGGTGACGATGAACTGGTTCAATGACGTATGGACCAAGGAGGTGTTTGCCAACTACTTCGCAGCCGAGATCACTGCTCCGCTCTTCCCAGACATCAACCACAGCCTCAACTGGCTCAAGACCTATGTCAATGCTGCCATCACCCAAGACCGCACCGAGGGTCGCACCTCTATCCGTCAGCCTTTGGACAACATGCGCTACAGCGGACTGATATACAATAATATCATCTACAACAAGGCACCGGTGATGATGCGTAGGATGGTGGAACTCATGAGCAAGGAGGCTTTTCAGCGAGGCATGAAGCGTTATGTGAAGGCCTATCTCTACGACAATGCCACCTGGGACGACCTCATCGCCATTCTCGACAGCGAGACTACCGTGGACCTCAAGGCATTCAGCAAGCAATGGGTGGACGAGACCTATTGGCCGACGTACACGGTAGAGTCTGTCAACGACAGCACATTAGGGATGGAATACGGCTATTGCAGCCTCACATCCGCACAGATAGACACGGTGATGGAGCAATGGGGAAAATGCGATGAGACACGTCGACAAGCCCTGCTGATGGTTCTCAACGAGAATTATCTGCAACACAAACTCACCGACGAGGCTTGGCTGCTTTGGCTTGCCACAAGACTGAGAGAGGAGCGTAATCCTTTGGTATCGCTTTCGCTGGTGAACTATATGAATGAACCGCTGAGGGTGACGCAACAGGCTGGACGACACTTGGATATCGACCTTCTCAAACTCTCGGAGACTCATCCGCTGACGGCTGTACGCACACAGTTGCTCCGTCTGCTCGCCAACGCTGCCACTTCGCCTGAGGTCGTTCAAGCACTCTATACCACTTGGGAGAAAAACGACAACCCTCTGCTCTCCCCAAACGACTACATGACTCTGGCTTATGAGTTGGCTGTCCGCTTGCCCGAACAGGCAGAGCATATCATTGAGACACAGCGAGCAAGGATTACCAATCCCGACCGTCTGCAGCAGTTCAACTTCATCTCAAGGGCTGTCTCACCGGATGCCGAGGCACGCGATCGTCTGTTTGCCTCACTCTCCTCGGCAGAGAACCGCCGCATTGAGCCTTGGACACAGAGTGTGCTCTATTATCTCAAC
>JAKSNW010000030.1 GCA_024405895.1 Paludibacteraceae bacterium
TTAAAATGGCAGTCGAGAAATGTAGACTCTCATTTCCAAAATTAAAATACGAGTCCACATTTGCAGATGTTAACGAATACTAATTTTTCAGCTATTCTTGGACTCCATTTTCTCATTCACTCCTCAAAAACGGGGTAATTGAGGTTTGAAACCAACAAAACGGACTTATCAGCATCCCATTTGCAAAAAAATATGTATCTTTGCGGTTTAAGAAAAACAAACTACACTAAGATGAGTACATTAGTAGCTATAGTAGGACGCCCAAACGTGGGTAAGTCAACCCTTTTCAATCGTTTGACCAAGACTCGTGACGCTATTGTAGACCCAACATCCGGCACAACTCGCGACCGCCAATACGGCCGCGTTGAATGGTGTGGCAAGGAGTTTTCCATTGTCGACACTGGTGGTTGGGTGCAAGGCTCCGACGATATATTTGAAGAAGAAATCAACCGCCAAGTGGCTATCGCAATCGAAGAGGCCGATTTGACCCTTTTCGTAGTGGATGTGATGAACGGTATCACCGACCTCGACATGATGATTGGCGAGACACTGCGTCGCAGTAAGAAACCAGTAATTGTGGTTGCAAACAAGGTAGACACATTTGATACACAATACCTTGCAGCGGAGTTCTATAAGTTAGGCCTGGACGACCCATTCATTCTCTCTGCAGCCAATGGTCTTGGCACTGGCGAACTGTTGGACGAGGTGCTGAAACGTCTCTCTTTCGTGAAAGACGAGCAACCTGAGGAAGATTTGCCTAAGTTTGCCATCGTAGGTCGTCCTAACGCCGGTAAGTCGTCCATTGTCAATGCGTTCATTGGCGAGGAGCGTCACATCGTGACCGATATTGCAGGCACAACCCGCGACTCCATCTATACAAAATACGACAAGTTCGGCCATCTGTTCTACCTCGTAGATACAGCAGGTATCCGTAAGAAAGGTAAGGTGAACGAAGACATTGAGTACTACTCTGTTATCCGTGCCATCCGTGCCATTGAGAACTCCGATGTATGTATCTTGATGATTGATGCCACCCGTGGTGTGGAATCACAAGACCTCAACATCTTCTCCCTGATTCAGAAGAACAAGAAAGGTTTGGTGGTCTGCGTGAACAAATGGGACTTGATTGAGGACAAATCAGCTTCAGCTATCAATAAGATAGAGAGTTACATCCGTGGCCGTTTTGCCCCATTCACCGATTTCCCTATCATCTTCACTTCTGCCACAACCAAACAACGTATCTTCAAGGTGATAGAGACCGCCATGAGCGTTTACGAAAACAAGACACGAAAGATTTCAACCGCCAAGTTGAACGACTTCTTCTTGCCTCTCATCGAGAACTATCCACCACCAGCATACAAAGGCAAGTATGTAAAAATCAAATACATATCACAGTTGCCAAACACACAGATTCCTTCGTTTGTGTTCTTTGCCAACCTGCCACAATATGTAAAAGATCCGTACAAACGTTTCCTTGAAAACAAACTCCGTACGGAATGGGAGTTTACAGGCACACCTGTGAATGTGTTTATCCGACAGAAATAACACTTATCAGCAGACAATTAAACACTTAACCTTATGATATCTTTCACTATATGTCTAGTTGCCCTTGTGTTGGGTTATGTGTTCTACGGCAGCTTTGCGGAAAAGATTTTCGGCGCTGACGAAAAAAGAGTCACACCAGCCGTTGCACATCCTGACGGCGTCGACTTCATGCCATTGAAGCCTTGGCGTATATTCCTGATTCAATTCCTGAACATTGCAGGACTTGGACCGATTTTCGGTGCCATCATGGGCGCTCGATTCGGCACTGCCTCGTTCCTTTGGATTGTGTTGGGAAGCATCTTCGGTGGTGCTGTCCACGATTATTTCTCCGGAATGATTTCACTCCGTCACGACGGTATCTCACTGCCGGAGATTCAAGGCCAACACCTTGGCAACGGCGTTCGTCAGTTGATGCGTGGTTTCATGATCATCCTGATGATTCTTGTGGGCGTGGTCTTCGTTGACGGTCCTGCTAAGATTCTTGCTGACCTTACACCAGACAGTCTCTCAGCCATTTTCTGGGTTGTGGTGATTATGGTTTATTATGTCATAGCCACCCTCTTCCCTATCGATAAGATTATCGGCAAGATTTACCCTGTGTTCGGTATCTGCTTGTTGTTCATGGCCATTGGCATCTTGAGTTACCTCTTCATCAACCATCCTGCCGTGCCAGAGTTCTGGGAAGGACTGCAGAACAAACAGGCTGATCCTGAAAGCACACCGATTTTCCCGATGATGTTCGTGAGCATTGCCTGTGGTGCTGTATCCGGTTTCCATGCCACACAATCACCACTGATGGCCCGTTGTATGGTCAACGAGCGTCAAGGCCGTGCGATTTTCTATGGTGCAATGATTACCGAAGGTGTGGTTGCACTCATCTGGGCTGCTGCGGCTTCAGTGTTCTTCTTCAGCGGCGATTATGACGCACAAGTGGCTGAATACGGTTCTGCTGCTCCTCGAATCATCAAGTTCTTGACCGACACATGGCTCGGACGCATCGGTTCTATCCTTGCCCTCCTTGGTGTGGTTTTTGCTCCGATTACCTCAGGCGATACAGCACTCCGCTCTGCCCGCCTCATCATAGCAGATTTCTTGCATTTAGACCAGAAACCTATCGTGAAACGTCTCATGGTGGCCTTGCCTATCTTCGTGGTTACCACCATCGTTCTTATCTGGTCTATCGGCAACAAGGAGAGCTTCAACACCATCTGGAACTACTTCGCATGGTGCAACCAACTGCTGTCAGTCTTCACCCTTTGGGCCATTACCATATTTTTGGTTCGACACAGCCAAAATCGTTGGGCTTACCTTATCAGTATAATTCCGGCGTTGTTCATGACAGCAGTCTGCTCGTCTTTCATGTTCATTGCCACACCAAAACAAGGTGGATTCAACTTCTTCGAATTACCTGACATTGTAGGCTACTGCGTGGCTTTGGTTGTCTGCACCACCTGCATCATCGGTTTTGTGGCGTGGAAAAACAAGCAGGCAAAAGCTTAGAAATATCCAACATTCATGAGTAACAACATCTTCCAAGAAACCCTGAAGAAATATTGGGGTTACGATAGTTTCCGCCCTTTGCAACAGGAGATTATCGAGAGCGTGGCTGCAGGTTACGATACGCTTGGACTGATGTCGACAGGTGGCGGCAAGAGTATCACGTTTCAAGTTCCCGCAATGACAATGCAGGGGGTTTGTCTAGTGATTACACCGCTTATCTCACTCATGAAAGACCAGGTTATCAACCTGTACAAGAAAGGCATCAATGCCGAAGTCATCTATTCGGGACAATCGCACAAGGAAATCTTCGAGATATTGCTTCGCTGCGAGTCAGACCCGAACATCAAGATGCTCTACCTTTCTCCTGAACGTCTTGGTTCTCCGCTGTTTATCCAACGCCTAAGGTTCATTCCAATCTCAATGATTGTGGTGGACGAGGCACACTGCATATCACAATGGGGCACAGACTTCCGCCCTGCCTATCTGAATATCTCCAAGTTCCGCGAGCTGATTCCCGATGTCCCAGTCTTGGCACTTACGGCAACGGCACCTCCGCTGGTGGAACGCGACATTAAGAAACAGTTACTTTTCCGTCCTGACCATAAGACGTTTCAGTCAACCTACAACCGTTCGAACATCAGCTATGTGGTCAGGAAGACAGACGACAAAATCGGCGAGGCTATACATATATTAAATAGTGTACCTGGAACGGCGATTATCTATGTACGTCACAGAAAGGACACTGCCGATGTTGCTGCATTGCTGAACAAATCAGGCATCACGGCAAGTTCATATCACGCAGGACTTTCCAATCTCACTCGCGACGAAAGACTTCAACAATGGAAAACCAACGAGGTGCGTGTAATGGTAGCCACGAATGCTTTCGGCATGGGTATCGACAAGCCCGATGTCCGTGTGGTTATTCATCTGGATGCACCAGATTCTGTGGAAGCCTATTACCAAGAAGCCGGTCGAGCAGGACGAGACGGAATCCGAAGCTATGCCGTTCTGCTTTGCGGTGAGTACGAAGGACGTACACTCAAGACACATGTTACAAATGCCTTCCCCAGCAAAGAATACGTAAGAGAAATCTATCAAAAGCTTTCCGATTATTTCGTAGTAGGTGAAGGCTATGGAGAAGACCGTGTGTTTCAATTTGATATCGATGATTTCTGCAAAGTCTATCATCAACAACGAGCCCAAGCAGCAGGTGCAATAGACCTGTTGCGGTTGGCTGGTTATATCAATATGAAACAGCAGGACAAGAATGCTTCAAGCATAGAGTTTCTCTGTTCTCGCGAAGAACTCTACGACTATCAGGAACATGGCAAATACACAACTCGCCTACTCGATTTCCTGCTACGCCGTTACGAAGGTATTCTCACACACAAGACAACTGTCAGTGAAGAGATTATCTCACAGCAGCTACGTATTCCTCGCCACGAGGTTTACAATACACTTCGCGAACTTCACTACGACCGTATTATCCGCCACGTTCCTTACAGCAAGTTGCCTTTGTTCCGTTTTGTCGGAAGGAGAATTGATGCCGTCAAGGTAGATATTCCGTCGCATATCTACGAACATAGACACCATCTTGCCATCGAACGAACGGAAGCGATGATAAACTATTTCACCGCCACAGATACTTGTCGAAGCGTTCTGTTGCTTGATTATCTCGGAGAGAAAGATGCCCAGCCGTGTGGCTGTTGCGACGTCTGTCTCAGTCAGAAAAAAGCAGGCATCATGCCAACAGCAACGAAGAAAGCAAAGAAACTGACAGCCGAAGAGGCTTTAATAAAAGTGCTTTCATCTCGTCCAATCGGCATCAATGAAATTGCCGAGTGTCAGGAATTGAAGAGTTATGATACGGAGCAGATTATGGATGCACTCCGACAGAATCTCAACAACGGCAAGATTGAAATCACAAACCTCGGACTACAACTTAAACAATAATACTAAGGTTACAAATCAACACACAAAAATATGGCTCAACCACAAGACAAAGAACAGCTTATAGCGATGGCGCAGGAGAACTACGATGCGCTCATGAAAACGCTTGAAAAAGCAGAACACGATATTCTGGAATCAAACTTTCTGCCTCGCGAGACAAAAACACGATGCACTACGTTCGAACAAGGCGACAATATGCGCGATGTACTGATGCATATCGTTGAATGGCAACGTCTTCAGATTATCTTCGTGGACAACATCCGCAAAGGAACTCCGCAAGATTTTATTCCAGAGCCCTACCGTAAGGATTATAAAGCCATGGACGAAGCCAATCGTCAGCTACACCAGATGATGAGTTACGATCTTGCACTCGACATGTTGAAAGCCAGCCATCAGAGTATGATGATGTTGATGAACACATTCTCCAACGAAGAACTTTTCAACCATAACGTCTACAAGGTAACCTACACAACCACCATGGGTGCTTATTTTGCCAGTGTAGCTGTTACACCATACGCGCAAGCACTGAAACGCCTGCGTTCTCATCTCCGTTCGATGAAGAAGAAATAAGTCTGACTAAGTAAACAACAAGATATCAGCCGAGAGAGTTCTACTCCTCGGCTGTTTCATTCTCTGGACAAGGGAAGTCCAAAACCAGACGAAATCCCAGGATAGGACTGCTGTTTTTGTACGAACTGGCATTACGGTAGGAAACACGGCAACGGGCAGCACTATTACAGAAACTGCCGCCACGGTTTACACGAAACTCACTCTTGGCTTTACCGCAAGGATTCTTGGCATCGGCTGTTTTATAACGACATAACACATCCTGACACCACTCCAAAACATTGCCACTCATATCATAAAGTCCGAGTTCGTTAGGGCGTTTCTCTTTTACTCTATGGGTAACATCTTTGCTATTGGAAAGTACCCAAGCCACACTTTCAATATCATCGCCACCAGCATAACGGAAGCCTTTCGAACGAATGCCTCCGCGAGCAGCAAACTCCCACTCAGCTTCAGTAGGCAAACGGAAACACATTCCTGTCAGTTCGTTCAGTTTACGAATAAATCGTTGACAATCCATCCAAGAAATCTGTTCCACCGGTTTCTCCGAATCCACGAAATGACTCGGGTTTTGTCCACGTCCCATCACAGCCATCCACATCGCCTGTGTCACCTCCGTTTCGCCGATGTAATAATTGGAGAGTTCCACTTTATGCAAAGGCAGTTCCACGGTTTCCACCTCAGCACCTTGTTCCTTCGTAGCACCCATGGTAAAAGTGCCACCTTCCACATAAATCATACGGAACGAGACACCATTCACTACCACTCGCTTCACATTTGCAGATGATTGGGCATTAGCCATCATACTGACAGCCAAAGCAATTATCAATAAACAGTAGCGAAACGAACGAGCCATTACGGTAAATTTTATTTCGAAACCTTCAATGCCAGACGAAGTCCAAGATGAGCAGCCTTGTTGCCAGGAGCAGCACCACTACGGCAAGTTACGCGACAGCGATTTTCCAGTTCATCGCAAGCACCGCCTCTTATGACACGGTAATCACCACTCTCTGGTCCTGTTGGGTTTACAGTGGCACGAGTGTGATAGAGATCGAACCAATCGGCACACCATTCCCAGACATTACCGCTCATATCATAGAGTCCAAGAGAGTTTTCTCTCAACGCCTTCACACGATGCAACTTACCACGGGAATTAAGGAATGTCCATGCCACCTCAAACCAATCGGAATGTCCAGAAAACTTGGTAGTTGAACGATGTGTTCCACCTTTGGCAGCATATTCCCATTGAGCCTCAGTTGGAAGGGTAAACTGCAGATTTGTCAATCGGTTCAACTTGCGGATAAACTCCCAACAATCGAACCAAGAGATATTATCTACAGGCAGATTATCGCCTTTCACACTACTTGGATTTGAGCCCATCACGGCAGTCCAAAGTGCTTGTGTCACCTCGGTCTCACCAATCATATAATCAGCAAGTTCCACTGCATGCACAGGCAGTTCCGTTGGGAAAGCCTCTTTGGCATGCGAACTTGTGGCACCCATGGTAAAACGACTGCCTTCCACATAGACCATCTTGAACTTCACACCATTCACCTCAATCTCACGACTTCCCTTCGACTGTTTCTGTTCTTCCTCCACTTCATCGTTGTTTACTGGTGGACGATAGATATCCTGAATCAATGTTATCGTACAAGTCGAACTACCCGACATTAGAGTCAGATGGGCAGTACGGACGGTATCGTCGAAGTTCTTGAAGCACTCAATGGAAAGTGTATTGGCATCCTGCGAACAGAAAATCCACTCTTCCACAGGCAAGCCAAAGCTCCAGCCGCCCGAGTGGGCCACTTTCACTTGTTTTATCTCGCCAGCACCACTAAACCGTACCGTCTGAGGTGACACACTTATATATGCCATCGCTCCGACAGAAACAGTCAGCAAAGCAAGTAGGAAGAGCAATCGTTTCATAGCCTATTGCTTAGTTGTATCGAGCGTATATTGTCGCCACAATTTGATAATGTTATCGAAATCGTCAGGATAAGAGGCAGAGAAACTCATCTCCTTGCCTGTTGTTGGATGAACGAAGCCAAGTGTCTGAGCATGCAGAGCCTGACGAGGGCAGGTTTCGAAACAATGACGAATGAAGTTACGGTAATCACCGAACATATTGCCTTTCAGCACCTCGGCTCCGCCATAGCGTTCATCAGAGAACAACGGATGACCGATGTGACGCATGTGTACACGAATCTGATGGGTACGTCCTGTTTCCAATCGGCATTCCACCAATGTCGTATATGTAAAACGCTCAATCACACGATAGTGTGTTACAGCATGTTTGGCTTGCGGATTCTCTCCGTTAGGGAACACACAGAAACGGAGACGGTCGTGAGGATCACGTCCGAGGTCGCCATCAATCGTACCTTCATCCTCCTTCATCACACCCCAAACCAAAGCATGATAAGTGCGAGATGTGGTCTTGTCGTAGAACTGCTTACCGAGATGAGCCTTGGCATCCTCAGTCTTAGCCACCACCAAGAGTCCGGAGGTATCCTTGTCGATACGGTGAACAAGACCGATATGAGGATTGTTGGCATCGAACTTCGGATTATCTTTCAAATGCCATGCAATAGCATTGAGGAGAGTGCCATGCACATTGCCAATGCCTGGGTGAACCACCAGACCTGCTGGTTTGTTGATTACCATTACATCATCATCCTCATAGGTTACTTCCAATGGAATATCTTCAGGGATAATGGTATAGTCGGCAGGTTCGTGGTCGAGCATCACCTGCACCTTATCCAGCGGTTTGATACGATAGTTCGACTTCACGGGCTTGCCGTTCACCAAGATACAGCCCGCCTTGGCAGCAGCTTGGATACGGTTGCGAGAGGCACCTCCCATGCATTGGACAAGATACTTGTCAACACGCAGAAGCGTCTGTCCTTTATCGGCAGTGAAACTCTTATATTCAAACAATTCCTCCGACTCTTCCTCTGGGTCGAGTGCAGGAACAATAGGTTCTTCTGTCATAACGTAAATAATAAAAAACAGCCCTCTTTGTGACATGTGAGGGCCGTAAAGGTTTAGAAGAACTCCTCGTCGTTAGACGGTTCGTTCACAGGTTGTTTTCTTGGATTCTTGCTCAGTTTGATATCGATGCGAGAACCAGCACCAGTCATAGAGCCAGCACGTTTGCTCTGCTGATAGACGAAATAGGCGTTCTCGTTGCCATTCGGTATCTCATCAAAATCAATGCGACCCACCACGAGTTGGTTCTCCAAGATACGTTGCTCCGCCATGGCTGGTGTCAAGCCAATCAGTTGTGGAACAACCACCTCTTCGCCGCTCTCACTGCTGCTGCCTACCTCAAGCACCAGTCGGCTACCCTGAGGAATCTGTGCATTAGGTTCAAGCGGACGGCCTTGGTACTTCACATCCAATACCAAGTCGTTATATTCTGATGGCACACGTACCACCTCTTCGATTATCAGGTCTTCTGCCACCAAGAGGCTCTCCACCTCACGGAGCGGACGGTTTCTCATATCCTTCACCATGATGGTTTTCTTCTTCTTGGCATTGATGGTTATATAGATGACACGACCACTCTTCACTGAAGTGCCAGCCACTGGTGTCTGCTCTACAATCTGTCCAGGAGCGATGTTTTTCTCGTGAACGGAGTCAACCACCTCACAAACGATGCCTGTTTCTGCCAACATCTGCTCAGCCTCGGCAGGATTCAGACCAACGAGTTGAGGCACGGCAATTGATTCGCCATGATGTGTTGCAAATTTGATAACATGCAGAATAACAAACAACAAGACCACCACTGCCAAGAAGGCAATGAGAATATGCTTTGCTAAAAACTTTATCTTTTCCATAGCGTAGTTTATCCCAAATTATATTGCCGACAAAGGTACACATTTTTTCTCATACATATATATATAGTTATATCCGTTTCTCAGCCCCAGAAAATTCAACTCACCCCAATACTTGAAAAAATGTTCGACAAGAACCTCCCAGGCTGGCGAGAGTCTTCCGACATCAAATGGAATTTCACGAAGTTTCTCGTCGACAGAGCGGGCAATGTGGTCTACCGTTTCGAACCCACCGCTACTGCCGAACAGATGATGCCCATCATCCAAGAAATACTCAACAAATAAAGCATGTCCTATCCACAGTTAAAACTTGATAATCAGCTCTGTTTCCGTCTCTATACGGCATCCCGACTGGTGACAGCCAGTTACACCCCGTTCTTCAAACAATACGGCATCACTTATCCACAATATCTCGTGCTGATGCTTTTGTGGGAACAGGACAACCGTATCATCAGCGATATCACGGAGCGACTTCATCTCGAGACAAATACGGTGACACCACTACTCCAACGAATGGAGAAACTCGGACTGATTGTTCGCCAGAAAAGTCAGGCAGACAGCCGTCAACGTATCGTATCGCTGACGGGTGAAGGTCGCCGACTGAAAGAGCAGATTAAAGAAGTGCCCAACTGTCTGGCACGTGAGATTGTAGCCAAAGGAATGAGCGTGGAGGAACTCCAGGCACTTGTTCCGCTACTCGACAAGTTTATCGACATCGTTTCGAAACCTCGGGAATAATCTCACATCCTGTCTGTCAATCAGACATTTCACTTTGGTTAAGAGCCCTATTTCTATACCAAAAACCACGCCCTCATCTGCTTCGGCAGGTGGGGGTTTTTCTATTTGATTTCCATTAAAAGCAAACAGAAATTTGCAGAATTACATTTTACGTAGACCAAACTATTTGTCAAAAAGGCAAAATTGCATTTAACGAAACCAAAATGTTTTATCGTTTCTGAAATTTTCAGAAACAGTGTTTCAAACTTCTCAAACTTTCTGAGATTTTCAGAAACAGTGTTTCAAACTTCTCAAACTTCCTGAAATTTTCAGCAACTGCGTTTCAAACTTCCCGAACTTCCTGAAATTTTCAGAAACTGTATTTCAAACTTCTCAAACTTCCTGAAATTTTCAGAAACTGCGTTTCAAACTTCCCAAACTTCCTGAAATTTTCAGAAACTGTATTTCAAACTTCTCAAACTTCCTGAAATTTTCAGAAACTGCGTTTCAAACTTCCCAAACTTCCTGAAATTTTCAGAAACTGCAATTTTCGCAGCGACAACTTTGGTCGGGATGGTCCATAGAGTATTAAAAAAGTTTGGGCTATCTCTTCTATTATCGTTAAAAAACATGTACCTTTGCATCAAAATAAAAAGCGTCATTCAACGCTTGATCTTGGTCGATGAAACTAGCACCTTCAAACGAATTCCAAGACAAGAGTAGAAAGATGCACACGGTGTGTACCTGTTTCCGTGGTGTGCCAAAGATTCAAATCATTGGCACATTTCACGGCACATATACTCATAGCGTGGGTATCCTCTCGTTTGTCAGAATTCAGGGCTGTGCTAGGCCTCATCGACTGGCAAACGAAATGGGCATCCACGCTTTTTGCATAACAAATTAACAGACAACAAACAAATTAACAAACAACTTTTTGGGGTGCCGAAAAGGACTATAGAAATAACAAATGGATAAAATCGTTGACAAAATTGCAGGATTCGGAATCCCAGGATTAATGCTATTAATAGCAATATCCATGACAGGTCTATCAGGAGCCGCCGCAATTACTGCTGCTCTGGCACTATTAGGTCCGGGAGGAATGATCGGAGGAATTTTAACCTTACTTGCATCTGGTGCAATTGCAGCAGCTTTAGCCGAGTATGGTTTTGATGCTATCTTTAGGGCTGTCGTAAAAAAGCTCTACGCAAATGGTGAAAGCAAAAATTCAATCAAAGAAAAAATTCAAAAAGGCCCTTGGTCTTCAAAATTGAAAGCAAAAGCGATTTCAGATCTTGAAAAGCTCTAAAGATTAACGAAATCCAACAGACCATTATCAAACCTATATCCCGAAAGACAAACCAAATCTTTCGGGATTTTTCATATGTAAAATCCGTTCTTTCAGTGTTGAAACGAAATAAAAACACCTTGATTATTCTGACAAGTCATACTGCGGTTCGAGAATTAATAGGTACGGTTAATATAGTTTTCGTTTTGCTTTGATTCAAGCAACCTTCATTTCTGAGTGCATCTGGTTTCATTGTGGCGATTTTGTCGTTCCCGGCAACACCTCAACAATCCCTTTATTTACTATTGTATTATCCGAGAAAAAATCGTACCTTTGCAACTCTTATAATATAAGCAAACAAACAAACTTTTTCTGATGAAAAAATTTACTGAATATAAAGGTCTCGACCTCTCCGCAATCAACAAGGAAAGACAGGAGAAGTGGGAGCAAAACCATCTGTTTGAGCAAAGTATCGAAACCCGTGAAGGCAATCCTACATTCGTATTTTACGAGGGACCACCTTCTGCCAACGGCATGCCTGGCATCCACCACGTGTTGGCTCGTACCATCAAAGACACGTTCTGCCGCTACAAAACCATGCAGGGTTTCCAAGTGAAACGTAAAGCCGGTTGGGACACACACGGTCTGCCAGTAGAACTCGGTGTAGAGAAAATGCTCGGCATCACCAAAGAAGATATCGGCAAGAAAATCTCTGTTGACGACTACAACAATGCCTGCCGCAAGGAGGTGATGAAATACACCAAAGAGTGGACCTCGCTGACCCAGAAGATGGGCTATTGGGTGGACCTCGACAATCCTTACATCACCTACGACAACAAATATATCGAGACACTCTGGTGGCTCTTGAAGCAACTCTACAACAAGGGCTTGCTCTACAAGGGTTACACCATCCAACCATACTCACCAGCCGCAGGCACTGGCCTCAGCTCACACGAGTTGAACCAACCAGGCTGCTACCGCGACGTGAAGGACACCACCGTTACCGTTCAGTTCAAGATCAAAGGCGACCGTTTCGGCGAGAATGCTTACTTCCTCGCTTGGACCACCACCCCTTGGACCTTGCCTTCAAACACCGCACTCTGCGTTGGTCCTAAGATTGAATACAGCATCGTAAAATCAAAGAACCCATACTCAGACCAACCTGCCACCTATATCATCGCAACTCCTCTGCTCTCTGCCTATTTCGGCGAGAAGAAAGTGGCAGAGTTTGAAGTTGTAGGCACACTGATGGGCACAGAGCTCGAAGGTATCGAATACGAACAGCTCATTCCATGGGCTTATCCAGGCGACGGCGGTTTCCGCGTGATCCTCGGCGACTACGTTACCACCGAAGACGGTACCGGTATCGTTCACATCGCTCCTACCTTTGGTGCTGACGACGCATTCGTAGCCAAGAAAGCAGGCATCCCAGGCATGACCTTCACCACCAAGAAAGGTGAGACACGCCCAATGGTAGACATGACTGGTAAGTTCTTCCTCCTCAGCGACCTCGACGAAGAGTTCGTGAAACGTGCCATCAACGTAGACCTCTATAAGGAGTACGAAGGCCGTTTCGTGAAGAATGCCTACGACCCAACCCTCGCTCCTGATGCCGAGACCCTTGACGTGGCACTCTGCATGATGTTGAAGCAAGAGGGCAAGGCATTCCGTATCGAGAAGCATGTGCACAACTACCCACACTGCTGGCGAACAGACAAACCTGTGCTCTACTACCCTCTCGACAGTTGGTTTATCCGTAGCACTGCTTGCCGCGAACGCATGATCGAACTCAACCAGACCATCAACTGGAAGCCAGAAAGCACCGGCACTGGTCGCTTCGGCAAATGGCTCGAGAACCTCAACGACTGGAACCTCTCACGCTCTCGCTACTGGGGCACACCACTCCCAATTTGGCGTACCGAAGACGGCAGCGAGGAGATGTGCATCGGCTCTGTTGAGGAACTCATCAACGAGATCAACAAGTCAGTTGAGGCAGGCTTCATGAAGGAGAACCCTTACAAGAATTTCCGCGTAGGCGATTACTCAAAAGAGAACTACGCTCCTGAAAATATCGACCTCCACCGTCCATACGTGGATTACATCGTGCTCTGCTCTCCAAGCGGCAAACCAATGCACCGTGAGACAGACCTCATCGACGTATGGTTCGACTCTGGTGCGATGCCATACGCTCAAATCCACTACCCATTTGAAAACAAAGAGGCTTTGGACCGTGGCGACATCTACCCAGCAAGCTTTATCAGCGAAGGTGTTGACCAGACCCGTGGTTGGTTCTTCACCCTCCACGCTATCGGTACCATGGTGTTCGACTCTGTGGCATTCCGCAACGTTATCTCCAACGGCCTCGTCTTGGACAAGAACGGCAACAAGATGTCAAAACGCTTGGGCAATGCCGTTGACCCATTCTCTACTATCGAGCAATACGGTTCCGACCCATTGCGTTGGTATATGATGACCAACTCTTCGCCTTGGGACAACCTGAAGTTCGACATCAACGGTGTGGAAGAGGTGCGTCGTAAGTTCTTCGGAACCCTCTACAACACCTACTCATTCTTCGCACTCTATGCCAACGTTGACGGTTTCGACAGCAAGGCTCCATTGATTCCTGTGGAGAAACGTCCAGAAATCGACCGTTGGATCATCTCTTTGCTCAACACTCTTATCAAAGAGGTTTCAGCACACTACGAGAACTACGAACCAACCCGTGCTGGTCGTGCTATCAGCGACTTCGTTGGCGAGAACCTCTCCAACTGGTATGTACGTCTGAACCGTAAACGTTTCTGGGGTGGCGAGATGAACGAAGACAAACTCTCCGCTTATCAGACACTCTATCAATGTCTCGTGACTGTGGCTAAGTTGATGGCTCCTATCGCTCCATTCTATGCTGACCAACTCTTCGAAGACTTGACCAACGAGAACGGCAAGTACGAGTCTGTTCACTTGGCAGAGTTCCCTAAAGCCGACGAGAGCCTCATCGACACTTATCTTGAGGAGTGCATGCAGTTGGCTCAACAGGCTTCTTCTATGATTCTTGCCCTCCGTCGTAAGGCAGAGAAGAAGGTGCGTCAGCCATTGAGCAAAGCAATCATCCCTGCTCCAGATGCCAAGACCAAGGAGCAACTCTCTTATATCGCTGACCTCATCAAGACCGAGGTTAACGTGAAGGAACTCCTCATCGAGACTTCCGAAGAGTCAACCATCAGCCTTGTGAAACGTATCAAGCCAAACTTCAAGGTTTTGGGTAAGAAATTCGGCAAACAGATGAAGGAAATCGCTGCCGCTATCGGTGCTATGGAACAAGGTGCGATTGCCGACATGGAACGTGCTGGTGTGGCTACCCTCCACTTGCCTTCCGGTGACGTTGAGGTTGAGGTTGCCGATGTAGAAATCACTACCGAGGATATGCCAGGATGGCTCGTTTCGAACGAAGGCAAACTGACCATCGCACTCGATATCGAGGTGACCGAAGCACTCCGTCGCGAAGGTATCGCCCGCGAACTTGTCAACCGCATCCAGAATATCCGCAAGAGCTCAGGCCTCGAGATTACCGATAAGATCAACATCGAGGTTGAACGTCACGAGCAAGTGACCGATGCCCTTGCCGATTTCCGCGAATATATCACCACTCAGGTTTTGGCTCAGAGCCTCAACGAGATGGAAACGATTGCTGAGGCTACCGAACTCGATTTCGAGGATTTCATCGTGAAGGTGAAAGTAACTAAAGCATAGGCAAGACAAAAGAAAACAACACATACTGTAACGATGACAGAAAGTCAGAAGAAGCAGTCTCTCGCCATCTTAGGCTCTACGGGGTCTATAGGCGTTCAAACGCTCGAGGTGGTCAAGCACCACCCCGAGCGTTTTGAGGTGTATGCCCTTACAGCAGGCAATAATGCCGACCTACTCATTCAGCAGGCACGTGCCTTCCTCCCAGAGGTGGTGGTGATTGCCAACGAGTCTTTATATCCTAAGGTGAAAGAGGCTTTGGCTGACCTCCCTATGAAGGTGTGGACAGGCAATGATGCCATTGCCGAGGTAGCTGCTATGGAGTCTGTGGATACCGTGGTGGTGGCTTTGGTTGGCTATGCTGCCTTGAAGCCAGTGATTCATGCCATCGAGGCAAAGAAGAAGATTGCCTTGGCAAACAAGGAGTGCTTGGTTGTGGCAGGCAAACTGGTGACAGCCTTTGCCCTCAAGCATCACGCACCGATTCTTCCTATTGACTCGGAGCATAGTGCCGTTTTCCAGTGTTTGATTGGCGAGCCAGAGCAGGCGGTCGACCGTATCATACTGACAGCCTCGGGCGGTCCGTTCCGCACAATGGCCGACCTCAGCAACGTGACTCCAGCACAAGCCCTCAATCATCCGACTTGGAATATGGGTGCGAAGATTACCATCGACTCGGCTTCTATGATGAACAAGGGCTTTGAGGTGATGGAGGCAAAGTGGCTGTTCGGCATCGATGTGGACTGTATTGATGTGGTGGTTCACCCACAGAGCATCATCCACTCGTTGGTGCAGTTCGCCGACGGCAGCATCAAGGCTCAGTTGGGCAATCCGGACATGCGTCTCCCTATTCAATTGGCACTCACCTTCCCAGAGCGTATCTCGACGGAGGTGGAGCCATTGAATCTGGCAAAATGCGGTATGCTGACTTTCGAAGAACCTGACACGAAACGCTTCCGCAACTTGGCTTTGGCCTATGAGGCTATGCATCGTGGAGGCAATATCCCATGTGCACTGAATGCTGCCAACGAGGTGGCTGTGCAGAAATTCCTCCAAGAGAAGATTTCGTTCCTCGGCATGAGCGATATGCTTGAAAGCGTTATCAATACAATCAATTTTATAGACACCCCATCCTACGACGACTATGTGGCAACCGACCAAAAGGCTCGCGAGTTGGCAGAGTTGTTCGTTGTTAACCACTAATCAAAAAACATCACTTTTTCTATGACAGCAGAATTTTGGATTAAGGCAGCACAGTTGGTTGTAAGTCTGTCTTTTCTCATATTTATTCACGAGTTGGGCCACTTCTTTTGGGCACGACTCTTCAAGACTCGCGTCGACAAGTTCTATCTGTTCTTCAACCCCAACTTCTCAATCGTAAGAGCGAAGAAGTTCAATGGCAAGTGGCATTTTGCTTGGTTTCAGAAGAATCTTCCAGACCATGTAAAGCCTCTCCTTGATGCCGACGGCAACGAGAAGAAGGATAAGAAAGGCAACACCGTCTATGCACCTGCTCCATTGGAGGAGTTGGCCGACGACGATTGGCGCAAACATCCTGAGAATACCGAATGGGGCATCGGCTGGATTCCACTGGGCGGTTACTGCTCTATCGCAGGTATGGTCGACGAGACCTCCGACTCCGCAACCATCAACAGCGAACCACAGCCTTGGGAATACCGCAGCAAAAAGACTTGGCAACGTCTGCTCATCATCGTGGGCGGCGTGGTCAACAACTTCATCGGTGCACTTATTATATATAGTATGCTGATGTTCCACTACGGCGAGGAATGGGTGCCTGTAAGCAATGGCTACTTAGGCTACGACTACTGCCAGACTGCCCTCGACAACGGTTTTGAAAATGGCGATATCATCGTTGACATCAACGGCGAACGTCCAGAACACACTTCCGATGTGGCTCAACTTCTGGTTATCGAAGGCAAACAAGAGGTGACGGTGCTCCGCAACAATGAGAAAGTCAGCTTCACCTTGCCGAAAGATTTCGGCGAGCGATTCGTCGAGAACGAGAAAGGCGGACAATTCTTTAGCATACGTTTCCCATTCGTGGTAGACTCAGTAGCACCAAACACTCCTGCCAAGGAAGCCGGTCTGCAGAGAGGCGACAGCATCATCGGCATCAACTCAGTGATGACCTCTGCTGCTTCACAGATTCGCGACACTTTGAGCAAACACCCTAACGAAACTTCCGTACTTACCCTAGTGAGAAGCGGACGAACCCTCGACGTGCCTGTCGTAGTCGACGAGTCTGGCATGCTTGGCATCACCTTCAAGAATCCAGCCTTGTTCTTCAAGACCAAGGTTAAGAAATACGGTTTCTTCGCCTCATTCCCTGCAGGCATCAGAAAAGGATGCGAAGTGCTCGGCTCCTACGTCAAGCAGTTCCGCCTCGTCTTCACCAAAGCCGGTGCCAAGAGCCTCGGCGGTTTCGGTGCCATCGGTGGTCTGTTCCCTGCCTTCTGGGATTGGGAAGCCTTCTGGAGTCTTACAGCATTCCTCTCGATTATCCTCGCCTTCATGAACATCTTGCCGATCCCAGTGCTCGACGGCGGCTACGTGCTGTTCATCCTCTACGAAATGATCACACGTCGCAAGCCAAACGACAAGGTGATGGAGATCATGCTCAACATCGGCATGTTCCTGCTGTTGGCACTCTTGGTCTTCGCCAACGGCAACGACCTCTTCAAATGGATTATGGGTCTGTTGGGTAAATAAATTCAAGGCAAATGGTCTATCTTCAGGTTGAGAATCTCAGCAAGGCTTTTGGCGACCGCGAACTCTTCTCCGACATCTCTTTCGGCGTGGAGCAAGGCACACGTTGTGCCTTCGTGGCAAACAACGGCACAGGCAAGACCACACTCCTGAATATCCTCACCGGTCGCGAGCAGCAAGACGCTGGAACGGTGGTTTATCGTCGCGACCTCCGCGTGGGCTATCTGCCACAGATTCCGGAGTTCAAGGAGGACGACACCGTTGCCCAGGCTTGTTTCCAAAGCGACAACGACCTGGTCAAGGCCATTGAACGCTACGAGGAACTGCTCGACGCTCAGATGCGCAACGAAGACGTGGACGACGAGTTTCAGCAGGCACTCAGCGAGATGGACCGACTGAACGCTTGGGACTTCGAGACCAACATCAAACAGATTCTCGGCAAACTTGATATTCACGACTGGCAGAAGCCGGTGCGCGAACTCAGCGGCGGTCAACAAAAGCGCTTGGCACTCGCCAACGTACTCATCACCGAACCCGACCTGCTCATCCTCGACGAGCCTACCAACCACCTTGACCTCGCCATGGTCGAATGGCTTGAGGAGTGGCTCAACCATTCGAAGATGACGCTCATCATGGTGACCCACGACCGCTACTTCCTCGACAACGTCTGCAACGAAATCTACGAACTCGACAACCACACACTCTTCCACTACAAGGGCAACTACCAGTACTATCTTGAGAAACGCGACGAGCGCATCGCCAACTTCAACGCCGAGACGCAACGTGCCAAGAACCTCTACCGAAAGGAGCTCGACTGGATGCGTCGTCAGCCTCAAGCCCGCGGAACGAAGGCACAGAGCCGCATCGATGCTTTCAAAGAGATTGAGAAGCGTGCCCACGAGCGTCTGGTGGAGAAGCAAGTGCTGCTGGACGTCAAGGCGACCTACATCGGCTCAAAAATCTTCGAAGCACAATACATCTCCAAATCGTTCGGCGACAAAGTGCTGCTGAAAGATTTCTACTACAACTTCTCCCGCTACGAGAAGATGGGCATCGTCGGCAAGAACGGCACCGGCAAGAGCACCTTCCTCAAGATGTTGATGGGCGAGGTGCAGCCCGACAGCGGCCGTTTCGACGTGGGCGACACCGTCCGCTTCGCCTACTACAGCCAGACGGGCATGGCGTTCAACGAAGAGATGAAAGTCATCGATGCCGTCCGCGCCGTGGCAGAAGAAATCGACCTCGGCGGTGGCGTCAAACTCTCAGCCTCGCAGTTGCTGTCGCGATTCCTCTTCAGCCCGAGCCGTCAGCACGACTTCATCCATCTGCTCAGCGGCGGCGAACGACGCAGGCTCTACCTCTGCACCGTGCTGATGAGCAACCCCAACTTCCTCGTGCTCGACGAACCGACCAACGACCTTGACCTCGCCACACTGCGCGTCCTTGAGGAGTATCTCATCGGATTCCACGGCTGCGTCATCGTCGTGAGCCACGACCGCTGCTTCATGGACAAAGTGGTGGACCACCTGCTCGTGTTCCAAGGCGAAGGCAAAATCAAGGACTACCCCGGCAACTACACCGACTACCGTGCCTTCGAAGCCCTCACCATCGAGGAGGAGCGTGAGAACGAGGCGAAGGCGGAAGCAGCCAAGAAGCCGAAGCAGGAGAAGCCGAAGAACAACAACTCCAACAAGTTGACCTATAAAGAGCAGCGCGAGTTGGAGCAACTGGAGCGCGACCTCGAGAGCCTCAACCAAGAGAAGCAAACCATAGAAGACGCCCTCTCCAGCGGCACGTTGGCTTCCGAAGAAATCGTCAAGATGTCGATGCGACTCTCCGAAATCAACCCTCTCATCGACGAGAAAGAGTTCCGCTGGCTCGAACTCAGCGAGCGCGACAACTAAATCAACGTTAACGTTAACCTTAACCTTAACGATAACCTTAACCTTAACGATAACCTTAACCTCCTCGTTCCCGTTCCCGTTCCTTATCGCCCCATCGCCCTAAAGCCGAAGGCTTATC